>JAZSHL010000002.1:0-11317 GCA_045533205.1 Acutalibacteraceae bacterium | reverse complement strand
GAACCTCTTTCATAAAACTGTAGAAGGCTTGAGGAATTCTCTGACTTTATCAGCGCTGTAGCGGCTCACGACTGTTGGAATAAGGGGCTGTGAAAAGGCAGACGAATAAATTAGACGAGAGCCTTTCTGTCGGAAAGACTGAGCCGTAGCGGGTTGCAGGATTAAGCATATAAGTAAGGCACACTGTGAAACTCACGAAAGACGGCACAGATGTCTGTAGCAACGTGAATTGTCGGTGATGATGTTTCCGAAAAAAGATAAAACACCGAAGAATTTATAAAACAGACAGAGCAAATAACTTTTGCTCCGACAACTTCACACTTGCGGACCGTTATATCAGAAGCGTGCTTTTGCTTCCTTTTGTCACAACCGACAAAAGGAAGTGCCCTCGCGGCACGAGCGAAACGAGGCTTATTTGGAATTCGGATTTCGGAATTCGGAATTGCGGGGAAGGGTGTGCTGTGAGGGAGATTTAATCCCGCCGAGTTATGAATTAACCTTTCATAAAACTGTAGAAGGTCAGAGGAATTCTCTGACTTTATAATAACCGTAGCGGCTCACGACTGTCGGAATAAAGGGCTGTGAAAAGGCAGACGAATAAATTAGACGAGAGCTTTTCTGTCGGAAAGGCTGAGCCGTAGCGGGTTGCAGGATTAAGCATATAAGTAAGGCACACTGTGAAACTCACGAAAGATGGCACAGATGACCGTAGCAACGTGAATTGTCGGTGATGATGTTTCTGAAAAAAGATAAAACACCGAAGAATTTATTAAACAGACAGAGCAAATAACTTTTGCTCCGACAACTTCACACTTGCGGAATGTTATATCAGAAGCGTGCTTTTGCTTCCTTTTGTCACAACCGACAAAAGGAAGTGCCCGAGCGGCACGAGCGAATGAACAGTGAATTCGGATTTCGGAATTCGGAATGCAGAATTGCGCTGCACCTTTGACGCAAAAAGAATATTTTTCCTGTTCCCCGACACCTTGACAACATATCCTGCTTTGATGTAAAATACAATTGAAAAGGAAATGTCCTTTTCAGAATAAAGAGGTGATAATGTGGATAAATTAGAAATCATATGGTTAGTTTCCTGTGTCATCCTGTTCATCATCGAAGCGGCAACCGTAAACCTTGTATCGGTATGGTTTGCACTGGGATGTCTTGCAGCATTCATAACCTGCTTTTTCGGCGGTCCCTTGTGGCTTCAGATCATTGTTTTTCTGATTGTGACAATTCTCACTCTCATTGCCACAAGACCTATTGCAAAAAAGTATATCAACAACAAGCATGAAGCAACAAATGCAGATATGCTTATCGGAAAAACTGCCGTTGTAACTGAAAGCATCGACAATCTCAAAGCACAGGGCCTTGTTTCCTGCATGGGAAAAACCTGGTCTGCACGCAGTGTTGACGGCGAAAGCATTGAAAAAGGCAAAAAAGCTGTGGTTTGCGCCATTGAGGGAGTAAAGCTAATGGTAAAGCCCCTCGATGAGGAAATAACGGCTGAAGAATAATTATAAAAAGGAGAAAAAACTATGTTACCGTTCATTTTAATCAGCGTATTCGTTCTTCTGATCGCAGTTGTTCTTGTCAAGAACATCAGAGTTGTTCAGCAGGCAAGGGCCGTTGTTATTGAGCGTCTCGGCGCTTATCAGGCAACCTGGACTGTGGGTCTTCACTTCAAAATTCCTTTCATTGAAAGAGTTGCAAAAACTGTTTCTCTCAAGGAGCAGGTTGTTGACTTCCCGCCCCAGCCCGTTATCACAAAGGATAACGTTACAATGCAGATAGACACTGTGCTTTACTTCGAAATTACAGACCCGAAGCTTTATACCTACGGTGTTGAGCATCCCCTCACTGCAATTGAAAATCTTTCTGCAACAACTCTTCGTAACATCATTGGTGAGCTTGAGCTTGACCAGACTCTCACCTCACGTGACATCATCAACAGCAAGATGAGAGTTATCCTTGACGAAGCAACTGACCCCTGGGGTATCAGAATCAACCGTGTTGAGCTGAAGAACATTCTTCCCCCGAAGGAAATTCAGAACGCCATGGAAAAGCAGATGAAGGCAGAGCGTGAACGCCGTGAAGCTATTCTTCGTGCTGAAGGTGAAAAGAAGTCTGCAATTCTTCTTGCAGAAGGTGAAAGAGAATCAGCAGTTCTTCGTGCTGATGCTAAAAAGCAGGCACAGATTCTCGAGGCTGAAGGTCAGGCAGAAGCTATCATCAAGGTTCAGCA
Organism: Acutalibacteraceae bacterium; assembly: GCA_045533205.1. Taxonomy (GTDB): domain Bacteria; phylum Bacillota; class Clostridia; order Oscillospirales; family Acutalibacteraceae; genus UBA6857. Next base: position 9,072 of record JAZSHL010000002.1, on the reverse strand, counting down.
GGCAACAGCAGAGGGTATCAGACTCATCAAAGAGGCAGAAGCCTCAGAAGCAGTTATTCAGCTCAAGGCACTTGATGCTTTCGCTGCAGCAGCAGACGGAAAAGCAACAAAGATCATTATCCCTTCAGAAATTCAGAGCCTTGCAGGTCTTGCAACCTCACTGAAGGAAGTTGTTACAGAGAAATAATGACAGAAACCAAAAAAGCAAAGGCTGTTACTTCGTGTAACAGCCTTTTATTCATTTATTCCGTAATCGCCAAGCGCAAGACGCAGCCTTTCCTTTGCTTTTTGTATTCTGCTTCGTGCCGCTGATGCCGATATTCCGAGAGCGGAGCCGATTTCCTTGCTTTTGAGATATTGCGACATGGAAAGCAAAGCTCTGTCTTCTTCAGACAGACTGTTCAGTGCTTTTGAAATAAGGATGGAATCATCGGGATTTTGGCTGTAGGGAATGTCGTTTTCATACAGGCTTAAGTAAGTAAAATTCATTTCATGCTGCTTTTTATATCGCAGATAATCATTTTTCACATTTTTTGCAATTGAAAAAAGCCATGCTTTGCCGTTCTGAATTTTTTTGTGCGGATATAAGGAAATGTGTCGCCACGCATTAAGATATGTTTGCTGGCATAAATCTTCAGCGGTGCTTTCGTCGAACTGACGGCAAAAATAGGAAAAAATTTTCTGATAGTATTTATACCATAATTCCTCAAACAGTTCAAATGAAAAAGAACTCATTTTATTTTCACCAAAGCTTCCACTTTTTCATTTTTTTCTCTTTTTTTTCGGCCTCTTCAAAGGTCCTGACAGAAGCAACCTGATTGCTGTTTGCCTGAATATAACCGTGAAGCTCTTTTCTTGCTATAACCTGTGCGATGTCATAAAAAACAACACCCTTTGACCGGAGCATTGCCTCGGTGACATCGCTTTCAATATAAACTTTTCCGCAGTCAATTATTGCGGTTTTGTCACTTAAATTATTGATAAAGTTCTCATCAATTGTCAACTTGGACATAGATTTAACGATTTTTGCATCGTCCTCAATGATATAGGTTGTACCGTTTATTTTTATTATTTCCAAAAAGGCAGATTCGGATTTAATTAAAGCTCCGTTTACAATGATTTTTAAATTTTTCTCCTTTGGCATATCTCTGACAATTGCAAGACCGTTGCATACAACAACACTGTTGTCGGCAATATCATCTTTGGTCAGTAATGACATTCCGTTAAAAATACAAGCATTGCCGGAAATGTTTGTTTCACTGATAACATTCGTCTTTTTTATTGCTGCATATGCCTCTGAAAATTCCGGAGTAGGATTTTCAGGAAGCATTACAAGAGCAACATTTGTTATTGATTTAATTTTCTTCAACGCTTCCGGGCTGAAGTTTCGCAGGTCAACAAAAGCTTGATTAATAATATTTGCCATGTTTTCTCCTTCTTTCTTTTGTTTAATGGTTTTCATAATAAAATAGGGTAAAGGAATATCAGAATAATAAAGCAACACATCATCAAAAGACATCGATCCGTTCTTTAACTCCGATAGACCGGCATATAATTTTGACATTTTTCTTCTCTTTCCTGTTTTATTTGAAACCGGTTTCATTAAGTAAGACGAAAAAATGACAAAAGTGTCCGTGAAAAAACAAATTTTTTGCTTAATACACAGAAAAAAGCAACACGCAGGAGGACCTTTGTGCTGCTTTTAAATAATCATTTCATAAGCTCTTTATACATCTTGATATACTCGTTGGCACTCTTGCCCCAGCTGAAATCGCATTCGATTGCACGGATAACGAGTGTATCCCAGTAGTCTTTATTCCAGTAAGCATCAAGACCGCGTCTGATTGCGCCGAGCATATCGTGTGCGTTGTAGGTCTTGAAGGTGAAGCCGTTGCCTTCGCCGTCGCCGCTGTCGGTGATGGAGTCACGAAGACCGCCTGTCTCACGGATGATGGGTACTGTGCCGTATCTGAGAGCTACCATCTGTGAAAGTCCGCAGGGCTCGCTCTTTGAGGGCATGAGGAAAAGATCGGCACCGGCATAAATCTTTCTTGCAAGAGAGGGAACAAAGCCGATTTTAACTGCCAGCTTGTCGGGATACTTGCGCTCCATCTCTCTGAAGAAGTTTTCATACTGCCAGTCACCTGAGCCGACAATAGCAAGCTGAACATCGGTCGTGTAAAGCAGCTCGTCAAGAATACCCTTGATAAGGTCGAGTCCCTTGTGAGAAACAAGACGTGAAACAAGGCCGATAACAGGTACATCTGCCTTCTGGGGAAGTCCTAACTCTGCCTGAAGCTGTTTTTTACATTCAGCCTTGCCTGCCTTAACGTTTTTAACGTTGTAGTTTTTTGCAATGCACTTGTCAGTTTCGGGGTTGTAGTTGTCAACATCAATACCGTTGAGAATACCCTGTAATTTCCACTGACGCTCACGGAGAATCGGATCAAGTCCGTGGCTGTACCAGGGATCAAGAATTTCGTTTGCATAGGAGGGCGAAACGGTTGTAACCTTGTTGGAGCATTCAATTGCACCCTTCATGAAGTTAACATCACCGTCGTATTCAACGATAGAGGTGTCATTGGGGTTAAGACCGATAACATCGCCCACAAGCTCCATACCGTAAGTGCCCTGATACTGAATGTTATGGATGGTGAACACGGTTTTGATGCCCTGATACCAGGGATCCTTGCTATAGAAGGTGGAATAGAAGACAGGTGTGAGAGCTGTCTGCCAGTCGTTACAGTGGATGATGTCGGGCTTGAAATCAACCACGGGAAGAATTTCAAGAGCAGCACGTGCAAAGAAGGTGAATCTCTCTGCATCGTCGTAGTGACCGTAAATGGTGTCTCTCTTGAAATAATACTGATTGTCAATCAGATAATAGATAACGCCTTCATGCTTTGCCTGGAAAATGCCGCAATACTGGCGTCTCCATGCAACGGGAACAGAAATGTTCGTCAGGAAGGTCATTTTGTCTTTAAGCTCCTGCTTGATGGTGTCATATAAGGGCATGACAACACGGCAGCCGATAAGTCTTTTGCGAAGAGCCTGGGGAAGTGAGCCTGCAACATCACCCAGACCGCCACTTGCCATAAAGGGAAGGGCCTCGCTGGTTACATATAATACTTTCATAGTTTTCATATACCTTTCTGAATTGCAGATAAAGTAGTCAGTAGCCAGTAGTCAGTAGTCAGATCAGCTCTTTGTTTATAAAAGTGTTCAGAATTCTGGCAATTTCAGAACACAAACCAAAGGCTTTTTCTGCTTGTTGTTGTGTTATATATTTCTGGCGAATGCAAATATACAGTTGAGTTTCAAGTTCAGCCCTCGAACTTTTTGCAATTGCTAAAAACTGTACATATTCCTTTTTGGATTTTCTTTCATATCCTTCTGCTATATTAGACGGAATCGAAACAGCTGCTCTTCTCATCTGATCAGAAAGAGCATAGGTTTCTTCTTTAGGTAAGCATCTTACAATTATATAAATTTCATCAACAAGATCCATTGCTTTTTGCCATACTATCAAATCCCTGTATCCTTTTATAATTGTACTCACCTGACTTTCAATTCCTGACTACTGACTACTGACTACCGACTACTCTACCTGTCTTTATTAAAATATAGGACTATACCGTCAGTGCCTAAGCCATGAGCCTTCGGTCGGCTCCGCCGACCTCTGACTACTGACTACTGACTACTTACTACTATCATCAGACAGTAATATCCTTACCGATATAAATCGGGTAGGTCTGTGCGCCGCTGATTTCTCTGCCCGGCTTGATGACAACATTCTTGTCGAGAATTGCACAGTTGACCTTTGCGTTTGCGCTGATGTAGCTGTCCTGCATAACGATGGAGTTTCTGATAACTGCGCCTTCAGCAACATAAACGCCTCTGAAGAGAATTGAGTTTTCAACAGTGCCCTTGATTACGCAGCCGTCAGCAATAAGAGAGTTTGTTGCCTTTGAGCAGATGCCGTAGATAGCGGGCATATCGTCTCTGACCTTTGTGTAAACAGGATTTTCTTTGTTGAACAGGTCTCTGTATTCGCCTGAAAGAAGCTCCATGCTGATGTCATAGTAGCTCTGAAGTGAGTCGATAACCTTTGCATAGGTGTCAATCTTGTGGCCTCTGATGTTAAGAGCATTGACATTTGCTGCAATGATGTCAAACTCGAAGTTTGTAAGACCCATAACCTGGGCTGAACGGAGAAGTCTTTCAAGAAGAACTCTGCTCATAACAATGATGTTCAGTGAATAATCACAGGCCTTGTCACCTGCTTCACCGATTTTAACGGCATTGATTTTGCCGTCATCTGCCATGTCAAAGCTCATAACGTGGCTGAGCTTCGGTGCAATACCTCTTTTGTATGCGATTGTGATGTCTGCACCGGACTTGATGTGACCGTCGATGATTTCTGTGTAATCAAGGTTGCAGACAACATTGCAGTCAGCCATGAGAACATATTCGTTGGTTGACTTTGAAATATAGGGAAGCATTGCTTCAAGAGCATTCAGACGGTTTTTGTATACCTCGCCGCCGAAGGGAGGAAGGAAGGTGATGCCGTCTCTTTTTCTTGAAAGGTCCCAGGGCTTGCCTGAACCCAGGTGGTCCATAAGTGACTGATAGTTTGACTTTGTGGAAACGCCTACCTTGCCGATGCCGCTGTTGACCATGCTTGAAAGCACGAAGTCGATGAGTCTGTATCTGCCTGCAAAGGGAACGGAGCCCATTGTACGCACGCTTGTAAGCTCACTTAAAAGTGAATCATAAGCATTTGAATAAATAATACCGAGTACGTTTGAAGCAGCCATTATTTAACCCCCTTTACATCTGTGTCGAGCATTTCTTTTGCCTTGACTGCGGCACCTGCGCCGATTGTTACCTTTTCACCGATAACGGTTACACCCCAGTTGTCGAGATTGTCAATCTTTTCGGGGCTTTCACCGACGTGAGCATCCTCTTCAATCATTGCATTTTCAGCAACGATTGCATATTCAACAACTGCGCCCTTCTTGATTGTTGTGCCGGGCATGATGATTGAATATTTAACGGTTGCACCCTCTTCAACGGTTACGTTTGAGAAGAGAATTGAATAATCAACCTCGCCTGCAATGTAGCAGCCTTCGCCGATCATTGAATTTTCAACCTTTGCATTTTTGTCAACGAAGTGAGGAGGTGCAATGGGATTTCTTGAATAAATCTTCCAGCTGTCGTCTGAAAGGTCAAGGTCAACCTTGGGATTGAGAAGGTCAAGGTTTGCTTCCCAGAGGCTGTCGATTGTGCCAACGTCCTTCCAGTAGCCGTCAAACTTAAATGCAAACATTCTCTCGCCTGCCTCGTGCATTGCAGGGATAACGTCGTGACCGAAGTCGTTGCCTGAATCGGGATTTGCTTCGTCATCGATGAGATACTGACGCAGCTTCTTCCATGTGAAGATATAAACACCCATTGAAGCCTTGTTGCTCTTGGGATTCTTCGGCTTTTCTTCGAACTCGCTGATTGAGCCGTCATCATTGACAAACATCAGACCGAAGCGTGATGCCTCCTCCCAGGGCACCTCAAGCATTGCGATTGTGCAGGCTGCATCCTTTTCTTTATGATACTGAAGCATCTTGTTATAGTCCATCTTATAGATATGGTCGCCTGAAAGGACAGCCACATATTCGGGATTATAACGGTCGATGAAATTGATGTTCTGATAAATTGCATTTGCTGTGCCCTTGTACCATTCTGTACCCTTGATCTGCTGATAGGGTGAAAGCACGTGAACACCGCCGTATGAACGGTCAAGATCCCAGGGCTGACCGTTGCCGATATAGTCGTTCAGCTCAAGGGGCTGGTACTGGGGGAGCACACCCACTGTTTCGATTCCCGAATTGATGCAGTTTGAAAGAGGGAAGTCGATGATGCGATATTTTCCGCCATAGGGAACGGCAGGCTTTGCAATATTCTTTGTGAGAATTCCGAGTCTGCTGCCCTGGCCGCCTGCAAGAAGCATTGCAAGGCATTCTGTTTTTTTGACCATAAGTATTTCCTCCTGTTTATATTTGTTTGTTTATTGTTTGTCAGCGGTCTTTTTGGTTGCCTTTTTAGGCTTATATCTGAAAAAGATAACCGAAAGACCGGGGATATCAACCGTAAGTGAGTTTTCGAAGCCGTGCATGCCGACTTTCTTTGATGTTGCCTTTGTTTTTGTGCCCTTGCCTTCACCGCCGAATTCCACGGCATCGGTGTTAAGGATAACCTCATATGTTCCCTCACGGGCAACTCCGAAGGAATATTTCTCTCTCATAACCGGAGTGAAGTTGCAGGCGGCAACAATTTCGTTGCCCTCCTTGTCAAGACGGGAGAAAGCGATAACACTGTTGTTTTTGTCGTCGCTGACAAGCCAGCGGAAGCCTTCCCAGCTGTAATCCACCTGCCAGAAGGCGGGATATTTGAGATAGATGCTGTTAAGCTTCTTTGTGAACTCCTTCAGCTGACGGTGCTTTTCATATTGCAGAAGCAGCCAGTCAAGGCCTGAATCGTATTTCCATTCGATAAACTGACCGAATTCCTGGCCCATGAAGGTTAATTTCTTGCCGGGATGAGCCATGAGATATGCCATAAAGGAACGGATCCCCTTGAATTTTTCGTCGTATTCACCGGGCATTTTGCCGATGAGCGAGCATTTGCCGTGAACAACCTCGTCATGTGAAATGGGAAGCACGAAATTTTCTGAGAAGGCGTAGAAGAATGAGAAGGTCAGAAGATTGTGATTATACTTTCTTGAAAGACCGTCCATTGAGAAATATTTCAGCGCATCGTTCATCCAGCCCATGTTCCACTTGAAGTTGAAGCCGAGGCCGCCGATATCGGCAGGTTTTGTAACGAGGGGCCATGCCGTGCTTTCTTCGGCAATCATGAGCGGATTTTTAAACTCACGGAAGATACCCGTATTGAGCTTTCTCAAAAATTCAACAGCTTCAAGGTTTTCGTTGCCTCCGTATTTGTTGGCAATCCACTCCCCGTCTTTTCTGCCGTAGTCAAGATAAAGCATTGAAGCCACGGCATCAACACGAAGACCGTCAATATGGTATTTATCCATCCAGAAGGCTGCCGAGGATGTGAGGAAGGATACGACCTCATTTCTGCCGAAGTCGAAAATCATTGTGCCCCAGTCCTTGTGCTCGCCCTTTTTCGGGTCCTTGTATTCATAGCAGGCGTCACCGTCAAACATACGAAGGCCGTGCTCGTCTCTGGGGAAGTGAGCAGGTACCCAGTCGAGAATAACAGCAATACCGTTCTGATGGCAGATATCGATGAATTCCATGAACTGATGGGGAGTGCCGTAGCGTGAGGTAGCGGAAAAATAGCCTGTAACCTGATAGCCCCATGAGCCGTCAAAGGGATATTCACTCATGGGCATGAGCTCGATGTGGGTGTAGCCCATCTCCTTGACATAGGGAACAAGCTCCTTTGCAAGCTCCGTGTATGTGTAAGGATTGCCATCCTCGTGCTGCTTCCATGAGCCTGCATGAACCTCATAGATGTTCATGGGTGACTCATAGACATTTTTGCTTTCTTTTTCTTTAAGATATTTGCCGTCCTTCCACTTGTAGCCCGACAGATCATAATATTTTGATGCTGTGCCCGGTCTTGTTTCACTGTGAAAGGCGTAGGGGTCGCACTTGGCTGTTTTCTTTCCGTCGGGGGCAGTGACAAGGAATTTGTAGCAATCATACTGCTTCACCCCGGAGATATAGCATTCCCACATGCCTGCATCGTTGATTTTCGTCAAGGGGCTTGCCTGTTCGTTCCAGCCGTTGAAGTCACCGATAACGCTGATGCTCACCGCATGGGGAGCCCATACTCTGAAAGAGAAGAGGTCTTTTTCTCCCTTCACCTCATGGGCGCCCATGTATTCATAGGCCTTCATATTGTTGCCCTGATGGAAAAGATAAAGAGCTACCTCGTCCCCTAAATGTTTGTTTGCGGACATTAACGACACCTCTTTTTATATTGATAGTCTTATACAGATAACATAATAGCACCATCGGTGGATTTTTTCAATAGTTTTTGTTATTCTGTTACAAGTTGATAAAAAAATATCAAAAGTCTTTGTGCACTTTGTTAGAAAAATCTCACAGATTTTCCTTGTTTTCCCAACAGACATATAAAAAAACGGTATCCGGAAGATTATAACAGATGGGATATGTCGGTTTTTGGGGAATTGCATGGTTCAGGGTATTTTAGGGCTTAGGTATGCAATGCTTTGCATTGCAATTCATGACCAAAGGTCAATTCATGATGAAATCTTTTCATGGCGAAGCCAATTCATTCAGATTTATTATTTTCTCTTTGTACCCTCAGCGGCATCAAACGTCCCTCACAGAACAACCCTTCCCCCGCAATTCCGAATCCCGAATTCCGATTTTCAAATTCACCTCGTTTCGCTCGTGCCGCTCGGGCACTTACTTTGGCTCATTCGAGCGCCAAAGTAAGCAAAGCGCCCTTCTTGTTGACATCAGGCATTGCTTTGCAGAAAAATGTAGTCCGCCTTCAACAGCAGACTCCGCAGCGCAGAGGTCTGTTCCTTTACCCAACGCCAAAGCTTCGGAAAGCTTAAAACCGCAGATGCCTGACGCTGCAGCAAGGTTTTCCTTTTCAACAAGACACAGTCCGCCTGCGTCTGCAGTTTCCGCAGCGGGAAAGGTTGATTGTTTAAATTTTTATGTCTGATAATAGTCACAGTCCTTAGCCCTTGGCCCTCAGTCGCAACAGTGTTGATAAAGTCAGAAATTCCTCTGTCCTTCTGCAGTTTTATAAAAAAGATTTTTCTTCGTAAACTCGGTGGGATTAAATCTCCCTCACAGCACAGTCTTCCCCGCAATTCCGAATTCCTAATTCCGAAATCCGAATTCCCAATAAGCCTCGTTTCGCTCGTGCCGCTCGGGCACTTACTTTGGCTCATTCGAGCGCCAAAGTAAGCAAAGCGCCCTTTTTGTTGCCGTCAGGGTGATGCTCTCTCGAAAAATGTAGTCCGCCTCCAACAGCAGACTCCGCAGCGCAGAAGTTTGTTCCCTT
>JAZSHL010000067.1:0-13819 GCA_045533205.1 Acutalibacteraceae bacterium | reverse complement strand
CAGTTTTTATTGAGATATTTTTCGTTTAAAGGAAATGATAAAACTCCCGTAATACTCGCGTATTTCGGGAGTTTTTCGTAATGTTTAAGCGGAAAAGAGCCAATAAAAACCTTAACTTCCTTATGAAGTGCCGCCCAATGGGCGCCCCTACGGTTTAAATGAATCGGCTTTGCCATGAATTGATTTCATCTTGAATTGCAATGCGAAGCTTTGCATCCCTGGTCCCTATTCCCTAAGCCCTATGCCCTAATCTGCCATAGTCCCTAACTTCTCTCTCAGCTGCTGAAAGTCATACAGTGCCAATGGCTTGTTGGATGGGTTGCGCAAAAGTGCTGACGGATGAAATGTACCCATAAAAAGTATACCGCCCTTTTCAATGAACTGCCCGTGCTGTGCGGTTACTCTGAAATCAGGTGAAATCAGCCTTTGGGCAGCAACTCTTCCGAGGCAGACTATTATTCTCGGCCTGATGATTTTCACCTGCTCACGAAGCCACTTTATGCACACATCCTGCTCCTCAGGCCTGGGATCACGGTTCTGCGGAGGACGGCACTTGACTATATTTGCAATATAGATATTCTCTTTTCTGTCAAGGTCGACAAGCTCAAGATATTTATCCAGCAGCTGTCCGCTTCTTCCCACAAAGGGCTCTCCGTCTATATCCTCCTGCTCACCGGGACCTTCACCGACAAACATGATTTTTGCTTTTTCATTGCCCGTGCCGAAAACCACCTGTCTTGCGCCCTGCCTTAAGGGACATTCGTTGCAATTGAGGCATATTTTTTTAAGTTCAGAAAGTGACATCTTTGTTTTCACCCTTTCTTTTGCTGTTTACATATTTTATTTTATCACAAATTTATAATTTTTCAATTTGAATGTTGAATTTCATTTCATAATGTTGTAGAATATTATCCGTAACTTATAACAATATATCTTATTGGAGGAATTTTAAAATGAACAGACCCGTTTTAGTTGAAACATCAGCAAGACACATCCATGTCAGCCGCAGAGTTCTTGACATTCTCTTCGGCGAAGGCTATGAGCTTACAAAGAAAAAGGACCTTTCACAGCCCGGTCAGTATGCCTGCGAGGAAAGAGTTCAGGTTATCGGCCCCAAGGGCAGCTTCCCCGGCGTTTCAATCCTTGGCCCCGTACGTCCCGAAACTCAGGTTGAGCTTTCAGCAGGCGATGCACGTTCAATCGGCGTTAAGGCTCCCATCCGTGAGAGCGGCGACCTTGAAGGCAGCGGCGGCTGCAAGCTTGTCGGCCCCAAGGGTGAGGTTGAGCTGAATGACGGCGTTATCGTTGCAAAAAGACACATTCACATGACTCCCACAGATGCTGAAAAATACGGTCTTTCCGACAAGCAGATTGTTTCTGTTAAGGTTGACACCGACGGCAGAGCACTCATCTTCGGTGACGTTATCGTAAGAGTCAGCCCCTCATATGCACTTGCAATGCACATTGACACAGACGAAAGCAACGCTGCTTCATGTGTACCCGGCATGGAGGGTGACATTCTTTAATCCGTCACGCTTCAAAGCATAAAAAAACCCGTTTTTGAGGCTTTTTGTCATCAGCAGAAAGCCTCTGATTTTTTCGAAAGGAGATTTGCAGAATGAAAAAGCGTATTGAAAACACAGTGCTTATTCTTCTTGCCCTGATTGCAGTGTTTGTCGGTACCTGGGCAGGCCTTCTGATGAAAGAAAATCTCTTTGAAAAAAAGACGGAAGCAGAAGGGACAACGGCAGTTGAAGCCACCACTGCCGAGCAGGAAGCCACCACCGAAGAAACGACACAGGCCACAACAGAGCCGACAACACAGCAGGCTGTTACAGAGGAGCCTGTCATTGACTTCAGTGATATTTCGGTTATAGACATCTACCCTCTCTCCCTTGCCAGCGGTACGGGTGACATAAGGCACTGTCAGGGTATAGCAGTCGACGTGGTAAATGAGTATATTTACTATTCATACACCACCTCCCTTGTCAAATGCGACTTCAAGGGCAACATCATCGGAACAATCACCGGCATTCAGGGCCATCTTGGTGACATTACCCTACATGAAAACAGAAAAAAAATATACGCCTCCTATAACCCTCAGGGCAAGAAGGCACTGTATGTGGCTATTATAGATGTTGAAAATCTTAACAGAACCGGTGTTGACGCCTTGTCCTCCGGTCTTATAAAAACCGTTCATCTCAAGGAGGTTTATGATGACTTCACTGCAACCGTAGATGTGAACGGAAAGCCCCGCACAAGACGCTACGGTGTTGCAGGCACAGACGGAATATGCTTCGGTCCCTCCTTCGAAAACAGTGAAGGATATTTTCTGACGGTAGCCTGCGGAATCACTCCGCAGACCTACAGAAAGGATAACGACTATCAGATTCTTCTGCAATACGATGTGGACGAATTTGATAAATACGCTCAGCCCTTGTCCTTCAGCTATTTTCATCACAACGGGCCTGCGAGCAAGGGAAAATATTTTCTTTTCACGGGCAACACAAACTGCGGAATACAGACAATGGTATATTTTGACGAGCTTAATCTGTGGCTTCTGAATGTTTATCCGACAACTAAAAGAGAATATCAGAAATTCACCATGTTTGCCATTGACGGTGATGTAAAGCCCTACGAGGGCCTTCTTAAGGGACAGCCTCAGGAGGACAGACAGAAAATTCTCACACTTTATAAAGACGGTGTGTTCGATAAAAAGCATGACACCTACGGCTGGTACAGCAAGGCAGGCGACCTTGGCATGAGCTATCTCGGCAGCGGACTTTTCTATATTATCCACCCCTTTGAAACATGGTATGAACGCCAGACAGCCGTTGCATATCTTTATGTCTGGGACCCTTCAGATGAATTCCCCTTCACTCTTGCCGCAGGTATCGGCAGTGATTACACAATTTCAAAGAAAAAATGAGGTGAAAACATTGGGCAGCAACTTTTTTGCAATGCACTCACGAATGAAATATATCAACCGTTGGGCTCTTATGCGCAACACAAGGCAGGAAAATATCAGCGAACACAGCGGTGATGTGGCTGTTATCGCCCACGCACTTGCCGTTATCGGAATTGTCAGATTAAAAAAGGACCTCAATGCAGAAAGGGCGGCCTTTCTCGGTCTTTATCATGACATGCCGGAAATCATCACAGGTGATATGCCCACTCCCGTGAAATATCACAGTGAGCAGATGAAAAAAGCCTATGCCGAGGTTGAAAGCATGGCAAGCGAGCAGCTCATTTCCATGCTTCCCGAGGATATGAAAAGATTTTACGAAAGTGCCTTTTTCAAAAAAGAAGAAGACGGATATCTCTGGAAGCTTGTCAAGGCTGCAGACAAAATTTCAGCTCTTATCAAGTGCATTGAGGAAAAAAAGGCAGGCAACAGCGAGTTTTCCAAGGCACTTGAAAGCACACAGGCGGCAATCAGGGAGCTCTGTGTTGAGGAAGCGGATATTTTTCTCGAGGAATTCATTCCTGCTTTCCATCTGAGCCTTGATGAACAGACCGATTCAAGGAACTGATTTTTAGTCAGTATTGCACCCTTTTTGCCCGATAAAACAAAGTTTTTGTTGACAATAACAAATATTGTCACTGAGAGAAAAAACTTTTCTAAAAAGGTTGAAAATAATTTATAAATCGGGTAATATATTAGAGGTTAAAAATTTATTTTTCAATAAACTTTTTGGAGGTAAATCATTATGTCAGTAAAAGTTGCTATTAACGGTTTCGGTCGTATCGGTCGTCTTGCATTCCGTCAGATGTTCGGTGCAGAAGGTTATGATGTTGTTGCTATCAACGACCTCACAAAGCCCTCAATGCTTGCTAACCTTCTTAAGTATGACACTGCACAGGGCGGTTACTGCGGCAGAATCGGCGAAGGTCTTCACACAGTTACAGCTGATGATGAAGCAGGCACAATCACAGTAGACGGCAAGACTCTCAAAATCTATGCTATGGCTAACGCAGCAGAGCTCCCCTGGGGCGAAATCGGTGTTGACGTTGTTCTTGAATGCACAGGCTTCTATTGCTCAAAGGCAAAGAGCCAGGCTCACATCGACGCAGGCGCAAAGAAGGTTGTTATTTCAGCTCCCGCAGGTAACGACCTCAAGACAATCGTTTATTCAGTAAACGAAAACACACTCACAGCAGAAGACACAATCATCTCCGCTGCTTCCTGCACAACAAACTGCCTTGCTCCCATGGCAAAGGCTCTTAACGATTATGCAGCTATCCAGAGCGGTATCATGGCTACAATCCACGCATACACAGGCGATCAGATGATCCTTGACGGTCCTCACAGAAAGGGCGACATGAGAAGAGCACGCGCAGGCGCTGCTAACATCGTTCCCAACTCAACAGGTGCTGCAAAGGCTATCGGCCTTGTTATCCCCGAGCTTAACGGCAAGCTTATCGGTGCTGCACAGCGTGTTCCTGTTCCCACAGGCTCAACAACAATCCTCACAGCTGTTGTTAAGGGCGACAACGTAACAGTTGACGGCATCAACGCTGCTATGAAGGCTGCTGCTTCAGATTCATTCGGCTACAACGAAGATCCCATCGTTTCCTCAGACGTTATCGGCATGAGATACGGCTCACTCTTCGATGCAACACAGACAATGGTTGCAAAGATTGCTGATGATCTTTACGAAGTTCAGGTTGTTTCATGGTATGACAACGAAAACTCATACACAAGCCAGATGGTTCGTACAATCAAGTACTTCGCAGAGCTTGCATAAGTTAAATTTTACCATTAAAAATCGGTGGCAGCTGCCACCGATTTTTTGTTTAGGCGCAAAAGCCCGACAGAGAAAAAAGGATTGTTCCCGAGGGAGCAATCCTTTTTCTGTGACAAATATACATTAACTGCGACACTTATAAAAGCATCACCCGATTTTCTCATTCTTCAGCAAGCACATTTCTTTCTGCGCAGCGAAGCAGCAGATATAATGCCTCATTTCTTTCAAATTCACATCTGACATTCATCAGAAAATTATCAGCAAGCATCAGAAGCACAGGCAGCTTTTTACCCTCACTCATTGCACAGCTTACTATGAAGGCACCGGTTATATCCATAATACACCCTAAAAACAACATTTTTAACGACAATAATACAAAGCTTACTCTTTTCTGCATGGCTTATGCCCCTTTCTTTATCTTTATTCTACAAAAAACAACTACTTGTTGTGTCCTGTGCAGACTTATAATACAAGATTTAGTCGATAAAAACTGTTATATTTTGTCGAAGATATTATATTTTTCAAAAATTCTTTGCAATAAGACACATTCAGGAATTTTATGTCGTTTAACAGATGCGCACCCTCTTTTTGTGTCGATTCTGATAAGAAAACATAAACACCCGTCGGCGCCTGCTGACGGGTGAAACGCATCATTCAATGCTGTCATTTTTTAATATGAATTCAGATCAGTTGACCTTCTTTCCGACCTTTTTTGCAAATCTCTTAAGCTTGCCCTTTTCAAGAGCGAGATATGTCTTCTTCACAGGAGGACATACTGCAAACAGCACCCCTGAAAGAGTGAACAAGGCGCTGGGGTTGACGCTCTTTTTGCCTTTTTCAAGACCCTTGACCATTTTCTTTGCAACAACACGGGGACTCTGCACGGGGAAGGGCTTTTCAAAGTCAACCTCGTTTGCAGCCTTGAAAAAGCCTGTGTCTGTTGCAATGGGATAAAGGCAGGTAAGCTTGATATTCTTGGGAATTTCAAATCTGATGCCCTGCTGGAAGCCTTCCATTGCAAACTTGGAGGCTGAATATGTGGTAAAGCCGGGCATAGCCATTTTGCCGATTGCAGAAATGGTGATTGCAAACTGTCCCTCTCTGCCGTCAAGATGCTCTCTGTATTTTTCATAAGAATAAATGGGTGAAAAGACATTTGTTTCAAACATTCTCTCAGTGCGTTCCCAGTCAACATAATCCATAACTTCATAATAGGGATAGCCTGCGTTGGCATAGAATATATCGATTTTGCCGAACTCGCTCACAGCCTTTTCAAAAATCTTATCCACATTTTCCTTTGAGGATACGTCACACTGAAAGGGTATAACATTGTCTGTGAACTGATTCATTCTTATCATGTTGATGTCAACGGCAAGAATTCTGTTTGAGCGGTCTGCAGCAAGAAGCTTGAGAACCTCAAAGCCGATACCGCTGTCTGCACCTGTAAGAACAATATTTTTTCCCGTAATCATAAAAACTCTCTCCTTCAGTTTATATGTTATATACTTATTATAATAGATGAAAGCTTTTCTAAAGTCAACAAAAACAGTTGCCTTTCAAGGCAAAAAATGTTAATATAATAGTAATAAATCGGGCTGAAAGGAAGGAATATTCCAAAATGAAATATAACAAGCTTTTTACTCCCATAAAAATAGGTAATGTTGAAATCAAAAACAGAGTTTGCATGGCTCCCATGCTTATGGATTTCGGTCAGTTTGACGGCAGAACAACCGAGCAGCTCATGAACTACTATGAAGAGCGTGCAAAGGGCGGCACAGGCCTTATCGTGACAGAAATCACACGAGTCAATGACATCACCGGCGGCTCTGCTTTTGCCCAGCTCGGCATGAGCCACGACTATCAGATCGAGGGCATGAGCGAATTTGCAAAGCGTATTCACGCCCACGGCTCCAAGCTCTTCGTTCAGCTTCACCACCCGGGCAGACAAAACATGGGGCTTCTCATCGGCACACTGCCATTGAGCATCACCTGCGAAAAGGCAGTTCCTCACTTCACAGATATTCTCTATAAGGTTGTTCCTGCAGGAAAAATTCTTATGAAGCATCATCTTGTTCCCCGAGTTGTTGCACCCTCAAAGTGCGAAAACAGCTATTTTTCCGACGGCAACAACAGAGCTCTTCGCAAAAGTGAAATCAAAAAGCTCATAAGTGACTTCGTCGCTGCTGCTGTCAGAGTTCAGAAATCAGGCTGCGACGGTGTTCAGCTCCACGCATCTCACGGCTACCTTCTTCAGCAGTTCCTTTCACCCAACACAAACAAGCGTACCGACGAATACGGCGGCTCACTTCAGAACAGAATGAGATTCCTGCTTGAAATTATCGACGGTATCAAAAAGGAATGCGGAAAAGATTTCCCCATCATTGTCCGTCTCACTGTTGACGAATGCTATTCAAGAATAGGCAAGCCCGGCAAGGGATACGACCTGACAGAGGGCGTTAAAATGGCAAAGATACTTGAAAAAGCAGGCGTCGATGCAATTGACGTTTCCTCTGCAGCCTATGACACCTTCAATTTCTGGCTTGAGCCTACCTCCTTCGAATGCGGCTGGCGAAAGCATATGGCCGCTGCGGTTAAAAATGCAGTGTCAATCCCCGTCATTGCAGCAAACCTTATCAGAAGCCCCGAGCAGGCAGAGCAGCAGCTTCAGGAAGGTATTCAGGACATGATTTCCCTCGGCAGACCTCACATTGCCGACCCCCACTGGGCAAAGAAAGCAGAAAGCGGACATCCCGAAGATATCAAGAGATGTATCTGCTGCCTTTACTGCATTGAAAGCATGCAGAACAATGCTTACATCGGTGACCACGGCTACTGTGCAGTGAATCCCTTTGTGGGCAGTGAGAATTATAAATTCGAAAATGACGGCAACGGAAGAAAAGTTCTTGTCATCGGCTCAGGCCCTGCAGGTCTGACTGCGGCAGAGCTTCTTGCAAAAAGGGGCTTTGATGTAACGGTTGCAGAAAGAAGCAGTAAGCTTGGCGGACAGGTTGACCTTGCCGTGAAGCCTCCTCACAAGGACAAGCTTTACTGGTGCATTGAAGACCTTCACACAGCCTGTGAAAAGCTCGGTGTTAAATTCCTGCTTAACACAGAAGTGACAAAGGCCTATGTTGACAAAACGAAACCCTATGCCGTTGTCTGTGCAACAGGCGCGTATGCCTCAAAGCCCCGCTTCATCGACGGCTGGGACAGAAAGAATGTCTACACAACAACAGAAATTCTTGACGGCAGTGTTATTCTCGAAAATGAAAAGGTTGCCGTTGCCGGAAGCGGCATGACCGGCCTTGAAACTGCTGAGCTTCTCACACTCACAGGCAACTCTGTCAGCATTATCGAAATGGCAGATGAAATTGCTCCCGGTGTGTGGATGCAGCATGTCAACGACATTATGCCAAGACTTCGCAAGAAGAATGTCAAGCTCTATCCCTCAAGAAAGCTTTGCGAAATCAAGGATACATATGTTACGGTTGAGGACAAAAAAGGCAACAGAAGCGAAATCGAAGCTGACAGCGTTGTGCTTTCTCTCGGTGCAAAGAGTGATAACACTCTATTTGAGGAGCTTCTGCCCGAAATGAAAAATGTTTATCTTATCGGTGACGGCAAAAAGGTGGGCAGAATTGCAGATGCAACACGCGATGCCTTTGAATGTGTCAAAAGAATTAAATAAGAGGTAATTCCCATGCGAATGAGAAAAAAGAAAAATCTTGAAACAAGGCTTCTGGAATGCAAAGAATATCTTCTTGAAACCGACAGTGAAAGCCGTGATTTCAGCAAGCCCGAGGAAAACAGAACGCTGCTTGACTTCAAAGAGGTTTTCGGCAACGATAACCCTGTCAGAATGGAAGTCGGTTGCGGCAAGGGTCAGTTCGTTTGTGAAATGGCAAAAAGGCACCCTGACATCAATTTCATTGCAGTTGAAAAGGTGAGAAATGTCATTGTTGCCGCCTGTGAAAAAATAAAAGAGGAAAATCTTCAGAATGTACGCTTCATGGCAAGCTGCGCAGAATATCTGCCCGGCTATATTCCGAAAAAAAGCATCGAGCTGATTTATCTCAACTTTTCCTGCCCATTTCCCAAGGCAAAATATGCCCGTCACAGACTCACTCACAGATATTTTCTTGACATTTACCGCGAGCTTCTGAAGGATGGCGGTGAAATTCATCAAAAAACCGACAATATGCACTTTTTTGAGTATTCAATCGGTGAGTTTTCACACAGTGATTATCTGATTAAAAATGTCAGTCTTGACCTTCACAGTAGTGATTTCGAGGGCAACATCGTAACGGAATATGAAAAGCGTTTTTCAGACCTCGGTCAACCTATTTACAGACTCGAAGCTGTTCCGAAAAAGAAAGCAGCAACCTCGGAAGAATAAAAAAACGATACAATACCGTCAAAAATCACATTGCAAGTTTATTATTTTTAATAACACGAATAAAAGCCTTGTGATTGACAAAAAATTAATTTAATGGTAGATTATACCTTGACAGCACAATGCTGAAAACATTTTAATTCGGAGGAATATACTATGGAACTTAAAGGCTCAAAAACTGAAAGAAATCTGATGGAGGCTTTCGCCGGCGAATCCCAGGCAAGAAATAAATACACCTATTTCGCATCGGTTGCAAAGAAGGAAGGTTATCAGCAGATCGCAGCTATTTTTGAAGCAACTGCAAACAACGAAAAAGAGCATGCAAAGCTCTGGTTCAAGGCTCTCGGCGAGCTTGGCAACACAGCTGAAAATCTTGCCGCTGCAGCAGCAGGCGAAAACTACGAATGGACAGACATGTATGACCGTTTCGCAAAGGACGCTGAAGAAGAAGGCTTCACAGAGCTTGCAGCAAAATTCAGAATGGTTGCGGCAATCGAAAAGAGCCACGAAGAAAGATATCGCGCTCTTCTTTCAAATGTTGAGATGCAGAAGGTTTTCGAAAAGAGCGAGGAAACCATGTGGGAATGCCGCAACTGCGGTCACCTCGTTATGGGCAAAAAGGCTCCCGAAATCTGCCCTGTATGTGCTCATCCCCAGAGCTATTTCGAGGTCAGAAAAGAAAATTATTAATTCAGCTTTATTCTTCACCCGTACCGCCTGAGGTACGGGTATTTTTTATACATGGCAGCGGTAATCTTTGACATTGCTCACATAATATGATAAACTATAATTAACTATCCTTTCTTGCAATGTGTAACAGGAGGTAATTATGGGTTTTATAACTGCAGTTTCCAGATATATTCTTCCCTTTGTCACAATCATGCTTTTGTCAAAGTGCATCATGACTCTTCTTTTAGGTCACCCGAAGGAGAAGGTTTACGGCTTCATCATTGACATGAAAACCGGGGAAAAGTATGCGCTCAATATGTGGGAAACCTCAATCGGCAGAAGCAGCTCAAATGACGTTGTGCTCACCTACAACACCATTTCCCGTTCTCATGCCGTTATTTCACGAAGAATTGACGGCTGGTATATCTATGACCTTGACTCGAGGTCAGGCATTAAGGTCAACGGTGTCAGCTGTGAAGAAAAAGCCACAATCAAGGACATGGATATAATTTCCCTAAGCGGAATACCCTTCAGATTTGAGGTAGCTGACGACCCTGTTCAGAGAGTCGGCAAAAAGAGCAAGACTCACGCTCAGCAAAGCACTCCCGGCAGAGACAGTGCTCCTGCCCACCCCAACGAGGCTCCCGCTTCATACCGGCCTCAGGCTCCGTCATATGAAGGCTACTACGGTCAGGATGATCAGCTGCACTATGATGAAGGCATATCCTCTTATCAGTTCAGAGAGAATGATTTCTATGACGAAGGCAACAGGCCTGATCTGGATTTCAACAAAAGCACACACACAAATTATAACATTCATATTTCAGACGATATCTATTCCCAGCAGGGCAGCTTCACTGTTGAAACCCCTGAAGAGCCGATGAAAACACGCCAGTTCTTCCAGCCCCGTCTTATAAACAAGGATTCAGGTGAAATCTTTATCCTTTGCGGAAACGAGGTTGCTATAGGTGCCGGGCTGAAAACAGATATCAGGCTCAGGAGCCGTGAGGTTGCGAAAATGCACGCTGTGCTGATTCTTTATGAAGACGGCTGGGCAATTCAGAACACCTCTCAGCTGCCCACCTATCTCAACGGACAGAGAATCAATTCACCTCAATTGCTTTTTGACGGTGATGTTATTGCCATGGGCGATGAACGCCTTTATTACAAAACTAACAGATAAGGAGGGTTTATCATGACAGAGCAAAAAACTCTTTCAAGAAGAGACAGGCTGCGCAGAAAATACCGTTATGTTGACCGTTCCTTTATTCTGTTTCTTCTCACACTTTTTCAGGTTGTATCCTTCACACCGATCATCTTTGCCGACGGCGGAATACAGTTTAAAATCACCCTATATCTTCTGGGATACATACTTTTTGAATGGCTTTATGTGGCTTTCATGCACAAGGTGCTTAAAAAGCTGAATTTCGAATTAGAGCTCATAGCCTTCTTTTTAAGCGGTATCGGTCTTTGCATCAATGCCAGCTTAAGTGAGGGCAATATGCTCAAGCAGCTTATCACAGTTATTGCAGGTGTTGTTGCTTATGATATTCTGCTCTGGTTTTTGCAGGACGTCAAGCGTGTTATGGCAGTGCGTGTGCCCCTTGCAATTTTCACTCTGGTCTTTTTCGCAGTCTCATTTTTCTATATCAGATTTTTCTCCCATCCAATCAACGGTGCTTATAACTGGATTGTAATCGGAGGGGTTTCGCTACAGCCCTCGGAGCTTGTTAAAATTGCCTTCATTTTTGTCGGCGCTGCAACTCTGGATAAGCTTCTGACAGCAAAGAATATCATTCTTTACATTCTTTTTGCCTTAGGCTGCATCGGCGTTCTCTTTTTCATGAAGGACTTCGGAACAGCACTTATCTTCTTTTTCACCTTTATTGTTATCGCTTTCATGCGTTCAGGCGATTTCAGAACAATATTTTTCATTTGTGCAGTTGCGTTGGTGGCAGCACTTGTTGTTCTGATATTCCTGCCACATGTTCTTCACCGCTTTGAAAATTACCGTCACATATGGGACGATCCCTACGGCAGAGGCTATCAGCAGACAAGAGTTCTGATGTATACCGTCAGTGGCGGACTTCAGGGCCTTGGTGTCGGCAACGGCTGTCTCAGGCAGGTTTATGCCGCATCAACAGACCTTGTCTTCGGCCTTGTCTGTGAGGAGTTCGGTATTCTTATCGGCTTTGCAATTGTTATTGCATTTGCTTTCATTGCTATTTATGCAGTCAAAAGCTCAAGAACGGCTCCTTCAACCTTTTACTCAATCTCTGCCTGCTCTGCGTCGGCAATGATTCTTTTCCAGACCTGCCTTAACATTTTCGGCATAACGGATCTGCTTCCACTGACGGGTGTTACTCTCCCCTTTGTCAGCCGCGGCGGCTCAAGCATGCTTTGCTGCTGGGCGCTTTTCGCCTTCATCAAGGCAGCAGACATCAGAGCCTATCCCAAGACCTACAAGACAACTTAAGGAGGGCATAGCATGAGAAACACAACAAAACGTTCTTACATCATAATTGCTCTTATCGGCGCCTTTTTCATCGGTCTTGGCATTATGCTTTACACCTTCATTTCCAACGGAGACACATGGGTTGCACACAGAGGCAATGCTCATCTGTATTCCGGCGGTGAGCTCAAGGTGGCAGGCACTATCTACGACAGAAACGGAGAAATGCTTGTATCCACCGAAAACGGCAAAAGAGTATACAATGACAGCAGCGATGTCAGAAAGTCGACTCTTCATGTTGTCGGTGACACAGGCGGCTATATCGCAACCGGTATACAGACTCTTTACCGTTCAAATCTTGTCGGCTACAACTTTGTTGACGGCATTTACAAAACCCTTTCCTCCGATGAAGGCTGTGACATCAGACTCACAATTGATGCTGAGGTCTGCAAGGCAGCATACAGGGCGATGAACGGCAAAAAGGGCACCGTTGTTATCTATAACTACAAAACAGGCGAAACAGTCTGCATGGTGTCAGCACCGACCTACGATCCGGAAAACAAGCCAACTGACATTAACTCAGGCGCTGATAAATACAACGGCATTTATCTCAACCGTGCGATTTCAGGCGTTTTCACCCCGGGCTCAACCTTCAAGGTTGTCACTGCCATTGCCGCAATAGAAAACATTCCCGACCTTTCAACAAGAAAATTCACCTGCAAGGGTAAATACGAAACAGGTGTGGGCGAGGTTATCTGCAACGGTGTTCACGGCACCGTGAGCTTCGAAAGGGGCCTCAATGTTTCCTGCAACTGCGTTTTCGCCGAGCTTGCCAATGAGGTTGGTAAAAATGTTCTCACACAGACAGTCAGAGATCTCGGTTTCGGAAAGAATGTGACAATCAGCAAGGCAACTGCTGTCAGAAGCACCTTTGATGTTTCAAAAAGCACTGCTCTTGATCTAGGCTGGGCAGGTATCGGTCAGTATACAACACTGATTAACCCCTGCCAGATGCTTATGCTTATGGGCGCCATTGCAAACGACGGTGTCGCCATGACTCCCTATCTTGTTGAAAAGTCATCTGAAATCATGGATGTGAAAAGCAAGCAGAACACCGCTGTCAGCCTTTCAGCTGAAACGGCAGCGACGGTTAAAAATCTTCTTCGCTCAAATGTTATGAATTATTACGGTGACAACAAATTTCCCGGCCTTGAAATGTGCGGGAAAACAGGCAGCGCTGAGGTGCAGGGTGCAAAAAGCCACGCATGGTTTGTTGGCTTTTCGCAACGAGCCGATTTCCCTTATGCCATTGTGGTCTGCCTTGAAAACGGCGGTATCGGCTATAATGATGCAATCCCTGTTGCCAACAAGGCAATGCAGGCACTTATGAAATAAAAATAAAAACAAAAAAATAAGGGGGATGTAAAAAAACTCGTTTTTTTACATCCCCTTTTCAGGGGCTAGGAAAAAATGCGCAGAATGAACAAACCGAGCCAAAATAAAGCTGTAGGCTTTATTTTGGGTTACCCGACGGCGTACGAAGGTACTCCGAGGGCG
>JAZSHL010000053.1:0-88446 GCA_045533205.1 Acutalibacteraceae bacterium | reverse complement strand
AGAAAACAGAAAGGAAATATATATTATGAAGGTTTTAGTTATCGGCGCCGGTGCAATCGGCGGTACTGTTGCAGTTCTTCTTAAGGACGCAGGCTACGATATCCGTATTATGTGTCATAGCGATGCTACAAAAGAATTAATTGAAAAGGAAGGCTTCTTCCTTCACGGTGCAAAAGGCGACCATCATGTTAATTTTGTCTGCTACAGTGACTATGAGCAAATCGGTGATGAAAAGTTTGATTACGTGATTATTGCTACTAAGTATGCTCATATGGCCGAATGTGCAAAGGCATCACTTAGTGTTGTTGCTGACGGCGGACTTGTTATCGGTATGCAGAACGGTATTCTTACTGAGGAGCTCGGTGAAATCGTCGGAAGAGATAAGGTTGTTGGATGTATGATTGGTTTTGGCGCTACAAGAAACAAGGCCAATGACGTTACAATGACATCAAAGGGTGAATTTTATGTAGGTATGCTTGACGGCAGAAGACCCACAGCTCTTGATAAATTTGCTGAAATGCTCAAAATTGTTCTTCCTACTGAAGTTACAATGGATATAAAAGCAAGACAGTATTCCAAGCTTATTATCAACTCCTGCATTAATGCTGTTGCAGGCATCACAGGCAAAAAGCTCGGTGAAATTCTAAAGGATAACAGAGCAAGAGATCTCTTCCTCAACATTGCAAGAGAAGGTATGGCTGTTGCAAAAGCTATGAAAATCAAGGTTCCCAAGTACGGTCTTGTGCTTGAATACAGAATGCTTGCTCTTGGTAACAACAAGGTTTATAACGGCCTTTGCAAGCTCGTTGTAGGCATGGTCGGTAAGCTTTATTCCGATGTTAAGCCTTCAACCCTTCAGTCACTTGAAGCAGGTGAAATCACTGAAATCAACATTCTTAACGGCTTCTTTGTTGAAAACGGCAAGAAGTACGGTGTACCCACCCCTGTTAACACAAAGCTTGTTGAAATGATTCATGAAATTGAAAGAGGAGAAAGAAAGATGTCATCTGACAATCTTGCTGAATTTTAAAAAACATTTTAAGGAGATGAGAAATTAAATGAAGTATTCAATTGAAGGAAACACATTACCTGTTGTTATCTGTTCACTTGAAGCAAACGAACAGGTTATCACTGAGAGTGGCAGCATGTCGTGGATGAGTCCAAACATGAAGATGGAAACATCATCAAACGGCGGTCTTGGTAAGGCATTCGGCAGAATGTTTGCGGGCGAAGCAATGTTCCAGAACATTTACACAGCAACCGGCGGCCCCGGTCTGATTGCCTTTGCATCAAGCTTTCCCGGTTCAATACAGGCAATCAATATCACTCCTGAACGTGAATTAATTGTTCAGAAGCGTTCTTTTCTTGCAAGCAGTATAGGTGTTAATTTATCAGTTCATTTTCAGAAGAAAATGAAAGCGGGCTTATTCGGTGGTGAAGGCTTTATTATGCAAAAGCTTTCAGGCAACGGAATTGCTTTCATTGAAATCGACGGCCATGCAATTGAATATAACCTTGCACCAGGACAGCAAATGATTGTTGACACCGGATATCTTGCCGCAATGGATGCAACCTGCTCAATTGACACAGTTGCAGTTCAGGGTGTTAAAAATGTTATGTTCGGAGGCGAAGGCTTTTTCAACACTGTTATCACAGGTCCGGGTAAAATCATTCTTCAGACAATGCCCATCCATTCGGTTGCAAAGTCAATTCAGCCGTATATGGTTACAGCTAAATAATTTTTTCATACATAAATTTTCTTTGCACCTCAATTTTTTGAGGTGCAAATTTTTTATATAAAATGAGCCCGGCATTTACCGGACTCATTAACGAGATTATGAATTATAACCACCGGAGGATACATATACGCCAACCGCTGCACCCGGTGCAACATATCTGTACTTGTACTTACTTATAACTATCTGACCTTCCACGCACCAGTTACTATTTACATATGTAATATTATTACGGTCAAGCTTTAATCCGACACTGTTGAGCTTTTCTTCTGCTTCACTTAATGTAAGATCGGAAAGTTCGGGTATCTTAACATAATTATCATCAATATTATTACCTCGATTCATTGCAAATTCCGGATCTATATGTGAAACCTTGTATTTACCGTCGATGAACTCAATAATATTTTCTCTGCCAAAAAAAGTATCATAGATAAAATATGTTAAATTATCAATTTTTTCAACAATCAGATAGCTGCTGCCGTATCCTTCATGACCCATGAATTCATTCGGAAGAAAATAAATTTTTGAATCACTGATTGCATAATAAAAATCTTTATCAAAGTTTTCTCTTACAAATTCCTCAGTAGCATATTCAGTGAAAAATTCAAAATAATCTTCCTTAGAATCAATACCTTCAGCTCTGTAACAGTGTATTTCATAATCATCATAATTCGGGTATAAAATACTGTCTTCTTTTATCAGCATGCCTCTTTCGTCAAAAAAGTGATACGGAAAAGCCCAAGCGCTATCAAGAAGGTCAGCAGCCATATCAACAGTCAGCTCGGGAATTTCTTCGTTTTTATCAACAGCGTCAACTACTGCTTGTGCTGAGTTTGAATCAATGCCCTTAAAGTCGATCTTTCTGACGATAAATACAGTGAGTGATGCAATAAGACAAATCACAGAAAGAACAAAGATGATAATTTCAACAACATATGATGGCTTCTTCTGCTTGACATTGGTCCGGACAGGTATCGGCTGACCGTATGTCTGCGCAACAGGTGTGAAGCTGTTGTCATCAGGTTTATTCGCAGCAACAGGAGGATTCGGGTAAGACTGCGCATTCAGCACAGTTGTAGCATCAAGCGCATCACTTTCATCACTATTGACAACTGTATTGTTTACATTATTTAACTGAGCACCTTCGTCATTTTGAAAATCTTCTTTGCTTAAAACAGTTGTCTGCTCATTTTCTTCACTCATTTTTCCGCATATATGGCAGAATTTTGCACCGTCTCTGATCTGTGTTCCGCAGTTACTGCAAAATCTTTTATTCATTTATTTCTCCCCCTCTCAATAAATCTCAACAAGGCAGCTGTCAGATTCGCCTGATGAAGATGTTGCACTGACAATAACCACACCGGGATTCAGGCCTGTCAATTTACCAGTATCAGGATCAATTTCAGCAATTGCAGAATCATTAACCGACCAGACAATATCATTATCATCACTATCTGCAGTAATAGTGAAGCTCTCTCCTGTCTGAATGCGTTTTATTCCGGGAAGATCGATATAAGCCTGCGAAGAGTAGCCGATGAGAGTCAGACCGTTATACTTGATCTGAATCTTTAGCCAGACGGGATTATCCTCATCAAAGGTGTTTTCTGTGTCAATGACTGTAACAGACGAGCCACGCAGCTGACGGACAAAACTCTTTTCATCAGAGCTATCGATAAGTATTCTGTCATAATCTGTTGACGGACCCTCTCTGAAATTAAGATAGGAGTATTCAGGAACATTAACAACACCCATCTTAGAAGTCGGACAATTTGTGATATAAATATAATGTGAATCATTGTTATCTTCATAAATATCAGCGTTGTTATTACTATGTGTGCTCATGCCTGTTGAATAGGCAGGCTCACTGTAGCCTGTCAGCTCATAGGGGTCTGCGACGACAATTACTGATTCAAGATAAGAGTTTAATTTTTCAAAAAATCTTTCGCTTTCAGCAGAAGAGCTGCCATAAATTACTTCTGTTGATGCTCTCTCTGATTCAACTGCGTTATAAGATGAATCAAGTCTGAAAATTTTATAGCTGTAATGAGCATTATAGTTGTTATATCTGTCGCCCAAATTCTGGCTATACTCAAGTATATAGGTTTCTGAGTCGATTTCAATAAGATAGGTGGCACACTCTTCATATGGATTCGAATATAAATGATGTGCTCTGCCACCGATAAAAGTGACTATTTCAACATAATAGTATCCGGAGTTGTCTTTACTGATAAAAAGTATTTCCTCACCCGGTGCATCGGCAACATCAGCGCAGACATATTTTACATCGTAATTTCCACATCTGATCAGATAGTTGGTATACGCATCACACATTTTTCTGAAGGCATCTTCCTGATATGAATAATCATCATAAATGGTTGATGAATCAGGCAGGCAGTAGTAACCTGTGTCACCTTTACCATTCAAAACATACAGAACATTATTCTCAACCCTATATTCAGAGTTGTCATTAAATTCACCAAAGTGCATGTAAGGGCGGAATGAAATCACATTCTCATACACATCAGCATACAACAAGAAAACTACATAATCTCCGATATAGTATTCTACATCAACAAACTCCTCAGAGGCTTCGTATGAGTCAACCTTCTCAACAAAATCTGTGACATCAAAGCCAATCGTTATGACAGCTTCATATTCACCGTCGGAATCAAAATCGTCCATATCGTAATAATGTCTTAAGCCAATATCAGTATAGGAATTCAGATGATCACTATATCTGTCAACAAGAGTCTGAAGATCAGACGAGTTGAAAACACAGGTCAGCTTGCTGAGTGAATCAAAGCTCTTAACATCAATCTGTTGATAAAGAAACGATAACAAAGAATCGTCAATCTTCTCACACAGCAGACTCTCATCCGTTGCGATGATCTCATCTGTAGTCATATTATTATTTTTTAAAGGCAGCTTTAAATCGATAAATGACATTGCCAATAAAATACCGGATGCTATAAAAAAGATAATTGAAAATATTATCAGCACAGCCGATATTCCTTTATTTTTCTTCGCTTTTTGGTGATTTACTGCAGGCGCACTGTAATGCTGACCTGAAGAATTTTGGATATTCTGATTATTCATACACTTAACTTCCTCCCGGATATATAAACATCTTATGAAAATTATAACATTATAAAAGTGTCATGTCAATTGAATAAAGGCAAACTGCACTCAAAGCAGCATAATTTTGCATTGCATTATTATTCTTTGTATGTTAAAATAATAAAAAATCGTTCAAGGGCGTGAACAAAAATGGAATATAAATATGAATTACACTCACACGCAAAAAAACACCAGCGTGTGCAGTATGCTGGATGCTGAAGAGCTGGTCCGGAAATATAAAAACGCAGGTTATTCAGGCATCGTAATTACAGATCACTATTCTCCTATGACCTTCAGGCCACATGAGCTGTTCAGTAAAGAAAAGCTGACTGCACGATTTCTCAGAGGCTACAGAAAAGCAAAGGAATACGAAACTGATGATTTCACGGTTCTTTTCGGAATTGAACTACGTTTTTACGGAACATTAAGTGATTATCTCATCTACGGATCAGAGCCCGAAATGCTAAGCGAGCTTCCGATTCTGCTTTCTGTTTATGTCAGAAAAGCCAGCGAATTATTTCGCAGTAAGGGTTGTCTGTTTATTCATGCGCACCCCTACAGAAGACACATAAGGCATGTTGATCCCTCACTTTTAGACGGTGTAGAGGTATATAACGGCAAGGCATCAGATAAAATCAATCTGAAAGCAAAGGAATATGCCGAGAAAATAGGATTCAATGTTGTTACAAGTGGTGGCGACTGTCACAAGGATGCACAGGTAGGTCTTGGTGGCATTATAACATATGAGCCTATAAAATCGAATAAAGATCTTGTTAGAATATTAAAATCAGGCAATTATAAGCTTATTGAAAACAGAACAACTGAATGAGGAGGTTTTCACTTGATACATTATGTAGAAAATGATTTTCTTAAAATCGGCGTGAAACAGTTTGGCTGTGAGCTGACAAGTATTGTGTCTAAAAAAAGCGGCGCTGAATATTTGTGGCAGGGTGATGCAAGCTTCTGGAGGGGACAGTCCCCTGTGCTGTTTCCTATCATCGGCAGGCTTCTTGAAGATAAGTATTACTATAACGGCAGGGAATACGCCATGGCAAAGCATGGCTTTGCAAGGCTACTTGAATGGACACATGTTGAAACAACAGCTGATTCATTGAAATTTCTTCTGACAGACAATGAGGAAACAATGAAGTCTTATCCGTTCAGATTTGATTTATATGTAACCTTCAGTATCGATAAAAACAGACTGACTGTTTCACATGATGTCATCAACAAGAATAATTTTGACATGTATTTTTCAATAGGTGCTCATCCTGCCTTTAACTGTAGCATAGGCGACATTCTAACATTTGAGCAGGAGGAAAATCTGGACACATTCAAAATTGATCTTGAAAAATCACTGTTGCTGCCTGACAGGTATCCGGTTATGAAAAACAGCAAGGATCTTGTCATCACAAAAGACATTTTCAATGAGGACGCACTGATATTCAGCGACGTCAGATCACAAAACATAACACTTCACAGCAATAATCATAACCGAAGCATAAAATTTAACACAGGTGCTTCTCCCTACCTCGGAATCTGGGCTAAGCCCGGCGCACCATATGTCTGCATTGAGCCCTGGTTCGGAATCAACGATTCACCAGAGAGAAAACAGGATTTATCAGAGAAAACAGGAATTGAAAAAGCAGAACCGAATAGTTGCTTCAATTTCACATGGTATGCAGAAATAAATGAGTAATTAACTTTTTCAAACAACTGATTTGGTGGTGAAAATATGAATAAATTCAGATGGGCTTATATAGGAAGCGGAAATATTGCCCGCTCAACTGCAAAGCAAATTGTTAAAGGTAATCATTGTATTGTATCAGTTTACGGCAGAAGCTACGACAAAGCAAAAGCGTTTGCTGATTCCTTCGGCGCAGATGTCTGTAAGGATTTTGACAGTGCAGTATGCCGTGATGATGTTGACGCTGTATACATTGCAACTCCTCACACATCTCATGTGGAATATGCTGTCAGAGCTATGAAGCTTGGCAAGGCTGTCCTTTGCGAAAAGCCTGTCGGTGTTTCTGTCAAGGATGTTGAAGCATTGGTTTCGGCATCAAAAGAAGCTGATACATACTTTTGTGAAGCAATGTGGACATGGTTTTCAGATGTTGCGCTGACTGTTAAGAAATGGGTTAAATCGGGTGAAATCGGAGAAATTAAAAACGTTACAATCAATTATGCCTTTCCGGGCATTCTGATGCCTAAAACCTCGAGAGTTCTGATGCCCGAAACTGCCGGAGGAGCCTTGCTCGATGTTGGCATTTATCCCATAACGTACTGCTACAATCTTTTTGGTGTGCCCGAAAAAATTGAATGTGTGGGAAAAATCAAAAACGGTATAGATGTTTCTGAAACCGTTATTCTTCATTACAACGGTTTTAAGTGCACATTGATTATGTCACTGTGTTATCTTAAAGAAAACTGCTTAATCGAGGGCACAAAAGGCTCGATTAATCTGCCTGTTTTCTTCCATATGGCTTCAAAAGCTATTTTAAAAAACGAGAACGGCAAGGAAATCTTCAAAGGAAAAACAGATTATCTGACAGAATTTACAAAAGTTTCCGAAGAAATTGAAAAAGGCATGAAAGAATCAGAATATATTCCTTTTGAAGCTACAATTCAGACAATGAAAATTATGGACGAATGCAGACGGCAGATGGGACTTGTGTATCCCTTCGAAAAATAACTTAATTATAATATTGTATAAACGGTGGTAAGGGTTTTCTTATCACCGTTTTTGTGTATGCAGAACAATTGTTATTTGTTATTTCGGGTATATAGGCATTGAAAAAAGGCACAATAAATGAAAAGGAGGGGTTTAATGGAAAACAAAAAGCTAACTACTGCCCTACCCTATATTAATACCGACGGATATTACGAAATCCGAATGGAAAGCATAGGAGGACTCGGGGCTAATCTTTGCGGTAAACTACTCGGTGAATTAGGTGCAGTTTATCTCGGCTTTAACTCCGCTTCATTTTCAAGCTACGGTTCAGAAAAGCGGGGCTCTGCGGTTAAATCTTACATTCGATGGTGTGAACAGGAAAAGGATATTCTTATAAACAGTCCCGTTGAAGAGCCTTCCATGCTGGTTCTGTTTCATGAATCACTTTCAAAAAACTTACCTGTAACTGCCGGTGTAAAAGAAAACAGTATCGTTGTTGTTAATACAGGCTGTACTCCCGATGAAATCAGAAACAAACTAAAGCTTTATGCAGGCACAGTTTGCTGCGTTAATGCACTTGAGCTCGCTATGAAAAGTAAAAGCAGGATAAACATGATTATGCTCGGTGCAATTGCGAAAGCCAGCGGATTCATTCCTATTGAAGCTGTTAAAAGTATTGTGAGCGACACATTGGGCAAAAAGTATCCTGAGGCATTAAAGGCTAATTTAGACGGAATAACTCAAGGTTATGAAGCAGCAAAAATTGAAAAATTTACGCCTGACGGTAAATATGAATACATTCCATATGAGCAGCAAAAGAACAAGTGGGGCTACGAAAATGCGCCAATTGGCGGTGAAAATCCACATATAGGCAGCACTGTTTCAAATGATCTCTCCCCTTCCCGTGAGGGTTATATTCCCCTTTTCATATATGAAAAATGTATACACTGTGGCTTATGTGACAGCACCTGCCCCGATATGGTTTTTCAGTTTTTGCCCGGTGAATACAAGGGTAAAACTGCAATGCTCAACAGAGGGCTTGACTATCATCACTGCAAAGGCTGTCTCAGATGTGTTGACGTCTGCCCTACAGAAGCTCTCGTTATGGGAAAAGAAAAGGAACACCCGGAATTAAAATGGTTTGTCCGAAACAAAGATCTGATTTGTGATAATTTAAATTTTGATCCTATGGGCGCTGACCCATATATCACAAGCGAAGCATATCTCAGCGAAAAGCGTGTTGACGGAGGTCTGGTATAAGTGAATAAATCAGAGCAAAAAACGATTTTTGAAAGCGGCAACGAGCTTGCCGCATATGCTGCAAAGCAGATTAATTATCATGTGATGGGATACTACCCTATCACACCGTCAACACAGATAGCTGAATATCTTGATCAGATGAAGGCAGACGGTGAACACTGCATTTCAATGATACCGGCTGAAGGCGAGCACAGTGCAGCAGGAATCTGCTACGGTGCTTCTGCAGGCGGAGGACGTGTGTTCAATGCAACCTCGGCAAACGGACTTTTATATGCACTCGAGCAGTTGCCGGTTCAGTCAGGTACAAGGCTTCCGATGGTAATGAATGTTGCCTGCCGCACTGTTTCGGGACCTCTTTCAATAAAGGGAGACCACAGTGATATAATGTACACATTGAACACCGGCTGGATTATTCTTTTTGCCGATTCGCCTCAGGAGGTTTATGACCTTAATATATGTGCAGTGAAAATTGCCGAAAAATTAAGACTTCCTGTTATTGTTGCTTTTGACGGCTTTTTCACAAGCCATCAGAAGCGGAACTGTTATGTTTTTTCACACGATAATGATGTGCTTGATTTCATAGGCTCAGGCACAGATTATTCAGGTGTTCTTGATGTAAACAAGCCGATTACAATCGGCTCTTACATGAACGAGCCTGACCTTATAAACAACAAATATCAGCTCCATCTTGCAATGGAAAAAGCAAGAGCGGTTATTCCTGAAATTTTCGGTGAGTATGAGTCAGTTTCAGGCAGAAAGCTAAACTGCGTAAAAAGCTATAAAACCAATGATGCTGATGTGATTATGTTTGTTTTAGGCTCTGCATATCTTACTGCGAAATCTGCCGTTGACAAATTAAGAGAAAAAAATATAAAGGCCGGCGTGTTTTCACTTTCCGTTCTGCGTCCGTTCCCATCAGAGCAAATAGCAGAAATCTGCAAAAAAGCTGAAACAGTTATTGTAGCTGACAGGCAGGACAGCTACGGCTCTGACGGCGGCAACATGACACACGAAATATGCGCTGCACTTCATAAACACAGTGTTGATGCAAAAGTCATCAGCAGAATATACGGACTTGGTGGACTTGATTTTTACGAATCTGATGCAATTGATTTGTTTGAGTCCTGCATAAAAGGTAATGCTGCAGATTTTGACTATATCGGTGTATATAAAGGCGATACTGATTATAAGCATGAACAATACTTTGAAGCAGCAAAAGCACCTGAAAAGATTATATTAACTGAAAAAAGTAAAGGCTTATTGACTATAAAGGGCGCAACAGTACGTGACACACTAAAAAGAGAAAAACGTATCGCTCCCGGTCACGGTGCTTGCCCCGGGTGTGGTATTCCTGTAAATCTTAACTTGCTTTTAAGAGGTATTGAGGGAAATGTCGTGCTTTTGTTCCAGACAGGCTGCGGTATGGTTGTTACAACGGGATATCCGAAAACAGCATTCAAAGTTCCCTATATTCACAATCTTTTTCAGAATGGAGCAGCCACTCTTTCAGGCCTTGCAGAAATGTACAAACAAAAACAAAGACGAGGTGAAATTCCTGAGGGAAAAATTACCTTTGTCATGATAAGCGGTGACGGCGGTATGGATATCGGAATGGGCTCTGCCCTTGCAACAGCAATCAGAAACGAGCCTTTGATTATATTCGAATATAACAACGGTGGATATATGAACACAGGCTATCAGCTTTCATATTCAACTCCGAAGGGTGCCAGAAGTGCAACTTCACATCTCGGAAAAAACAGCTATGGAAAGAAATTTTTCCATAAAGATATGCCTCAGCTGATGGCGGCTACCGGCATTCCTTATGTTGCAACTGCGGCTGAATCAGAGCCGAATGATTTTATAAAAAAAGCTGCAAAAGCACAGTATTATGCAGACAACTACGGAACTGCATATATCAGATGTCTATCTGCCTGTCCGCTGAACTGGGGCGATAAACCTCAGACTGAAAGAAAGGTTATTGCCGCTGCGGTAAACAGCTGTTATTTTCCCTTGTACGAAATTGAAAACGGAATCACAAGCATAACCTACAATCCCGAAAGCAAAAACAAAAAAATCCCAGTGTCAGACTGGCTTTCCATGATGGGACGCACAAAGCATTTGTGCCGTGACGGATATGAAGATATAACAGACAGCATTCAGAACGAAGTTGACAGAAGATGGAACAAGCTTAAAATAATGGCAGATCATCCTGAATTATAACCAAAGTATAAGGCAGATACATTAAATCATGTATCTGCCTTTAATAAAAGCTATCTAATTAATTATTTGATAAGATATACTCTTGTTTCATAAGGTCTTGTCATGAAGCCGTTATGAACAACAGGGTTGTTATCATAGTTTGAAAGAACAAGCTCTGCACTATTAAGATCAAAGTCCTTAGGTGCTCTGAATGTGAGTTCGCCGTCTGTGAATGAGCAGAGAACAAGCATCTTTTCGTTCTTATATGTTCTTACATATGCAAAGATATTGTTGCAGGTGTTGAGCATCTTAAAATCACCGTATTTAACGATATCGTTTTCTTTACGGAATTTAAGAAGCTTCTTGTAGTAGTTAAGAATTGAGTGCTCATCACCCTGTGCCTGCTCAACATTGATTTCTCTGTAGTTGGGGTTGACCTCAAACCAGGGTTCATCAGCTGTTGTGAAGCCTGCATTCTTTTCAGCATTCCACTGCATGGGAGTTCTTGCGTTGTCTCTTGAAGCATACATGCAGAACTTCATTGTGATTTTCTCAGGAATGTGAAGCTTCTTGAACATTTCATAGTTGTTGAAGGATGAAACGTCCTTATATCTTTCGATTTTGTCAATCTTAGGATTGGTCATACCGATTTCCTGACCCTGATAAATGAAGGGAGTACCGCTCTGGCAGATGTACATTGTTGCAAGCATCTTACCGCTCTGTACACGGTACTTTTCGCTGCCGTAACGTGAGATAATACGGGGCTGGTCATGGTTTTCAATGTAGTTTGCATTCCATGCAATACCATAAAGATCCTTCTGCCAACGTGCATAAACCTTCTTGAGCTTGCCCTTTCTGAAGGGAGTAACAAGCCAGTTAGTCATGATATTGTCACAGCCCATGTGTTCGAAGTGGAACATCATGTTAAGAAGCTGATCGTCACCTTCTCTGATGAACTCAAGAGCCTTCTTTGTTGTCATCATGGGAGCTTCACCAACGGTAAAGCAGTCATATTCATCGTAGATTTCCTTGAATTCGCGAAGGTACTTCTTAAGGTTAGGACCGTTAGTGTAATGCTCAATACCTGTAGCTGTGGGAAGCGGGAATCCGTTGGGAAGACCGGGCTTCTTTGAAATAAAGGTGATAACATCTTCTCTGAATCCGTCAACTCCCATATCAAGCCAGAAGCGGATGATATCCTTAACTTCCTGACGAACCTTCGGGTTATCCATGTTAAGGTCAGGCTGACCCTTTGCAAAAACATGAAGATAATACTTATCAATGTCCTTGCAGTATTCCCATGCTTTACCCTGGAATGTTGAAAGCCAGTTATTAGGCTCTTTGCCGGGCTTTCTGCCCTTTCTCCAGATGTAATAGTCGTGATAGGGATTGTCTTCGCCTTTTTTGCTTTCCTTGAACCATTCGTGTTCGTCTGAGGTGTGGTTAACAACAAGGTCCATAATAACCTTGAGATCTCTCTTGTGAGCTTCGTCAAGAAGAAGCTTGAATTCTTCAAGTGTACCGTAATCTTCAGAAATGTCACGGTAGTTGGCTATATCATAGCCGTAGTCAGCATTGGGTGAAGGATAAAGGGGTGAGAACCAGATAGCGTCAACGCCTAAATCCTTGATGTAGTCGAGCTTTGAGATGATACCCTTAAGGTCACCGATGCCGTCACCGTTACCGTCGCAGAAGCTACGGGGCCAGATCTGATAAACGGACATCTCTTTATACCATTTTCTCTCCATAATAAATCAACTCCTTATTTTTATAAAAAGGCTGCTCTGTAAGGGAACAGCCTTTAAAATCAGTGAAATTATTTCTTTGCTTTTCTTGCTTCGATTTCAGCAACAAGCTCTCTCTGTCTCTTTTCAGTAAGAGTATAGAAGAACATGGGAACAGCACAAGCAAACATACTGATAACACCGGAAAGGATAAGCATATTCCAAAGTGTTGCAGGTGACTGAACAAAGCCTGTTTCCGTGTCGATGCCTGCAAAGTAAAGTGAAACGATACCGATAAATGCACCGAATGCCATACCAACCTTGTTGATAAGTGTCTGCATTGCGAAGCAGATACCTTCGCCTCTTTCACCGGTTTTCCATTCAAGATAGTCAACTGTGTCACCGATCATAGCATAGCTCATGATGTTGTTGACGCCCTGAGGAATACCGAGAAGAACAAGGCCGATTGCTGAAACAATAAGCTTCCAGGGCTTGTCATAGCCGACAAAATACATAACAGCCATTACAGCGCCGCCGAAGAGATGTACAATGATATATGTCCATTTCTTGGTGAATATCTTTGTCATCCAGGGAACAAGGACTGATGCAACAAGACCTCCGGGAATAACAAGCATTGTTATAATGCCGTATAAGCCTTCATTCTTAAGAACGTACTTTGCAAAGTAAAGACCGCCGGTATAGGAATAAACCATTCTTGCACCGCCGAGAACACCTGAAAGAACGATGAGAAGAAGCTCTTTGTTCTTGAACAGGAGCTTGATGTTGTGGCCGAATGAGGGAATATTATCATAATTTGCTGTGATATGTTCCTTTGTGTTCTTGAAACCGTAGAAGAACATGGGCATTGCAGCAGCAACAAACACAAGAGCACAGATGAAATATGTCCATTTGAGAGTATCAGCATTTTTTGTGACATAGTCAACCATAACTGTTCCTTCAAATGATGTTACAGCCTTGTTGACAATATCAACAATTTCCTGTTCAAATGTTGCAGCTTTATCGATAACGATATCCTTGATATCAGCCAGCTGAAGCTGAATATTTGAAAAGTTTTCTGTCAGAGCAAGCTCATTGTTAACAAGCTTTAAAACAGCATCGCCTTTTTCTTTAAGGATAAGTGCATAATCGCCAACAGGATACTTGAATTTCTTTGTAACTGCGTCAGTGATGATGGGAACACCAACAGTAACGATGCCGGCACCTAATGTACATACAAGACGGACAACTGTGAGGATGTTACCTCTGACTGTTGTGTCGTTTGTAAGACAGGTTGCCATGCCCCAATAGGGAACGTCAGCAACAGTGTAAACAACTGACCAGATAACATAAACAACAGAAACGACGAGGAACGCCCATAATGTTTTTGACTGATAGACGGGCAGGAAACAGAGAATTGTACAAATGCCGATGGGAATCGCCATCCATTTGAGATAAGGTCTGCACTTACCCCATTTAGTTCTTGTTTTGTCGACAATTGAACCCATAATGGGATCGTTGAAAGCGTCAAAAATTCTGGTTGCAAGCATAAGAACTGCAACTGCAAGTGAGCCTTCAAGGAAACCAACCTTAACACCGTCAGCACCAAAAAGAAGAGCGTCTGTTAAAAATACGGTGAGGTATGAGCCGATAATGGTGCAGATAAAGTTCTGACCGAAGCCGGCAACACCGTAAGCAACAGCTTCCTTCGGCTGAACACCGACACCGGGCGTTGTGCCAAAAAGCTTGTGAAGTTTAGACATAATGTTCATGTTTAATCTTCCTCCATATACATTTTTTCATAAAAACAAGTTTATCATGCTTTATAAAAAAATGCAAGTTTTTTCGAAAAAATATGTATATAGTTTATCAAAATTTTACAAAAGACAGATTATTTTTTCTGATTTATCTTGCAGGCATATTATATGAAAAAAGCAGACGAGTAAAGCTCTCGTCTGCCGATCTTAATTTATAAAAGCTTTTTGAGATAACGACCTGTGTATGAAGCATCATTTTTAACAACCTCTTCAGGTGTACCTACTGCAACAACAGTGCCTCCCCCGTCGCCGCCTTCGGGTCCGAGGTCGATAATGTGATCTGCACATTTGATCACATCAAGATTATGCTCAATCACAACAACACTGTTGCCATTATCAACAAGAGAATGCAGAACATTTACAAGACGGTGAACGTCAGCTGCGTGCAGACCTGTTGTTGGCTCGTCAAGGATATAAATTGTTTTGCCTGTTGAGGTTTTTGAAAGCTCTGTTGACAGCTTGACTCTTTGTGCCTCGCCACCTGATAGAGTGGTTGCAGGCTGACCGATTTTGATATATCCGAGACCTACATCATAGAGTGTTTTAAGCTTACGGTATATCTTCGGGTGAGCTTCAAAGAACATCATCCCCTCTTCAACTGTCATTTCAAGCACATCGTAAATAGACTTACCCTTGAACTTTACAGAAAGAGTTTCGCTGTTATATCTCATGCCCTTGCAAACTTCGCAAGGCACATAAATATCAGCAAGAAAGTGCATCTCAATTTTAACAATACCGTCACCCTGACAAGCCTCGCAGCGGCCGCCCTTGACATTGAAGGAGAAACGGCTGGCAGTGTACCCTTTTGCTTTTGAGTCAGCAGTCTGAGCGAAAAGCTCTCTGATATCATTGAACACGCCTGTATAGGTCGCAGGATTTGAGCGCGGCGTTCTGCCTATAGGTGACTGATCAATATCTATAACCTTGTCAAGATACTCAACGCCCTTCATTTTTCTGAACTGCCCCGGAATTTTCTTTGCCCCGTTCAGCTCGTTTGAAAGATGCTTATACAGAATCTCATTGACAAGAGAGGATTTGCCGGAACCGGAAACACCTGTAATGCACACAAGCTCTCCTAAAGGGATTTTAACATCGATATTTTTAAGATTGTTCTGCCCTGCACCGAATATTTCAAGGAATTTTCCGTTACCTTTTCTTCTTGTTTCGGGTACGGGAACCTTTTTCTTCCCGGACAAATACTGACCTGTCAGTGATCTTTCACAGTTCATTATATCCTTAGCAGTGCCCTGACAGACAATTTCGCCGCCGTGAATACCTGCACCGGGACCTACGTCAACTATATGGTCAGCTTCAAGCATAGTATCCTCATCATGCTCAACAACTACAAGAGTGTTACCGATGTCACGAAGATGCTTGAGTGTGCCGATAAGCTTTTCATTGTCCCTCTGGTGAAGACCGATACTGGGTTCATCAAGGATATAAAGCACACCGACAAGCGAAGATCCGATCTGTGTTGCAAGACGGATTCTCTGGCTTTCACCGCCTGAAAGAGAGCCTGACTGACGCGACAGTGTAAGATAATCAAGACCGACACTTTCAAGAAAAGAGAGTCTTTCAATAATTTCTTTGATTATGAGATTTCCTATCATAAGCTCTCTTTCGGAAAGCCTTTCCTTCAATGAACGAACAAATTTCAATGAATCTGAGATGCTCATTGAACAAACCTCATGTATATTTTTTTCGCAAACGGTAACGCATAAAGCCTCTTTGCTGAGCCTTGCTCCGTTACACTCCTTGCATTCATTTGTTGTCATGAGTGATTCAATTTCGCGTCTTGAAAGCTCACTCTGTGATTCGTTGTATCTGCGCTGAAGATTATTGACAAGACCTTCAAAGGCTGTGTAATAAGTGCCGCCTCCAAAGCTTGTGCTTCTCTCCATTTTCAATTTTTCGCCCTTTGTGCCGAAAAGCAGAGCATTGTATGCCTCAAGGCTGAAATCCTCTATGGGAGTGTCAAAATCAAAGCCGTATTTTTTTCCCAGCGCATCAAAATACATTCCTGCAATACTTGATGAATCTTTAGCAGACCAACCGAATGCTTTGATTGCACCCTGCCTTATTGAAAGCTTTCTGTCAGGAATTATCATTGACGGAGAAATTTCCATGAAAACACCAAGTCCTGAGCATTTTTTGCAAGATCCGAAGGGACTGTTGAAGGAAAACATTCTCGGTGTAATTTCACCGATTGATACACCGTGTTCGGGACAGGCATAATTCAGTGAAAACATGAGTTCTTCTTTGTCGATAACATCAATTATCAGAAGACCGTCTGAAAGCTTTGTTGCAGTTTCAACTGAGTCTGCAAGTCTTGACTTGATGCTGTCCTTAATAACAAGGCGGTCAACAACAACTTCAATATTATGCTTTTTGTTTTTATCAAGCTGAATTTTCTCTGACAAATCATAAACAATTGAGTCAATCCGCACTCTGACAAAGCCTGATTTGCGTATACCTTCAAGCTCTTTGACATATTCACCTTTTCTTCCTCTTACTATTGGTGAAAGAAGCTGAATTTTTGTGTTTTCAGGCAGCTGCATAACCTTTTCAACAATCTGATCAACAGTCTGATGCTTGATCTCTCTGCCGCACACTGTGCAGTGTGGTATGCCTATTCTCGCATAAAGCAGGCGGAAATAGTCATAGATTTCAGTTATTGTACCGACGGTTGAACGGGGATTTTTTGATGTGGTTTTCTGGTCAATTGAAATTGCCGGAGAAAGACCTTCGATGTAATCAACATCAGGCTTTTCCATCTGACCGAGAAACTGTCTTGCATAAGAGGACAGAGATTCAACATAACGACGCTGTCCCTCTGCATAAATTGTGTCAAAAGCAAGAGAAGATTTTCCTGAACCTGATAAACCTGTAAAAACGACAAACTTATCCCTTGGTATTGTCAGGTCAACATTTTTAAGGTTGTGCTCTCTTGCACCTTTAATTATCAAATCTTTTTGTGCCATATAAAACCTTTCTGATTTTACATCATATTTTTAAGCTTTTCAATTTTATCTCTTATCATTGCTGCATGCTCAAATTCAAGAATCTTTGCTGCATCACGCATTTCGGCAGTAAGCTGCTTAATCATTTTTTCCTTGTCAGATCTTGACAAACGCTTAAAGGCCTTGTCAGTGTCAACAGACTTTGTGGAAATTTCAAGAATCTGTCTGACATCCTTTTTGATTGTCTGCGGAATAATACCACGCTTCTGATTATATTCGCTCTGAATTTTTCTTCGTCTGACTGTTTCTGAAATTGCCTTTTCCATAGAAGGGGTGACACAGTCAGCATACATGATAACTTCACCGTTTGCATTTCTTGCTGCTCTGCCGATTGTCTGAACAAGGGATGTTTCGGAACGGAGAAAGCCCTCTTTGTCAGCGTCAAGAATAACGACTAAAGATACTTCTGGAATGTCAAGACCTTCTCTTAAAAGATTGATACCGACAAGAACATCGAACACGCCAAGACGCAGATCACGGATAATTTCCATTCTTTCCATTGTATCGACATCATAGTGCATATATCTGACCTTGATGCCAAGATCATCAAGGTAGTCGGTGAGAGATTCAGCCATCTTTTTTGTAAGTGTGGTAATAAGAACTCTTTCGCCTCGTTCTGTTCTGATATTGATTTCACTGACAATATCATCAATCTGACCCTCTGTCGGTTTGACAGTTATAATCGGATCAAGAAGACCGGTAGGCCTGATAATCTGCTCAACAATTCTGTCGCTTTTTTCTTTTTCAAAGGGACCGGGTGTTGCGCTGACAAACACCTTCTGACCGACCATTGAATAAAACTCATCGAATTTAAGCGGCCTGTTGTCATATGCTGAGGGCAGACGGAAGCCGAACTCAATCAGACTTTCCTTTCTTGACCTGTCACCGCCGTACATCGCCCTTAACTGCGGGAGCATTACATGGGATTCATCAACAAACAACAGAAAATCGTCAGGAAAATAGTTTATCAGTGTAAATGGAGCTTCACCCTCAGGTCTGCCCGACATTATTCTTGAATAGTTTTCAATGCCCTTACAAAAGCCTGTTTCACGCAGCATTTCAAGGTCATAAGTTGTTCTTTGCTTAATTCTTTCCGCTTCAAGAAGCTTACCCTGCTTTGTGAATTCTATAACTCTTTCTTCCATTTCTTGCTTGATTTCTTCCATAGCCGCTTCAAGCTTTTCAGGGGAAACAACATAGTGCGAGGCAGGATAAATCGCAACATGTGTAAGGTTATTTTTAATTTCACCAGTCAGCGGATTGATTTCACTTATTCTGTCAATTTCATCGCCGAAAAATTCAACTCTTATTGCTGTGTCCGATGTATAGACAGGATAAATTTCAACTACATCCCCTCTTACTCTGAACTTGTTTCGGATAAAGTTAATGTCGTTTCTTTCATACTGAATTTCAACAAGCTTTGAAATAAGCTCGTCCCTGCTTTTCTCCATACCCAGCCTTAAAGATATGACCATATTCCTATAATCAATCGGGTTGCCGAGTGAATAGATACAGGATACACTTGCAACAATAATTACATCACGTCTTTCCGAAAGGGCTGATGTTGCAGAGTGACGCAGCTTATCAATCTCGTCATTGATAGCAGAGTCCTTTTCGATGTATGTGTCTGTTGTGGGGATATATGCTTCGGGCTGATAGTAGTCATAATAGGATACAAAGTATTCAACTGCATTTTCAGGAAAAAACTCTTTGAACTCACTGCACAGCTGACCGGCAAGGGTTTTGTTATGAGCAAGAACAAGGGTGGGACGGTTGAGCTTTGCAATAATGTTTGCCATTGTGAATGTTTTGCCTGAGCCTGTTACACCCATAAGTGTCTGCTCAAGTGCACCGTTTCTGACACCTTCAACAATGGCATCAATCGCCTCAGGCTGGTCGCCTGTCGGCTCAAAGGGTGAAACGAGTTTGAAATGATCCACAGCAAAGTCTCCCATCAAGTAAACATTTGTTCTTATTATACCACAGCATTTTTAAAAAATAAAGTGTTAGATATGTTTTTTATAAAAAATTCCTGAACTTATTTTCTGATAAGCTCAGGAATATCAATCTTCTATTTTTCATCGGGAAACAAGGGATCAAGGCCGTAAAAGATGTGTGCAAATTTCGGCATTTTTACCATTGAGGAATATGCTGTCTGCGAAACTATTATGTGATCAAGCAAATTGACCTTCAGAGTCCTGAGAAGATAATATGCACTTTCGGTGACTGCAACATCCTCCCGTGACGGAAGTGTAATGCCGTGGGGATGATTATGAGAAATAATCACCGAGGTTGCCTTTGTTTCAAGCACAGCTTTGACAAGCTTTCTGAAATCAAACATAGATGAAGAGATATCACCCTCATTAAGCTTGCTGCATTTAATAAGGTTCATTTCTGTGTCAAAAAACATAGCATAAACACATTCATTGTTTGTGTCAACAAATTTTGACATCAGATATTCTGCAATCTGCTCAGTGCTTTCAAACTTTCTGTTTCGTTCAGAAGCACTTTGTCTGTATCGCTTATACATTGGAAGAATCATTTTAAGCAGAAACACAGCATTATCAGTAATATACGGAACCGTAACAAGCTCAGATTTATCAGCTTCAAGAACCTCAGAAAATGAGCCGAAATGATTTATCAGTGAATGAGCGATTTCGTTTGTGTTCCTTCTCGGTAAAGCATAATACAAAACCATTTCTAAGATTTCATGGTCGTCCATTCCGTCAAAGCCATGTTCAAAAAAGCTTTCTCTCATTCTTTTCCGGTGATTATCATGGATATTCGCTTTTTTAACTATATCTGTTGTGTTGTTTTCTTTATCCATCGCTTTCTCCCGTGTCAATAAAAAATAAAGAGCCCATCTCGGGCTCTTTACAGGTAGGAATATAAATAATCAGATTGAAATTTCAAGAGCCATTTTATACATATCAAGGTCAACTGAATTTTTCATGTTGAGTGCTTCGAAAATATCAAAATCAAGAATATTTTCCTTCTGCATAGCAACAACTCTGTTACCGATACCGTCCTTGAGAAGCTGAACTGCATGATAACCCATCTGGCTTGCAACGATTCTGTCCTTTGATGTGGGTGAGCCGCCACGCTGAACATGACCGAGAATTGTTGCTCTTGCTTCAACACCGGTTTCAGCCTGAATTCTTTTTGCCATCTCTTCAACACCGCCGATTGCCTCGGAAACGATGATAACAAAGTGAACCTTGTTACTCTTCTGTGTTCTCTTCATTCTTTCGATAACATCACGGTCAAAATCATAGGGAACTTCAGGAATAAGAATTGAAGTAGCACCGCAAGCGATACCTGATGAAAGTGCCAGGTAGCCTGCACCTCTGCCCATAACCTCAACAACTGCGCAACGGTCATGAGATTCAGCTGTATCTCTGATTCTGTCAACCATCTGCATAATTGTATTCATTGATGTGTCATAGCCGATTGTGTAATCGCAGCAGCCGATATCGTTGTCGATTGTGCCGGGAATTGCAACACAGGGAATGCCGCGAAGTGAAAGGTCTCTTGCGCCTCTGAATGAGCCGTCACCGCCGATAACAACAAGGCCTTCAATGCCCCTTTTCTTGCAGGTTTCGATGGCATCTGCCATACCTTCCTCAGTCTTGAAGCGTGAGCTTCTTGCTGAATAGAGAATTGTGCCGCCTCTGTTGATAATGTCAGAAACTGAACGAAGGTTCATTTCATACATATCATCTTCCATAAGGCCGTTATAGCCTCTTCTGATGCCGTATACCTTCATGCCGAGCTCACAGCCTGCACGTACAACAGCTCTGATAGCT
This sequence comes from Acutalibacteraceae bacterium, assembly GCA_045533205.1. Classification (GTDB taxonomy): domain Bacteria; phylum Bacillota; class Clostridia; order Oscillospirales; family Acutalibacteraceae; genus UBA6857. Next base: position 67,096 of record JAZSHL010000053.1, on the reverse strand, counting down.
GCATTCATGCCGGGAGCGTCGCCGCCGCTTGTCAAAACACCTATTGTCTTAATCATTGTAACATCCTCCTACGGTTCCGTCAGCCGCTTTATGCCTTCGGAATCCTTTGATAAAATAATCTATTAAATTATACACTTTTAGCCATAAATGTCAAGGTTTATACATAAAATAGCTATTTTTCAGCCACAGCTTCGTTTAATTCTTCCTCAACACAACATTTTCTTCGCCGAGAATGTATTCAAGCTCATTTATCATATGCTCATTGACAGACACATGGCCGATATTTGTATATACCTTTGTATCAGTATAGTAAAGATATACAGGAAATGTTCCGTCAAAAATCTCAACAAGAGTATCAATCTTTTTCTTCTTCGCCGCATCTTCCGATGAAAGACGAAGAAAAACACCCTGTCGCTGCTTTTTCTTTGACTTGTCTGTGCTTTCTGTTTTTTCGTCCTTGTATATATTTTTCGGATTCGGCTCAATGCTTTCGCATATAATTGTGGGATCTCTGTCTTCACGCATACTGAGTCTGCCACGGATAACAACAATATTACCGGGCTGCAGAAATATTGCCTTATCAGAAAAAAGCTTTGAAAAAATAATACATTCAATGCTTGCAGAGATATCTTCAATTTCTGCAAAGCACATTGTTGAGTTATTTTTTGTTGTTTTCTTTTCAAGCCTTGAAATTATTCCCATGATTTTTACATTGGAATTATCCTTGAACTTTGAGCCGAAGGAACCGTCACTTTCAAGAATATCGGCAATTCTGTCAGAATTAATTTTTTCAGACAATTGCTTATATTCATCCATAGGATGCCCGGATATATAAAGACCTGTTATGTCCTTTTCGAATCGTAAAAGCTCATTATAGGGCATTTCTTCAAGGTCAGGCACAGACATTTCGTTAAGGTGAGAAAACTCTGAGCCTTCATCAAAAAAGCCTATCTGACCGATTACATTTCTGTTTTTATCAGCATCAAGCTCTTCAATAATAATCGGCAGCATATAAAGCATCTGCCTTCTGTTAAGGCCGAGACCGTCAACCGCACCGCATTTTATCAGGCTTTCAACTGCACGGCGGTTGAAGTCTTTGCCCCCATAAACACGCTTGCAGAAGGAGTAAAAGCTTTCATATTTACCGCCCTGCTCACGGGTGTCAATAATTGTTTTAATGAAGCCTCTGCCGAGGTTCTTTATGGCAAGAAGACCGAATCTGATTGCACCGTTTTTAACCGTGAAGCCCTCGAAGCTGCTGTTTATGCTTGGTGAGAGCACCTTGATTCCCAGACGTGTACACTCTGCAATATATGTTGACACCTTGCTTGATGAATCAAGCACGCTTGTGAGCGTCGCTGCAAGTATTTCACAAGGATAATGCGCCTTTAAGTATGCCGTCTGATAAGAAACATAGGCGTAAGCTGCAGCATGTGATTTATTGAAGGCATATTTTGCAAAGTTTGACATTTCATCAAAAATTGCGTTTGCAGTATCTTCGCTCACCCCGTTTTTAACAGCACCGCAGATTCCAGCCTCAGGCAGACCGTAAATGAAAATCTGACGCTCCTTTTCCATAACATCAAGCTTCTTTTTGCTCATGGCACGACGGACAAGATCAGCTCTGCCGTAGGAATAGCCTGCCAGCTTACGGCAGATTTCCATTACCTGCTCCTGATACACCATGCAGCCGTATGTAACATCGAGAATATCACACAAAAGCTCTGATTTATACACAGTATCCTGCGGATTGTGTCTGTTGTGAATATAAGTGTCGATTGAATCGGCAGGACCGGGACGATAAAGAGAAATAACAGCAATCAGATCTTCAAGGCTCTGTGGCTTAAGTCTTGACAGCACACTCCTCATACCTGCAGATTCATACTGGAACACAGCATCAGTTCTGCCCATAGAGAGCATTTCAAAGGTTTTTTCGTCGGTAACATCAATCTGATTGATATCAAAATCAGGGTTTGCTCTTTTAATCATCCTGACGGCATCATTAATGACAGTCAGTGTTCGCAGACCGAGAAAGTCCATTTTGAGAAGTCCCAGCTGTTCAAGTGTCACCATTGTGAACTGAGTGACAACACTTTCGTCATTGACCGCCAAGGGTACATATGTCGAAACCGGATCTCTTGTGATGACAACACCTGCTGCATGGGTAGATGTGTGTCTTGGCATACCTTCAACCTGCCTTGCAATATCAACAAGGCGTCTGACATCCTCATTAGTATCATATAAGTGTCTGAAATCATTTGACTTCAATGCTTTGTCAATTGTAATTTTAAGCTCGTTAGGTATAAGCTTTGCAACTTCATCAACCGTTGCATAAGGAAGTCCGAGCACACGGCCCACATCTCGGATTGCCGCTCTTGCAGCCATAGTACCAAAGGTGACTATCTGTGCCACATGGTCAGCACCGTACTTCGAGATAACATAATCAATTACTTCCTGACGTCTTACATAACAGAAGTCAATATCAAAGTCAGGCATGCTTACCCTTTCAGGGTTAAGAAAACGCTCGAAAAGAAGATTGTATTTGATCGGATCAATGCCGGTTATACCGATGCAATAGGCAGCAAGTGAGCCTGCGCCCGAGCCTCTTCCGGGGCCAACAGGAATATTCTTGCTTTTTGCATATCTGATAAAATCGTGCACAATGAGGAAATAATCAACATATCCCATTTTATTGATTACATCAAGCTCATAATTCAATCTGTCAATGTAATTTTGCGGTGGATTATCACCCAAATGCTGTGAAAGGCCGTAGAAGCACTGATTTTTGAAATATTCAAAGTGATCCATGCTGTTGGGCACTTCGAAATGCGGGAGCTTTGTGTTTCCGAACTCGAACTCAACATTGCACATATCGGCAATTTTCTGTGTGTTATAAACAGCCTCGGGAATCTGCGAAAAAAGCTCGAGCATTTCGTTCTCGCTCTTGACATAGAATTCATCCGTGCTGAACTCAAGCCCCGTTGCTTCACCGAGAACATGGTTTGTCTGAATGCAGATAAGCACCTGCTGAACAGATGAATCCTCTTTTTTCAGATAATGGGCATCGTTTGTTGCAACAAGAGGAATACCTGTTTCTTTTGAAAGACGAACGAGCTCGGGAATAATATCAAGTTGTTCACGAAGTCCGTGATTCTGGATTTCAAGAAAATATCTGCCCTCACCGAATAAATCACGGTGCCAGAGAGCTATCTTTTTTGCACCTTCATAATCCCCTCTCATAAGCACCTGTGGAATTTCACCTGCAAGGCAGCCTGAAAGCGCAATAAGACCTTCATGATGCTTTTCAAGGAGCTCACGGTCAATTCTCGGCTTTGTGTAAAAGCCTTCAGTCCATGCCTTACTGACCATTGCAATGAGATTCTGATAACCGATATTATTTTCACAAAGAAGAACGAGATGATATCTTTCATTATCAAGCCCGTGAACCTTATCGTGTCTGCTTCTTTGTGCGACATAACACTCACAACCGATAATTGGTTTAACACCTTTTTCTTTTGCCGCCTTATAAAAATCGACAGCGCCGTACATGACTCCGTGATCGGTTATTGCAACAGAATTCTGACCGAGCTCAAGCACACGGTCCATCAGCTTATTGATTCTGCAGGCTCCGTCAAGAAGACTGTATTCTGTATGAAGATGCAGATGTGCAAATGACATATCATCCCCTCCTTTTAGTATTTATTTTACCTTGAGCCTTTCAACCAGCTCTTTATCGGGATTCGTTATAATTGTCCAGTATTCGTGATATATAACCATACCCGCCTTGCCGCCGTTAGGCTTTTTCAGCTGCTTGACTCTTGTGTAATCAACAGGCACAAGAGATGAATCCTTTGCCTTGCTGTGATATGCTGCAATAACAGCAGCCTGTTCGATTGAAAAGTCAGATATATCCCTGCCCTCACCGAAGATTATAACATGTGAGCCTGGAATTTTCTGTGTGTGAAGCCACATATCATTTTTATTTGCAGTTTTAAGAGATAATTTTTCATTCTGAACATTATTTCTTCCGACAAGAATTCTGAATCCGTCATCACTTATGAATTCGTGGGGAGGCAATTCTTTAGGTGGTTTTTGTTTTTTGCCCTTTGTGTTTTTAATATATCCGCTGTCAGACAATTCAAGTCTTATTGCAGAAATTTCACTGTCTGTGTCAGCTCTCGAAAGCTCATCAAGAACCGATTCAAGATATATAAGCTCATTTTCTCCGTCTTTTATCAGATCAACAAGCATTTTTTCAGCAGTCTGTGCCTTCCGGTACTCTTTATAATACTTTTTCTGGTTTTCCTGAGGCGATAATGCAGGGCTGCACGGAATCTTAATAAGCTTGCAGTCATCGTAATAGTTTTCAACCTCATAGAATGTTACACCCTTGTGAAGTCTGTGCATATTTGCCACAATAAGCTCACCGTAAAGTCTTAACTGTTCTTTATCTTCACAACGCTTGAGTTCTTCCTTCTGAAGAGAAATTTTTCTTGCAGTTCGTTCTGTCAGATTGTTCAGAAGCCTGATAAGTTCATGACCTCTGTGATTGATACGGTTGATTCTGTCACGCTCAAAATAAAAATCATCCAGAAGCTCTGAGCAGCTTTCATATTCCTTTGACACAAGCACATCACCATACTGATGCACAGCAAGATGTGACATATCCTTTGGCTTGCCGTTTGCTTCACAAAGCATAAACACCCTGTCGTTGATGTCAAGATTTTCTTTAATTGAGCGGATAATGTCAGACAGCCTTATTAGCTGATTGTTATCGAGGCAACTGACATAAAGGTCATCAAAGGCTGTTTTAAAGGCAATTTCCCTTGCAACAACCGGTGACACACCCTGAATTGTGTTCATTATCGCTGATGAAAGATACTTGTCCCTATATGAAAGTATACGGTCTGTTATATCTTCAACAGTTGCATTCTCAATGCAGAGCTTATCCTGCTTCGGCGGCAGGTTATACTCAAGTCCGGGCAGAATCTGACGCACCGATGATGTTGTGTAATCGACACGCTTGATAGAGTCGATGATTTTATCCTTTGAAAGCAGAATCAGATTAGAATATTTGCTCATGATTTCGATGCAAAGGCTGATTTCAATTCTGTCACCGATTTCATTAGTTGCATCAAAATCAATGAATATAATTCTGTCTGTTTCAACCTGTCTGACATCCTTGATAAGTGCACCCTGAAGATACTTTCTTAAAAGCATACAAAACATGGGAGGCACAGGAGGATTGTCAATATTATGAGATGTGAAATGAATTCTCGGGCTATCTGCACGAACACACAAAAGCAGCTTTCTTTGAATACTTCTACCTCTCAGATTCAGAACTATTTCATCTTTTGTAGGTTGATTGACTCTGTCAACACGAAGTCCGACAGCATTCTGCCGAAGTTCATTTCTGACTTTTCTTAAAAAAATTCCGTCTAAAGCCATATTACACCTTTAACCAATAAATTTAATCGGATTAGTCTGTTTGAGCATAACACAATCAAGCGAACTGAACTCTTTTTTTATCATACCCATAAGTCTGCCCATAGATGGATTTTCAGTTTCAAAATGACCTGCTGCAACAACTGTTATGCCCTTTTCCTTTGCATCAAGCATCTGATGATGGCTGATATCACCGGTAACGAAAGCGTCAGCGCCCATTTTTATTACGTCGGGAATAAAATCCATTCCTGCACCGCCGCAGACAGCTACCTTTTTAATTTCATTTTCACAGTCGACCACTCTGCAGACGGTGTTCAGCTTTTCACTGACAAATTTCGCAAAATCAACAGAAGAAATTCTGTCAACATTACCTATTCTTGCCATCGGAACAGAACACTCGACAGATTCAACTCCAACGGCGTTTCTTATTCCGAGAATTTCGCAAAGAACATCATTAACTCCGCCGTCGGCACAGTCAAAGCAGGTATGTGCGGAGATAGCACTTATTCCGCTTGAAGCAAGCTCAAAGGACAAATCGCCTTTCAGAAAAGTCTTCTGAGCTTTAAATATTATAGGATGATGAGTGATAATAAGATCTGCACCGACTGATTTTGCATTTTCCAATGTTTCATGTGTCAGATCAAGACAGAAGGCAGCTTTTTTGACAACTTTTTCACTGTCGCCAACAAGAACGCCGCAATTATCCCATTCACATTTTGATGAATAAGGAGCTATTGAATCTATAAAATCAGAGATGTTTTTTACGGTAATCATCCATATACCTCCGTTGTTTTCAATTTTATTTCATTTATAAGTCCGGATAAATTTTCTTTATCTTCAATTCCCGCACTTCTTTGTGCAGAATGCTTTTTTTCAAGTGCAAAGAGCATTTTATTTATGTATTCACGTGTTGTTTCATCGTTGTTGTTAAGCAGCTCACCAAGATAATAATATGATTGCTTTACTTCAGATTTTTCACCTATATAAACAGCCGACATTGAAACATAATACCGTTTACCGTCGGTTGCAGTTTTTTCTTTTATAATTACGAAGCCGTTGTCACAGAAAAACTTACGAAGAACTTCAGCATGTGTCATAGGCTGTGCAACGATTGTGACAGCAGGATTTTGTAACCACAAGGCTTTTTCAATAATTTCAGAAATCAGGATGCCGCCCATACCTGCCAGAACAATGCAGTCAGCAGAATTTTCGGGCACATTCTGAAGTCCGTCAGATAAAATAAGCTCGACCTTGTCTGAAATGCCGCAATCAATAACAGTCTGCCTTGCATTTTCAAGAGGACCTTTGTTTATATCAGCTGCAATTCCCTTAGGTGTAACACCTTTTTCAATCAGATGGCACAGAAGATATGCGTGGTCTGTACCGATGTCTGCAACAACATTTGAAGCAGGTACAAGTGAAGCGACCATTGAAAGACGGGTATCAAGTTTAATTCTGCTCATTTTAACCTCCGATAACAAACTGAGCCACCCGAAACAGGTGGCTCAAGGCTGAATATGCTTATTTTGAAGCAAGATATTCGTTGATTCTTGCAACAAGAGCATCCTCACTTACGCCATGAACAGCGCAGGCTTCTTCAACAGTTTCGCCTCTTGATGCAGGACAGCCAAGACAGTGCATCCCCATTTCAAAAAAGAACATTGCTGTTCCTGGCTCAGCGTCAAGGATGTCACCGATAACCATATCTTTTGTTATTTCTTTCATTTGAGATGATTCCTTTCCGTGTATTGTTACTCCTTATTATATTACCTCAGAAGAGTATTTTCAATACATATAAATTATTTTTTGAGTGCAAGAGCCTTCTTTGCTTTTTTAGCTATATGTTCAGCATCAAGGCCGTAAATCTTGAGAAGTTCAAGAGCGGGACCTGATTTGCCGAAGGTATCTTCAACACCAAGACGAATAACGGGAACAGGATACTCCTCTGAAAGTACTTCTGCAACAGCACCGCCGAGGCCGCCGATAATGCTGTGTTCTTCAGCAGTTACGATAGCGCCTGTTTCTTTTCCGGCCTTAACGAGAATTTCCTTGTCGATAGGCTTGATTGTGTGGATATTGATAACTCTTGCATCAATGCCTTCTTCTTTAAGCATATCTGCAGCGATAAGAGCTTCGTTAACCATAAGACCTGTTGCAACGATTGTTACATCATTGCCTGATTTGAGTTCAACACCCTTGCCAAGCTCAAACTTATAATCTTCTGCATTAATTCTGGGCACTGCAAGTCTGCCAAATCTCATGTAAACAGGTCCGTCATGTTCTGCTGCTGCAAGAACTGCCTGCTTTGCTTCAACGTCATCGGCAGGATTAATAATAACCATATTGGGAATGGAACGCATGAGTGCGATATCTTCACAGCACTGGTGACTTGCACCGTCTTCACCGACAGAAATACCTGCATGAGTTGCGCCGATTTTAACATTAAGTTTAGGATAAGCAATTGAGTTTCTTACCTGCTCAAATGCTCTGCCTGCAGCGAACATTGCAAATGAAGACGCAAAAACTGTGTAGCCTGTTGTTGAAAGACCTGCGGCAATACCCATCATGTTACCTTCTGCGATGCCACAGTCGATAAACTTTTCAGGGAATTCCTTTTTGAAAGTAATTGTTTTGGTTGCTTTTGCAAGGTCTGCATCGAGAACAAGAATATCATCTCTTGCTCCGAGTTCTTTCAAAGCGGCGCCATAAGCGTCTCGTGTTGCACATTTAATTACGTCAGCCATAATTACACCTCCAGTTCAGCCATAGCGGCGTCAAGTTCAGCCATAGCCTGCGCATACTGCTCTGCATTGGGTGCTGAGCCGTGCCAGTCACACTTGTCTTCCATGAATGATACGCCTTTGCCCTTCACTGTATGAGCGACAATGCAGGTGGGCTTATCTTTACATTCATCAGCCTTCTTGAATGCTTCTTCAATTTCGCAGAAGCAGTGGCCGTTGATTTCAACAACATTCCAGTTGAATGCTTCAAACTTTTCTTTAATAGGATAAGGTGAGTTGACTTCGTCAAGTGAGCCGTCAATCTGAAGATTGTTATAGTCAACAATAGCAACAAGGTTGTCAAGCTTACGGTTGCCTGCAAACATTGCAGCCTCCCAAACCTGTCCTTCTTCAATTTCACCGTCGCCGAGAGGTACATATACCTTGAAATCCTTGCCCTTTAGCTTTGCACCGAGAGCCATACCGCAGGCAGCAGAAATACCCTGACCGAGTGAGCCTGTGCTCATGTCAACACCGGGAGTATATCTCATGCTGGGATGTCCCTGAAGGATTGAATCAGGCTTTCTTAATGTTTTGATGAGCTCAACAGGGAAAAATCCTCTGTGTGCAAGTGCAGCATAAAGCGCAGGTGCAGTGTGTCCCTTTGAAAGAACAAATCTGTCTCTGTTTTCGTCGTCAGGATTTGCGGGATCAACATTCATCTTTTCAAAATAGAGATATGTTATAATATCTGCAATTGAAAGTGAGCCGCCCGGATGGCCTGATTTTGCATTGAATGTGCCTTCAATTACACCCTTACGCACATTCACGGCAATTTTTTTCAGTTCAATTTTTCTGTTTTCTTCCATTATAATCCTCCTTATTTATTTGAATGGTATTTAATGATATATTCAATCAAGTCAGCTACAGCACCGTTGTTGCAGTGGCAGGTGACAAGCTTTGCAATTTTTTTCATTCCCCTCGGAGCCTGACCACAGCATGCAGGTAAACCGACACATTTAAGCATCTCATAGTCGTTGAAGTAGTCACCGATTGCAGCTGTGTTTTCTTTTTTTATACCAAGCATTTCAGCAAGTTTCATAGCTGCTTTACCCTTATTTGTGTCCTCGTTAACCATTTCATAGCTCCATGCAGAGGAAAACATAAGGTTTTCTGTAGTATTGGACATTTTTTCTATATTTCTGCTCACTGCCTTAAGTGCAGGGGGAATTCCAGTATAAATTACCTTATACCAGTTTTCCTTGGGAATTGACTCAAATGAGTAAAAATATCGTACAGGCAATTTTGCATTAATTGCAAGTATTCTCGACGATGGTGTTGGTCTGAAAATATAAACAGCCTTATCAGAAATCACCTGAAAAGATATGGTCGGAAACTTTTTGACGGTTTTTCTCACCATGTCAATGCAGTGGTCGTTCAGCGGACTAGTCCATATCATTTTTTCTTCAGCAAAGTCATATATGCCTGCACCGTTGATGACAATAGCCTTTCCATCAGCTATATCAAGCCTTTTAAAATGCTTTCGCATGGATTCAGGACTTCTGCCTGAGGCAAGAGTAAAATTACCGCCATACTCATCAATATATTTGTGAATTGCATCATAGTTACGTCTGACAAGGCGTCTCCCTTTGTCATTAATTGTACCGTCAATATCAGAAACTATGAGCCAGTCAGAAAGAGACTTCTTTTTTTCTGCCATCACTTCTTAAGCCTCCTCAAAAAATCTGTGAAGTATTCAGGCAACTCACTTTCAATTTCAATATATTTTCTGCTTCTCGGATGTTTAAAGCCGATCGTGCCTGCATGAAGGCACTGACCGCCAAGATATTCAATCACCTTTTTAGGTCCGTACACAGGATCACCTGCAACAGGATGGCCAATATAGGACATGTGCACTCTTATCTGATGGGTGCGCCCGGTTTCAAGCCTTAAGGAGAGGTGTGTAAAATCCTGAAATTCGTCTTTTACTTTAAAATGCGTTACTGCGTTTTTGGAATTCTTTTCCGTAACGGTCATTTTCTTTCTGTCAACAGGATGACGCCCTATCGGAGCATCGACCGTGCCCTCAAGCTGTCTGAATCTACCGTAAACGACACTTTGATACTCTCTTTTAAATGAATGAGCTTTTATCTGCTCAGCAAGAGAAATGTGTGCTGAATCATTTTTAGCAACAATCAGAAGACCGCTTGTGTCCTTGTCAATTCTGTGGACAATTCCCGGGCGTATTACTCCGTTTATTCCCGAAAGGCTACCCTTGCAGTGATAAAGCAAGGCATTGACCAGCGTTCCGTCATAGTTGCCTGCAGCGGGATGCACAACCATCCCCTTGGGTTTGTTGACAACCAGCAGATCATCATCCTCATATCTAATGTCAAGCGGAATATTCTCTGCAACTACATCGAGTTCCTTTGGCTTTGGTATAGTAACAGCAATTCTGTCGCCGGCCTTAACCTTATAATTCTTTGATATTATCAGTGAATTGACAGTAACATTACCTTCATCGATTATCTTCTGCGCAGTTGACCTTGATGAAAGCTCACAATTTTTGAAAATAACCTTGTCAATTCTTTCACCGCATGATTTTTCATCAACGGTTATGATGTATGCGTCAGCCATCTGAAACAACACCTTTCTTTGCCTTGTGCTCTTTAAAGATCTGATAAATCTGATTAAAAAGCAGAAGAAAGGCACCAACAGTTACAAGACAGTCAGCAAAATTAAAGACGTAAAAATCAACAAAAAGAACCTCAATATAGTCGATAACATAGCCTCTGAAAATACGGTCAATGATATTGCCAAGACCACCGCAAATTATCATAACAAGGCTGACATAGTCGACCTTGTTTTTGATTTTTCCCATAAATATCAGGGCTGCCACAGCGACAAAACAGATGATTGACAGTGCTGTCATCAACTCAGTTCTGCCGTTCATAAACCCCATCATTGCACCATCATTTTCAAGGTATCTGAATTGCAGCACCTTTGGTATAAATGTTATAACCTCAATAGGCTTAAGGTATAAATCAACAAAATACTTAATAAGCTGATCGGCACCTACAACACCGGCTGTAATTATCAACACTATCAAGTTTCGTTTATGTAAACTAATCTGCGTCTTACTCAAGTTATCCTCACATATAAAAAGTGTTTATTTATTTTCTGAAATCAGATTATCAAAGCCGAAATCTGTGTCTGAGTCTTCGGTAGAATTGAAGATTTTTGAAAGATATGAATTCACATCAGGAATTTCTGCCTTTGCGGGTGTCTTTGCTTCACCACTGATTATTTCTGAAAAATCAATTGCATCATCAGGAAGACTGACTTTAAAATCATTTTTCTGATAAATCATGACATCGTCTTCATCAATAAGCTTTTTCTCCTCAACAGGTGCTGCTTCCGGTTCCTGCTGAAGAGATGAAAAGTCAAATTCAGGAATATCATCCATTGATAAAGCGCCGGCTTCGATGTTTTCTTCAACAACCTCAACTGTTTCAATGGGAGCATAATCCTTGATTTCAGTATACTTTGATGCAAGAAGAACAATCTCTGCAAGCTCAGCTCTTACCTTTTCATTCTGCGCCTTGATTGCTTCAAGCTCAGCGTTAGCCTGCTCAATAATTTTATCTGCTCTTTCTCTTGCAATTTTTGCATCTTCATATGCCTTTGCAACAATAACAGATGCCTTTTCGTTTGCATCCCTGATGATTTCTTCAACCTTGAGATTCACATCAGCAAGATACTTTTCACGGTATTCATCTGACTGGGTTTTAAGAACAGTATAGCTCTTTTCAAGCTCAAGAAGTCTTGCATCTGCTTCATGAGTTTTTTCATAGTAGTATTTGTCAGCTTCCTTTGCCTTTTCAGCAATGATAGCATCGCCTTTGGCATTTGCTTCAGCCATTGCAGCCTGAGCAGCATCGTTAGCCTGCTGAATTTTTGAGTCAGCGGCACTTTGTGCTGAAATAAGCGCGTTGGCTATTGCTGCCTTGTTTTTGTTATATTCGTCAATAATGGGAGAAATTGCTGTTAATTTATCGTTGAGTGTCTTGTTGTCGTTATAAAGCTTGCTGTAGAATTTATAAACCTTTTGAATAAAGGCATCAACCTCTGAAGCTTTATAACCTCCCTTTCCGTTAGGTGTGAAATGCTGAGTGCTTACCTGAAGTGGTGTCATCATAATAATATCCTCCCCTGCTTTCAACAATAATTATTTAATAGAATCAAGATCAATCTGGCTGAAGAAATCACCGAAAAGCTCAACTGTTTCGGGAACAAAAGCACAGATATTCTCTGCGAATCTCGCAAAAACAGACTTAGTAACAAACTTTGCACCGTCAAGGAAGTCCATCGCTCTTACCTTCTGTTCATCAGAAAGTAATGAAAGATTAACAACAACAATTGTGTCCTTTTCCATCATGAGAGCAGCAACATTTTTTGCGTCATAGATATCACGGAGCATAATTGAATTAAGCTTGAATTTATGTGCAGGCTTTGCTGTGTTCATATTGAAGATGTTGGCACCTGATTTAGGAGCTTCCTGTCTTCTTGCAGTCTCCTGCTTTGGTGCAGCTGTATTGCTTCCACCGAAATTATACTCGGGAACATTAATAGTGCCCTGAGGTGAATAGCTGTATTTTTCTGCAGCCGGTTCTTCCTTCTCACTGTCATAAATGCTTGACTTAAGGGTGTCATCCTCATAATCGTCATCGCTGACAGCTGATTCATACTCATCATAATCGTTTGTAACGAAGTGCTCACTTAATTTATCCTTAATGTTTTTTACAAATCCCATTTTACCTGACTCCTTTAAATTAATATATTCTGTGACCAAAAAGCGCTGTACCGACTCTGACAAGAGTTGAGCCGTTTTCAACAGCTGCTTCATAGTCTGAGGACATACCCATAGATAATATATTCATATTTACATTATCTAACTTTTTGTCCCTTATGTCAATAAATAATCTGTGCATTTTTGAAAAATATTTGTTCAGCAGCACAATATCTTCACAAATCGGCGGAATTGTCATAAGTCCCTGAACCTTTATACCCTCAAAAGCCGATATTTCATGAATCAGCTCGATAAGATACCCTTCATCAATTCCGCTTTTGCTTTCCTCGCCTCCGATATTGACTTCAACAAGACAATCAGTGACAATGCCGGCATTCATGCTTCTTTTTGATATTTCCGCCGCAAGCTTCACACTGTCAACGGACTGTATCATTTCAACCTGACCGACAATCTGCCTGACCTTGTTGGTCTGCAGATGACCGATAAGGTGAGCACTGCAGCTGTCAAGCTTAAGATATGGCTTCTTTGAAAGGAACTCCTGAACCTTGTTTTCACCGATAAGATCAATACCGTTTTCAATTGCATGATTGATAAATATGGGCTCAACAGTTTTTGTCACCGCCATAAGCTTGACATCGCTTTCATTACGTCCGCTTCTGACAGCTGCTTCAGCAATGCGCTCTTTAATGGTTTTTATGTTATATTCAATATCACTGAATCTGCTGTCAATCGATAACCTTTCCATCTTCAATGTTGTTTCCTTTCACTATTACTCTGTCATAGGCTTTGATTTCACGGTACCTTGCCGTCTGCTCTTCGTCTATGATTTTATTACCCTTTTTATCTGTACGGTAAACTATATATTTATTTGCGATGATAAAATTCTCGCCATAATAAAGCACATTAACAGGCGTGAATTTCGCCACATTTCCTGCAAGAACATAAACACCTTCAATGCCTTCATCGTTTTTGACAAGAGCTTCACTGCTTATTCTGAAGCCGTTATATTTTTCAATAGTTATATTGATCTGCTCTTTTCTCAGAACAGCAAGCTGCTCATTAAGATACTTACATTTTAATGCAACTGTTATTTTTCCGTCTTTTGAATCAGACACAGAATAAACTGTCATAGGAACATCGTAAAGCGCTCTTTCAGGGAAATCAACCGTAACAGCTTTACCTGTTTTAAGTATGTTGGCATCCTTGAGAGGAATATCAATAAACAGATACCAGACGTGCTGACCGATAATCTTGCCATAGGCGTTTTCGTGAGTCTGTGCCTGTGCAGAAATAAGAGTTGATGTTTCAAGAGCATCGAATATCTTATCCTTCACATCATCATAGCTTTTTGTGCTTTCGTACCCGTCAACCTCGCTGATAAAATATCCTGCAAAAGGTGAACGAACATATTCCTCTGAGCTGATAGACGCATCAAGAGAGGCAATTTTTTCATTGTAGGAATTTATGATTGAGTCAAAATCATACTTCTGCCCCGTAGCAATCTGCTTTGATGTCAGACTCTCAACAAAGCTGTCACTGACCTGAGAAAGCGACTGATAATTGCCCGATGAAAGAATTTCGGAATAATTCTGAACAGTTGAGTAAATCTGAGAATTGAGATAAATTACATTAATTCTGTTCAGATCTTCCTTGCTTTTCAGATGCTGCAGATAGTCCTTTTTCTTTTTCAGCTGCTGAATTTCAAGGTAGGCATCAGCCTGCATTTCATCACTGAAGGACACGGCAATAACATCATTGATTGCGACGTTAACACTGTCAGACACAACAGGAACATATATTCTGTCAGAGTTTTTATATAAAACAGCTGTATTTTTACCGTCGACAAGTCTGATTTCATCTCTGACCGCAAAACCCTCTGTAGAAAGAACATCCTTATGGGTTGAGTTGATAGCAAACTCTGTTTCAATTTTACCTGTTGAATCAAAATACATACCCTGAACAACAAACAAAACTATTGACACTGCCACAAGAACAAGAACGCCAATATAAAACTTTTGCCCTTTACTGTTTTGTCTCTCCTCATTAAATTTGTATTCTTCGCTGGATTTCATCTTTATCTCCTGTAACTGTTAATTATTGTAACTGCTTTTTCAATCAGCTCATTTTTATCTGCACGGTCGATGCTAAGCCAGTTGATTTTTTCATTCCGTCTGAACCATGTGAGCTGCCTTTTGGCATAACGTCTTGTTTCCATTTTTAACTTTTCAAGTGCCTGCTCCAAAGAAACAAATCCGTCAAAATACGACTTCAGCTCTTTATATCCGATGGCCTGAGCAGCAGTTTTTGACACATCACTCATGAAAAAAACTTCAGCCTCTTTTATGAGGCCCTGCTGCACCATGATATCAACTCTGAGGTTGATTCTGTCATACAAAAACTGTCTATCCTCTGCCGTCAGCCCGATTATACACCAATCATATTCACTTTCGTTAAGGTGGGAAAGCTCTCTTTGCTGCGTTATGGTTTTGCCTGTAGAACAGTAAACCTCAAGCGCACGGATAATTCTTTTTGTGTCATTCAGATGAAGCTTTGAAGCAGTTTCGGGATCAATTTCTTTAAGTTCCTCAAAAAGACCTTCTATGCCTTCTTTTTCTGCTTTTTCTTCAAACTTTTCTCTTATGTCACTTTTTTCATAGTCAAAAAATTCAGTGTTGTTTATAAGAGTATCAACATAAAAGCCGGTACCGCCGACAACAATCGGTAGCTTTCCTCTTTTAAGAATATCATCAATTGCAGCCGTTGCTCTGTTTTTATATTCTGCAACAGAAAAGCTTTCTCCGATAGGCACAAAGCCGATGAGATGATGAGGTATACCCTGCATCTCATCCTTCGTTGGCTTTGCAGTTGCAATATCCATATGCTCATAAATCTGCATTGAATCGGCAGACACAATTTCACCGTTCAACTTCTTTGCAACTTCGATTGATAAGGATGTTTTGCCCGATGCCGTCGGGCCGACAATAACTGCAACTAATGGTTTGTTCATTGTTAATACTCCGAAATTTTACTGTATTCTGCCGAACTGCTTTTCAAGCTCGTACTTTGAAAGCTCAATCAGAACAGGACGGCCGTGAGGACAGTACCTCACCTCATCATCATAAAGCACCTGCTCTGCAAGCACCTTCATTTCAGCAGTGGAATTTTTATACCCTGCCTTGATTGCCGCCTTGCATGCAGCAGTGTGATAAATTCTGTCAATCTTTTCAGGCTCTGTGTTAAGGCGGTTTTCAGAAAGATATGATGCAATTTCAATAACTGTATCTTCGATGTCATCGCCTGAAATAAGCATGGGGCATTCTCTGACAATAACAACTCCGTCACCGAAGTCCTCAACAAGATAGCCTGCCTTTCTGAACACGAGTCTGTTTGAAAGAACAATGTCATATTCACTCTTTGAAAGTGTGACAGTAACGGGTGTGAGAAGCACCTGGGAGGAAACATTATCCTCAGCATTCTTCTTCATTTTGTTATAGATAATTCTCTCATGGGCGGCGTGCTTATCAATAAGGCACACCTTGTTATCGTATTCGCAGATTATATAGGTTTTAAAGGCCTCGCCGAGAAGTCTTAATGGCTTCGGCGGAGCTTCATTCGATCTTTCTTCCTTGATTTCAACCTTTCGGCTGAGTGGTAAACTCTGAGCCGGAACAGACTCACGCACGGCTGTAACAGCTATAGCAGTCTTTTCTGCAGACACCGGAGCAGCTCTTTCAACCGGTTTTGCCGTTTCGGCATTCGTTGCTTTAACAGCTGTATCTTCAGTCTTGGTATTTTTTTCTCTTGTGCTGCTGAATGAATCTGCCTCATTTAACACAGCAGAGGGCTGAACGACGGGCTTTTCTCTGTTTTCAGTCTGCTTTTTTCTGAATGATGAGAGCAGATCAGGCTCGTCACTTGTCTGTGCATATATATTGCCCTTAGAAGGCGCCGAAACTGCTGACTGAAATTGCTTTGATGTCATGCTGTTCCAGAACTCCTCAGGCTTAGCCTTTGGCTTTGCAGACACTTCAGCCTGTTTCACAGCTGATTTTGCTTCAATTTCTGCCATTGTTAGCTGAACCGTCTCGGGACGAGCCTTTTCTGTCAGCTTATTAAGCTTTGACAAATCAATTGAGGGTGCTGTATCAAGCTGCTCAATGGCACTTTTAACAGCATAATATACAGCAGAAGACACTCTTCTTTCATCGCTGAATCTGACCTCTGTTTTGGCAGGATGCACATTGACATCTACAGTCTGTGGCGGGATTGTTATATTAAGCACACAGCTCGGAAATTTACCGACCATGATGGAGTTCTTATAGGCATTTTCCATTGAAGCCATACATGAACGGGATTTTATAAAGCGCTTATTCAGATAGAAAAACTGCATTGAACGTGAAGGTCTTGCGGCATGGGGCTTGCATGTATAGCCCTCGACCCTGACACCGTCAAGCTCATAATTCACCTCAACGAGGGAGTCGGCAAACACACGGCCGAAAACGGAGTATATTGCTGATTTTAGCCTTGAATCACCGGGAGTGATAAGTGCCTGCTTGCCCTCACGAATAAACCTGATGCTTATTTCCGGGTGTGAAAGTGCGATTTTGTCAACAACATCTGCAACTGCATTTGCTTCGGAAACATCTCTTTTAAGAAATTTCATTCTTGCAGGTGTATTATAAAACAGGTCACGGACAATTATGGTTGTGCCGTTCGGACAGCCTGCAGGCACATATTTTGTCTGAACTCCGCCGCTGACAGCATATGCTGTTCCGCTTTCCTCATTTTCAGATTTTGTAAGAATTTCCGTTCTTGAAACGGCAGCAATTGAAGCAAGAGCCTCGCCTCTGAAGCCGAGAGTGAAAATGGAATTCAGGTCACTTTCATCTGAAATTTTGCTTGTGGCGTGACTTAAAAACGCCTTGGGAACATCTTCTCTTTCAATGCCGCATCCGTTGTCTGTTATACGGATATAGGTAACACCGCCGTTTTTGATTTCAAGAGTGATTGCTGTGGCACCTGCGTCAATTGAGTTTTCCATAAGCTCCTTGACAACAGAAGCAGGTCTTTCGACAACTTCACCGGCTGCAATCAATTCGGCGATGTGTTTTGAAAGAACATTGATTTTTGCCATAAAGTGTCTCATCCTTTCTTTATTATATCTGATTTCCTCTCGCTTTATTGACAAGCTCATGAAGAGTTGTCAGTGCTTCAAGAGGAGTGAGTGTGTTAACATCAATGTTTTTGATTGTATCAATCAATTCGTCATCAACTGTTGACGAAAGAGAAATCTGTAGCTCCTCCTCTTCGTCAGGGATAAGGATACTGTTCATTATGTTTCTTGAGTCGGGAGCATTCTTTTCAAGCTCGGTCAGAATCATCCTCGCCCTTGAAACAACAGGATTGGGTATACCTGCAAGCTTTGCAACCTCGATACCGTAGCTGCCGTCGGCACAGCCTCTGACTATACGCCTGAGAAATGTTATGGTATCTCCCCTCTTTTTAACGGAGATATTATAATTTTTGACTCCGTCAACCTGACCTTCAAGCTCTGTAAGCTCATGGTAATGTGTTGAAAAGAGAGTTTTAGCACCGATTTTCTTTTTGTCAACAATGTATTCAAGAACAGCCCTTGCAATGCTCATGCCGTCAAAGGTTGATGTGCCTCTGCCGACCTCATCAAGTATAATAAGGCTTCTTTTGCTTGCGTTTTTGATGATTGTTGACACCTCGTTCATTTCCACCATAAAGGTTGACTGACCTGTTGCAAGGTCATCAGAGGCACCGACACGGGTGAAAATGCTGTCAACAATTGAAAGATCTGCTCTCTTTGCAGGCACAAAGGAGCCTATCTGTGCCATAAGGCAGATAAGAGCAACCTGACGCATATATGTGGATTTACCCGCCATATTAGGTCCTGTGATAATAGCACATCTGTTGTCGCCGCAATCAAGATGAGTATCATTAGGCACGAAGGGCATATCACCGAGCATTGCTTCAACAACAGGATGTCTGCCGTCAACAATATCAATTGCTGTGCCGTCAATCATTGTGGGACACACATAGTTGTTTCTCAATGCAACAGTTGCAAGTGAGCAAAGCACATCAGTAACAGCAATCGCACCTGCAGTTGCCTGAATTCGATTAAATTCATTGGCAACAGATTTTCTGATCTGGCAGAAGATTTCATATTCGAGCTTAATGATTCTTTCCTGTGCACCGAGCACCTTGCTTTCAAGATCCTTGAGCTCCTGAGTTATGTATCTTTCGCAGTTTGCAAGAGTCTGCTTTCTGATATACTCCTCGGGTACAAGCTCCTTATAGGAATTTGTAACCTCGATATAATAGCCGAAAACTCTGTTATAGCTGATTCTGAGCTTCGGAATACCTGTTTTTTCTTTTTCTCTTGCTTCAATTTCTGCAATATACTTTTTGCCGTTGTTCTGTATGTCACGAAGCATATCAAGCTCATCATTGAAGCCGTCATTGATAATATCTCCCTCACGGACAGAAAAGGGAGCATCCCTGTTGATTGCACTGTCTATAAGCTCATAGATATCAGTCAGCAGGTCAAGCGAATTAAACTGCTGCTTAAGAAATGCACTGTTACAGTCTGACAGCAGGGCCTTTGTTTCAGGCAGACGCTCAATGGTCTGGCGAAGAGCATTAAGATCCTTGGCGCTTGCAGTTTCATAAACCACCCTTGTCAGAAGTCTTTCAATGTCAAAGATGTTTGTCAGTGATTCGGTAAGATCAGAAAGTCTTATGCTGTTATCAACGAGCTCACTGACTGCATTGTGTCTTTTTGTAATCTGTGCAAAATTGATAAGCGGTTTTTCGAGCCATGAGCGTAAAAGTCTTTTACCCATGGAGGTTTTTGTTTTGTCAAGCACCCACAAAAGAGAGCCACGTTTTTCACGGCTCCTCATTGTTTCTGTTATTTCAAGGTCACGCTTTGTGGAATAACTGATTTTCATATGCTGGGCTTCGGAATAAAGATTGATATCTCTGATATTCTGAAGATCGTTTTTCTGAACGTTCATCAGATACTTGAGGCAGACACCAACAGCAATAATTGCATTTGGCATTGAATAAAGATCAAGTGAAGTCAGTTTTTCCTTTGAAAAATGATTTTCTGTAACCTTAAGACAATCGTTATAGTCAAAATAGCTGTCATCAGGTCTTTCGCATGATGCCTCAATTTTTTTATTGATAAAATCAGAAATCAACTTATCCTTAGCACATGCACCGTTGACGATAATTTCACTGGGTGAATAAACACCAAGCTCATTGACAACAGATGAGCAAACTGTTTTGCTGTCCTCAATGAATGTGAGATTCAACGTACCTGTAGAAACATCAACAAAGCAGACACCTGCACCGTTACTGTCAAGATAAACACATGTGAGATAGTTGTTTTTATCCTCCTGAAGCATATTGTTTTCAATGATGCTTCCCTTTGTGATGATTCTTACCACATCTCTTTTGACAAGACCCTTTGCCAGTGCAGGATCCTCAACCTGCTCACATATTGCAACCTTATAACCGTTGGCAACAAGCTTTGCAATATAGTTGTCGCATGAATGGAAGGGTACGCCGCACATGGGTGCTCTTTCACCGTTGCCGCAGGCTCTGCCTGTCAGAGTCAGCTCAAGCACCGCCGAGGCTGTTTTTGCATCGTCAAAAAACATCTCGTAAAAATCACCCAGGCGGAAAAACAAAATAGTGTCCGGGTATTCTTTTTTGATTTCAAAGTATTGAGCCATCATCGGCGTCATTTCAGACATTTTGCTTTTCCTCCTGTGATTTAAACTTATGGTGACAGACTTTCGCCACCTGTTATTTGATTAGTGACAACCGCTGCATGATGAGCATGAGCCGCCGCATTCGTGATCGTGCTCTTTTTCGGGCTCACATGTCATGGGATCTGCTCCGTTAACGCAAAGGCCGAGAATCTGCATGATGTAGTTCATCATAGCATCAACCTCTGTTCTTGCTGCATCATAAGCCTGCATCTTTTCGTTGTCCATGAACTTTGTGTATACATCATTGAACTGCTCTTCATATTCCTGCATCTTTGCTGAGTCAGGGTTTTCCTTTGAAGCTTCCATCTGATAGTTCATCTGAACAAGCTGAATCTGGCTCATAAGCTCGTTGAGCTCTGCATCGTTTTCGTTTGCCTGTCTTGCTTTTGTGAAAGCGATATAGCGTTCATCCTGCTGGATTGCTGCACCGAGTTCACGAGTGAGTTTGATAATGTCCATTTTAGTGTACTCCTTAAAAAATTTATTTATAATAAAACAATTATTATACTTTTTCGCCGTAAACAATCCATGTTCTGGGATTGGTTACCTTCACGTCTGCGAATGTTCCGATAAGGCTTTCATCGCCGGGAAATTCGATTATAACATTGCCTTGAGTTCTTCCCGAAAGCATGCCTTCTCCCTTTGCCTGTGACTCAACAAGAACAGTGTATATTCTGCCCTTCATTGAGGCTGTTCTTTCACCTGCAATTTTTTCCTGAAGGTCAGTCAGCTCCTTAAACCAAACACCCTTTTCATGCCTTGAAACGGGATCGGGCATATCGTATGCCCTTGTGCCCGGTCTTGGTGAAAAGATAAAGGTGAAAAGTGAGGTGTATCCGACCTTATCTATAAGTGAAAGGGTATCCTTGAATTCTTCATAGGTTTCCCCGGGAAAGCCCACAATAACATCGCTTGTGATTGAAAGCTCAGGCATTTTAGCATAAGCATATTCAATCAGCTCAAGATATCTCTTTCTGTCATAATGCCTGTTCATTTCCTTAAGCACTCTGTCGTTGCCCGACTGGAAGGGAAGGTGCAGATGCTTTGCCACCTTATCACATTCAGCCATCGCATCAAGAAGCTCATAAGTGCAATCCCTCGGGTGAGAGGTCATAAAACGGATTATGAAGTCCCCTTCAATTTCATTGATTGCCCTTAAAAGTGCAGGGAAACGCATATTCTCGGGTAAATCCTTATTATATGAGTTAACATTCTGTCCGAGAAGAGTTATTTCCTTATATCCTTGTGAAACAACGTCTCTCACTTCAGAAAGCACTGCATCAAAATCACGGCTTCTTTCTCTGCCTCTGACATAAGGCACAATGCAATATGAGCAGAAGTTGTTGCAGCCATACATTATCGGTATCCATGCTTTAAAGGTGCCGTCACGGCTTATAGGCATGCCCTCGACAATGTTGCCGTCTGAATCGGTGACATCTATCACACGCTTACCTGTACAAAGGCACTTATAAATAAATTCGGGTAACTTGTGGGAAACATGTGTGCCGAAAACAAGATTTACAAAGGGATAACTGTTTTTCAGTGTTTCAGCAACACTTTTCTGCTGTGTCATACATCCGCAAAGAGCAATAATAAGGTCGGGATTGCTCTTTTTATACTGCTTTAATGCGCCGACATTGCCGAACACTCTGTCTTCAGCATGCTCTCTGATTGCGCAGGTGTTATATAAAACCAGGTCTGCACCCTCAACGGTGTCTGTTAATTCATAGCCCATCTGAATGAGCATACCCTTGAGTCTTTCACCGTCTGCGACATTGCCCTGACAGCCATAGGTGTGAACAAAGGCCTTCGGCGCAGTCTGAAAACGTGAGGACAAAACGGTTTTCACCATCTCATTATATTCTTTTTGCCTGTCCAGTTCCTTCTGAGGAACTGCAAATTTATCATTCAATATTACTACCCTCTTCTTTCAGCTTATCAGAAATTGAAATAAGCTTCTGGAGTCTGTGATTAACTGCTGAACGACTCATGGGTGGATAACACATTTCGCCGATTTCACGAAGACTTGATTCAGGGTTATCAATCCTCAGCTGAGCCACCTGCCTCATATCCTCGCTCAATGTAACAAAAACGCCCTTTTCCTGCAGAAATCCGATTGCAGACACCTGATCAAATGCAGCATCAGCAGTTCTTAAAAGATTAGCACTTTCAAAATTATTTCGTCTGTTAGTGAGATTTCGGATATCCTTATAAATTTTGATATTCATAATTTCCATGGAAGCATTTACAGCGCCCATAATAGTAAGAAGATCTTCAATACTCTCACTGTCCTTGATGTAAATAACATTGACATATCTTCTGACCATATGCTTTGCCTTAAGGCCGTAGTCCGTCAGCATTTTGAGAAGATCCATGCTCAAAGTTTTAAAGGGCACAACAAATTCGATGTGATAGCTTTTGTTCGGATCACATGCAGTGCCGCAGGACAGAAATACGCCTCGTAAAAAAGCCGCATTGCAGCAGTTATATTCCATGTCCTCACTGTTGCATTCGTTGAGAAGATTTCCTCTGTCGATTCGCATAACACGCTCTCTGCCTGTTGAGGAAAAAGCAGAAAGAACACTGTTTCTCGAATCTTCATCCGGAAAGTCAAGAGTTATCTTTCCTGCATCAGAAACATGCTTAACGGCCTCAATTCCGCATGCTTTTTTTGTTATATCAATATACTTATCCGCAACGCCTGCATGGTCCGTCATAAGTGATATTGCAGAAGCATTGAAGCTTCTTGAAAAAAGAAGCATACCGTATGCCATCGCATGAACACAGCATTCGGGCATATCTTCAATTTTAATTAATTCATCCTTAATGTTTGACGAAAAAGACATTTCAACCCTCCTGTTGTTAATTCATGCATGGTTATTTATCAAGATATATACTTTATTTCAGTTTCCATTCTGACACCGAATTTTTCCATAACAGTGTCCTGACAGAATCTGATAAGCTCAAGCACATCACTTGTGGTTGCATTGTCATAGTTAATGATGAAGCCTGCATGCTTTTCACTGACCATTGCACCACCGATTCTTTTGCCCTTAAGTCCGCTTTGTTCAATAAGGGCACCTGCAAAATAGCCTTCGGGGCGTTTGAAAACACTGCCTGCACTGGGATATTCCAGTGGCTGCTTGACAATCCGTCTGCCCATAAGCTCACGCATCTTTTCTTCAATGGCTTGCTTATCGCCTTTTCCGAGCTTAACGACAATCGAAGTTATGATATATCCGGCATCTGAATAGACACTGTGACGGTAGGACAAATCAAGCTCGTCGCCTGAAAAGCTGCCGCTGTTTCCGTCATAGTCAATGTGATTGCATGAAATCATAACATCCTTCATTTCACCGCCGTAGGCGCCTGCATTCATATATGCTGCACCGCCGCATGAGCCGGGAATGCCGAAAGCAAACTCAAGGCCTGTAAGCTCCTTTGAAAGAGCATAATTACAAAGCGCAGTCAGGCTTGCGCCTGCGCCGACCTCAATTGTGGTTTCATCGATGTTTTTTATGAAGCTGAAATCTTTTCCGATATGGATAACAGGTCTGTTTCTGATGCCGTCATCACTGATAAGAAGGTTGCTTCCGTTGCCGAAAACAAAGGGCTTCATGGACAAGCTTTTGCAGATTTCAAGAATCTTTTTCAACTGCTGTGTATCCTTCGGTGAAAGAAAAACCTCTGCCGCACCACCTGTTTTGAAGGAGGTGTGATTCTTCATAAGCTCGTTTTCTGTGTAGTCAATTTCTGCTTTTTCAAGCAGCTTAATAAATTCTTTCAAGAGTTTTCCTCCGTGAAATCAGTATTGTACCAAAGCAGCGCCGATAACACCTGCATCGTTACCGAGCGTAGCTCTGCAGATTTCAGTCTGAATTTCGTGGTTCTTACTGTAACGCATCTGAGCAACATGCTTTTCAAGCGGCTTGAGAAGTGTGTCGCCCTCGTTGCAGATACCGCCACCGAAGCAGAGCATATCGGGCTGGAAAATGTTGACAACGTTTGCTGCACCGACTGCAACATAATAAATATAGTTGTCACATACCTCCTTGCCGTATTTATCACCTGCGCGCATTGCATCAAAGGCAGTTCTTCCGCCTGCATTTTCGATGTCTCCGCCGCAAAGCTCCCACATCTTGCTGTCCTTGTGAAGACGCATAGCAGCCTTAGTCTGGTTAACAAGAGCTGTTGCAGACGCATATCTTTCCCAGCAGCCGACTCTGCCGCAGTTGCACTGCTCACCGTCGAACTTAATGGAAATGTGACCGATTTCTCCGCCTGCATCGTTGCAGCCTGTAAGAATCTTGCCGTCAAGAACGATGCCGCCGCCGACACCTGTTCCGAGCGTTACGGCGATAAAGCTGTTTTTGCCCTTGCCTGAACCTGCAAGCGCTTCACCGAGAGCTGCACAGTTTGCATCGTTTTCAAGATAGACATTGACATCAGGCAGCTGCTTGTTGATCATCTCAACTGCAGGCACATTATAAAAATCAAGGTTGTTCGCATACATGATAACGCCGTTTTCCTTGTCAACAGAACCGGGGGTGCCGATTCCGACGCATTCAACATCAGCCATAGATATTCCTGCATCCTCAACGGCTGCTCTGACACATCTTACGATATCGTCAAAGATTTCTTCAGCAGGACGGGGCATATTTGTCTTTGCCTTGCCTCTTCCGATAATTTCATAGTTTTCATTAATAACACCGACTGCGATGTTTGTTCCGCCTAAATCTACTCCAACTTTATACATTTGATTCACCTCTTAGAAATTTCCCCACAATTCGATTTCATCCTCACGTGGTGTTATATCATCGTCCATGCCGAGATTGTGCATAAGCTCTCTGGCTGCATTGTATCCCATCTTTTTCTGTCTGTTATTCATCGCTGCAATTTCAATGATAACAGCAAGATTTCGACCGGGCTTTACGGGCACTACGGTATAAGGAATTCTGATTCCGAGAATTTCGGTATATTCGTTTTCTATGCCCATTCTGTCGTATACCTTTTCGCTGTCCCACGGCTCAAGCTGAATGACCATATCAATTTTTTCATTGAGCTTAACGGCACCCATACCGAAAATACGGCGTGCATTTATAATACCGATGCCTCGAATTTCAATGAAATGTCTGATG
The DNA here is from genome assembly GCA_045533205.1 of Acutalibacteraceae bacterium. Classification (GTDB taxonomy): domain Bacteria; phylum Bacillota; class Clostridia; order Oscillospirales; family Acutalibacteraceae; genus UBA6857. The sequence goes on along the minus strand of JAZSHL010000053.1, from coordinate 41,178 downwards.
TTGTCAGGAGCAGAGCCCACAACAGTCCTTGAGCTTGTCTTTTTGATTTCAACAGCATCGTCTGCAATAAGTCTGTGTCCTCTTTTGATAAGCTCAACTGCGGCTTCACTTTTACCGACACCGCTATCACCCAGAATAAGAACACCTTCACCGTATACTTCAACGAAAACGCCGTGGCGTGTAATTCTCTCCGCAAGCTCTACATTCAGATAAGAAATGATTGATGCCATTGAGCGTGAGGTTGTTTCTGTTGTGCTCAGAACAGGAACCTCATACTTCGGTGCGAGGTCGAGAATCGGCTTCGGGCATTCAAGATTTCTTGAAACAATTATACAGGCAGGGCGCCTTGCAATATAATGCTCAACCCTTTCGTAGCTCTCTTTTTCATCAAAGCTGTTGACATATTCAACCTCTGCTTTTCCCATGAAGTTGATTCGTGCACTGTCAAAGAAATTATCGTAGCCTGCAATGGTAAGACCCGGCCTGTGCACGTCCGGTGAAGTTATAAAAATTTCAGACGGATCTTTGGGAAGATACAGAGTTTCAAACTGATTATCCTTTAACAGTTTGGCAAGTGAAACAGAATATTTTGCACTCATAATACTCCTCCAAACATAATTCTGTACATAATTATACTGATACATTATATAACAAAAAAAATAATATGCCAACTGTTTTCTGATATTTTTTTGAATTATTTTCATTTTGTTAAAAACCGCTTTCTGCCGCATCGATTCTTCAGCAGTACATTTTTTCTGTTTTTACATTTTAGAGACAAAAAAACAGTGCCTTAAAGTAAACTCTAAGACACTGTTAATTTGTTTACAAATCAGACTGAGTGCTTGCTGCGCCATTCATCTGCCTTTGCAGCTGACATTCTTGTGATGCTTTCGCCGTTGTGGATTGACTCCTCACCACCATTAGCGTAAAGGAAGTACTTTCCTGCTGATGTCATATAAAGAGTTTCTTCGTAGCCTGCGGGATCACCGAACTCACCGCTTGTGAACTTTGCAATAAGCTCAGCACTTTCTGTGTCGTATTCGACTTTGCAAATTACTTTTTTCATAGTTATGTGCTCCTTAATAGATAATAGTCTTTGATTCGCCTGCTATATTATATAGCATAAAATATAATATGCAAGCCTTTTAATAAAAAATTAAGATTTTTATTTTTCGTAAATTCGACAAGAAACCTGTCACACCGATTTATCAGATGATTACTCTCTCTTTTTCCTGCCTTTGTTTTCTAAGAAGCATCTGACCTTCAAGAGGGATTTCACATTCAAAGGTAAAGCTCATCATCGGATGTCTTGTGCTTTCAATAGGTTCACCGTCAGCATCTTTAAGGTTTACAGCTTTGACCGTAAATGGCTTTTTGCCTGCAGCCATACACTCAAGCTCGTCACCCTCAAAAAATCGGTTGCGCTGTGAGCAATATGCCACACCCTTTTCCCATTTTTCCACAACTGCCATAACATCCCATTCACGGTTATATCCGCCCTTATAGCTTACCTGGGCATTTTCCGAGGGATCATCATAGAAAAAGCCGGTGCAATAGTCACGGTAGCTGACCTTGTGCATTTCATCAAGAATCCACTGCTCAGGCTTATAATCGGGCGTAGGATTTTCGAAATAGGCATCAATTGCCATTCTGTAGGCATTAGTTACAACAGCAACATAATAGGCAGATTTTGCACGGCCTTCAATTTTGAAGCTTGTGATGCCCGCATCAATCATTTCAGGAATATGCTCTATCATGCACATATCCTTTGAATTGAGAATATATGTGCCGCCCTCGTCTTCTCCTACAGGAAAATACTGTCCCGGTCTTTTTTCCTCAACAAGGCGGTAATTCCAGCGGCAGGGCTGTGCGCATTCTCCCCTGTTGGCGTCACGGTTGACAAGATAGTTTGAAATCAGGCATCTGCCCGAAAATGATACACACATAGCACCGTGAACAAAGCATTCAATATCCATATCCTGTGGAATGCCGGCTCTCATGTCACGGATTTCATTCATGCTCAGCTCTCTTGCTGTTACAACTCTTTTTGCACCAAGATTATAAAAGACATTGGCTGCTGCATAGTTTACTATACCTGACTGCGTCGAAATATGTATTTCTGTGTCAGGTGCATATTTTTTTGCATATTCAAGTACACCGAGATCGGAAATAATGAGTGCATCAACACCTGCTGCAGCCGCATTTTTCAAAAAATCCGGCAAGGTCTCAAGCTCATTGTTTCTCGGAAGCACATTGCATGTCAGATATACCTTTACTCCATGAGAATGTGCATACTTAACAGCCTCATGAAGCTCACTGTCAGTGAAATTGGCAGGGCCTGCTCTCATTCCGAAAACAGTGCCGCCGAGATACACTGCATCAGCACCGTATCTCACTGCGGCCTCAAGACGTTCCATATCACCTGCCGGAGCTAAAAGCTCCGGCTTTTTAATTTTCTTATTCATCTGCATCAGCTCCCGATATTTCCGTAAAGAACCTTTGCTGTGTTCTGCTGATGCTCCTGTGCAGTTTTAGCAAGGTAAATCTCACCTGTTTTTGTATCATGGCAGAAGAAGTAGTAATCTGTTTCAGCAGGATACAGAGCAGCCTGAATGGCCGTTTTGCCGGGATTGCAAATCGGCCCGGGAGGAAGTCCCACACTGCTATAGGTATTATATCTGTCAAGATAAAGCGAATAATAAACATCAGAGAACAGGTTGTAGCTCTTGAGTGAGGTTACATAGTCCTTTGTCGAGTTCATTTCAAGATTAGGATATGTGTTTGGATCCTTAAGACGATTGTGAATTACAGAGGAAATCTCTTTCATCTGGCTTCCGTCCTTTGCCTCTCTCTGAATGATTGAAGCAATTATTATAATTTCATCCTTTGTCATACCCAGCTCTTTGAGTCTTGTTGTGTTCTCAGGTGTCCACTTTTCGTCAAAGTTGTTGAAAAGCTTTTTAAGCACGGAAGAAGCATTCTCACCGATATAAAAGTCATAGGTATCGGGGAAAAGATAGCCTTCTGCCTTAAGATATCTGCCCTCAAGTCTTGTAATATCTTTGATGAAGGGATACTGCTCACCGATAATGTCAAGGTTAGCATAAAGCTTTTCAGCCTCACAGACCTTATATTTTTCGATTTTTGCAAACACCTGAGCAATGCTCCAGCCTTCGGGGAAGGTAAGTCTGATTGTGTCTTTTGAAACATTGCTGTTGACCATTATGGTTTCAAGCATTTTTTCAACACCTGAATCTGCATCGAGGTAATAAACGCCCGGTTCATATTGAATTTTTCTCGTTTCAACAAAATTGCCGTCTCTGTCATAAATATCAACAGCATCATAGTGTCTGAATTTACAGAACAAGTCAGTGAAAAATGCCTGCTTGACAAGCCCTTCATCAACGAGTATTGAAAATACCTGCTCGTAATCTGCGTTTTCGGGTATTTCAACCGTTACTGAATAATCTGATGAATCCGAATCAATAACGAGGATATCGTTGATAACCGACAAAGCCACAGTAGAAAGTGTTACAGCAATAATTGAAATAAAGATAACACACACGCTTGTGATGAGTATTCCTTTAGTAAAAAGGTACTTATTTCTTGCCTTTCTCTTCTGCTCAGCTGATGTGCTCTGAATTTTAGGCTTTGAAGCCTTATTCTGCAGCTTCTGCTTGGGTGCGCTTGCTGCATTTGCAGGAGCCTTCTTGCGTGCAGCATTTGTGCCGGAAACAGCTGCAGGTCTTCTGCCGGGCTGAGGCTGAGGGCGCTGAGCCTGTGCGGGACGCTTCTGTGCAGGTCTGCTGCTCTGCGCTGCAGGTCTTTTCGGCGGTGTATATGAGGGCTCATCGTCAAAGTCAGGTATATGTACCTCAAACTTTTTCGGTCTTGACGGTGTCTGACCGTAGCCGGCACTGCTCTTTGAGTCGATATTAACGCTGAAATCACCTAACGATGACTTTTTAGAATAATATGAATTCTGATTTCTTTCGTCGTTTCCTGTTCCTTCGTTGCGAAAACGGTCATTCATAGTTATTCCTCCTTACTTAAAACATATATTTTATCATCAGTTATCAGATAATTGACTTTTTTATCATGTTCACCTCTGGGAAGGGCTTCTGTCACACAGCCTTCAAAGCATACACCTACGGAGATTCCGTCAAAATGCTCTAAAAACCTGTCATAGTATCCCTTGCCGTAGCCCAGACGGTATCCTTTTTTATCAAAACAGATTGCAGGAACAAAGCACAGACTGTTGCTGTCGTAATCAGCTTTTTCACATCTGTCAGCGTCAGGCTCTCTTATTTCATACATTCCGCATTTCAAATCTGAAATACTTTCGATGAAACGAAATTCCATCAAGCCCTTTTTATCAAGGCACAATGGAAGTGCCACCTTCTTTTTTTGCCTGAGTGCATCGTGAATCACACTGTCAATGTCTGCCTCATCGCCCGAAAAAGCATAAAGAAAAACCTTTTCACTTTTACGGTAAAGCTCACTTTCAAGAATATTTACACAAAGCCTTTGCTCGACCGATAAATCCTTTTTTATTTCTTTTCGCTTTTCACGAAATACTTTTCTCAGCTCTGACTTATTATGCATGATTATTTCGACTGAATCTGTTGTCTTATCTGCCCGGCCTTATCACTGCTGACAAGAGCGGAAACAATTTCGAGGCCGAATTCGACAGCCACACCTGCACCCTTTGCAGTGATGAAGTTGCCGTCACGCACAACATATTCACTGCTGATATCGGCACCTGTAAGCTCCTTTTCAAAGCCCGGGTATGCTATTGCACTTCTGCCCTTTAAAAGGCCCTTATGGCCAAGAATCTGCGGCGCAGCACAGATTGCGCAAACAAGCTTATCATTTTCTGCTGCAAAATCAATTGCACGCTGAACTGCAGCGGAATTTTCAAGGTTTGTTGCACCGGGAAGTCCGCCGGGCAGAATAACAGCGTCAACACTGTCGTCAAGTGTTATATCATCAATGACGCAGTCAGGAACAAACCTGATATTATGTGAGCCTGTGACGGTTTCACCCGTAACACCGACAGTAACAACCTCAAGGCCTGCTCTTTTAAGCATATCAATCGGTGCTATTGCCTCAAGCTCTTCAAAGCCGTCTGCCAAAAAACAATATATCATGCTAATTCCTCCTTCAGTTTAACGCAAGATTCATATAAATGTCTGTTAATTTCCATTCTCTTATAAGCTTTTTATTTACCGGATAAATCATTCCGAATTTTTCAATAAAAGATTCATCTGTTATTTTACTCAAATCATAGGGAGAATAAACTGTGAGATTATCTCCTTTCACTGCTTTCATAAGAAATTCTGCTTCCTGACTGATTTTCTTTTCATCGCAGATAAATTCAATCACCTGACAGTCGTTGCTGTCATAAATGCAGTAGGCTGTGTCCGTCAGCTGAAGAAAATCAGCATCACCGGCTGACAAAACCGATAAAGCGTAATCGCACGCTTTGTTTTTATAAGCGAACATGTTGCCCTTATAGGCGTCTCTCATTATTTTGATATGCTCACGGTCAGTGATAAGACTGCAGCTTCTGTTCTTGTCATGGGAAGGATGAAAAATGCTCCGACAGCAATACATTGCCTCATGAAAGCCGAAGCTTCCGTAATAGCCGTAAAGTTCTTCATCAGCAGGAACAAGGCTTATATAGTCATATCCCTCATTTATACAGAATTGCTGTGCTTCTTTTATCAGCCTTCCCATCAGGCCCTTGCTGCGGTATTCCGGAAGTGTAGCGGCCGCATAAAGATACCAGCCGTTATAGCTGTTACCATCAAAGCGCAGACAGCTTCTCAGAAGATAAAACGCAGAAACAGCTTTTTCGTTTTCGATATGAGCAAAGCAGAGAATGTCGTTCTTGTATTCGTCTTCAAAAATGCGGTTGATATGCTCATAGCTGTCACCGAAAACCCTGTTCCACAAAGCAGACAGACTATTTTTGTATTTTTTCATATCAGTCAGCATATCTATATTTAGCTTCATATTTGTCCGGCAGAAGAGCAGGATAATAAGAAAGCTTTGCCTTTCTTAAATTTTCGGCACCCGTGTCATCCTCACGGTTAATGTATTTATACTCTGACAGTTCATTTTTCACAAACTGCTGATTTATCATCTGGTATGCACCTCTGATTTCGGCATAAGCCTTTTCAAAATGGACACAGAAAACCTCATCACTGATTTTTTCACCCATTGTATAGGCAACAACCCTACCGTCAACTCTCAGGAGTCCACCAACATAATCGAGCCGGTCATAATGCTCAAATGCCCTCTGAATGATGGCGAACTCAGCTTCAAGCTCGTGCTTTGATTCACTTTCACTTTCTTCAAGCCAGCGTCTGCTCATTTCAACACACTCTGCGATGTTGCACGCAGAAATTGTTTCATATTTCCAGTTGTTATTTCTCATGAAATAAGAAATGTGATTTCTTTTCGGCTGATACTTTTTACCCTTCAGATTGATTAGGTCCTCTGACAGATAGATATAATCAGAGGCGTCTCTTTCAAGGAAAATATTGAACTTATCTGAAAAATGCTCTGAAAGAAGCTTTGCATTGTCTTCATTCATGCCGAAAATGCCGAAAGGAATTTTGTTTCTGGTGCCGTCTTCAACAATAAAGTCAATAGCCTTGATTACATCACCGTCGCCTGCAGGAAAGCAGTATTCAACATAATCTTTTACAAACTGACACTTGGTCACAAGACAGTCATACATCAGCGCCACCTGAATATCCATCTTCGCTGTGTAGGAAAAAATGTTTCCGAAGGTATATTCACAGGTGGGAAAAACCATCTGACCGATTTTTTCCTTTATCCATTTTTCGTCATCAAGTGCAGGGCTGTGAAATTCAATCATTAAAAAGAAGCTTCCTTTCAACTGTGGTGATAACCTTTTGTGAAATTTCCTCAACAGTCAGAGGCTCACCGTCTTTGCCGCAGTGAATAACCGTCCAGCCAAGCTTATTCGCAGCATAGGCGGCAGCTTTACGGCATGCGAGAAGATATTGCACATCTCTTTCGTGAACATCCTTTTTATTTTCGTCACCCTCATATCGCTTTGAAAGAAGCTTCTGCGATATTTCAACCGGCATCTCAAGATAGATAACGAGGTCAGGCTCAGGGATACCCATTTTGTTATATTCAAAGTCGAAAAGCCAATCGAGATAAGCATCCCAATCCTTTTCGTCCAGCTTTGTCATCTGATGTGAAGCATTTGAGGTTGTGTATCTGTTTGCAACGGTGATTTTATCACTGTTGTATTCCCTTTCCCAATGCTTTTTGAAGGAGGCATATCTGTCAACAGCATAAAAGGTTGAAGCAGCATATGCGTTGACGTCACCGGGCTTATCACCCATTTCACCGCCAAGATACATTTTGACAAGTGTACTCGACGGATCAGAGTAGTACGGCAGATCAAGCGAAAAGGTTTCATACCCCATTTCCTTCAATCTGTTTTTCAAAAGCTGGGCCTGTGTGGACTTGCCGCTTCCGTCAAGGCCTTCAATAACAACCATTCTTCCCATAATATGCTCCGATCAATAAGTAAGAATAACTGCAAACACGACAAGTGTTTCATCTTCTGTGCGATTTGCGATTGAGTGCTTCTGTGAACCGAGGCAGATGCAGCTGTCACCCTTTTTGAGAGTTCTGATTTCACCGTTGTCGTCATATGTTGCAGTGCCCTCGATGATATAAAAGATTTCTTCTTCGTTTTCGTGAATATGCTCACCGATTGAACAGCCGGGCTCAAGAGTAATTGTTGCAACAAGTCTTGCTGCTCCCTTATATTCGCCCTTGTCGAAAACTTCTCTGATAACAGCCTGTCCGTCACCGCCACGCATGTTGACCTTAACGTTTTCTGTCATGCTTTCATATCTTTTAATCATTTCACAGTACCCCCATTTTATAATCTTCACAATTATATCAACTTTTCATCAATTATTCAATGCTTTTTTTATAATTTTTTCTCACATGAATCTTACAGAAATGTTATTTTTATTCCATTGTCAAATTACTTAAGTTTTTGTTGACAAAAGCCTCAATATAATTTACAATTATATGACACGAAAGGAAGTGACAAGTATGGCAAAAAGCGATGCTTATCTCATTGGTATTACAGACTGCACACAGGATGTCTGTGCAGCTTCGGGAAGAATTTCCACACAAAGCGGCACTGCTCTTGAAATATTTGAAAGAAGTCATGATGAAGAAAAAAACACAAATCTGATTTCAAAGGTTACCCGTTCAGGTCACACCTCAACAATTGAGCATATCTTTTTCAATCTCGCTTTTGAAAATGTGTCTGTTGTTGTTGAGCAGTTCATGATTGAATTCAGGCTTGCATCTTTCACTGTCAAGTCAAGAAGATATGTGGATTTCAGCGATTGCGGTTATTTCGTGCCTGAATTCACAAACGAAGACGACAGAGAAAAATTCACCGGAACCATGGACAAGCTCTTTTCGGCTTACACACTGCTTTGTGAAAAGGGAATTCCGAAAGAGGACGCCCGTTTTGTTCTGCCCTATTGCTTTTTCAGCAACTTCTTCTGTTCACTTAACGGCAGAGAGCTTGTTAATGTGCTGACAGCCATGATATACGGCAGAGGAAGAAAGATTAAAGAGATATATGAAATCGGTATTTCACTTCTTTCACAGTGTAGAGACAAAGCTCCCGGCATTTTCTCTGATTTCGAGCAGAAGGCGGCAAAGGTCCGTGATGAAGTGGATCTCGGCTTTGATGAAGAAGTCCACATTCCAACAGAAAAATGTGAAATTCTTTCTTACACTGCCGATGGCGAAAAGAATGTGTGCAGAACAGCTCTTATTCAGCAATATAATTATTCACCTGAAAAAGTGGAAAAAATACTTTCAGATAAAAATAATATTTCTCACATTCTCAGAAGCCTTGTTTCTTCAACAAGACCGAGAGCACTTGAAAGCTACTGCTGCACCGTGCGCTTTAACCGTGTTTCTCTTGCTTGTCTGACTCATTTTGCAAGACACAGAATTCAGGGCATCTGCATTCCTGACCTTATCAGAACAAGAAGAAACGACTATGTCATTCCCGAAACAGTGAAGCAGGATGAGGAGCTTCTCAGAATATACAAAAACTGCTTTGACGAAAACGAAAAGCTTTATAATGAGCTGAAAAATGCAGGCTATGACGAAAATGTTCTCATTTACTGTGTTTTAAGCGGATGCACACTTGACATTGTGACAACAATGAACGCAAGAGAAATGCTTTTGTTCTTCCGTCTTCGCTCATGCACAAGAGCACAGTGGGAAATTCAGGAATATGCAACCGAGTTTCTGTCGAAGCTTCGCAGAATTTCTCCCTCATTGTTCTCACTTTACGGTCCGAGCTGTTATGTCACCGGCGTTTGCCCCGAAGGCAGACTCACCTGTGGCAGAAGCACTGAAATCAAAGAGATTTTCAAAAATTTATAAAAGTTAAAGCTTGACACTACAAATAAAGCAGTGTCAAGCTGATTTTTAATCTGTGTTATATTCGTTATCGGAGGTTTATACATGATAGCAAAGCTTATTGATAAAGTTTCAACACGCAATCAATGGGACAAGAAAACCGAAAGGCAGAAGCTTTCAGTTGCCAGCGGCACAGTCGGCATTGTCTGCAATGTAATTCTCTGCATTTTTAAATTCATAATCGGCTCTGTCACAAATTCAGTTTCAATCACTGCCGACGCCTTCAACAATCTTTCTGATGCAGGCTCAAACATTGTTACAATTGCCGGCGCAAAGCTTTCAAACAAGCCCGTTGACAAGGACCATCCCTTCGGCCACGGCAGAATTGAATATATATCTGCACTGGTGGTTGCCTTTCTGATTTTCACCATGGGCTTTGAGTTAGGCAAGAGCTCACTCGAAAAAATCATTCATCCCGAGGCTGTTACCTTTGACATATGGAATCTCGTTATTCTTATATTCGCTGTCGGAGTGAAGCTCTGGATGGGATATTTCAATCATGTTATATACAAAAAGACAGGTAACATTAACATGAAAGCCATCAAAAAAGATTGCATCAACGATGCTCTTTCAACGGCAGCCACAATCGGTGCACTTCTGATTTCTTACTTCACAAGCTTCACAATTACTGACGGAATAATCGGCCTTGCAGTTGCGGGCATAATCATTTTCGCAGGTATTGATGTTGTCAAGGATATAATGGGTCCCCTTCTCGGTCAGCCCCCTGAGGAGGAAACAGTCAGAGCAATTGAGGAAATAATCACATCAAAAGAACCAATTGTCGGCATACACGACCTGATTGTTCACGATTATGGTCCCGGTCGATCCATTGCATCTGTTCACGCAGAGGTGCCTTCTGACGGCGATATTATGGAAATTCACGACCTGATTGATAATATTGAAGTTGAAATTTTTGAAAAGCTGAATATTCTGACCTGTATACATATGGATCCCATTGTTATTGATGACGAGCAGGTTAATGAATATAAAAAAATCACACAGGAAATTCTCAAAGGCTATAACGAGGAATACTCGTTCCATGATTTTAAAATTGTCAAGGGTCCGTCACATACAAACCTTATTTTCGACCTTGTTGTGCCCGTTCCTGATAAGATAAAATCTAACAGTGAGATACTTAACGAAATCAAAAAGCTGTTCAAGGAGCATGACAGCACAATAAATCTCGTCGTCAGAGTTGAGCACTCGTATATATAAAAAGTATCCACCGAACTGATTAACACACAGTCCGGTGGATTTTTTGGTTTATAATTAACTCTGTGCATCAATAACACAGTCGATAGTAAGAACAACAGCAAGAGCAACTATTTCATCCTGGAGATTTGCAATATTCATCTCATAGCAGTCTCCCCATGACAGATACTCTTTTCTGATTGTGACAATAGTTTCACCGTTTTTTGTTATTTCGTATTCATGAAAAAGAAAGCTTCCGTCAACATCCCAGCCAAGGCCCTCAACGACATACTTATTCTTGAAGAAGGTGATTTTTTTCACAATTTCTGCAACCTGCTGACCCCGGACATAAGTATAAAAACGAGGGAGAAAGCTTAAAACCTTCTGCTCAATGAAAGCGACTTCATTGCCGTTCAGATCAAACACATGCAGCTTTTTGCCAAACGAAAACATTTCACCCTCAACATAATATCTTTCATTACCGTATTCGTCATAAACCTTGAATTTATCGTTCCATGAAAAAACCTTTTGCTTGATGTAAAGCTTCATATTCTGCACCCCTTTATTTTTTATGATAAGATTTTAACATCTGAATTTCAGACTGTCAATATTTTTTAACAGAGTATCGGTTGAATCTGCTCGCCCTTAAGCGCCATAAGTGAGGCTTCATAAACTCTTTCAAAATCGCACACAATTGAAAAGGGCTTTTTCTGAGGATTGTCCTGCTGCAGCGGAATGAAGTAATAATGCTTGAAATTCAGAAGCTCACCGATGTTTTTTGCACTTGATGACAGTGAATCATTTGACGACACACCAATAAGAACAGGCCTTTGATTTCTGAGATGCGACTTCACCGCAAGAGTAACAGGCGTGTCGTAAATTCCGTTTTTAAGCTTTGAAAGCGTGTTACCCGTGCAAGGCAGAACAATCATTAGGTCTGTTAGTCCCTTTGGACCGATGGGCTCTGCATCAGTAAGGGTGCTGATGATTTTGTTGCCTGTAATATTTTCTATCCGTTCAATGAAGGATTTCGCTGTTCCGAATCTCGTGTCTGTATTATAAGCATTATAAGACATTATCGGCAGAACATTAATGCCCCTTTCAACAAGGCTTTTTATCTGTTTAACCGATCTTTCAAATGTGCAGAATGAGCCCGTCAGCGCATAACCGAAGGTTAATTTTTTATCCATATGTTTCTCCCCTTTTAATAAAGTCTTCCACATATCCGGCTATTATTTCGGCTGCAGAATAAGCTGTGTATTTTCCTGGCAGCACAGATGCAGGAATATGCATTTTGCCCTCACGGCAAAAATCATCGACCGACGCCCCGAAGGGACTGGAGGCAAGCTCAAAATAAACACAACCGTCATTCATTTGCCTTATATCACTTGCTGAAAAACAAATATGCGGAACAGTGTTGAATATATAATCGAACAGATAAATTTCCTTGTTTATGTCATTAAGCTTTCGCGCTTCATAACCCAGACACCCTGCCTCACACAGCTGAAGACTGCTTCTTGCCGCAACAAAAACCTGCATATTAAGACCTTTGAGTGCCACACACAAGGCCTTTGCTACCCTGCCGAAGCCTGTTACAAGCACTTTTTTGCCCTGAAGCCGGGTCTGAGTGTTATCAAGCAGCAGCTTCAATGCACCCTGTGCGGTAAGAAACGCGTTATAAACCGTAAACTCCTCGCTGTCGGTCAGGTCATAATATCTTATATCTTTACAATCGAGCTCTTTTCTAAGCACAGCACTGAAAGAGCCTCCGATAACTACCTGTCCCCTATGCAGTTTGGCACACAAATCCGCTAACGGCACTTTAAGGTTAGTATTATCTGAAAAAACATTTTCACCGTCCTTTGACACGGGTATCGGCAAAACAATCACAGCAGCATCTTCTGCTTTTTTTAAGGCAGTGTCTCTATCATCGTTTTCTCTGTGACAGGCATAGCCTTTTTCAGAAAGAATTGTGCCAAGCAATTGAAGTCGCTTATCTCCGCCGACAATTAAAATCGGGTTGTTATCTGACATACAGAAAGCCTCCTTAAGGAAATATCGTTCTGTTTTCAGTATATGTAAGAAAAAAATTGATGTTAATTTTTGTTTAGGTGTTTACTATTTTATAAAAATAAAATATAATGTAAGGTATACTAATCAGTTGAGGTGTAATTATGTTTGATATAGATAAGCTTCTTAAAGATAAAAAGAGCATTCACTTTATCGGCATCGGCGGCAGCGGTATGTGCCCGCTTGCAGAAATTCTTCACACATGGGGATATGAAATCAGCGGCTCTGACAATAATACCGGTGACAATATTGACAAACTGAGAAATCTTGGCATGAAGGTTATTCTCGGTCAGAAGCCTGAAAATATTGAAGGGGCAGAAATTATTGTTTATACTGCCGCTATTCTCAAGGACAACCCTGAGCTTCTGGCTGCACAAAGCAGCGGAATTCCCTGCTTTGAAAGAGCAAAGCTTTTCGGCGCAATGACAAGAATGTTTTCAGACTGTATTGCCGTTTGCGGCACACACGGAAAGACAACCGTTACTGCAATGCTCACACAGATTCTTGTTATGGCAGACAAAGATCCTTCGGCTGTTATCGGCGGCAGACTGCCTCTTATCGACAGCCACGGAATTGCAGGCAAAAGTGACATAATGGTGTGTGAGGCCTGTGAATATCAGAATCACTATCACGACCTTTCCCCCGATGTATCTGTTATTCTAAACGTTGACGAGGACCACCTTGAATTTTTCAAAAATCTTGATAACATCATTGAATCCTTCCGTTATTTTTCTTCAATCACATCAGACACCCTCATTTATAACGGTGACGATGTGAACACAGTTCGTGCAACTGAAAATGTTGACAAGAAAAAAATCACCTTCGGCAGAAATGACACTAACGATTATTACGCTGTTAATGTTAAATATAACCGTGGTGCTTTTGCTGAATTTGATGTTGTATACAAGGGCGAATATGCGGCGCATCTTAAGCTTAATATTCCCGGTGAACACAACATCACAAATGCTCTTGCAGCATTTGCAGCGGCAAGAAATTCAGGCTGCAGCGTTGAGGACTGTGAAAAGGGAATTGCTGCTTTTTCCGGCGCAGGCAGAAGATTTGAAATTCTCGGTGAAATCGGCGGCATCACTGTTGCTGATGACTACGCACATCATCCCGAGGAGCTTCGTGTTATGCTTGAAGCAACAATGAAAATGGGTTATAACACTGTATGGGCAGTTTTTCAGCCCTTCACCTATTCAAGAACATCAATACTTTTTGATGATTTTGTCCGTGTTCTTCAGATTCCCGACAAATGTGTCATGACTGAAATCATGGGCTCACGTGAGGTCAATACCTACGGAATTTACACAAAGGATCTTGCCGAAAAGATTCCCGGCTCTGTCTGGTATGAAGGCTTTGAAGGCGTTACAAAGCATGTTGTTGAGAACGCAAAACCCGGTGACCTTGTTATCACACTCGGCTGCGGTGACATTTATAAAGCGGCAAAAATGATAATATACGAGCTTAAAAACCGTTAAAAATTTCCAGTGTATTTTTTCTTCTTCCATCCACATAATATTATCACGCGGATAAGCCATAAGCGTTTGCGGCTTCTCCGCCACGATTGATGCGGGGAAGCCCAGGCGCAATCGTATAGATTCAGACCTGTCCGGTAATAATCGGGCAGGTTTTTTGATTTTTACAAACATAAAAACAGCATTCCTGATTCATACACCGGAATGCTGTTTTTTATATCATATTCAAATTACTTAATGCCGGCGATATATTCAGCCATTTTACCAACGGTTTTATAGTCAACAAAGTCCTTAGCCTGAAGCTCAATGCCGTATTCTGACTTAAGGTCATTAACAAGACACATTGTGTCAAAGGAGCCTAAGCCGAGATCAGACTTAAAATTGTCTTCACTCTTGATTTCGTCAGCTTCCACGTAGTTTTCAAGGATTTCAATAAACTGTTCGTATGTGCACATTCGGGTTTTCCATTCCTTTCTTCATCTGTCAATGCAATTTCTTTGAGGATCTCTCCTACTGTTATATCAGGATTTTCAGCACCCATTGTGAGTGCCTTTTCAATTTTTGAACAAAGTATTGTAAGATCGTATTTTGCTTCCGGCTCTTTTCTGTATTCAACAATGAAATCAAGGCCGTTGTCGCTTGTTCTGTGAAGCACTGTTACATAAAGAGGTATCATAGTGGCACCGTTATTATACCAGATGCTTCTTGCAGTGTCAGCCATTTCTTCGTCAATGCTTGATAATTTCATCATCGGCTGATAGGAAAGGCCGAAGCTGTCATAGGTTGAGTCAAACTTTGCATCCTTAGGCATTGACTTGTGTCTTTCCTGAAGTGTTTCAAGAAAAGCAAGGCTTGAATGAAGATACATATCATTCTGAATATCTGAAATTTTCTTAATCGCTTCACAGAAGGTTTCTTCAGGCTCAATGATACTTCTCATGGGAAGGAAGTTGATTCTCAGACCACCCGACTTCTTTTCTGCGATTGTGCCACGGCGGTTGATAATCATTTTGAAGGATACGTCCTTCTGGTTATCATTGAAGCAGGAAAGGCCTGTACGCACGCCCATTGAAATAGCAGCAAAAACCGAAAGACCTCTTTCATCGCACACTTTCAGAAGCTTTGCGCTGTCATCGGCATTCATGCTGAATTTGAACATTGAAGCATCGGGCAGACCTGAATGAATGTCAGCAAAGCGATGCTCGGGATGCTTTATCTGCTGCTGTTTGAGTCGGTTATCAATCATGAAATCTGTGAAAATCGGCTCATCTGTCTTTGCAAGGGAATCATACCAATACTGCTTGTCAATTTCGTGCTGCTCAGAGGTTTCATAAGCAAGCTCCTTTTCTAGAACGGGAATATAGGGGCGCATAGGCTTCGGATAAGCAGTTCCACGTGTTTTGTGAAGGTATATCTCAATAACATCGTTCACAAAAACCTTAAGGGAATAAGCATCCATTGCAAGGTGCTGAATTCGCATGAATATACCTTTGTATCCGTCTTTGAAATCGACAAGAGCTATTTTGTGAATTTCACAGTTGAACATCGGAATATTTGTTCTTGAAAAGGCAGTTAATTTTTCTTCTGCCTCGTCAATCGTCATATTGCTGTAGTCCCAATCTTCAATCACGAGCTCACTTTTTTCAGTTACATACTGATGCAGGCTGAGCTTTTTGCCCATTACAAAGCGAAGACGCATTGTGTCACAACGGCTGATAGCCTCGTAAATGGCCTCCTTCATGACCTTTTTGTCCATTTCACCCTTCCAGTAATATCCGAAGCCGATGTTATTAACCGGATATCCTGAGCCGTATTTGAGGGACATAAGATACATCATTTTCTGAGAATTGCTGATGGGATACGCCTTAACGATTTCGCCGCTTGGCAGCTTCTTTTCAATCATCGTTTATTCTCCTTAAAATAAAATTCTGTTCTTTTGATTTTTCCTGAGGATGTTCTGACAAAGGGTTTGTTTCTGATTCTGAAGGAATTTATCTGTCTGTCAGAGCTGAGTGACTTGTTGACACGGTCAACTATCTTTTCAATTTCTCCCTCAACATCGACAATTTCAAGAGAAGAAACAAGAAGCTCATCAGGGAAGATTTCTGCAATAATGCTGTCTTTTTCTGCATAAACAACTATTTCCTTGACGATACCGTCATCAACAAAGCAATTTTCGATTTCCTCCGGTGAGATGTTTTCACCGTTAGAGAGAATTATAAGGTTCTTTTTTCTGCCTACGAGATAAACATGGCCGTCCTCAATATATCCGAGGTCGCCCGTGCGAAGAAAACCGTCATCTGTAAAGGCTTCCTTTGTCCTTAAAGGCTTTTTATAGTAGCCGAGCATAACAGAGGGGCCCTTGACCTGAATTTCTCCGTCCTGCACCCTCACCTCATCTGTGCCGAGCAGCTTGCCGTTTGAATACTTGCATTTGTCGGAAAAATCAGAGGTTGTGATTCTCGGGCTGCACTCACTCATGCCGTAGCCTTGTCTTGCAGTGATGCCGTACTGCTCAAACTCATCAATAAGAGCACCACTTAAAAAGGCACTTCCTGCAATCATTCTGCGGAAATTTTTGCCCACAACAAGCTCTGCTGCTTCTCTTTTTGAAAGTTCAGGGTGCTTGCGCTCTGCAATTTTGATTTTTGTGAGAATTGATTTGCACATTGCAGGTACGATTCTCATAATTGTCGGTTCATATCGAAGAAGGTTTTTATAAAGATTAGGCAGACTTCCGTTAAGACAAAGAGTGCCACCGTCATAGAGTGTCTTGAGAACATCACAGGCATAGCAGAAAACATGGTGCATGGGAAGCACGGAAAGACTCACATCGTCATCATCCATGCTGTATGCCTCATAGCTTGAGTTTGCTGCAAGGTTACGGTTTGAAAGCATAACGCCCTTTCTTTCGCCTGTTGTGCCTGATGTATAGATAATCAGTGCACAGTCGTCAGGCTTTTGCTGAACGATTGAAAGATGAGCAAAATCTGTTGATGATGAGTAATTTCTGAAAATTTCGGAAAACCACTCTCTGTCACCAAGCGAAACAATTTTTTTGATGTTGCCGTATTTTTCGTTTATTCTTTCTGCCTTCTGCAAAAACTCTGCTTCGCAGAAAAGCATTTCAATGTCTGCATCTGTGAAAAGCTCAGTCGCTTCCTCAACAGTGATATCCGGAGCAAAGGGAACAACAACGTTTCCGCTGAAAATCATACCAGTGAGGCAAGCTATATATTCATAGCTTGTTCTGCCGATAAAACCGATGTGTATTCTGTTTTTTTCGATTGAACGGATGTAGCGGCAAACGGAAAGGCTGTCTTCAAAAAACTCTTTATATGATTTGATATGTAGCTCTTTGTTTGCATAAAAACGGCAGAAGTCCTTTTCTGCATAGGCTTCTGAGGCATATTCTGCAAGCTGCCGAACGGTTGAAAGCTCTTTATTCAAAATTCAATCACGTCCTTTTTTAAAGAAAACTTCTGATTCTCTGATATCATGTGAAGCCTGTAACACAAGCATGTTCCGATTTAGAAATATTGTACTTTTAATTCTTTTAAAGGGATTGTTCACATCCTTGTTTAAATTATACACTGATTCTTTCTTATTATTTTATGAATTTGTGAACGAATTGTAACTTTTGCAACATCGATATGCAAAAATAACTCCCTGATTAAAACAAATCAGGGAGTTGTGTTGCATTATTCAAAGCCTTCAAAAGTAACGTTGTTTTTTTTCATAATATCTTCATTTGAAAGCACAGCACCTGCCGAGGGCAGATTTTTTGATTTATAGCGTGAGGGCTTGACAAATTCACCCTCAACATATTCTCTGACGAGTGAAAGCTTCTGATTTTTCTTGATGGTGATGCAGGCCACACCCTGTGTGTCCTTCATTGCCTTGGGTGCAACAACTGCAGTGTCAACGAGAAGGCATCTGCCGCCTGTTGTTTCAAGAACAATCTGCTTATCATCATGAAGATAAAGCATTGAAACAAGGGGTGACTTATCAGAATACGCCTTGATGAGCTTCTTGCGGTTTGTCTTTGTGGCATAGGATGAGAGACTGACCTTTGCAGTTTTTCCGTTCTCGAAGAAGAACATCATAAAGCCAGCATAGTCCTTTGTGAGCACCATATAAACAGGTACTTCCCCTTCTTCCATCTCAAGCTTTGTGGGAATATAATCACCGAGAACACTGGCTTTTGAATCGGCAAAATCGGAAACCCTGGCCTTATAGACCTGATGCTTGTTAGTGAAGAACAGAAGGTCATTGTTGTTGGTGGTTTCGAAGCTCTGTGCAATTACGTCATTTTCCTTGAGCTTATGCTCACCACCCATACGGAGTGACAAGGGTGTGATTTTTTTGAAGTATCCATCCCTTGTGAAGAAGAGATTGACTGCATAGTCGGGAATTTCTTCCTCGGCTTCATCCTCTTCTATCTCGTCAACATAGAGAATATCGCTGCGTCTTTCCTTGCCGTACTTTTTGATGACATCCTTAAGCTCTGAAATGATAAGCTTTCTGATGCGGGGCTTTGAGGAAAGTATGTCAGTCATATCCTTGATAGTTTCTTCAAGGTTTTCAATATCTTTCAGACGCTTGAGAATATACTCACGGTTGAGATGACGAAGCTTGATTTCAGCCACATATTCAGCCTGAATCTCATCAATGCCGAAACCGATCATCAAGTTAGGAATAACTTCGCTTTCTTCTTCGGTTTTTCTGATAATGGCAATTGCCTTGTCAATATCAAGAAGAATTTTTTCAAGGCCTTTGAGAAGATGAAGTCTGCTTTTTGCTTTGTTAAGATCGAAGCTGACTCTTCTGTAAACACATTTACCTCTGAAGCGTATCCACTCGATAAGTATATCTCTGACACCCATAACCCTCGGATAACCGTCAACAAGAACATTGAAGTTGCAAGAGAAGGAATCCTCCAAGGGAGTAAGCTTATAAAGCTTCTGCATCAGCTTATCGGCATCGGTACCTCTTTTAAGGTCAATTGTGATTTTAAGACCGTTCTTGTCAGTCTCATCACGGATGTCAGTAATTTCCTTGATTGAGCCCGCTTTGACTCGTTCGATGATTTTGTCTATTATAGCTTCAGCCGTTGTTGTAGGCGGAATTTCCGTAATATCAATGCAGTTAAAGCTCTTGTCATAGGTATATTTTGCTCTTACCTTGACACCGCCACGGCCTGTGCGGTAAATCTCTTCCATTTCCTCACGGTTGTAAAGAATTGTACCGCCGCCCACAAAATCGGGGGCAGGCATTGTTTCGATGCAGTTGTGCTGCTGGTCCTTGATAAGCTCAATTGTGGTTTCGCAAAGCTCGGTAAGATTGAATGAGCAGATTGAGCTTGCCATACCGACAGCAATACCGAGATTAGTGTTTGCGAGAATTGACGGGAAGGTAACGGGAAGAAGCACCGGCTCCTTCATTGAGCTGTCGTAGTTGTCAACAAGATCAACGGTGTCCTTATCAATTTCGCCGAAAAGCTCAGCGCATATGCCTTCAAGTTTGGCTTCAGTGTAACGTGGTGCAGCATAGTGCATATCTCTTGAATAGGCCTTACCGAAATTACCCTTTGAGTCAACATAAGGATTCAAAAGTGCTTCATTGCCCCTTGAAAGACGCACCATTGTTTCGTAAATGGCGGCGTCACCGTGAGGGTTAAGGCGCATGGTCTGACCGACGATGTTGGCTGACTTTGTTCTTGCGCCGCTCAGAAGGCCCATTTTATACATTGTATATAAAAGCTTTCTGTGGGAAGGCTTGAAGCCGTCAATTTCAGGAATCGCACGGGAGAGAATAACGCTCATTGCATAGGGCATATAGTTGATTTCAAGAGTATCGGTAATTCTCTGCTCAATCATTTCACCTGCATTTGCAATGTGGGTATTCTTAAGAAGATCAGCATCATTTGATTTTGGTTTGTCTGATGATTTTTTTCTTGCCATCTGCCTTCCTCCTTTCAGCTTACATCGGTCATGTCAATGTAAAGATGACCGTAGTTAGCGATATAATCCTTTCTGCCGGAAAGGTTGTCACCGAGAAGCAAATCAAATTTCTCAGCGGTAGCCTCTGCCTCGGCAGGGTCAATTTTGATGAGTCTTCTTGTTGCGGGGTTCATAGTTGTAAGATTCATCATGTCAGCGTCGTTTTCACCAAGTCCCTTTGAGCGCTGAATTGAATATTTTTTGTTGCCGATTGCTTCAAGTGCATCGGTCTTTTCTTTTTCTGTGTATGCAAACCATGTTTCGTTGCCGCTTGAGATTTCATAAAGGGGTGACTCGGCAATAAACACCTTACCCTCTTTTATGAGAGTCGGCACAAGACGGTAAATCATTGTGAGAATAAGAGTTCTGATCTGATAGCCGTCCACATCGGCGTCGGTGCAGATAATGATCTTGCTCCAGCGAAGATTATCCATTGAGAAGGTTGAAAGATTTTTCATGCTCTTTGTGCTCACTTCAACGCCGCAACCGAGAACCTTCAGAAGGTCAGTGATAATTTCACTTTTGAAAATCTTATCGTATTCGCTCTTCAGACAGTTGAGTATCTTACCTCTGACAGGGATAATTGCCTGAAATTCAGAATCTCTTGCCTGCTTACAGGCACCCAATGCTGAATCACCCTCCACGATGAAGAGCTCTCTTTTGTCAATATCCTTACTTCTGCAGTCAACAAACTTCTGCACTCTGTTTGCCATGTCGTTTGATGTGGCAAGTGTCTTTTTGAGATTGAGTCTTGTGCTTTCAGCTCTGACACGGCTTCTCATGTTAACAAGCACCTGATCTGCAATTTTGTCAGCTTCAAGCTTGTTTTCAATGAAATATATCTCAAGCTGATGACGCAAAAACTCCGTCATGGCTTCCTGAATGAATTTGTTTGTGATAGCCTTCTTTGTCTGATTAAGATATGATGTTTCTGTTGAGAAAGAGGATGAAACAAGAATCAGACAGTCAGCAACATCCTGGAATTTGATTTTAGCATCGCTTTTTGCATATTTTCCGCTCTGCTTGAGATAAGCGTCAATCTGTGCAACAAGAGCGCTTTTAACGGCATTATCGGGAGAGCCGCCAAATTCAAGAAAGCTTGAGTTGTGATAATATTCAATAAGCTGCTTTTTGTTTGAGAAGGTCAGTGCAACATTGAGACGAACCTTATATTCGGGCAGGTCTTCTCTGTCCTTACCGCTTCTTTCTGTCTGCCAGAACTGCACGGAAGAAATGGCCTCATCCCCTGCTATCTCGCTTACATAGTCACTGATTCCGTTTTCGTAATAATATTCAAAGGTTTCAAAGCCTGACTTGAGCTGATTTTTGAGAATGAAATGAATTTTCGGGTTGACAATTGCCTGACGCTGCATAACCTGCTGATAATATTCAAGAGAAATGTCAATGTCGGTGAAAACCTCAAGGTCAGGCTTCCATTTGATTCTTGTACCTGTGTCCTTTTTTGAATAGGGCTCACTGGAAAGTCCGCCGATATTTTCACCCTTTTCAAAGTGAAGACGATGTATCTGTCCGCCGGTTCTGATTTCAGCGTCCATATACTCACTTGCAAACTGTGTCGCACAAAGACCGAGACCGTTAAGACCCAATGAATATTCATAGCTGCCGCCTGAATTGGTGTTGTACTTACCGCCTGCATACATCTCGCAGAAAATAAGCTCCCAGTTTTCTCTGTCATATTTTTCATTGTATCCGACGGGAATACCACGGCCGAAGTCCTGCACCTCAACAGAGCCGTCGGAATATCTTGTCACAACAATTTTATCGCCGTAGCCTTCTCTTGCTTCGTCGATTGAGTTTGAGAGAATTTCAAAAACCGAATGCTCACAGCCGGATATGCCGTTTGAGCCGAAAATAACTGCCGGTCTTTTTCTGACACGGTCTGCGCCCTCAAGCATAAGAATATCATCATTGGAATATCCTGATTTTTTTGCCATTTATATCAAGTTCCTTTCGTTGATTTTCTTGTTTGACATCAAAAAAGAAGAATACGCACCCCTTTTGCGACATGCCTTTTCTTCTGTTTTTGTGAACCACAATATTTTGTGTAAAATTCGCATATTTTTGATATTTTACACTATTTCCCAGAAAAAATCAAGTCCTCACTGATGAGTATAGGAAGATTCAACAAACCATTTTCCGTCATCCTCAAAAAGATAGGTTACTTTACCGTTTATTCTTACGGTATAACGGATGGCAGTTCCTCCCACTTTCATGGCACAAGCACGCCTGACATCAAGCACCTTATCAATTTCATATTTTCTGCCGTTCTCCCATGTAATATTCAAAGGGCTGATGTTACCCTCTTCATCAAAATGAACAACAACACTGACAAAAACCTTTCTCACTTCCACTCATATCACTCCTGACGGCGCCTCATAAAGGGCGTGGGCAATTTCTCCTTATGCTGCGGCATTTTTTCTTCCGTCATAAGACAGCAGTTAAAAATTGATTTTTCACCGAATCTGCGACGAAGATCCATAACCGTATCATCTATTTTTTTCTGATTTTCATGTTTTTTATAGTCCCCTGTCATTTCAAGCTGAACAGGTGTATTTTCAGGCTGAAGACCTATTGCCGTCACAGAAACACTTCTGATGTTGCAATTCCATATATAGTTCTTTTCAAACAACTCAAATGCTGTTTTGGCAATTTCTGATGCTGACTGGGTTTCATAAGCCGTTCTGCATTGAAACTGACGTGTTATAAGCTTGTTGTCACGCACAGAAATCTGAACTGCTGTAGCCTCAAGGTGAGATTTTTTGAGTCTTTTTGAAACATCCTGACAAAGAGAAAGCATAACCTTCCACACTTCTTCAGGTGTGGTAAGGTCTGCAACACAGGTTATTCCGTGACCTACACTTTTAACAGGAACATTCTGACCGTCTGTATTAACCGCTGAGCAGTCAAGACCATTGGCCTTTCTCCACATATCCTCACCTGCAACACCGAAGGTAAGCTTCAACCATTCGGGAGAAGTCATGGCAAGCTGTTTAACGGTATCAATGCCGTAAAAATGAAGTTTTTCTCCAGTTCTCGGACCAATTCCGAAAATAGCTCTTGCAGGCAGATTCCATACCTTTTCTTTAAAATTATCCTCTGTGATTTCAAACACTTCATCGCGCCCTGCAAGGTCACTTCCGAGCTTTGCAAAGGTTTTGTTGAAGGAAAGACCGATAGAAACGGTAATTCCCAATTCAGATTTGAATGCCTCACGGATTTCATCGCAGATTTTTCTTGCACTGCCGAAAGCCATTATACTGCCGGTTATGTCGCACCAGACCTCATCAAGCCCCATAGGTTCGATTTTGTCTGTGAAGCGTGAATAGATTTCATGAGCAAGCTCTGAATATTTCATATACTGCTCAAAATGAGGAGGAACAACAATAAGCTCGGGGCATTTCAGCTTTGCCTGCCATATAACCTCGCCTGTTTTCACACCGCATTTTTTTGCTTCTTCACTTTTCGCAAGAATGATTCCATGCCTGTCTTCAACACTTCCGCCGACAGCAACAGGTTTTCCGCGAAGCTCCGGATTTAGGCTGCACTCAATTGAAGCATAGCAGGAATTCATATCGGAATGTATAATAATGCGCTTCACCTTCACACCACCATGAAAGAACATTTGTTCGTTTATATTATATTACTCTGTGCGGCTTTTGTCAAGGTGTTATTTTTGGTAATTCATTTATTTTATTGCACAAAAAGACGGCAGAATGATCTGCCGTCAGAATATAAAGTTTTACTTATTCAGCAACGAAGTGCAGTGCTATGCTATCCCCTGTATACTTGAGATTGGTGAGATTAATGCCTGCATTCATGAGAAGTGCGCCTGAATAAACCTCACCTGTTGCCTCACACTTATAGAATCTGTTTTTGTCGAGTCCCTTTAATTTAAGGAAGAACAGGTGCTCGTTGTTCTCTCTCATGATAACTGCAGTTGCAAGAACCTCTGATTTGTCAGCTGAAACAAAGCTCCATGCACATTTGAAATGATCAAAATAGGGATCAATAAGTCTGTAAAGGTCACCGTAATGAATAAGATCATAATATTTGTGATAATCCTTTACTTGTTCGAGAACAATTTTTCTGTCTTCTTCGCTGATCTTTCTCGGATCAAGCTCATAGCCGAAGGTACCCCACAAGGCAACATTGCCCTTTGTTTTATATCCCGTTCTTCTTGAAGCGGAAACGTGAGCACCCATAGCCGATGCAGGATAACACATGGAAGTACCGAACTGAATAGTGAGTCTTTCAATGGGGTCTGTGTTATCACTTGTCCAGATCTGGGGTGAGAAATAAATCATACCCGGGTCAAATCTTCCTCCGCCACCGGAGCAGTTTTCAAAAAGAACATCGGGAAATGCCTTTGTGAATCTGTCCATAAGATCATATGTGCCGAGAACAAAGCGATGGAAAAACTCTTTCGACCTTTCGGGAGGAAGAATTGCAGAACCGGCTTCGGAAAGATTACGGTTGAAGTCCCACTTGATATAATCTATCTTGTTGTTTGCAAAAACAGAAGAAATCTGATTGAAGATATTATCTCTGACATCGGCCCTTGAAACGTCAAGCACATACTGTGTTCTTGCAATTGACGACTCTCTGTTCGGCACATGAACATACCAGTCGGGATGGGCTCTGAAAAGGTCGGAATCAGGTGAAATCATTTCAGGCTCATACCAGATGCCGAACTTAAGCCCCACTGCATTGACTCTTTCAATGAGTGTACCGAGTCCGCCCGGGAGCTTCTTTTCATTTACATACCAGTCACCGAGTGAATTTGTGTCATCGTTACGCTTGCCGAACCATCCGTCATCCATAACGAGCATATCCATTCCGAGTTCCTTTGCATTTTCAGCAAAAGCAACCATCTTTTCTGTGTCAAAATCGAAATAGCAGCCTTCCCAGCTGTTGATAAGAAGAGGACGCTTTTCATATTTATACTTACCTCTGACAAGGTTATGCACATAAAGTCGGTGATAAATACGGCTCATTTCACCAAGGCCCTCGTTTGTGTAAACAAGAACTGCCTCGGGCGATTGGAAACACTCCCCTTTTTCAAGATGCCATGAGAAATCAATAGGATTGATACCCATGATGACTCTGGTTGTGCCTGAATAATCACATTCTGCAGAAAACTCGAAATTGCCGCTATATACAAGGTTAAAGCCGTAAGCATCGCCGTTATCCTCTGTTGCACCGTGACGAAGAAGCGCAGCAAAGGGGTTATGATTATGGCTTGAAGAGCCTCTTTTACTTGCAATTCCCTGAAGTCCGTGGGCAAGCCTTCTCTGCTCACGGCATCTTTCTTTTGCGTGTCTGCCGTAAAGAGTAATAAGGTCAAAATCCATGGTCGGCAGATCAAGGCAGGTTGAGAATATTCTTTCGATGTCAATGGGATTCTCTCCGCCGTTTTCAACCTTTACACTTTTTGTGATTGCATCAATTTTATTAAAGGCTGTGTATATGAGAGTAACCTTAGCACCTGTAACCTTATCTTCAGTGAGAATTTCCAGAGTATCCGCCTCATCATCGTTATTAAGATAAACATGGGGCAAGGGTGAAAGAGACGGCTTACCCTTATAAATCTTATGGCTGACGTAACGGATATCAGTTGTTGTATTTCCGTCTGCATTTTTAATTGCAAGAGCTGAAATTCTGAAGTCACCACTGCCGTTGCAGGAATATTCCATAGGTGCAACGTCTGTTGAAAATGCTTCATAAGGTATATGGGGATTTGATGGGCTGAAGGATGCGCTTCTTATTCTCTTTGAGTTTCCCCAAAGATTGGCATCGGGCAGATATGCACCGTAATAAAGATTAAGAAGATAGTTTTCCTCGCCAAGTCCGATAACATAGCTTGAATTCGGTGTATCGAGCTTAAACACTTTTTTTGAAGAATCAAATGTAATCATATTTTTCCTCCGAAATTTTCTCCTGTGTCTTATATGACACTTTTCAGCCGATATTTTTTACTGTCGGCCTTTATGCAATTATATTATAAAGCACAAGACTTTTCAACAGTTTTACTAATATATTTAAACCAAAATTAACAGCGAAAGAAGAATATTAACGACTTTAAAATATAATTATTTTTATATTTTAGTTAATAAATTTTATATCTATTGACTTATTGCCAATTTATCAATATAGTCTAATTATAAGGATTAATATACAACCTTTATCCGAGTCAAAATAATCCTGATTACAAAAAAAGAGGTGCTGATATGAACTTTACGGACAAAAAAATTTATACCATCGCAACGGCTCATCTTGACACTGTTTGGAACTGGGACTTCGAACACGTTATCAATGTATGTCTCAAAGAAACTCTTGAAAAAAACTTTGCTCATTTTGAAAAGCATCCCGATTACCGTTTTAACTTTGAAGGCGCTTACAGATATGAGCTTTTTGAGGAGTATTATCCCGAAAAGTTTGAATTACTGAAAAAATATGTTGACGAGGGCAGATGGAATATCACCGGCAGCGGATATGAAAACGGTGATGTCAACGTGCCGTCACCCGAAAGCCTTTTCAGAAATATGCTTTACGGCAATCTCTATTTTGAGAAAACCTTCGGGAAAAGAAGCAATGACATTTTTCTCCCCGACTGCTTCGGCTTTGGTTGGGCTCTGCCTTCAATTGCTGAACATTCAGGCCTGAAAGGCTTTTCAACCCAGAAGCTTACATGGGGCAGTGTTTACGGCAGACCCTTTGATATCGGTGTATGGTACGGTCCTAACGGCAAATCAATTTTCGCATCACTTGACCCGAAGTCATACACAACCACTTTCAAGAAGGTACGCAGAAAGCGTAATCTTGTTAAAAAGCTCAACAAAAACATTAAAGAATATAATCTCCCCTGGACATTCGCATACCACGGTGTTGGTGATGTGGGTGGCGCACCGAAGGAAAAATCAGTGGAAACTATCTGCAAGGAAATAAGATCAAACGGTAAATCTGATATCAAGGTTCTTTCTTCCTCCCCCACTGAATTTTTTGAGGATCTTGCAAAATTAAATACGGAAGGAAATGTAAATCTTCCCGCATGGAACAACGAGCTTCTTTTAACCAATCACGGTGTCGGCTCTTACACATCAAGAGCATTCAGCAAAAGATGCAACCGTAAAAACGAAGAAATAGCCGACATGGCCGAAAGAAATGCTGTTATGGCAATGAATCTTTCAGGTGCTACATATCCCAAAGAAGAAATCGACAAGGGCTGGAAGCGTACAATTGCTCACACCTTCCATGACGATCTGACAGGTACATCTGTTGAAAGAGTTTATCAGCGCTCATGGAACGACTATATCATCAGTGCAAATCAGCTGACCAATGCTTATGAAGCATCGGCAAAGCAAATCATCAGAAAGCTCGACACATCATGGGTAAAGGGTCAGGCAGTTGTGCTTAACAACTCCGTCGAGCACCCCAGAGCCGCCTGTGCAGATGTTGAAATCAGTTATGACGGAAAAAAATTTGTCCGTGCTTATGACATCGACGGAAACGAGCTTGCCTGTCAGGTGAATTCCGTCAATGATAACAAAATGAATGTTACGGTCTGTGCCTTTGTTCCCGCAATGGGATATAAGGTAATCGACCTGCAGACAAGCGATGAAGAATGTAAACTCGACACAGGTCTTTCTGTCAGCGAAAAAAAGCTCGAAAGCACAAAGTATGTTGTTGAAATAAACAACAACGGTGACATCTGTTCAATCGTTGACAAGGAGCTTTCTACAGACATTATCAGAAAGCCGATTAAGTTCGAGATGAACAAATACAGCGGAAGCAAAATTTTCCCTGCATGGGAGCTTCGCTATAAAGAAATCGACGCAGAGCCCATCGAATATGCCGCAAACGGTATCTGCACAGTTGAAGAAAACGGCCCTGCAAGAGTTACAGTCAAGGTTCAGCAGACAGCAGGTAAATCATCCTTTACATATTATGTTTCCCTTTCTGCAGATTGTCCCTGGGTAAGCGTATATAACGAAATTGAATGGCGTGAATTTAAAAGAGCACTTCACAACGGCTTCTATTTCAATGTGAAAAGCTCCTTTGCTACCTACGACCTCGGCCTTGGCACCATCAAAAGACCTAAAGCCAACAAAAAGATGTACAGTGTGCCTGCACAGAGGTGGGTTGATATCACAGATGCAGACTCATCGAAGGGCGTATCAATTTTCAGCGACAGCAAATACGGCTGGATGATGCAGGATGAACGCAGCATGAAGCTTACTGTTGTTCATTCACCGAAATTCTATTTCAGAAACGACAGTGTTCAGGGTATGCTTGATTTTGGCCTTAACAGATACGGCTATGCAATTTATTCTCACAAGGGTGCAGTTGACAGTAACGTTCAGCTTTATGCAAGATTCTTCAATCAGCCTGTGACTGCATTTGTGACCGATAAACATGCAGGCAAGCTCGGTAGTGAGCTTTCATTCTGCAGCATCAGCAACACCAATGTTATTGTCCGTGCAATCAAGAAGGCAGAAAACAGTGACGAAATCATTGTCCGATTCAACGAAGGCGTCAACTTAAAGGCTGAAAAGGTTGAATTAACCATAGGTAACGGAATTGAAAGTGCAAGAGAAGTGAATGCCATGGAGGATAACATCGGCGAAGCTGTTGTTTCTGAGGGCAAGCTTATTTTCGACATTGATCCCTTTGATGTGAAATCATTTGCTCTTAAGCTAAAAGCTGACAAAGCAACAGATGCAATTTCATCAACTGTTGTTGAACTGCCCTTCAGCCTCAAGGCAACAACCTCAAACGATAATCCCGGTGAAAGCAAAATTCCCTACATCAATGTTGCAATTCCCGAAGAAATATTCCCCGACTCAATTGAATGCGGCGGAATTAAATTCAGAACATCTGACAAAAAAGAAAACGCTCTTATATGTAACGGGCAAAAAATCAGCGTAAAAGGCAAAAAGCTTTATTTAATTGCTGCAAGCCTCAAAAATGACAGGCCCTGCACCTTCCGAGTCGGCGAAAAAGATATTACAGTAAAAGTTCAGGCAATCAATGAACGAATTGCAAGATGGGACCTTTACAATCTTGAGGAAGCTGCAGACATAAAGACTGACCGTTTTGCATGGGAATGCACTCACAGCCACAACACCTATGGTGACATTGCCGCAGCACAGCTCTTCTTCTTCATGTATGAAATTGACATTTCCGGCGCAGACAGTGTCACTTTCCCCGATGATGACGGACTTATGATTATTGCCGCTTCACAGACCGATGATGACAGCTGCGTCAAGCTCATTACACCCCTTTATGACAGAGTCCAAAACAGGAAATTCGATTTCAGGCTTTCTGCTAAAGAGAAAATTCTTGACAGACTTCATAAAATCATAGAAAAGAAAACTCCCAACAAGTCATAACAGAACAGATTTACAGTGATATATAAAAGCAGCGCTTCGTTATGAAGTGCTGCTTTTATACTTTTTAACAACGGATATCAGATATGATCTTTGTATCTTTCCGCTGTGATTATTCCGTCTTTCACATTAAGCCTGCATATTCTCGCATTTCTTGCGTCAAAGGCATTCAGCTTATCGTCATAATCTCTCGCATGATAAACTGCATACCACTGGCCATCTTCCTTAATCATTGAATGATGGCCTGTACCTTCTTCAAAATCATTGGCGCTTAGCACCGGATGATAGGTGTTGTCATCAGGATACTTTTCAAACTTAACCTTTGTAAGGTCGGTTTCGTCAGTTTTTGCTCTTGCATAACCAATATAGTATGTGGGCTGTTCAAAGCAATTACCTGAATACATCAGATACTGCCAATCCCCTTCTTTAAAATAGAACGCGCCTTCAATTGTGTGCCAATGCTGGCCTTTTTTATATCTGTCGCGTCTGTAGATATCTTCGTCGAGTGTAGGCTCAACCACCAACACAGGGTTACCTGCAGGTGTGAAGGGATCGAGCATTTTATCAACATATATGCATGTACCGATTCTGTCACCCTCAAATTTATTAGACGAGTAGAAAAGGTACAATCCTGATTCGTTACTGACAATGTGTGAATCAATAGAAAACGGATGAAGTATCTGCTTTGTGTTTGTAAACGGTCCGAGAGGATTATCAGCAACAGAAACGTGCATCGCACCTCTGTGTCCGCCCTTATCAGGCTCATCGTTATAAATTTCAATTGAATTATACATATAGAATTTTCCGTCAAGCTCAATAACACTCGGGGCCCAGAAAGAATCATGTCCGGACATTGTCATAGCCACACCGTAATATTTCCAGCCTTCAAAAAGGTTATCTGACTGATATACGTAAACTGCGTCATGGCCTGTGACATAAATATAATATCTTCCGCCGCTTTTTAAAATATATGGGTCAGCCTGTCCCTGATAGTGCTCCTTATTAACTTTTAATAAATGCATTTATTTTTCTCCTTCTGCCTAAAGAATATATCAAGCATATCACAATAACAAAAACTTTACAATGGATTCAGATTAATTTATATTATCACCGTTTATTAATATTAGATCACTGAACAATCTAATTGCTATATGATTTTTATAAACACCAGAATATCATGCTGCCTCTTTTATTAATTTTTTTGATTTGCTTTATGTTTTAATACATAATAAACTAAAAGGAAAAAGCTCTAAAGGAATGAAAATATGAATCCTCTTTTTTTCTTGTCAAGAAAGGAATCAGATACAAAGGTTGCCAATGACCGTTTGCTTTCTTACGGTTTAGGTCTTACGGGGCAGAACATGACCTGTAGCTTTGTTGCGAACAGACTCTTTGTCTACCTTAACACTATTCTGAAAATCCCACCCGTTAAAACCGGATTTATCACAGGCATAAGCACCATCTGGGATGCAATAAATGATCCTTTGGTCGGCGGTCTCATTGATATCAGGCGCCACAGACCAGGCTACAAGCTGCGTCCCTTCCTTTTGTGGACACCTCCCATTATTGCCGTTATTGTGTTATTGATGTTTATTGACTTCGGCTTAACACAAGGACAGGCAATAGCCCTGACTCTTGTTTTGTTTCTTCTTTATGACACCTTCTTTTCTCTTCAGGATATTTCGATATGGGGTATGGCTGCTTTGTCCAGTCCCGATCATTTCACTTTCTCTTCCCTGGGAATACTTTTTTGAGTCACAAGGCATTTCATACAATTTATTCGGAACTGAAATTTCGGGCGGCACAGCTCAGGTTGTATACGGTGCAGTTCTGGGCATACCCGGTACAGTTGCCGTCTTCTTCGCAACCAAGATTATCAACCGTGTCGGCGGCAATAAAAATCTTCTTGTTTTTTCAGAAGTAATTACCCTTAAGGAATTAAACAAAGAATTGAAAAAAGACGGAATAATGACTCAGTCAGGCATAATCAGAGCCGATTACTTCAGAAAACGAGTTTATATTTGATATATAGAAATACAGCCGTCGAGGATTAAATTCCTCGACAGCTTTTTTTATGAATAAGATTATGTATAGTGCAACAATAAAAACATCACATATTTTTCAACGGAAGATGAGTGATGAAAAAAATTATTAAACATGAAATTATCACTTTTTTTGCTATAAAACGCCATAGGGTGAATAATGACTCTCGACTTGCGGTATCAATTTTGGTATCAACTGCAAAATAAAACTCCCGAAAGCCCTTGTAAATAAAGGTTTTCGGGATTTCTTGTTATCATTCCCACTCGATGTCTTATAGCATAAAAACCGTTAAAAAGTTCTCGTTTTGAACAAAAACAGGAACTCTTTTTATCACAATTATCACTATTATCAGTATTGTCACAGTTTTTTGCTGTCAAAACCTGCTGTCAATCCTTAATAATAAATGCCGTCACAGCAATGTGTAGTTCTTACGTTGAAACCATCATACCACTCTGTTGCACTTACGGTAATCATATAAAACAGAGGATAATAT
Organism: Acutalibacteraceae bacterium; assembly: GCA_045533205.1. GTDB lineage: Bacteria > Bacillota > Clostridia > Oscillospirales > Acutalibacteraceae > UBA6857. Next base: position 8,978 of record JAZSHL010000053.1, on the reverse strand, counting down.
TCGTCATACGCTTTGCGAAATTCGTTCAAAAAAACCTGAAAGTCTTGCGGTTCAACTTTTTCTTCTCTTGATAAAATAGGCGTGAGTTTATCATCGAATGATAGTTTCATACCGAACGGAGAATGCTTGTCGAAAAGATTTAAGAGGTCATCTTTGAACTTAGCCTGAATAGGTCTATCTTTAATAAGAAACTTAACGGTATCTTGCTTTGGGTTATATTCAATAGAAATTATTCCGCCAAAAACATCATGACAACCTGCAAGATAACACGTGCATTCCTGTCGCGTGCTTTCTTTTCTATCTAAAACAAATACATTCGGTTTATCTTTTGATTCTTCCCATTGTATCAACTCGAATGAACTACACAAAACCTCACTTAAAGCATTACGTAAAGCTTCTTTTTTCTCTTCAATAGTCATTTTTACCCTCCATTATGCAAAACGCCCCGATTTTTTTAAGAAATCGGGGCGTTGTAAGCCATTCAGTATTATTCCCCTTATTCCCACTCACTTAGTTTTGCAAAAATTTGTTAAAAAACGCTATAAAACAGGGGCTTCAGAGGTGTCAAAACCGCCCTTTTAAGGTATGGTATCACAATATCGCATCACGGACAGTATCACGAGAGACAAACACTCCCCCGAGTGGATTTTCGGGCCACTTAAAACTCTGTTGTTTTACTATTGCAAATGAATTGTAGCACAGAAAAATGTAAATGTCAAGCTTTAAAGTGGTAAAGTTTATGTTTTAGATTTTTCTAAACTTTTTCCTTCATCTTCAATTATCTGACGTATTATATTAAATATCTTATCAAATTCAGAAAAATTGAAATTTTCAAAACCTTCTGCTTCTTCACTAACATTTTTTGCAAATCTTGACTTAGATAAACTGAAATCACCGTTCCCTATCTTATCTGTTACAATTTTATCTGTTTGGTGCTCAATGATTTTAATCGTACCGTATAAATTACCAATATTTTTGTAATTATAATCTTCATGCATGTGATTACCGTTTGAATAGAATTCATTACCCATAAATAATCGTTTATTATCCGATGAAAATGTTTTTATCTCATCATCAGAAAAGTAATGCTCAATAGATATTTGATTTCCTTCTGGTCTATTGTGAGGAATCGGCAAAGAAAATGCGTAAAGTCTTCTCCCTATATTTACATAACTCTCATCGTTAATTTTATGAATATTGCCATCCAATCCTTTGAATTTTATTGCATCTTTAGCATCTCTGTCAAACATACCAATAACAATATTATTACCTATTACATTGTTTGCCTGTAGATTCTCTAATAATGCTTTTAAAACAGAATCACTGTGTTTGTTTTGTATTGTACTTGCAGCACAAATTTCAATTTCAAAATCAGTAATATTCAACTCTTCAATCGCTTTTTTCAGCAAAACCACATCAGTTTCACCCTCGGTAAAGAGAATAATTTTGCTTTCATTGCTATTAATGCCTTCCATCTTAGTTTTCAACGCTTCATTCTGTTCTCTTAAAGTAGCAACACTCTCATTAAATAAATCTTGAGCCTTTTTCACCTCATCAAAAGCACTAATATCCGAAATTCTTATACCTTCAGGCATAGTTAATATATCTAACCTATCACCATATTCATTTTGCATACCCGACAAAAAGAATGGTGAATGTGAAGTAAGTATAAATTGCACTTTAGGAAACAGTTTTAACAATTTAGGTAATGCCCTATACGCATAGTCGATGTGTAAACCCGAATCGACCTCATCAACTATAACACAACCTTTTATATCGCTCAACGACCAAGTTCCGGAATTAATCTTATCCCATGCCATAATAATATTTAATGCTAAACAAAATAAATTCATCTCGCCATCTGAAAACTGAGACACATCATTACATGCCGAAATTGAATTTGTAAAACTTAACATTTTATTTTTTCTGCTAAAATTTTGAGGTGATTCTACAGGCACACCTTTAATAACAGACAAAACATTGGAAATTATTCTTTGCATTGGAGTTTCCATCAGTACGTTTATAGATCGTCCTCTAAATTCCTTTGGTACTATATCTGAACTCGGAAGAGATACCTGTTGAGTGATCTTCTCAAGATATATTTCAGTTAACCATTCTCTCACCTCAGTGAACAAATCCGATTTAATCAAATTATATTTAGGAGTATCTATACTTCCAATATCCGGATGATTTAGTGTTATATTGGCTTTATTAAACCACATTGGATAATAATATCTATCAACAGGAAAATATAACGAAATAAACTCCTGAAAATCTTTCCTTTTCAGTGTACTACTTATCTTTTTAGAAAAACCATCCTCCTTAAAAGATGCAACATTATCAATATCGGACTGTTGCCAATTTATAATATCAACATTAGGCTGAGTTGACATTATATCAAGTAAACTACATTGTTTTGTGTCGTATTCACCTTCAACTAAAACTTTTGAATATGTATTACCATTCTTTATATAGTTTTTTGAGCCAATTTTAAAGTACTTGTTTTCAGCAGTTTCAAATATGTTTGTTCCATAAACCATTCTCTTGCTTTCAACTAATAAATCAACCAAATTAGACAAAAGCAAAGTCTTTCCTTTACCATTTTCACCTATAAATATACAAGGAGTAGGGTTTCCTTGATCATCAAAATTAAACTGATATTTGAATTCAGAAATGCAACCATAGTTTTTTATTTCAATTTTTTTAAAATACATTATTTCATCATCCCCACTTCTTTTAATTGGCTTGACGTCTTAACTCGTAATTTCTTTATGCTTATTAATAGAATTAAAAACTTAAAACAAAATGTAACAACCTACAAATAAGCACCTAAAATTGTTACTGATATATAGCTAATATATCAATAGTTTTGTAGTCTCTATCAACAAAAACTTCACTTAATTCTTTTCCTCTATTCTCAAAGCTTTTTCTCATCATCCTGTTTAATGTTAGAAAATCTTTTAAAGGATCATAAAATGCTTTTGTATGCTTAATAAAATGATTAGAAGAACATCTAGCCAAAATTGTGACTTCTGAACCTTCCAATTCTTCTATTTCTTCATATGGTATCATTAAATTTTCTTCTTGTATTTTTGAGCAAAGCAAATATTCTTCATAATCAACAAGAAGAGGTATTTTTGTTGCCTTGGCATCATTAAAAACTTGTCTTAAAAACTCACCAGCATCTTCATCTTCAACATTCATATTACTCATTAACAACGGTTTAAATTGTTCAATGGTTTTCATCATATCAAAATTTTCTGGTATGCTAATGAAAGCATCAACTTTTAATATATAGCCTCTTGGTACTGTTTCAATGGCATATTCATCAGAAATGGAAAAATCGCAAAAATCATCTCTTCCAGAAAGCATTTTTTCAAATTCAACGCAATCATATAGTAAGCTCTCCTTAACTTTTGCTGTATAAGACTTGTTAGCTTTTGCATCAGCGCCAAAAATTTTAAAATCAACATTTACACCTTTATCATCAGTTACTTGATATTCAGAAACTTCAACACCTTTTTTACCGGTTATTATTGCTTTATATTCATCAATCTTATCTTTATCATAGTAAATTATACTGCCAAACATTATTAACATCTCCAATCTAATAATTCTTTTGTAATCATATAAGCTATTTTGATAAAAATATATATAATAAATTTTCATTAAAAAAATCAATCTTTTCAGCTATTATCTTAAAAGTTTTCTACCTGTTCCATAACCTTGCAGAACACTTTAAGAATGTGCTGAGGAGTATTACCATTTTAACGAGACGAACATTGCTATCAAATTTGGTAGGTTTATAACATAACTTCATCTTTATTTATAACGAATTTCCCCTAATTTTACAGGTAAAGCTTTAATAATTTCTTGAATAGCTTCCAAATCATTGTTAGGTTGCTTCCATACATAGGTTTTTAACAATTCAGGAACTTCACCAATTTCACCATTTTCACCATTGTAAACAAGAGTTATTATAGAAAATTTGTCGCCTTTTTGCATTTTTTCAGTAATTGCATAATTAACCTCAGTTTCTAAGAACCCTTCATCTTTATAATTTGGCGTTATAAAAAATATAGCTGCACATGAGTCTTTAAAGCCTTGTAAAATGCCTCTATGTAAAGAAGTTCCTGCAGGCATAGCATCTTCATCAAGCCAAACATCAAATCCTAAAATCTCTAAAGTTTGTTTATATTGTCTTACCATTGGTTTATCAGCACCTTTATGACTTAAAAACACTTTCATTTTTCTTACTCCCATTACAAATTCATGCTTTTCAACAAGACTGGCTAATTCGCTTTGTAAATTGCAACCATCTATTGAGAGAATTACAACAGAATCCATGGTTGACAAATGAAATGAATTAAAAACTCTATCTCTAACACTGTCGATATTGGATTGATTTATTTCTTGAACGCCAGTATTTGCAAAGTTAAATTTCACAACAGAACTTGCCGTCATACCTATATTTCCTGTATGTTTAAATATACAAATTATGTAATTCCCGTATTGACCATTCATTATATTAAATCCGCTAACAATTGGCCATGTTGCGATGTAGTCTGGATACTTTTCATTGATAATTTTCGAATATTCTTTACGTATTACTTCACTAACCGTTGCCATTCTTGTTCTCCTATTCTAAATTAAATGTGTTTTGCTTAAAACTTCTTTACTTGGAACCTAAAATTGAAAAATAAAACTATATCTTCGGAATTATTGAATGATTATCAATGGTATTGCGTACAACATCCCATTTAGCAACCTTCATTTTCTTAATTCTTTTACCGCTTCCGAAATCTAATAAATCCTCTCTGCCTAAAATGTTAAGAACTTTGTCCAAGCTACCCAATCCGGCTGAGGATAATAAATATGCTTCTTCGGGATTACAAAGTTTACAATAAACGAGGAGCTGACCTAAATTTTGGAGTGTCAACTGTGTTTTCTTAGCTTCAATAAAAAAGATTTCAGCCTTGTTTTCCCATATAACCATACCGAGAACATCAATTTCAATTTTTACACCTACAACCTGAGGGTAGTACTGTATAATCCCGTATTGTTCCAATATGGAATCGAGATAAACTGAATGACAATCCACTACATAAATATTACATTTTTTGTTTTTATATTTATCATTCAAATATGATTGAAGCCAAGTACACATATCGGCATAAAGCTCAACTTCTTTTTTTACATTACTCACCATAACCTAAATCCTTTGCTAATTCTGTCCAAGATTCATAGTGTTTACCTCTTATGCTTTCAGGTAAACAATCGTCATTTTCCATAGGGTGAATCGGCTTTTCTTTTCGTCTTGGCTTTTTCTGCCAATAGAACTCGTGAGTTTTCTTTTCGTCTAAATACTCCAATAACTCATCAGCATATTTCTCTAAAGCACGTTGCTTATGAACAATGTTAAAACCTATAGGCAAAAACTCATTTGCCCATATTTTAACCTGATGCTCTTTTTTCCAATAATAAGGTTTACCCTCATTATATTTCTTTAAGTTTGAATCTCTGAAATTAGGATGACCGAAGTCAATTGTCTGAACAGGAATATCCAAATCTTTTAACATGTTTGCTATATCGATAACTAATTGCCAATTACCGGGTATTTCTATGTAGACTCTGTGACAACCATCCTGACCAAACGCAATATTACTTTTACGGATGTAGCCTGTAACATCTGCCATTCCTCGCAAAAGTTCTTTTTTCTCGTCGGTTGTCATTCCGAAAAGCTCACTGTTCATAGTCATAGTTGAATGATGAACACCATTGCCTATAAATCTGAGTATTTCACGCATAGTGTAATCTTCATTAGGCTTTGTAAAAGAAAACTGCGTAGCCTTTTTAGTTTCAGATATAGGCAAAGAGTGACCTATCAATGGTTCAATAACACCTCTGATATCAGCCAAACTGCTTTTTACATATACTGCAACTTCTCTACCTTCATCATCAATTAAGTTTTTATGAGGTAATTCAATGGTAATCGTTGTGGCGTCAGGCTTTCTTTGAACCTCGCCATTGCCAAGAATCATGCCGATAAGATATGCCATTTGTGTATTCATACTTTTCGTTCTCCTTTATCTTCATCCATAACAAAAGAATCGTAAATTTTATCTGCAATAGCTTTTGCCATTAATGGTGGCACAGCATTTCCTATCTGCGTTCTGATAGCAACCTTACCTCCGTAAAAAATATAACTGTCATCGAAAGACTGTAATCTTGCAGCCTCTCTCGGTGTGATTGCACGATTTAAAAACGGATGATTGTTTGTGCCGTTAGATGCTGCATCAAACCTTGTGTCTATCGTTGGAGATGGCTCGTCCCACTTTAATCGTCCCCAGGTAGAATTAAACTTCTGTTTCCCAAGCATTTCTTTGGGTAAACATTCTTTTCCTTTTTCGGGTGGTATCATTTCTAATTTCTTTATTGCAATTTCCGCATGGTCAGAAGCTTTGTGATTAAACAACTTGGTGCTGTTTGCTCTCATAAGTTTCTGATATTCAGATGTTGCTTCTGTTGAATAAGACAACTCAAAATCGCCTTCACCTGAATTCAAATAAGCTAAATCTTCGATTGCTTCTCTTACTGTCACAGGCTTTTTCACAGTCGGTAAGGGAAGTGTTATTTTTTTGCTTTTACTACAAATAAAAATCGTTCTTTCCCTCGTCTGCGGAACACCGAAGTCAGATGCCTTCAGAACGCCTACATCTACGAAATAACCTAAATTTTCAATAGCGGAAAGTATCTGTTCTTTGAACCAACCCTTTGATGTTGAAAGCAATGTTTTTACATTTTCAATGACAAAAACTTCAGGTTGAAGCTTTTCGACAAAATTCAAGTATTCAATAAACAAAAAATTACGAGGGTCCTCTAAACCTAATTTTTTGCCCTTCATTGAATATCCCTGACAAGGCGGACCGCCTATAATCATATTAACACCATGCTTTATAGACAAATCAATTACTTTATCTTTTACGCTTTGGTCTTTTATATCACCTACAATAACATCTACTTCGGGCATATTATTTTTTAATGTAATTGCTAATTTTTCATTGACATCCAAAGCAACTGCTGTTTGGAAGTGCGGATTTTGATGCATACCATAAGATAATCCACCTGCACCGCAAAATAAATCTAAAATCTTGAAATTCATTTTGTTACCACGCATTTCTTGTTTTTGATTAAAATTCTTTTGAACATTTCTTTACCATCAATTATCGGCTTAAACAAATCAAATTCGTTATCTGAACCGTGATTTGCTTCACCGATTATTTCGAATTGCTCATCATTATGATACTTAAGATAAGTTAATGGAACGCCCATAATTCCGGGATAATCCATAGGAATATCAACAACTCGTGATACATTTATGGCATTATAATTATCATAATGAGGATATTTTTCCGGACTATAAGAAGCAGTCAGCACTAATTCTTTGTGTTTTCTGTCATTGTCTAAATTAGTGAGCCACATTGCATTACCCAAACTACGCCACTTTTGACCTGTTTCATCAACCCAATAACGTGTTTTTCTAGGTTTTGTATTCTTTGGCACTTTAAATTTCATATCGCCAAAGCAATAGCCAATCCATGCTTCTCCATTTTTGATAAATGGGAAAATTTCTTTATATGTGATAGCATTCTGATTGCCGATTAACAAGAATTTTTTGTTGTGCTTAACAATTAAAGAGAAAAGTTCTATGAATTTGGAGAAAGGCGGATTAGTTACTATAATATCAGCCTCTTTCAAATATTCAACACATTCGTCACTTCGAAAATCTCCATCACCATTTAACTTTCTGACAACATCGTTAGTGTTTAAAAACTCGATAATTTTTTCATCGCTAATTACTGTTTCATCTACAAAAGGTAGTTTTTCAACAATCATCACATAAGCTGATTTCTTATTTAACTTTCGTTTGTTAGCATCGGTTAGTGATAATTTTTCCACTATTCTTGAACCTTTGTATGAGGTGCAAATTAATTTTTTAAGTTTTAATACATTAAAATTCTTTAAAAAGTACTTTGAAAACGCCGATTCGTAAGGGTCATCACAGTTACATAATACTATTTTACCATAAAACTGATTTGTATAGTGTGAAAGTTCAGATTCTACAGTACTGTAATCCGTGTACCATTCATCGGTGTCTTCTGTATATTTTGCTTTGTTTAAAATTGAATTACTCTTCATTGCTTTTTCCTCATATTCTGCTTATTATTTCATTATTATATCAAAAGCAATATATATTTACAAATTTTACAGTCCAATAAAGTGGACTTTTAAAAAAGTAAAGAAATTTACTCCTCTGAATTATAAAAATCGTCTAACACATAGGTCTGAACCGGTGTGATATAAAGCTCATATCTCTTCACGAGTCTTACAAGCTCATTACCGTCAATCAGTGTAATGGGTGAGCCTTCTCTCGCGGCAACTCTTGCAGAATTTGTAAATCTACCGTTTGTTATAAACACACCGTAGTCAGCCTGAAATTTGTTCATGGCCCCTAAGAACTGATTTATTTCAGGTTCTCTGACAGGAGCAACGTTATATCTCTTGCACTGAATAACAACTCTTGTGGTTCTGAAATCATTTGCGTCCGTATGATAACCGTATCCGTCTATACCGCCGTCATTACTGATTTGAACACCTTTCTCGGTAAAATCAACACCCATTTTATTAAGCAATGCTCTTGAGAATGCTTCAAACTTCTTTGGTGACATTTTCGAAATGGCGGCAAGAAGAACCTCTTTAAAATCATCCTTGATTTTTTCCTCAGCCTGAGTTTCTTCTTCACTGTCTGTAACATCAACAACCTTGTTTTTCTTGTTATTCTTGCTTAATTCTTCCCAATGTACTTTTGAGGCTTCAATAACATCTTTCTGTACATCAAGTGCGTCAACATCAAGGTATAAACCCTTTTCAGTCAAAGTAATAGGAGAAGTATCTGTATAGGTTAACAAGCCCATAAA
>JAZSHL010000117.1:0-16475 GCA_045533205.1 Acutalibacteraceae bacterium | reverse complement strand
GCAGTTTCGTAAGAACTGAAAATTTCTTGTATTGAAGCCATAAAACACAGCAAGGCTGTCGCCTTGCGAGGCTTTTGGCAATAATACAGGGAATTTTGTTCGAGAAACAAATACTGCCTTATCGGCTGTCGGCATACAGGCGGACCTTTTTTGTTTGCGAAAAAACGGCAGGTACGATGTTGTACCTGCCGGAAAAATTTATCTGCGGAACACAGCTGAAACGCTCTTGAGAGGCTTCTTTCTTCTGTGCTTTTTCTGAACGTGAATGGGAGTTTTGACAAGCATATTGGTAAGAACTGTCCACAGTGCAATCAGAATATACATTCCGAAAACAGCGTAAAGACCTGCTGAGAAGGCTGCACTTGAAATCTTTATAACAGCACTTACAATCGTTGTCAGAAGCTGTGTCAGGGCACTGCCGTCAGCTGCTTCATTGCTTGAAAACAGGGCAAGCACATCGGGAATGCTGATTTCGCCGCCGACGATCTTGTCAAAGGCGAATTTGCCGATTATAACGCAGATAAAGCAGATTACAACACCTGCGCAAGAAAGACCTAAAACAGCCGTTCTCTTTTCTGTTGCTGCTGAAACAACAGAAATTGCAAGAAGAACAAGCAATGCAAGAACAAAGAAGATAATCAGAGCGATAATGTGAGGCATAATCGGCTCTGCAACTGACATAAAGGCTGATGCTACGCCTTCAGCGCCTTCTGTTGCCTCTGCGCCGCCTGCTGAGGAAGATGCTTCTGTGAGCATTCCGATGATTTCATAAATTGAAAAGCTGAACTTTGTGTTCACATTGAACATTGAAAGCAAGGGTATGAGCTGATCAATCTGATCGGATGCTCCGCCGATTGCGAAATAGAACATGTCAAGAAAAATTCCCATCGCAATTGTGCCGATTGCAAGAATCGGGGTAATAATACGGTATGCAATTTTCATTTTTAGTTTCTCCTTTTATTTCCATGAAGAGTTGAGTGCAACGGTTCTGTTGAACACCAGCTTCTCATCGGTAGTCGTTGTGTCAACGCAGAAATAACCCTGACGCATGAACTGGAAGGTATCGCCAACCTTGAGCCCGCCTATGCCGTCCTCAAGCTTACAGCCTGTGAGAATCTGCAGTGAATCAGGATTAAGGTTATCCTTGAAGGAGCCTGCTGATTCATCAGAGGGGTTGGGGTTGACAAAAAGTCTGTCATAAAGTCTTGCCTCAAAATCAAGGCTGTTCTTTGCGCTTACCCAATGAAGTGTACCCTTGACCTTTCTGCCGTCAGGTGAGTTGCCGCCGCGGCTTTCAGGGTCATATGTGCAGTGAACTGCTGTTACTTCGCCGTTTTCGTCAGTGTCATAGCCGACACACTTAACGAAATATGCACCTCTGAGTCTTACCTCGTTGCCGGGGAAGAGTCTGAAATATTTCTTGGGAGGTTCAATCATGAAATCCTCTTTTTCAACATAGATTTCCTTTGAGAAGCGTGTCACTCTTGTGCCCATTTCAGGTCTGTCCTGATTTACGGGAAGCTCGATTTCCTCAACGAGATCATCGGGGTAGTTATCAATAATAACCTTCAGGGGACGAAGAACTGCCATACATCTGGGAGCATTGGCATTGAGGTTATCTCTGACGCAGGCCTCAAGAAGACCGAAATCAACAACGCTGTATGCCTTTGAAACGCCGACTCTGTTAATGAAATCACGGATTGCTTCTGCAGGATAGCCTCTTCTTCTCATGCCGCTGATTGTGACCATTCTCGGGTCATTCCAGCCGTCAACAATGCCTTCTGTAACAAGCTGCAGGCACTTACGCTTACTTGTGAGGCAATAGTTGAGATTAAGTCTTGCAAACTCAATCTGTCTTGAAGGAGTTTCAAAGCCGAGTTCACGAAGAAACCAATCGTAAAGAGGTCTGTGATTTTCAAATTCAAGAGAGCAAAGGGAGTGAGTTACGCCCTCTCTTGTGTCTGAAATGGGGTGCGCAAAGTCATACATGGGATATACGCACCACTTGTCACCTGTCTGGTGGTGGCTGACATGAGCGATTCTGTAAATAACAGGGTCACGCATGTTGATGTTGGGTGCAGACATGTCGATTTTTGCACGGAGCACTCTCGCACCGTCGGGGAATTCACCGTCGGTCATTCTTTTGAAAAGGTCAAGGTTTTCTTCAATGCTTCTTTCTCTGTATGGGCTGTTTTTGCCCGGCTCTGTGAGTGTACCTCTGTATTCTCTGATTTCATCAGCAGTAAGATCACACACATACGCCTTGCCCATTTTGATAAGCTTAATTGCACATTCATAGATAAAGTCAAAATAGCTTGAAGCATAAAGCACCTTATCCCACTGATAACCCAGCCACTGAATGTCCTCCATAATAGCATCAACGTACTCAACATCCTCCTTTGAGGGGTTGGTATCGTCAAGGCGGAGATTACAGGTTCCGCCGTACTTTTCTGCTGTTGAAAAGTCAATCTGAATTGCCTTTGCATGACCGATGTGAAGATATCCGTTAGGTTCAGGCGGAAAACGTGTCTGAACGTGGGTATATACACCTTTTTCCAGATCTTCGTCAATGAAGTCATGGATAAAATTAGAAATCTTTGTTACTTCTTCCATTTTTATTCTCCTTTCAAAGAGAGTTTATTGCATCACTGAGTCTTGCTTTGACTTTTTCTTCGCCTAAAAGACTCATGATTGCGTGAAGGTCGGGGGTGTTTCTTCTGCCTGTTACGGCGATACGGATAACCGTTGAAACGTCGCCCACATGACCTTTATAAGCTTCGGGATTTTTCTTGTATTCCTTGACATTTGGTGTGTAGCCGAGAGGCTCGCAAAGAGCCTTGATGCGGTCAAACCACTGCTGCTTGTCATCTGCACCGCTGTATTCCTTAAGATATGCGTCAAGAATTTCCTTTGCCATATCAGAAGTGATGTTTTCGGGCAATTCGTAATTCTTTTCGTAGATTTCATCGAAGAAATAGCTGATATAATCCTTAACCTCGCTGAAGCAGGCTATATCCTTTCTGGGCTTGGGAGTTTCACGGTCAATGTTGAGAATATTGACGGAATACTCTTCATCTCTTATGAGAAGCTCATAAAAGTCCTTATCATAATCCTTTGCCCATGTAACTGTGTAGTCATACACCTTTTTTGCAGGCATGACGGAAATGATGTTTTTGCTTACGTCGTTAAGCTTCACCATGTCGAAAAGAGCACCTGAAACGCTCATCTTTTTAAGATTGAAGGGGAAAGCATTGATGTCAGCATCCTTGTTGGTCTTTCTCCAGTCTTCGAAATTGGAGTTCATGAGAGTCATGATATATTCGTTGACACTTTCCTTCGGGTAACCCTGTTCAACATAGAAGGTAACTGCTGCCTCCGGGTCCTTACGCTTTGAAAGCTTTCTCTTGCCGCCGTTTTCCTCTTTCATGATAGGAGCAACGTGAGCATATTTTGGCACCTTGAAGCCGAGGCACTTGAAAAGCTGAAGATGAATCGGGCAGCTTGACATCCACTCGTCACCGCGGACAACGTGGGTTGTTCTCATAAGATGATCGTCAACTGCGTGAGCGAAATGGTATGTAGGAATACCGTCGGACTTGAGAAGAACAACATCCTGCACATTTTCGGGCATTTCAATCTTGCCCTTGATCATGTCGTCAAAAAAGCATTTCTTTTCTGAGTCACCGGGAGACTTAAGACGAAGTGTCCATGTCTTACCATCGGCTATATTCTTTTCGATTTCTTCATAAGAAAGGCTGCGGCACTTTGCATATTTGCCCCAATAGCCCTTCTGAGGCTCGTTTTCCTGCTGTGCTCTGATTTCATCAAGCTCCTCTGCACTGCAGAAGCAGGGGTATGCCAAATCTTCAAGAACAAGGCTTTTTGCAAAGACGTGATAGATATCCTTTCTCTGACTCTGATAGTAGGGTCCGTAATCACCCTTTTCTATTCCTTCGCCGACAACACCCTCGTCAGCGGTTACATCAAAGGCACGAAGACCGTCAAGCATAACCTCAATTGCGCCCTCAACCTTTCTTTTCTGGTCGGTGTCCTCAACTCTTACATAGAAGATACCGTCGGTAACCTTTGCGGTTTTGTATGCAACGGTACCTGTGAAAAGGTTTCCGAAGTGAAGAAAGCCTGTGGGAGAGGGAGCGAGCCTTGTCACTCTTGCGCCCTCCTTAAGAGCTCTCGGCGGAAACTTTTCTTCCATGTCGGCAGGTGTCTGTGTTATATCCGGAAACAGAAGCTCTGCGAGCTTTAAGTTATCACTCAAAATAAATCCTCCTTTATGCGCAGCGACGCATGGGTATATTTCAGTATATTATCTCAAATTTTAAGAAAAATATCAATAGCTAACAGGCATTTTTTATGCTTTTTTAAACAGTTTTCATGAAATTATTCAAAAAAGCAAAAGAGAGATGCCGAATGCACCTCTCTTTAGTCTTCACATTTATTTTCTCGATTTAAAAGCAAACTGAATTGCTGTTTTGTTTCTCATAAGCACGTATGATATTCTATCACTTTAGTGTGCCTATTTCAATATAAAAACTCACCAAACTATAGCCGATAATTTTGTGTGATATTTCACAGCAAAGGGCAGATTTAACAGTTAAAAGAAAATAATATGTTAATAATCAACAAAAAACACTTTTTCATGCCATTTAAATATACAACACAGATTCAATATCCTTGACAAAACAGCCCTATATTTAGTAAAATAGAAAGGTCAGATATCATATTATATCAATAATTTATAAGGAAGGGTAAAATATGAAGTACATATGGGAAAATCCCCAGATCATCAAAGAAAATAAGGAAGACGGCCATGTTCTTGCTCTTTGCTATGACAAGGCGGACGCAGCCGCAAAAAGAGAAAGCTCACCTTATAAGATTTCTCTTAACGGAACATGGAAATTTTTCTGGTATAAGGGCGTAGGCGAGCTGCCCTCAAAGTTCAGGGAGGCTGACTTTGACGACAGCAACTGGGAGGACATCACCGTCCCCGGTGTATGGCAGTTTCAGAAGGATTACACAAAGCCCTGGTATTATGCTAACTCATTCCCCAACTGTATCTGTGTTGAAAAGAGCAAAATCCCCTCAATTGATATCAGCGGTCAGGAGGTTGCTATGCACAGAACCTCCTTCACAGTGCCCGACAGCTGGAACGGCAGACAGATTTTTCTCCACTTCGGCGCTGTCAAGGCAGGTATCAAGGTCTATGTCAACGGCAAATATGTGGGCTATTCTCAGGGCTCAAACACTCCCCATGAATTCGATGTCACCGATTTTGTCACTCCCGGCGTAAACAAGGTTGCTGCAGAGGTTTACCGCTACACAGACGGCACCTATCTCGAGGACCAGGATATGTGGTTTCTTTCAGGTATCTACCGTGAGGTATATATCTATTCAGAGCCGAAGCAGTGCATCAGGGACTTCTTTGTCAGAACAGAGCTTGTCAATGATTACACAGACGCAGACCTGAGTCTCGACATTTGTCTTAAGGATTACACAGAAGCAGGCAAATCGCTTCAGATTGAGGCCACACTTCTCACCTCAGGCAAGCCTGTTGTTGTGGGCAATGCAGATATTCTCACCAAAAAGGGCGAAAACAAAATCGTTTTCAGAAAGCGCATTGAAAAGCCCATGCTCTGGTCAAGCGAAAGCCCCGTTCTTTACACGCTTCTTCTCAGAACAGTCTGTGAGGGCGTTGTAACCTATAAGGCAGTCCGCATCGGCTTCAAGCAGATTGAAATCAAGGGCGAAAAAATTCTTGTCAACGGCAAGCCTCTTCTTATAAGAGGTGTCAACCGTCACGACTATGACCCCGATCACGGCTGGGCAGTTCCTGACGAAAGATATATTCAGGACCTGAACATCATGAAGCAGAATAACATCAACTCCATCCGTACAAGTCATTATCCCAACGATCCCAGATTCTATGATCTTTGCGACGAATACGGCTTCTATGTTATGGACGAGTGCGACCTTGAAACTCATGGCGTAAGAAGAAAGAATGTTCCCGGTGACAACCCCATGTGGACAAAGGCCGTTGTTGACCGTATGGAAAGAATGGTGCTTCGTGACAGAAACCATGCCTGCGTATTCATGTGGAGCCTCGGCAACGAAGCAGGTGACGGCAGCAACTTCTTAAGAATGAAGGAAGCCGCTCTGAAGCTTGACAACACCCGTCAGTTCCACTACGAGGGTGACTTCGACTTCACAAAGAGTGATGTTATCAGCCGTATGTATCCCACAGAGGATCAGGTTGAAAAGTTAGGCAACAAGGAGCCGCTGACAATCACCTGGTTTGACAACATTGCGAACTCCCTTGCTGCAGACAGCAAGCCTATTGACAAGTCACTTTACACAAAGCCTGTTGTTTTCTGTGAGTACGCTCACGCTATGGAAAATTCATTAGGCAACTTCCAGGAATATATGGATGCCTTCGAAAAGTATGACAACCTTTGCGGCGGTTACATCTGGGACTTCGTTGACCAGGCAATCCATAAGGTTGACAAGGACGGCAACGACATGTGGCTTTACGGCACAGACTATAACGAAAAGGATCTGTGGATAAAGCCTCCCTATAACACCTGCGCCATCGTGGGCAGTAACACCTTCTTCAACGCAAACGGCATCATCGCTTCCGACAGAAAGGTGCACCCCTCAATCCATGAGGTAAGAAAGGTATATTGTGAAATTCAGATAAAGGCCGTTGAAGGTCAGAAGGGCGTTTATGTTCTCAAAAACAAGCAGCTGTTCTCCGATCTTTCAAAGTTTGACATCAAGTTCCTTGTTACAAACGACGGCGAAAAAGTCAAGGAAGGCTTCTTTGACAGAGCATCCTTTGAAAAGCTCCAGCCCCTTTCAGAAAAGCAGTTCAGCTTCAACCCCGAAATTCCCGCTGAGGCAAAGGGAGAAATCATCATCACCTTCTCATACTTAAGGCGTGAGGATTGCCGCTTTGCAAAGGCAGGCTATGAGCAGGGCTTTGACCAGTTCATTCTCAGAGCTGCTGAGGAAAAGGCAAAGACCGTGTATGAAAAGAAGGTTGACATTGAAGGCACAGAAAAGCAGTTCACAGTTATCGGTGAAAACTTCAGATACTCCTTCAAAAACGGTCAGCTTGTTTCAATTGTCAGAGATGACAAGGAATATCTTGTGGGCGCACTTAAGCCCAATTATTACAGAGCTCTCACAGATAACGACATTGACTATCTCAACTTCGTTCCGCCTCTCATTCCCGTTCATCCTCTTTATATGTGGAAGAAGGCAAGCGACTCTGTCAAGACAAAGGTTAACCTTGTTCATCGCTACAGCCACAGTGCATACATCGAAACAACACTCAGTGTTATGGGCCTTAAGGATGTTAAGATGACCTACATGATTTATCCTGACGGAAAAATTGATGTCACCCACGAGGGTACACCCAATCTTCAGGATATGCTCCGCTTCGGCACAGTGCTGACCATGCCCAGAGAATTTGACAACGTCAGGTGGTACGGCAGAGGCCCGCAGGAAAACTACATTGACCGTAAGACAGGTGCAAGAATTGCAATTCATGAAATGTCTGTTGCAGATATGGAACACCATTACATGAGACCTCAGGAAAACGGCCACAGAACAGATGTCAGAATGATGGAAATCACAAACGAAGAGGGCAAGGGACTGCGCTTCACAAAGAAAGGCGAAAAGCCCTTTGCAATCAACTGCCATCACTACACTGTCACAGACCTTGACGAGGCAACTCACATTCACTCCCTTCAGCATAAGGATTTCACAACAGTGTGCATCGACCTTATGCAAAGAGGTGTGGGCGGTGATATGCCCGGCAGTGCTTGTCTGCGTGATCCCTACATCATGCACAAGGGCACCTTCTATAGCTATGCTTATACTATTGAGGTTATCTGATTAGTAGGCAGGGGATGTCCCGACGGGCATTAAAGACTATTTAACTTAAAATTAAAAGGGGATGTAAAAAAACTCGTTTTTTTACATCCCCTTTTATTACTATAAACGGTTGTGCAGTCTGTTCGCGCGGAAAGGTGCTTTTATTTAAAGACACTCTTATTCGCGCATAACTACTGACAACTGGCTGCTTAAACTCAGGCTCTTGCGACCATTTCGCCGTAGAGCTCTTTTTCTTCCTTGATGAATTTTTCAATTGCTTCAACTGAGGGCATTGCTGCTGAGCAGCTGTGTGCTGAAATGAGCATGGATGCTGAAGCAGTGCCGAATTCAAGGGCATCAATCATCTCCCAGCCTTCAAGAAGACAGCGGATAAATGCACTTGCATAGCCGTCACCGCCACCGAAGCCCTTCATGGCTTTCACGGGGAAGGGCTTGATTGAATAGCTCATGCCGTCGTTTGTGTAGGCTGTTGAGCCGTCCTTGCCGTGCTTGATGATAACAATCTTTGCGCCGTAGGAGTGCCAGAGCTTTGCACTTTCCTCGTCGGTTTTGCAAACGCCTGTGATAGCCTCTGTCAGGTCATATTCCTCTCTTGAACCGAGAATAATGTCTGCATTTCTTGCCACCATCTGATAATAAACGGAAATCTCATCCTTGTTTTTCCAGGTGTAGGGACGGTAGTCGATATCGAAAATAACAACAACGTTGTTTTTCTTTGCGAGCATCATTGCCTTCAGGGCTGCATCTCTTGAGGGGCTCATTGAAAGAGCTGTACCCGAAATAACAATTGCCTTTGCAGATGCGATATATTCCTCGTCAACCTCTTCGGGCTCGAGCATAAGGTCTGCAATAGCATCACGGTACATAAGAATTGAGCTTTCGGTGGGGCTTTTGATTTCAGTGAAGGTCAGACCGATTTTTTCGCCGTTCTTTGCTCTGAAAATGTGCGAAACATCAATGCCGTCGTTCTTGAAATAGTTCACAACGAAGTCACCGTGCTGGTCGTCTGAAACCTTGCCGATGAAGCCTACCCTTTTGCCGAGTCTTGCAAGGCCGACTGCAATGTTTGCAGGTGAGCCGCCCACATATTTGTTGAAGTTGCAGCTTTCAGAGAGGGGTCTGTTCATATCGGTGGGATTGAAGTCGATTGCAACTCTGCCTATAGGGATAACATCCAGGGGCTTGCTCTGATCAAATTCAACGTATTTCATTTCAATTTCTTCCTTTCATATCACAATTTATTCAGCTTTTCCCACTGAATAAAAGATTTCCATGTGTTTTTTTGCGTTTTCATATGCGCCCTCAATTTCTCTGACATGAAGGTCATAATAGCCTTTGATTTCACCTTTTTCATAGCCTTCTCTGACCTTTTTTTCTGCTGCGGCAAAGGTAGCGGTGGCTATGTTGATTTTTTTGATGCCGTGCTGATGGCATCTGATGAAATCAACAGGCTCAATGCCTGTTCCACCGTGAAGAACAAGGGGAACATCAACGGTTTTTGCAACCTTATCGAGAATATCAAACCTTAACTGGGGAGCTTCCTTATAAAAGCCGTGGGCGTTACCGATGGCAATTGCAAGGGCATCAACACCTGTTCTTTCATAGAAAATCTTTGCCTGCTCCGGTGAGGTGCAGCGCATTGCAATGTCAACGCTTCCGTCCTCACTGCCACCTACACAGCCGATTTCTGCCTCAACTGCGGCACCGTAGCCTTTTGCAAGAGAGATAACCTCTTTTGTCTTTTCGATGTTCTCTTCCAAAGGCAGGTGTGAGCCGTCAAACATGACAGATGTGAAGCCGAGACGAAGGGCGTGACCGATACATTCGATTGTGGTGCCGTGGTCAAGATGAACGGCAACGGGCACAGTCGCATTTTTTGCCGCCGCAATCATCAGAGGTCCGATGAGTGCAAGCGGTGAATGATTAAGCCTGACCTCGGCAATCTGCAGAATGATGGGTGATTTTGTTTCTTCAGCTGCTTTAATGATACCAAGGACCATTTCCATATTGGCAACACTGAAGGAGCCGACTGCATAATTGCCCTTCTGTGCATCGCTGAGAAGGTCTTTCATGTTAACAAGGGGCATATATTTTCACTCCGTTCTTTTTATAGAATAGTGAGCTTATTCAACTGACTTGAGGGATTCAACCATGTCAACCTTTTTGAGCTTGCCGTGAAGCACAAAGTTTACAATCATGGAGAACACAAAGGCAAGAACTGCGGCATAAACAAAGCTCAGTGGGGACAGGCCTCTGCCGAACATGACAATGTCAACCTCCGCCATATACAGCACAACCTTGTGAATGAATATACCTGTAACAAGGCCCTCTGCAATACCGATGATTGTCAGAATGATGTTTTCTCTGAAGATATAGGATGAAACCTCGCCGTCGTCAAAGCCGAGAACCTTGATGGTGGCAATTTCCTTTATTCGCTCTGTGATGTTGATGATTGACAGGTTATAAAGAACAATGAAGGCGAGAAGAGCTGCCGAAACGATGAGAATAAGAACAACAGCGCTGATTGAGTCCATAATGTTCTGGAAGGAGTCCTGAATCTGATTTGTGTAAGCAACTGCACTGATTTCGTATTCACTCATGAGCTCCTTTGCAAGCTCATTTTTCTTTGTCTGGTCAAGATTGTCAATTGCAAGATTTGCAGTGATATAGTTGTATTCGGGATTTTCACCGAAGAAAACGTTGTAAAGGTCCTTTGAAAGATAGATATAATGGAAGGCATAGTTTTCGGCAACTGCCGCAACGGGCACACGCACCGTGTGCTCATCATCGACGATAACGTTGATGTATTCTCCCTCTTTGACCTTAAGCGTCTGAGAAAGCTTTTCGGTTATGATTGCGCCGTTGTTTGAAAGGGTATGCACCTGCCCTGTTTTGCGGTTTTTAAGAGAAACATATGAGCCGAGAGCCTGAGCGTTTTCCGGCACAAGCAGATAGGTTTCAAGAACACTGTCGCTTTCATCTGAGGTGGTGTCATAAACCTTCATAAAGTTCAGAAGTGCACTGCTGACGGCCGCCTTTGAGGAAACGGTTTCAAAGGCCTTGCATTCTGTCACTGTTGTGTCGTAGGAGCCGTTGAGAACAATCTGCATGTCATAGTTCCACACACGGTCCTCCTTGACGAACTGATTGTTGATTGTTCTGTCAATTGAGTCGTTGAGGCCGAAGCCGGCAACTAAAAGGGCTGTGCAGCCTGCAACACCCATTGTTGCCATGCAGAAGCGCTTGAGGTTTCTGAAAACATTTCTGAAGGTAACCTTCCAGGTGAAACTGAGCCTTGTCCAGATGAAGGGTATCTTTTCAAGGAAAACACGCTTGCCGTTTTTCGGCGCCTTCGGGTGCATGAGGGTTGAGGGAACAACTGCCAGATTTTTATAGCAGGTGTAATAGGTTGCAAAAACTGTGGAGAAGATTGCAACGATGATACCGGGCAGCGCATAGGGAAGTCGGTAGCTGATTATTACACCGGGAACGTCAAAGAGAATTTTATATGCTGTTGTAACTGCCACGGGGAACAGGGCAAAGCCCATGAAGGAGCCGGCAATTGAGCCGATGAAGGAAGCAAGAAATGCAAAAATGAGATATTTTGTCATAATTTCCCAATCGGTGAAGCCGAGAGCCTTGAAGGTGCCGAGTCTTGTTCTTTCCTCCTCAATCATTCTTGTCATTGTGTTAAGGCACACAAGTGCTGCCACAAGGAAGAAGAACCAGGGGAATATCATTGAAATTGCGGCAGTTCTTTTTGCTGCCTGAATATATGCTTCAAAGCCCAGAAGAGCATCAGCTCTGTCGTCAACATACCATTTTGCATCGTCAAGGCCTAAAAGGAACTGCTGAGCAGCATCAAGCTGATTCCTTGCCATTTTGAGCTTTTCGTTGGCCTCGTTTTTGGCCTGCTCATATTCTGCTTCAATTGTTTTGGCCTTTTCCTTTGCCATCTGAACGGCAGTGGCATAGCTCTGAATCTGATTTTTCTTGTCTGAAAGCTGGGAAAGAACCTCTAATTCGCCAAGCTGAATGTCATAGCCTGCATCGGTCAGCTCTCTTTCAGCGGCGTTGAGCTCAACCTCTGCCTTTGCGAGAGTGGACTCAAGCTGCTTGAGCTTTGTGACAAGCTCTTCAGCCTTTTTCAGCTCAACCTCTTTTTCGGCAAGAACGGCCTTGGCATCCTGAAGGTCCTTTTTTGAAGCAGCAAGATTGACCTCAAGTGTCTGAAGCTGAGGCTCCATATATGCCATCATTTCTTCTGCAGTGCCCACAGCGGTAAGACTGTTTATGAGCTTTCTGATCTGTTCGGCCTCAGCACCGACAAGGCCTGCCTGGTTGAAGCGGTCAAGCATGCCCTGAACGCCGCCGTCCTGTGTCTGATTGAACTGATCCATGGCAGAGCGGGTTGTGACAACAAGGTTTTCAAGATATTCAACGGTTGTCAGCATGGAGGAAACCTGCAGCTTTGCCACATTGAATTCTGTCTGTGCATTGGCAAGCTCAGTTTCTGCGTTGGCATATTTTTCAACCTTTTCCTTCGCCTCGTTATACTGATTTCTTTTTTCTTCCCATAAGGCGTACTGGGTTGAATGCTCTAACTTGCTGGAGTCGATTTTGTTTGCAGCCTCTGTTGCCTTTTCGTTGTATTCCTGCTTATATTCAAGCAGCTTCTTGTCGCCGTTTTCCGCCATGTCGAGAATTTCGGCAACCTGTGCGGCACCGTCAATGAGGCTCTGTTCAACAATAGCCTTTGTTTCGGCATATTCAATTTCGCTTTCGGCAACCTTAACGGTGTATTCAGCCTTGAGTGCGCCGACTCTTGCCGCAAGCATTTCGGGGGCGATGGATTCAATATAATTTATATAATTGCCCACAAAGGCTTCATATTCCTCTGAGCGGGGATCATATTCGTCGCTTCCCTGAAGTCTGATGCTCATTGAGGTGTAATAGTCATTCAGGAAATTCTCGGAGGGGATATAGAAGAAGGTACCGAGCTTACCTGTACCGACGGTGGTGTTGCCTCTTTCATAGGAAATATAAAGAGGGGTACGGATAATACCGACGATGGTGAATTCCGTGTTCTGCAGTGAGCCGCTGATATCGGTGCCGTCGCCTTCAATCGTCAGCACAGAGCCGATTTTAAACTCTTCGGGAGTTGAAAGGAAGCTTTTGTCGACAACACACTGGTTGGCAGAGGTGGGCCATGAGCCTTCAACAAGCTGAGGCCTGTTAATGTATGAGGGATCATCATAACCGTTCGCACAGTTAAGAGCCTTGTTTATGTCGAGAGAGATTGCTCTGACTGTCATTTCCGAGCCGTCAATGTCGTTGATTGCTTCACCGCCGACTCTGACAACACCGTCAACATATTTTTCACCCACGGCAGATTCGACGCCGTTGATTGAGCCTATGACGGCAATGTCATTGTCGGTGATGCCGGCAGTGGAAATGATGCGTATATCCATCGAGTTCGATGTTTTGGTGTATTCCCAAAGAGTGTCATACATGTCGGGAGCAGTTGCATTCATTCCTGCAAAAAAGCTGATGCCGAGAGCGACAATCGCAATGATGGAAATGAAGCGTGGAGAGCTGCGCTCAATGGTACGCAGAGCATCCGTTATCAGAATTTTGTTAATTTTCATCAGTTCACCTTATTATTACTGAGATTTTTGCATGCAGACAGAAATCAGACCGTCTGCATAAAAGTCCTGTTACCATTCAAGCATTTCAACGGGTACCGGATTGTCGTTGACTGCGATCTGAATTATCTTGCCTGAGCGCATGGTAATAATTCTGTCTGCCATTGCAGCAAGGGCGCCGTTGTGAGTGATGACAACAACGGTTGTGCCTGTTTCACGGCAGGTTTTGTGAAGAAGGGAAAGAATTTGCTTGGAGGTTTTGTAGTCGAGCGCACCTGTGGGCTCATCGCAAAGCAGAATTTTCGGATTTTTTGCAAGTGCTCTTGCAATTGAAACTCTCTGCTGCTCACCGCCTGAAAGCTGGGAGGGGAAGTTATCCATTCTGTCCTTAAGCCCAACCTTTTCAAGAATTCTTTCGGGCTTGACGGGCTTTTTGCACATCTGTGTTGCAAGTTCAACATTTTCAAGGGCCGTAAGGTTTGGCACAAGATTATAAAACTGAAAAACGAAGCCTACATCATATCTTCTGTAGTCAACAAGCTGCTGCTTTGTAAGGTCGTTGATAGGCTTGCCTGCAACTCTGACCTTTCCGTCATCACAGGTGTCCATGCCGCCGAGAATGTTCAGAACGGTGGATTTACCTGCGCCGGAGGTACCGACAATAAGGCAGAATTCGCCCTTTTCGATGGAGAAGGACACACCGTCAACGGCAGGGATTGTTATTTCACCTGTCTGATATCTTCTGTAAACAGAATCAAATTCAATAAAGCTCATTATTTGTCACCTAATTTTCCTTCACGCCAGTGCTTTCTGCAAAGGCTTGTGTATTTTTCGTTGGCGCCGAGAACAACCTGCTCACCGGTTTTGATGATGCCATTTTCGTCGAACCTTGCGTTGTATGTTGCTTTCTTTCCGCACCAGCAGATGGTCTTCACTTCTTCGATGGTGTCAGCCCATGCAAGAAGATGATAACTGCCGGGGAAAAGATCACCCTTGAAGTCTGCACGAAGTCCGTAGCAGATGACGGGGACATTCAGGTCATCAACGATATGAACGAGAAGCTCGCAGTCCTCCTTTGAAAGGAACTGTGCCTCGTCAACGATGACGCAGTCACTGTTTTTAACCTCTTCCATGTCAAGCTCGTGAAAGAGCACGCAGTCGCATTCGAGCCCGCAGCGCGAATAAATTCTGTGAGTGCCGTTGCGTGTGTCAATCTGAGGCTTGGTGATAATTACTTTCTGGCCTCTTTCTTCATAGTTATATTTGACCATGAGGGCATTTGCGGTTTTGCTTGAGCCCATGGCACCGTATCTGAAATATAGCTTTGCCATAAACTAAACCTCTCTTATTCCTTGGGACTGTTGGTTGCCTTGTATGTTTCGCTGAACAGCTCTTCACCTGTGTCAGCGTCCTTGATTATGACCTTGCACTGATACTTGTTCTCTGTTGTGTAGACCTGATAGTACATGCCGCATTCACCGAGCATATAGGGCAGAAGGGAGGACTGCTTGTCAGCCTTATAGCCCTTTCCGTCAACGAGCATGACGATTTCGTCAAAGTTTTCAGAGTAGCTTTCGAGCTTTTTTGCATAAGGGTAATCGCCTGAGTCAATGGCATCACCGATGCTTGTCATAACCTGCATGCCGATTCTTACAAGGTTGAGATCATAGGTCAGAGCCTTCATGATTACTGTTACGGTTTCGTCCTTTTCGTTGAGCGTGCAGCTTATGTATCCGTAATCCTTGCAATATGCGTCAAGGTTATGGTGATATTTTTTGTCAACGAAGGCAAGAGGCATGGTAACCTTTCTTTCGTCGTCCATTGCTTCTCTGTTGCCTGTTGTCGTTTCAACATATTCCGAAACGATATTGCCCTCATCGTCATAGCTGTAATACAGCTTGCCGTTTTCTTCCTTCTTTTTGCAGCCGGCAAGGGTGATAAAAAGTGCAAAAACAAGAACTATTGCCGATATGGCGCATACAGTTTTCTTCATCATTCAGATTCTCCTTTTATAGTTTATATGTAAGTACACATGATACTATTATAACAGTATAACATTGTAGCATATGTAGAGCTTAATTTCCACCAAAACAGAGAAAAATTAACACAATTTTTATCACTGGGTATAACAGTTGCAAAACCTACAGTAATTTTCGACAAAATTGACAGTATTTTAAGCCAATCTATATGTAAAAAAACAATAGACTTTTCCTTTTAAATTTGCTAAAATTTATTGAAGTGAAGGCATGGGCGGATTATGTCCTGCTTTCCGTCATTAATTACTTAGTAAAATTTTATTTTTTAGGAGGAGATTCCAATGGCTAAGAAATGGGTATACCTTTTCAAAGAAGGCAACGGCAGCATGAGAGAGCTTCTCGGCGGTAAGGGTGCAAACCTCGCTGAAATGACAAACCTCGGCCTCCCCGTTCCCCAGGGCTTCACAATCACAACTGAAGCATGTACACAGTATTATGAGGACGGTCGCAAGATCAACGACGAAATCGTTGCTGAGATCATGGCTAACATCGAAAAGATGGAAGAGATCACAGGCAAGAAGTTCGGTGACCTTGAAAGACCCCTTCTCGTTTCAGTTCGTTCAGGCGCCCGTGCATCAATGCCCGGTATGATGGATACTATTCTTAACCTTGGTCTTAACGAAGAAGTTGTTGAAGTTATGGCTAAGAAGTCCGGCAACGCTCGCTGGGCATACGACTGCTACAGAAGATTCATTCAGATGTATTCTGACGTGGTTATGGAAGTTGGTAAGAAGTACTTTGAAGAGCTTATCGACAAGATGAAGGAAGACAGAGGCGTTACACAGGATACAGAGCTTACCGCTGCTGACCTCAAGGAGCTTGCAGAGCAGTTCAAGGCTGAATACAAGGCAAAGATCGGCGAAGATTTCCCCACCGCTCC
>JAZSHL010000119.1:0-10540 GCA_045533205.1 Acutalibacteraceae bacterium | reverse complement strand
ATAAAACACAGCAAGGCTGTCGCCTTGCGAGGCTTTTGGCAATAATACAGGGAATTTTGTTCGAGAAACAAATACTGCCTTATCGGCTGTCGGCATATTTGGGCTCAGTTTGTTCATTCTGCGCATTTTTTCCTATCCCCTGAAAAGGGGATGTAAAAAAACGAGTTTTTTACATCCCCTTTTGCTTTTCAATTCTTTTACATATCTAACAGTTCATCGCCGAACAGTTCGATAATCTTTCTGAATATTCCCATAAATCCGTTGATGAGTGCAAGTAATTTCTCCATAATAATTCTCCTAATTTCAATTAAACACTTTTATAATATGTGTTCTGTTTATAATTATATCACTCTAAAATGTTTGTTTGTTAAAAAAATGTTAAGCACAGCTCCTTGGGTGTCTTGTTTTTTATTAAGAATTATTAATGTTATATACAACTGTTTAATATGTCTTTTTCTGCAGCATAAAAAAATCTTCCCGACAGAATCATCTGCCGGGAAGACATATTACTCAAAATTATCTTGTGTAAATAAGCAGGTCACCCATTGTTGCATACATATCATCACAGCATACATACTTCACATTGAAGAGTCTGTAAAGAATGTTGAGAATTCTTACCCAGATGGGCTTGAACAATGCGTTGTGGTGGATACATGAGCATCTCTGATTGTTGAGATAATCCTCATTGATTTCCAAGTAAACGGTTGTTGATATTGTGGACAGTGTGTTGTCATAGATATACTGTCTGTCAAGAAGCTGCTTACCTACATACTTCTCATCCTCTGTTATAGCAGTGATGTTGTAATACTGGCTGTCGTTAAGACCGCAGACAAACACTGCCTTGCCGTTGACATTCTTTGTCATGCCTGATGCAACGTGCTGGCCCTTGTCATTTGTTATCTGAACAATGATTTTGTCAAGATAATAGTCAGGGTTGTTTTCTGTTGCAGGGATAACTGCAGTGAGATCGAAGGAATAAAGCACAAGCTTTGTTGTATACTTGGGAATAAGGTAGATGGGCTTGTAGCCTTCTGTATCCTTATATCTTGTGTCAAGATAGCCGAGAGGAGCGATCATTGTGTCGGAGGATGTCAGATGATATCCGTCCTTGAGGCCCCACTGACCGAACCATGTGTAAATGTATGTACGGTCCTTCGGTCTTTCAGTGAGATCAGCAATTTTAACTGTCTTGTCGTCAGCAACGATACCTGCTCTGAGATTGCCTCTGCTTTCGCCGAGTCTGTATGCGTTGAAAGATGCTGCTTCACCGTAAGCAACTTCATCAGTTACCATGTCAGCAATAACCTCACCGTTTTCAGTTATAACCTGAAGAGGATTGCCGAGATAGTCGCAGTAAATGTATTCATACATCTTGGGAATTGCATCGAAAACAGCAATAATGGTGGTCTGACCGTAAAGTGCACTGATATCAATGTTCCATTCCTTGAATTCATAATAGAACTTTTCGTTTTCATCCATCTTCGGCGGGTTAGCATAGTTGCCGTCTTCGTCGGGAAGGAAGATTGAATCGTCAACTCTCTGGCCGTGACGGACATCAAAGGTTCTTGTCAGAGCCATGCCTGTTGCATTGTGGAACTGAACAGTGTAATAAACCTCGGGATCACCTGTGAACTTTGCATAAAGAGTTGTGTTCTGAGTGATTTCTGTGTTTTCAATGTCAAACTCTGCTGTGAGATTTTCTGCATCTGTTGTCCAGCCTGTGAAATTATATAAGCCGAACTGCTTATCTGCAATTCTGTTGATAAGGTGTCTGTTGAGCATATTCCACAGCCATGAGCCTGTTGTATTGTTGTTATCGTTATATGCTTCGATATTTTCATAATTTGCAACGATATATTCTTCAACAGTGTCGCCGCTTCTGATATACCACACGCAGTCCTTACCGTTGCTGCCCTTGTTGTCCTTAATGTAAGCAGCATCTGCTTCACCGACAAAGCTTTCTGCAAGCTTTGCATAGGGAACATCTGCACAGTAGGTTTTTGCAACCCAGGGGTTCTTGAGCTCAACGCAGTAATATGTGATGCCGTCGTTGAGAACAACACCGCAGTTTTCACGTGCGCACACTGCTTCATAAACATAGTGGTTACCTGAAGCCTTGTAGCCCCATACAGCATTTTCACGGTCATGACCTAAGGGCTCTTTGTAGTCACCGTTACCGAAAATTTTGCCGCAGACGGTACAGTAGGTCTGGGTGTAGCCGGCTTCCTCACATGTAGGCTCAACAACTGTTGTTCCTGTGATGTGAGCTCCGTCAGCGCAGGTTGCTGCTGAAGCAGCAAATGCCATCATGACAACAGCTGCCATAACAACGGCCATGATAATCAAAGCTCTTTTGAATGTCTTTTTCATATTCTTGCCTCCTTGATTTGTCTTATTTTTTCAGTTACCTTCATTACTTTAACAATAGGAAAATCATTACAATATTCCTATGCTAATTATACTATATAATTTTTCAGTGAAAAAGTCAATGAAAAGATAAAAGTTTTAATCAAAAAATATACTGATTTTGCCTTTTCCGACTTAATCGGATGCCTGTATTGCTCTTATATAAAAGCTTTCATCGGTGTTCTTGCCCAATGTGATTTTCATATATTTCGAAGCCTCAGGCGGCACCATGTTGCCCTCACTGTCCTGTACCCAATCAGTTGAAGCAAGGTAGCCTACCTTGAGCACAACAGAGCTCGGTGTCAGCTTGACATCAACCACCTTCGGAGTGTAAATGGGTGTAACACCGGTTATGGGAATAACATATGCCTTCTGGGTTTCGCTGTAGCTGAAATAGATTCCTCCGCCGTCAACGGTGCAGTGATTCCACTTGACCTCTGTGCCGAAAAGAGAAGTGAATTTTTCTTCAACCTCCTGCTGCGGCATGAGCATACCCGAATCTGTGTATTCGTATTTATCCGGCTCAATGTTGCTGTCAAGAATTGACCAGATTGCAATGCTTATAAGCTGTTCGGTGTTTGCCATAGTTATGTCATCAAAGGTGTCAGGATCGTACATGATAACAGGGGCAATGAATTCTTCATATTCACTGTATCTAACATCGTTACGCTGCTGAATTGATGAATTGATTCCGTTGAAAAGTGTTCTGCCGATGCTGAACACACCAACCATCACCAGAACAAACACAACCGTTCCGACTAAATATGTAAGCGGACTTTTCTTCTTGTTTTCCTGCATAACAGACTCCTTTCTTAACGGACCTGTCCCTCACCAAGAATGATATATTTCTGTGATGTGAGCTCAAGCAGTCCGAGGGGACCTCTTGCGTGAAGCTTCTGGGTTGAAATTCCGATTTCTGCACCGAAGCCGAATTCACCGCCGTCAGTGAACCTTGTTGAGGCATTGACATAAACTGCAGCGGCATCAATTGATGATGTGAACTTCTTCTGTGCAAAGTAGCTGTCTGTCACTATGCACTCACTGTGACCGCTTGAATATTTCATAATGTGGTCAATTGCCTCGTCGATGTCTGAAACAACCTTCACACTGATTTCATAACCGAGATATTCCTTGCCGTAGTCTTCCTCTGTTGCTATGATAACATCGGGAATAATTCCGGCTGTTTTTTCGTCACCGTGAATCACAACACCCTTTTCGTCGAGCCTGCTCTTTATCATGGGCAGTGCTTTTTCTGCAACATCCTTATGAATAACAAGGCTTTCACATGCGTTGCAGACAGAGGGACGAGAGGTTTTTGCATTGTATATAATTTCTGCAGCCATCCCAAGATCTGCATCCTTGTCAACATAGATATGGCAGTTGCCTGTTCCTGTTTCAATAACGGGCACTGTTGAATTCTGCACGCATGAGGCAATGAGCCCTGCGCCGCCTCTTGGGATAAGCACATCAACATAGCCGTTCATTTTCATGAGTGCTGTAGCCGACTCTCTTGAGGTGTCCTCAACAAGCTGAATGCAGTTTTCATCAAGGCCTGCGCCTGCAATGGCGCTGCGCATAATCGAGGTCATTGCTTTGTTTGAGTTGATTGCTTCCTTGCCGCCACGAAGAATAACAGTGTTGCCTGACTTCAGGCAAAGCACTGCAGCGTCAACCGTTACATTCGGTCTTGCTTCAAAAATAACTGCAATAACACCCAGAGGTACGCTGACCTTCTGAATAACAAGTCCGTTGGGACGGGTTGTGCCACAGATGACCTTTCCGACGGGATCCTCTGCCATAATCAGCTCTCTTGCTGCATCGGCAATCGCCTTTATTCTTTTTTCATCAAGGGAAAGTCTGTCAAGCATTGACTCGCTCATGCCCTTTTCCCTTGCATTTTTAAGGTCCTCAGCATTGTGTGAGATTATGTATTGTGCGTTTTCTTCAAGAGCATCTGCAATTGCTGAAAGTGCCTTGTTTTTCACTTCACATGAAGCTGTCATAAGGCTTCTTGATGCTTTTTTTGCATTTTTTCCCAGTTGTGTAAGCATAGCGTCACGCCCTTTCTCAGCAGGTGAAAATTGTTCCGACGGAATGACCGTCGATGAGCTTATATATGTCCTGAGGTGCTGTTCCGTTCATGATAACGGTGGGAATGCCTGCATCACGGGCAATTTTTGCCGCATGGATTTTCGTCACCATTCCGCCAGTTCCTCTGTCAGAGCCTGCACCTCCGCAAAGAGCTTCAATTTCAGCGTTGATTTCTTCAACCACGGGAATGAGCCTTGCATCGGGGTTTTCATTGGGATTATCGTCGAAAAGGCCATCAATATCCGAAAGGATAACAAGAGCATCAGCCTTGATAAGAGAAGCAACAATTGCAGAAAGAGAATCATTGTCACCGTATACAATTTCTTCCGTTGCAACGCTGTCGTTTTCATTTACAATGGGAACTGCTCCGTATTCAAAAAGCTTTTCGAAGGTGTTTTCAAGGTTTTCCCTTCTCTGAAGGTTTTCGATGTCACTTTTTGTGATAAGAAGCTGACCTGTCTTGACTCCGTTCTCACCGAAGAATTTGTCATACATAAACATAAGCTCGCACTGGCCGACTGTTGCTGCAGCCTGTCTGCCGGGGATATCCTTCGGCCTTTCCTTAAGGCCTAATTTACCCACACCGACACCGATTGCGCCTGATGTGACAAGCACAACCTCCTTGCCGGAGTTGTGCAGATCTGCAAGAACACTGCAGAGCTTGACCATGCGTCTGATGTTGATTTTTCCTGTTTCGTATGTAAGGGTGGAGGTGCCCACCTTTATAACTATTCTTTTTGCATTTGAAATAACACTCATTTGTTTTCACCCTTTATTGCCGAAGCAATAATATTTTTATATTCTTCCTCTTTCTTGACCTTGCCCACCGCTGTGAAGGACATCTGTGAAAGATCAAGATATTTTTCTGCCGTATTTCTTACATCAGAAAGAGAAATCCCTTTAATTGCCTCAATGATTTCATCATCCTCAATAACTCTTGAAAGCATGAGCAGATTTCTGCCACTTGAAGAAAACTTTGACTGGGGATGCTCTCTTGACATGATGAGGCTTGAAATCAACTTTTCCTTTGCAATGTCAACCTGCCTTTGTGTAACATTCTGCCCGAAAGCGCTGATGATATCGATAACTTCAGTTATGGCTTTTTCTTCGCTTTTTTCCTGAAGGCTCATTGATACTGCTATATATCCGCCGCCCATATATCTGCCAAGCCACGAGTCAACGGAATAGACAAGACCGAGCTGCTCTCTTATTCTCTGGTTGAGCATGGATGATGTGCCTGTGCCGAGGATAAACATGATAAGCTGCAGCGGGTATAAATCATCATGAGTGATTCCCACTCCCCTGAAGCACATCATTATATGGGTCTGCTCTGTGGACATATTTTTCAGCGTGATACCCTTTGTAAAAGGCACGTCATACCATTCCAAAGGCTCGCTTCCGTTTTCGCAGTCGCCGAAATACTCTTTGATTTTTTTGAGCATTTCATCTTCATTGAAGCTTCCGCTGACACCGATTATCATTCTTTCGGGAAGATAATTTTCTTTCATATAGCTTCTAAAATCTTCAGAGTCAAAGGAAGTAATACTGTCCTTTGTGCCCAGAATCTGCAGTGAAAGGCTGCTGCCTGAGAAAAGAGCCTCTTCATTGACCTCGTAGCACACATCACCCGGATCATCCTCACACATAGAAATTTCCTCAAGAATAACGCCCTTTTCCGTTTCGATGTCACTGTCGTCGAGCCTTGGGTTGCGTATCATATCAAAAAGGATATCTGCACCCTTTAAAATCTGATAATCAAGAGCTTTCGCATAATAGAAGGTGTATTCCTTTGTGGTGTAGGCGTTGACCTGTGCACCTATTTCATCAAAGGATTCGGCAATTTCAAAGCCGTTTCTTTTCTCGCTGCCCTTGAAAACAATATGCTCAATAAAATGGGATATACCGTTATTTCTCTCCGTTTCATATCTGGCACCGCTGCCAACCCAGACGCCGACAATAGCAGAGCGTAAGGAGGCACAGGGGCTGAAAAATATTCTCAATCCGTTATCAAGAGTGATAAGTTTCATGGTTGCCTCCTTTTGTGTGATGAAAAGCTCGTTGTCAGGGATATAAGAAGTATACCCGAATATGGATTTTTTTATCCCTTTATTGCGCAAATTGTGAATTATATAATTCTGCATAGAAGCCGTCCTTCTGAAGAAGCTCCTTATGCTTGCCTGTTTCAACAATTCTGCCGTCCTTCATAACGAGAATCACGTCTGCTTCACGGATGGTTGAAAGCCTGTGGGCAATGACAAAGTTTGTTCTGCCCTGCATAAGATTCTGCATTGCCTTCTGAATGAGAAGCTCTGTTCTTGTGTCAACAGAGGATGTTGCTTCGTCAAGAATGAGTATATCAGGTGAAGCAAGAATTGCTCTTGCGATTGTAACAAGCTGTCTCTGACCTGCTGAAAGGTTTGCACCGTCTTCATCAAGCATTGTTTCCACTCCGTCGGGAAGGGTATAAAGGAAGGAATTGACCTGTGCAGCATCAATTGCGTCAAGGAATTCCTTTTCGGTTGCATCCTGTCTGCCGTAAAAGATGTTGTCTTTAAGAGTGCCCTTGAAAAGCCAGGTGTCCTGAAGCACCATACCAAGATGTGAACGAAGGTTCTTTCTTGAAATTTCTCTGATATCGGTGCCGTCAATTCTGATTGAACCGCCCTGTATCTCATAAAATCTCATAAGAAGATTGACAATCGTTGTTTTGCCTGCACCTGTGGGACCGACTATGGCAACAAGGTCACCCTTGTTGACATTAAGGTTGAAGTCACGGATAACAGGCTTGTCGGCAATGTAGGAAAAGTCAACGCTTTCGAACTGTACGGATGAAGCTGATGTGATTTCCTTTTCCTTTTCCATGTCAACAGGCTCCTCATCTGCATCAAGAACAGAGAAAACACGCTCTGCAGATGCAAGGGACGACTGAAGATTGTTTGCAATGTTTGAAAGGTCGGTTATGGGCTGCATGAGCAGCTTGGTATATGCCATGAATGTGACGATATCACCAACCTTTGCATCTCCGTTAATAATAAGATAACCGCCGATAACACAGATAATCACATATCCTGCATTGTTTGCAAAATTTATCAGAGGACTTAAAAGGCCTGAAAAGAACTGAGCCTTTCTGCCTGCATGAGAAAGCTCATCGTTGATAATGTCAAACTCTCTGATAGCTGTTTTTTCATGGCCGTAGGCCTTGACGATGTGGTGGCCTGTGAACATTTCTTCAATATGTCCGTTGACATCACCTGTCATCTTCCACTGTCTTCTGAAATACTGCTTTGAAAAGCGCAGAACAACCATTGCAATAACAAAGCAAACAGGGAAAGGCATAAGGCTTGTCAGAGAAAGGGACACGCTTTCCGTCATCATGATAACAAACACACCCACGAAGGTGACAACAGAAACAATAATCTGAAGAAGGTTATTCTGCAAGGTGTTGTTGATGTTATCCATGTCGTTGGTGATTCTCGACAGAATATCGCCCTTGTTGTGGCTGTCATAATAAGAAAGGGGAAGTCTTGAAAGCTTGCAGTTAAGATTATGGCGAAGCTTTGTTATAAGATTCTGCACAACCCCTGCCATGATGTAGTGCTGCAAAAATGAGAACAGAGAGGATAAAACATATACAATAAGAATAGTTTTCAGAATTCCGTATATAGGCGTAAAGTCCATTACACCTGTCTGAAGCTTCACATCAATCTGGTCACTGAGCACGTTGATAATCTGTCCCATATATTTCGGGCCGAGAACACTCAGCAGTGAGCCGATTGAGGCAAAGATAACGGTGAGAAAGACCATAAGGCCGTTGCCCTTGAGAAGTGAAAGCAGCTTTCTGAAGGTTTTGCCGAAATTCTGCGGCTTTTCCTTTTCGCTTCTGCTGCGGTCACGGTACTGGGCATATTTGTCTGTTCTGACAACATTTTTCTGAGGTGACTTTCTTTTCATTATTCCACCTCCTCTGAAATCTGTGAAGAATAAATCTCTTTATAGACATCGCAGGTTTCAATCAGCTCTTCATGTCTGCCCATGCCTACGATTTTACCCATGTCAAGAACGATGATTTTGTCTGCATCAAGAATTGTTCCCACACGCTGGGCAACGATGATAACAGTTGCATCAATGTTCTGCTTGAGTGCTGCGCGCAGCTTTGCATCGGTCTTGAAGTCAAGAGCCGAGAAGGTATCGTCGAAAATATAAACCTCGGCATCTCTTGTGAGAGCTCTTGCAATGGAAAGACGCTGCTTCTGTCCGCCTGAAAGGTTGGTGCCGCTCTGACTGATAAAAGAGTCGATGCCATCGGGCATACTGTCAACAAATTCTGCGCTCTGTGAAATTTCAAGAGCCCTGCGGAGTGTTTCCTCGCTTGCGTTTTCATCACCGTAAAGAAGATTTTCACGCACTGAGCCGCTGAAAAGACAGGCCTTCTGTGAAACATAGCCTATTCTTGAGTGCAGGTCCTCCTGCATAAGCTCTCTGACATCAACACCGTCGAAAAGCACCTGACCTTCGTCAACATCGTAAAACCTTGTTATAAGGTTGACGATGGTTGTTTTGCCGCTGCCTGTGCCGCCGATGATTGCTGTAACCTTGTTTTTCTCTGCTGTAAAGCTTATATCACTGATAACAGGATTTTCCTTTGATTCATAGCCGAAGCTGACGCCTCTGAATTCAACGGTTCCGATCTTTTCTTCACAGACGCTCTTGGGCTCTTCCGGATCCCTGACTGTACGTTCAAGAGAAAGAACTTCAGAAATTCTGTTTGCAGAGATTTTTGCTCTGGGTATGATAACAAACATGGCTGCTGCCATGGTGAATGAAAAGACAATCATAATCATATAAATGATGAATGCCTGAAGATTGCCGATTGAATCGGCGAGCTCCTGAGCCTGTGTGATGTAGTTAAGAGAGTCGATATTCTTTGCCGCAATGATAACAAGAAGGTCAAGAGCAGCAATAACAAGAACAATACATGCAGGAATAAGAATGGCTGCGAGCCTCTGGAATTTAAGTGTCAGGGACGAAAGCTCTTCATTGTAGCCGTCGAAGCGTTCATCCTCAAATTCACTTCTGTTGAAGGCTCTGATAACTCTGATACCGCTGAGCTTTTCTCTGATAAAACGGTTGATTGAGTCAACAAGCTTCTGTCTTCTTCTGAAAATCGGCATAACAACCTTGAGAACAATTGCAACAAGAATAGCTATAACAGGCACAACTGCAAGAATAACCAGTGACAGTGTAGGGTTCATTATAAACGCCATAACAGCGCCGCCCACAAGAAGAATCGGGGCTGAAATAATCATACGGAGGCCCATGAGCACAAAATCCTGAATAACTCTGACATCGTTTGTGCATCTTGTGATAAGAGAGGGTGTGCCGATTTTGTCAATATCTCTTTGTGAAAGAGATTCAACCTTGAGAAAAATCTCACGGCGGAGAATTCTACCGTAGTTGGCAGAGGTCTTGCTTGAATAGTAGCTGTTGAAGGCTGCGATGATAACAGCAACAGCAGACACAATCATCATGATACCGCCGATCTCTTTGACATACTCTGTGTCACTGTTGGCAATACCGTTGTTTATAATCATGCTCATAAGAAGGGGCAGCACAAGGCTTCCTGCCTGTGACACAACGGCAAAAAACATTGCCGCAATGACTGAGCCTTTCAGATATTTAAGATATTTAAGTAACCGTATCAAAGCTTTTTACCTCCGGAAACTACTTTATATTTTTGCATATTTTGCTCCCTTTTTTCGGGCTATTGACAAAATATGGGCATAATCAGACAATTATAAATTAGTATATCAGTATAATATGAATAATGTGTAAACTGAGCTTGTGATTGTAGTGTTATATATATTTTTAATATTTAAAATGCAGGCAAAAAAAACAGAGCAAACATTGGGCGGCACTTCATAAGGAAGTTAAGGTTTTTATTGGCTCTTTTCCGCTTAAACATTACGAAAAACTCCCGAAATACGCGAGTATTACGGGAGTTTTATCATTTCCTTTAAACGAAAAATATCTCAATAAAAACTGC
>JAZSHL010000127.1:0-16936 GCA_045533205.1 Acutalibacteraceae bacterium | reverse complement strand
TCTGCAAAACCCCAAAAAATCCCCAGGGAAAAGCCGCGGGTTTCCCCCCAGGGACTGCTGTGTCATTACACGCCGAAAAGTTTTTTTGCATTTTCATTACAGATGTCAATAATCTGCTGCACATCCATATTTTTGATCCCGGCGATTTTTTCTGCTGTGTAAGCAATATGTGCCGAATCACAGCGCTGACCTCTGAAGGGCACAGGCGTCATATAAGGTGCATCAGTTTCAAGAAGAAGTCTGTCGAGGGGAAGATATTCCACAACCTCAACGGGCTTTTTCGCATTTTTGAAGGTTACTGCACCACCAATGCCGATGTACATGCCGAGCTTCACAACTTCCTTTGCCATTTCGGCTGAGCCTGAAAAACAGTGAACAACACCTTTTGGTTTATGCTTTTTCAGAAGCTTCATTGTGTCCTCGTGAGATTCTCTGTCGTGAACAATAACAGGCAGATTGAGTCTGGTTGCGAGAACAAGCTGCCTTTCGAAAATTTCAAGCTGCCTTTCTCTCGGGGAGAAATCATAGTGATAATCGAGGCCGATTTCACCGACAGCAACAACCTTTTTGTTCTGATAAAGCTTTTCAATTTCCTGCAGATCCTGCTCTGTGGCTTCTTCAGCCTCATGAGCATGAACACCGATTGCAGCATATATGAAATCATATTTTTCGGAAAGCTCAATAGTTGTAAGACTGGATTTCAGATCGCAGCCGCAGTTGACAATGTGACTAACGCCTTTCTCATTAAGAGAGGAAATAAGCTCATCTCTGTCATCGTCAAAACGGCTGTCGTCATAATGAGCATGAGTGTCGAATATATTTTTATACATTATCTTACCTTTGAGCCTGCAGGAATTCCGTCAACGAAAATAACCTTAACGTCTTCTTCGCTGCAGTCAGCTGCCAGAATCATGCCCTGACTTTCAACGCCGCAGAGAACAGCAGGCTTGAGGTTAGAAACAACAATAACACTCTTGCCGATAAGGTCTTCGGGTTTATACCACTTTGCAATGCCTGAAGCAACTGTTCTGGGAGCACCTGTGCCGTCATCAAGTGTAAGCTTGAGAAGCTTCTTTGCACGCTTGACAGGTTCGCAGTCAGTGATTTTTGCAACACGAAGATCAACCTTCATGAAATCGTCAATGCCTATTTTAGCAACGCCTTCAATTTCAGCTTTTTTCTGCTCCTGAACGGTTTCTTCGTATGACTTTTCATTTTCCTGTGCAGCCTTCTGCTGTGCTTCAATGTCAGCCATGAATTTTTCAGCATCAATACGTGCGAACAGGGGAGTTGCAGTGCCCACCTTGTTGCCGCTTGCAAGTGCGCCGAACTGTGCAAGGCTGTCATAGGTTGCGATGTCACAGTTGATCTGTGAAAGAATAGCCTTTGAGGTGTCGGGCATGAAAGCAGAGGAAAGAACTGCAATATATCTGATGCCTTCAAGAAGGTTATAAAGCACTGTGCCGAGTCTTTCCTTCTGTGCCTCGTCCTTTGCAAGTGCCCAGGGAGCTGTTTCGTCAATATATTTGTTGCAGCGCTTTGCAAGGTTCATCACAGCTTCAACCGCATCTGCAATGTGATAGGAGTCAATCTTGCTGTCAACAGTCTTAACTGTTTCAAGAGCGCATGCTTTAAGTTCGTCGTCAAGTGCATCTGGACAGGTGGGAGCCATAACGGTTCCGTCAAAATATTTGTTTGTCATTGCCACTGTTCTGTTAACAAGGTTGCCCAGAGTGTTTGCAAGATCAGAATTGAATCTTTCAATAATTGTGCTGTATGAGATTGAGCCGTCGTTTGCGTGAGGCATCTCTGAAAGAAGATAATATCTTGTTGCATCAACGCCGATAAGCTTTGACAATTCGTCAGCATAGATAACATTACCCTTTGATTTACTCATCTTGTCTTCGCCGAAAAGAAGCCAGGGATGACCGTAAACCTGCTTCGGGAGAGGCTCACCCAGAGCCATGAGCATGATGGGCCAGTAAATTGTGTGGAAGCGCACAATATCCTTGCCGATTATGTGCACATCTGCAGGCCAATACTTGTTATAAAGCTCACCGTTTCCATCGGGGTCATAACCGAGGGCAGTGATATAGTTTGAAAGAGCATCAATCCACACATAAATTACGTGCTTGTCATCAAATGAAACAGGGATGCCCCACTTGAAGGAGGTTCTGGAAACGCAAAGATCCTGAAGTCCGGGCTTGATGAAGTTGTTGAGCATTTCCTTTTTGCGTGATTCGGGATAGATGAAGCTGTCGTTGGATTCGATATAATCCTCAAGCTGCTTCTGATACTTTGAAAGACGAAGGAAATATGCCTCTTCCTTTGCTTTTGTGACCTCTCTGCCGCAGTCGGGACATTTGCCGTCAACAAGCTGTGACTCAGTCCAGAAGGACTCGCAGGGAGTGCAGTAAAGACCTTCATATTCGCTCTTATAGATATCATCCTGATCATAGAGCTTCTTGAAAATCTTCTGAACGGTCTTTTCATGATAATCATCAGTTGTTCTGATAAATTTGTCGTAGGTTGTGTTCAGCGCATCGCAGATACCTCTGATTTCTCCTGCAATGTTGTCAACATATTCCTTGGGAGTGATGCCGGCTGCCTTTGCATATTCCTCAATCTTCTGACCGTGCTCGTCAGTGCCTGTGAGGAAAAACACATCATAGCCCTGAAGACGCTTATATCTTGCGATAGCGTCTGTCAGAACAATTTCATAGCTGTTGCCTATGTGGGGCTTTCTTGATGTATATGCAATGGCAGTTGTTATATAAAATTTACCTTTATCCATTGATATAACTT
Source organism: Acutalibacteraceae bacterium (assembly GCA_045533205.1). Taxonomy (GTDB): domain Bacteria; phylum Bacillota; class Clostridia; order Oscillospirales; family Acutalibacteraceae; genus UBA6857. The sequence continues at coordinate 14,131 of JAZSHL010000127.1, read as the reverse complement.
CCTTTCAAATAAATATTATACATTATATTGTATCAACAAAACCGATGTTTTGTCAATATTATTATGGATGTAAAAGCATATATGTAAAGCTTTTATTTTTTTGAAAGCTTCACAATAACAGCGACGGCCACGGAAGCTGCGGCTAAAACAGCTCCTGCTCTTTTAAGTCCGCTTTTGACCTCACCGATGCTTGACGGCATATTGCTGTAAACAAATTCCTTAAAGGGATATGTTGGCTTATACTCACAAAGCTCACCCATGGTTACCTGATAGGTGCTGTAGCTTCTGAGGTCGCTTTCATCAAGCACAAACACTCTTACGCCTCGTCTGTCGCCGGGGCCGTAGGTGTTGAAGCCAGCTCCCTGACAGTAGCCCAGATCCACGCCTTTAAGATTTCTTCTGAAGGAGTTCAGATGGTCGTGACCTGCCCAGACGGCAAAAATATCACCGTCCTTGATAATCTCATCAAATTCACCGTTGTTGATTTCCGGCGGTGCAGGGGATTCACCCATCATTTCATTTTCTTCTTTTCCCTTTTCAGGCAGAACATAAAACCTGTTCTTTCTCGAATGGAAGGCTTCAACTCTGCCTTTTCTGAAAACAGAGCACTCCTCCAGAATATCGTAGTATTCAGGCAGAGGAATGTGCTGAAAGACCATTGCAGGCAGATATCCGTTTCTTTCCTTCTGCTGACAGAGCCATTCGATTCTTTCTTTTTTCATCGGATCATATATGCCGTTTGTCTTCTTTCCTGAATCAATCAGGTAAAGAGCGAAGATATCCTTTTCTTTCTTGCTGTCTTTGATTCTGATGCTGTATGTGCCCTCGTCAAGTCTGTCTGCTGCTTCTCCGACGCAGAATTCTGAATGGGCAGAATAATATCCGAACTGCTCTTTTTTTGTCACCGGTCCGTCGTCATCATGGTTGCCGAAGGTGAAAGCAAAGGGGATATTTCTTTTGGTAAGGGGCTCAAGAAAGCTGTCAATACATTGCCTGACCTTGCTGCTGCCGTCGGTTCTGTAGCATTTTGAATAGCCCTGCACCTGATCGCCTGTCAGAACAACGAGGTCGGGCGTCTCCTTTTCAATTGCAAGCTCAATAAGCCTGACGGTGTCGGGATTTAAAGGAAAATCCTCCTGAATGTCTGCAATCTGCATGATTTTGAATTTTCCGTTTCTGAACTGTAAATCACTCATATTCTTTTTCTCCGGGTTAATAATAACAACATTATACTCTTTTTCCTTTTTTCGGTCAACTGTGTAACGATGCAAAAAAATATAACATATAATGAAGTGAAGAAAATATATTATATGCCTTTTTTATAAGCGGTAAAGGAGGAAAACAATGAGTCAGACCTATATAAAATTTGAAAGCCAGACCTACGGCGAAAAAGCTGTCAGACTGCTTTCAAAAAACAATATAAAAGCGCAGCTCAGACGCAATCCCAACCCGAATCACAGACAGGGCTGTAACTTTGCAGTTTTTGTAACAGGTAATATCTGGAACGCCTATGATATTATTTCAAACAACGCAATTCCGAATTTAGGCGTAGAAAGCTATCGTGAAAGATTATGATTTATTTAGATAATGCAGCAACCTCATTTCCGAAGCCACGGTCTGTCATAAATGCAATGTGCCGCAGTCAGGCGCTTTTCGGTGCAAACCCCGGCAGGGGAGGCCACAAAATGACTATGCACGCAGGGCAGATTGTCTATTCCTGCAGAAAAGCGCTCGCAGATTTCTTTTTTTGCGATGAGGAAAGAGTGGTTTTCACAAGCAATTGCACGGCAGCGCTTAACACGGCCATCAAGGGTAGTGTGAAAAAGGGTGATCACGTTATAATATCATCTCTTGAGCATAACTCGGTTTTAAGGCCTGTTCACAAGCTGCAGGAAAGGGGAATAATTACCTACGATGTTTTTGAGGTTAATCCCTTGTCGGAGGATGAAACCTTCATGAATTTTCTGGAGCTGATAAAGGATAATACAAGCCTTGTTGTTATTACAATGGTGTCGAATGTTTTCGGAACAGTGCTTCCCTTTGAAAGAATTGGCCGCTACTGCAGAATGAAAAAGATACGCTTTATTCTTGACGGTGCGCAGGCTGCAGGCAGCCACAGAATATCAATGAAGAAAATGCCTGTTGATATTTTTTGTTTTCCCGGACATAAGGGGCTTCTGGGTCCGATGGGAACGGGCGGACTTATTCTCGGTGAGGGTGTACAGCCCGACAGCATTATTGAGGGTGGGACAGGCGGTAATTCCATGAGCGAGCATCAGCCTGAGGTTTATCCTGATAAGCTTGAAAGCGGAACGCTGAATCTGCCGGGCATAGCAGGGCTTCATGAGGGAATAAAATTTATCAGAAGCCTTGGTGGAGAATGGGCTGTTCTGGAAAAGGAAAGCAGCTTGATCAACATGCTGAAGGAGGATTTGTCGGTTATTCCGAAGATAACCGTTTACGACGAAATGCACAGCAGCAAAATGACAAATGTGCTTTCTTTTAACTTCGATGATATGTCAAGTGAGGAAACAGCAGACCTTCTTGACAAAAAGGGCTTTGCTCTCAGGGCAGGCTTTCACTGCTCCTATCTTGCTCACAGCACTTACGGCACCGCACAGACGGGAACTGTAAGAGTCAGCACTGGTGTTTTCAGCACAAAAAAACAGCTAAAAAATTTATCATTTTGCCTGAATAAAATTGCAATAGGCGCAAAAGTGTGATACAATATTCAAGGAATGAAATGTAAACAGTGACATGCGTGTGACGCACGGGCACTTGTGGGAGGAAAATATGACGGTTTTTTTCGAAAATATTTTTAGCGGAATAATGCGTCTGGTCCGTTCTGTTGAATGGTATGACCTTATTGATATAATGCTTGTTGCACTTTCTTTATACTATTGCATCAGACTTTTAAGAAAAACAAGGGCCTTCAATCTTGTCAAGGGTATTGTTCTCATGGGCGTTATTTACCTTGTGGTTTCAACGCTGAATATGTCTGCCAGCAGCTATCTGTTCAGTCAGCTTTTCGGTGACATTGTTCTTGTGGTTATTCTTCTTTTTCAGCCTGAAATACGACATGCCATTGAGTCCTTCGGCAGAGGAGATTTCAAAAAATCTCTCAGCTTTCTTTCAAGGTCAAACACAGCCTCAGACGATGAGCTGCGCTCCTCGGTGTCAGCAATTTCAAAGGCTGTTTCCAACATGAGTGAGCAAAGGGTGGGTGCCCTTATTGTTATAGAGAATTCAATTCACCTTGATGAGATTATCTCATCCGGCAGCAGGGTTGACAGTGCCGTAACAAGTCCCTTGCTTGAAAACATTTTCTTCCCCAAAGCACCTTTGCACGACGGTGCAGTTGTCATAAGAGAAAACCGCATTTATGCTGCAGGCTGCATACTCCCACTGACACAATCGGAGCTGAGCCTTGAGCTCGGAACAAGACACAGAGCAGCTGTGGGCATGAGTGAAAACAGTGATGCACTTATCATTGTTGTATCTGAAGAAACAGGGGCAATTTCCGTCGCACAGGGCGGTAATCTCGAAAGAAACATCAGCCTTGGTGAGCTGCTTTCTGTTCTGACCGATTTCCTTGTCAGCGAGGACAGCGGCGAAAAACTCAAGGCATTCAAAATACGTCGGAGGAAGAGGTAATGAAAGATAAAAAGAAAAACAAGCTCGAATCTCTTTTTTATAACAACAAATTCCTCGCCGTGTTTTCGGTTATTCTTGCAATTGCAATCTGGGCAAGCGCAAAAATCAACTATAGCGCTGAAACTGTCAGAACGGTAAGCAACGTTAAAATTTCATTGGAAAACACACTTTCGGACAACTCAGATTTTATCTATTTTGTGGAAGATGAAAATCTTTATGTTGATGTTGAATTAAGAGGTAAAGCCTATAACATTAATTCAAGTGCAATTTCAGCTGATGACATAGTCGTTGAAACCAACGGAACATATATCGACTCGTCCGGCTACAAGCTTCTTACTCTGTCTGCAAGGCTTGCAAATTCATTGGGTAACAATGTTGAAATTGTTTCGGTTTCTCCCTCAACTATTGCTGTTTACTACGACCGACAGGCAACCTACAGCTTCAATGTTGAGGCAAAGCTCAAAAATGATCTTGACACTCTCGCAGAGGGTGAATTCACAGTCGGTCAGCCGGTCGCTTCTTTGAGTACCGTTGATGTGACAGGTCCTGTAACAATGCTCAACAAGCTTAAAAGTGTTTATTTTGAGGCTGAGATAGACGAGGACAAGCTGCCTCTGACATCTTCAACTGAGGTGCCTGCAACAATCGGGTATAAATTCGACGGCAGCGGTGAGTCAAAGTTTCTTGTGTGCACAAGCATAAACAGCGAAACAAATTTACCCACGGTCACAGTGCCTGTATATGTCACAGGAAAAGTGCCCGCCGGCGTGAAGTTTGTCAATCAGCCTTCAGCCTTTGATGAAGAACAGATAAATGCAAAAATCACACCCGACGAGGTTGAGATTACCTATAATCCAAAGGACGGAAACAAATACGATGTGCTTTATGTGGGCACAATTGACTTTAGGGATATTTCAAATACGGTCAACACCTTTGAGTTTGCGGTTGATGAAAAGCTTGGAGCAAGTGTTGCCGACAAGGATATCAAGCAATTCACTGCGACGGTTGATATGTCCCATATGTCCAGAAAGGTTCTTCGTGAGGTGCCGGGAAAAATCGTATATCTCAACATGGATGACAAATACGATTATGCCATTGATTTCGGTGGCGGAGGTCTTAACAGCATTGTTCTGATAGGTCCGGAGGAAAGCCTTGATAAAATCACCGCAGACGACATTCAGATCGAGGTTAACGTTTCATCTCTGAATCTTACAAGAAGCGGCGGACAGACTCTTGAGGTGTCAAACATCTCAATTCAGTCTGATGTCAATGACTGTTGGGTTTACGGCAAATATACAGCAAATGTGACAGCTACACAAAAGCAGTAAGTATTAACTGAAAATGAAGAACGCCTGTATGAAAATAGGGCGTTCTTTATTGTTAAGAAAAAGATAATATAATTATGCAGACCGTTAATAGATAATTTAACTGAATGTTAACAAATGTTGTGGAAATATGTTATATACTTATGGCAAGTAGGCTTGTATAAAAGCCGTAAAATGATGAAAAGAAAGGGCGAAAACAATGAAAAAGACCGTATTCCTTACCGGTTCAACCGGCACAATGGGTTTCCAGGGTTTTAAAGAGCTTTATCAGAGAAAAGATATGTATAATATCGTTGTTCTTAACCGTGGCAGCCAGAAAAACAGAGAAAAGTTTGCTCCTTATGAGAACGATCCTTCAGTAAGAATCGTATGGGGCGACCTTACAAACTATGAAGACATTCTTGAATGTGTAACAGGTGCTGACTATATTCTTCATGTTGGCGGTCTTGTTTCACCCGCTGCCGACTACTTCCCCAAGAAGACTCTTTACACAAACGTAACAGCAATGGAAAACATTGTCAAGGCAGTTAAGGCACAGCCCGATCCTGATGCAATCAAGGTTGTTTATATCGGCACAGTTGCACAGACAGGTGACAGAAACGCTCCCACACACTGGGGCAGAACAGGTGACCCGATCCAGATCAGTGTCTATGACCACTATGCAATCAGTAAGACAAAGGCTGAGGCAATTCTTGCTGAATCAGGCCTTAAGTATTGGGTATCTCTTCGTCAGACAGGTATCCTTTATCCTGAAATTCTTAAGAATATGGATCCCATCATGTTCCACGTTCCCATCAACGGTATGCTTGAATGGGCAACAGTTGAAGACAGCGGACGTCTTTGCGCAAAGGTTTGTAACCCCGGCGTACCCGAAGAATTCTGGAGAAGATTCTATAACATCAGCTCAGGTCCTGACTACAGAATCACAAACTATGAATTTGAAGTTCTTCTTCTCAATGCAATCGGCATGAAGGGTGACGATGTTCCCAAGAAGCTCTTTGATCCCAACTGGTTCATTCTTCAGAACTTCCACGGTCAGTGGTATACAGACGCTGATGAACTTGAAAACTATCTCCACTTCAGATATAATGTTCCCGTTAAGGAATACTTCAAGCAGATGTCAAACAAGGTTGCATTCTTCTACAAGCTGTCAGGTCTTGCACCTCTCGGTCTTGTTAAGAAGTTCATGATGAAGCCTATCGCTGAAACACCTCTTTATGGCACACAGGCTTGGATCAAGAACGGTATGAAGGACAGAATCACAGCATACTACGGCTCACTTGAGAAGTATAATGCTATTCCCAAAACATGGGATGAATTCGAAGTAATCATTCCCGACAAGTTCGAAATGAGCTACCTTGATCATGGCTATGATGAAACAAAGGACTTCAATACTCTCGGTATTGCTGACATGAAGAAGGCTGCTGAATTCAGAGGCGGCGAATGTCTTTCAAAGAAGATGGGCAAGGATGTTTACACTCCCATCAAGTGGAAGTGCTCATGTGGTCACGAATTCGAAATGTCACCCAACCTTGTTCTCAAGGGTGGCCACTGGTGTCCCGAATGTCTTCCCATGCCCTGGAAGTATGACGAAATCGCAAAGAATAATCCCTTCTTTGCACAGGTTTGGTATTCACACCACGACAAGGACGAGGACAACGTTTACACAGAAGACATTTACTACGGCTTCTCAAAAGAATGATAATCAGAAAGCAGAGCCTCGGCTCTGCTTTTTTGCTCGTGTAACGTGTGGCTGTATCCATAGTATAAAAATATTATTCTGATGCAACAAAGCAACCTTATTTTTCCTCTAATAGTATGAAAGGGGCGAAAAGTATGAAGAAAAGATATAAAATTGCAATTCTAACATTATCTGTCATTGTTCTTTTATGTGTCAGTGTCGTTCTTGGCGGATTTGTCCGCATTAAGGTGCTGGAAAGTAAGCTCTGGCCTGTTACAGATCCCTTTTCCGAAATGGAAAGGGTGCCCATCTGTGTGGATCGCATCTTTTCTTTGAGCGACGTTGAAAAATGTATCGGCTTTTCCGATTATGTTTTCATCGGCACTGTGGAAGAAATTCTCGGAACAAAATATAATGAGTTGCATTATAACAGTTTTAAGCTCTGGGACGACGAAGGCCCCGAAACATATTACAGAATAAAATCCGTATATGACATAAAAGGTAATGTACCCGAAGAGGTTACGCCTATCTGCTACAGCGGGCAGAATCCCGACGGCACACTGACAGAGATTGACCCTCTGGCAGAGGACAAAACCACTTACATTTTCATGTGCTGCGAAAGAGACGGCGAATTCCGTATGTTCAACTGTTATTATCTCGGAGGATATGATTGGTCTGACACTTCAGAAAATGTTGATGATGTTATCGCAAGATACGAAGAAGCGTTCAGAAATCAGGATTTAAGTGTACGATACGATTAAAAAATGAGAGGAACGAAGCCTCTCATTTTTTATAAATATAAATTGCAAAATCGATTGTGACCGTCATCTCTGAAAAGGCTTCTAATTTCGCCTTGTCCTTTTCGCTTGTGTGGTAATAATAGGGAGTCATTTTGAAAAGTGCATCTATATCATCTTTGGTTGAAAGGTGTATTTTTTGTGTCACCTTTCTTTTTTCTTTGAGAAGGAGATTTTTTGTTTCGGGCGGAGCTTCATCGTTTTTATACGGTGTGTCATAAAGAATTTCTTTCATTTCAAAAAGATGATTTTCACCCGCAACTGCCGTTATAATGAGTCCGTCGTTCTTGACAATACGGCTGAATTCCTTCTCGTGAAAAGGTGCAAAAAGGTGAAAGGCAATGTCAATGCTTTTGTCGGCAAGGGGAATTTTCGCAAGATTTCCCACAAAATATGAAATGCCGTTTTTTCTTTTTGCGGCAAGTCGGACCATTTCCCTGGAAATGTCAAAGCCTGTCATTTCACAGCTTATTCTGCTTCTGATGTAATCGCCGTACCAGCCTTCACCGCAGCATATGTCGCAAAGATAAGGCTTTTCTTTTTTGCTTTCCTGAGCAATTTTTATGATTTCATCGGCAAGAGGGGAGAAGTATCCCTTTGACAGAAAATCCCTGCGGGATTTTGCCATATCCTTGTTGTCACCTATGAGGGAGCCTGATTTTGAGCCCACAAGCAGATTGACATAACCCTCTTTGGCTTCATCAAAGCAGTGATTGTTAAGGCACTTGTAGCTTCTGCCTTCCTTCAATAAAAAATTGCTGCAGACAGGGCAAATTATATTTGTCATTTTCTTCACCTATTTGTTGAAAAATTAATATTTGTATGATATTATATGAGTAATTATAACTCACATGATAATTTTAGTCAATAAAGGTCGTTTTAAAGTGGCAAAAGAAAAAAATCTCAAAACCAATGCGATGCGTATTTTAGATAAAAGGAAAGTGCCCTATACGGTAAATTATTACGAGTGCGATGAGTTTATCGACGGAATACACATTGCTGACAAGCTTTCACAAAGCTATGATATGAGCTTCAAAACTCTTGTTGCTGTCGGCAAAAGCAAAGAAAATTATGTTTTCTGTCTTCCTGTTGACAAAGAGCTTGACCTTAAAAAGGCTGCAAAGGCTGTTTCAGAAAAAAGTATAGAGCTTCTTCATGTCAAGGATATCAAAAATGTGACAGGGTATATCCGTGGCGGCTGCACACCGGTGGGCATGAAAAAGCAGTTCACAACAGTGATACACTCGTCAGCACTTGACTTTTCTGAAATTATCATTAGCGGCGGTGCACTCGGTGCACAGCTTTTTATAAAACCGGATGACCTTGCCGGATGTATAAATGCAAGGTTCGAAAACATAATTTTTGACTGATAAAACCGATTCTGATTTTTAAATAAAAGGTGATACTATGAAAAAAACGCTTCTGCTTTTATTATTATCTGTGCTGCTGTGCGTTACACTTGCTGCGTGTAACGACACGGGAATCACAAAGGATATCTATATTTCGGAGGTTATGTCAAACAATGTGACAACCCTTTCCGATGAAAACGGTGATGTCTGCGACTGGATTGAAATTCACAATCCCACAGCAAATTCGATTAACATCGGCGGATACATGATGACAGACTCATCTGCTAACATGGATAAGTTTGTCTTCCCTGATTTCACAATCAAAGCAGGGGAATACTTCGTTCTTTATGCAGACGGTGTTGAAAAGGTTGACACAGAAAACCGTATCATTCACGTGCCCTTCTCTGTCAGCACAAAGGGTGAGAGCATTTTCCTTTATAACGCAAAGGGAAAAATGCTTTGCAGAATGAACGTTTTAAGCCTTGAAGATGACCAGAGCTTCGGCATCGGAGAGGAAGAAAGGCTGACGGTTTTTGATGTTCCCACTCCCGGTGCACAGAACAGTGAAAGTGTTATTGCTTCAGGTGAGGTGCAGGAGGATCTTAAGGGCAAAGTATTTATCAGCGAATATGCGCCTAACTCCACAGAAACCCTGATGGACGAAGACGGAGATTTTGTCAGCTGGGTTGAAATTTATAACAATTCAGACAGAACGGTCAATCTTAAGGGATACAGCCTTTCAGATGATACGCTGGACAAGCAGAAGTGGGTGTTCCCCACCTTTAAAATTGAAGCCGGTGGCTACGGTGTTGTTTACCTTTCAGGCAAAACAAAGGAATATGACGGCAATGGAAAAATTCATGCTACCTTCAAGCTCAACGGCAGTGAGCAGTCTCTTCTTATGTATAACAAGTCAGGCAAGGTTGTTGATGACATTCAGGTGTTTAACCTTTTCGCTAATCTTACCTGTGGCAGAACAGCTGAAGACCCGAAGAAGATTGTCTTCTTCACAAAGGCAACACCGGGCAAGCAGAATTCAGCGTCATTTGTTGAGAGCGTTGACAGCGCACTTTACACAGGCAACAAGGAGCTTGCCATCACAGAGGTTGCAGCAGTCAACACAACTGTCGAGCAGGCTAAGGACGAGTATTATGACTATGTCGAGCTTTACAACACAGGCAGTGAAGAAATAAACCTTTCATCATACAGGCTCTCCGATTCCAAGAAAGCGGAGAGCTTTAAGCAATTACCCGATAAAACTCTTGCGCCGGGTGAATATATTGCAATCTATTGCGGCGACAGCGATTATGTCAGCAAATCAACAGGCAACATTTATGTGTCCTTCGGCCTTAACCGCTTCGGCGAAACTATCTATCTTATTGATGATGAAAATGTTGTTGTTGATGCTTTTAAATATTCACGTCTTCAAAGCGGCTACAGTGCAGGCAGAGATGTTTCTTCAACTGACGATGTCAAATATTATTCCAAGCTGACTCCCGGCAAGGCTAATCCCTCTGCTTCGCTGCAAAAGAGCCTCAAAATGCCCGAATTCAGCATTTCCAGCACCTATGTTGACAAAGGTACAACTGTTGAAATAGCGGCACCCTTCGGCGAAATACGCTACACCCTTGACGGCAGCACACCAACAAAAAAATCTGCACTTTATGACGGCGCAATTACAATCAACAAAACAACTCCCTTAAGAGCAAGAGCCTTCTGTGAGGGATATGTGCCTTCTGATACGGCTTCAGCAACCTATCTTGTAACAGACAGAAGACACGATATTCCCGTTGTTTTTCTGACAACCGATGACAAGCATCTTTATGATTATCATACAGGCATCTGGGCTGACGGACCGGGCAAAAGCTCTGAGTTTCCCTATGTGGGTGCGAACTTCTGGCAGAATTGGGAAAGACCTGTCAACTTTGAATATATGACAACAGACGGTGTGGCTCAGGTCAATTTTGATGCAGGCATTTCTGTCTTTGGTCAGTATAGCCGAGCAAATGCACAGAAGAGCGTTGAAATCAAGCTCAAGGATAAATACGGACCTCAGAAGGTTGTTTATCCTTTCTTCGAGGATAACGAGGTTAATGTTTTCTCGTCACTTGTTCTCAGAAACGGCGGACAGGATTATAACATCGCTCATATCAGAGATGCCTTTTGTGCAATGGTAATCAAAAATCAGATGGATATTGACCTGATGGATTATCAGCCTGTTGCCTGCTATGTCAACGGCAAGTATCACGGCTTATATGATCTTCGTGAAAAAATCGATGAGGACTACCTTGCCAATCATCACGGCGTTGACCCGAACAACGTTGACCTTATTAAGGGTAACCGATATGTCAAGAGCGGCTCAATGGACAGATATTACGAATTGACAGACTACATCAAAACTCATGACCTGAGAAAGGATGAGTGCTACGAATATGTCTGTCAGTATATCGATGTTGATGAGCTTATAAACTACTGGCTTTGCGAATCCTTCTTCACAAACACAGACACAGGTAATATCAAGTTCTGGAGAGAGAATAAAGAGGGCGCAAAGTGGCGTTGGATATTCTTTGATGTTGACTGGTGTCTTTTCGGCTCAACCTATGAGTATAATATAATAGACAATTATATGGATCCCGAGGGCCACGGTGTCGGCAAGGGCTTCAGTACGGTCATCACAAGCAATATCTGCAAGAATAAGCAGTTCAGACAACGGATGATTGAAATTTTCTCCCATCATCTGAACACAACCTTTGAAACAGAGAGAATGCTCAAAATTTATGATGAGCTTATTGCTGAAATAGACTCCGAAATGCCTTATTATCTCGAAAGATGGGATGTTTCAAGCTATGAGTCCTGGCAGAACCGTGTTGCCACATTAAGAAAAATTATTGAGAAGAAGCGTGAAATTTTCATCGATCATATGGTAGGCACACTCAACATGACACAGGCAGAAATTGATGAATATCTTCCTGATTATTAATGCTTGCTCTGCAAGAATAAGCGATTCTTAATTAAAGAGTTATCTTAAGCAAAAAATAATTAATGCTTATTGAATTTTCTGAACAAATGGTGTATAATACAGTTGTAATCAATTTTTAGGAGGAAATTTTATGGAATTCTGGGAAATGCTTGAAAGTATTCTTATTATGATGTGGAACAAGCTTTATGCTTTTTTGTCAGGGTATTTTGGTGAAGAAATGAATCCTGACTGGGTGCTTCCCGAAGAAGAATAATTCAGATCAAATGGCTGTTTCAAATGACAGCCATTTAATTTTAACAAAAACAAGCCATATGGTTTTTAAATATTCAGGTGAACAGTATGATAAAGGATTATCTTGAAATTGGAAAAATAACAGGCACACACGGCATAAAGGGTGAAATGCGTGTTCAGCCCTGGTGTGACAGCCCCGAATTTATGAAAAAGTTCAAAACGCTCTATCTTGACAGAAAAGGTGAAAAGCCTGTCAAGGTCAGCAGCCGCCCTAACGGCAACATGGTTATCATGAAAATGGAGGGTGTTGAAACCGTTGAGCAGGCATCACTCTACCGTGAAAAGGTGCTTTTCATGAAAAGAGCAGATGCACACCTGCCCGAAGGCAGATTTTTCATTCAGGAGCTCATTGACTGCAAGGTTATTGATGCCGACGATGAAACGGTGTGCTACGGAACTCTCACTGATGTAAGTCAGACGGGAGCTAACGATGTGTGGCATATAACAAATGAAAAAGGGGAGTATCTTATCCCTGCCATTCCGCCTGTTGTTATCGACACCGATGTTGTGTCGGGTATAATAAAAATCAGACCTCTGAAAGGTATTTTTGATGATGAGAATTGATATATTGACACTTTTTCCCGAAATGTGCGAAGTAGTGCTTTCTGAGAGCATAATAGGCAGAGCAAGGGAAGAAAAAAAGGTTGAAATCCATTGCCGTCAGATAAGAGATTACTCAACCGATAAGCATAAAAGGGTTGACGACACGCCCTACGGTGGCGGCACGGGCATGATTATGCAGATTCAGCCCATATATGACTGCTACAAGGCTCTTTGTGAGGAAACAGGGAATAAGCCTCATCTTATATTCATGTCACCTCAGGGCAAAACACTGACACAGCAGAGGGTAAAAGAGCTTTCCGGAATGGACAATATAGCCATTCTTTGCGGACATTATGAGGGTGTTGACGAAAGAATAATTGAAGAAATTGTTGATGAGGAAATCTCTGTGGGTGACTATGTGCTCACAGGGGGAGAGCTTCCTGCGCTGATTCTTGCAGACAGCATTTCACGAATGCTTCCCGGAGTTCTTGCCAATGAAGATGCCTTCACCGACGAAAGCCATTACAACTCTCTTTTGGAATATCCTCAGTACACAAGGCCTTATGAGTGGCAAGGAAGGTGTGTTCCGGATATACTGTTATCGGGGCACCATGCCAACATTGAAAAATTCCGCAGAGAAAAAAGCCTGGAGAGAACATATATGAGAAGACCGGATATGCTCTCAAAGGCAGAGCTTTCAAAAAAGGACATTGAATATCTTCGTCAGTTTAAACAAAGAATGAAAGCTGAAAAGGCTGATGATGATAAAAAGACGGTATAAATTCCCTATAGTTTGTGCAGGTTGTGGTTGATGATATACAAATTATGGTGAAAATACACAAATTTGCCCCCTATAATTTAGTAATGTTTAGTCTTGCAACCAAAAAGTTTTAAAGTGCTTTTTTTTCATTGACGAAGCCGGATTTTATGGTTATAATATATGGGAAATAGGATAATTCTGCCCTTAAAAGGCAATATAATTTTTTTCGTGGGAGTAGTTAGATATGTTTGTAAAAGATGTAAAAGTTCAGAATCAAGTTGGTCTTCATGCACGTCCTGCAACCTTCTTCATCCAGAAGGCAAATGAGTTCAAATCATCAATCTGGGTTGAAAAGGAAGAAAGAAGAGTAAACGCAAAGAGCTTACTCGGTGTTCTTTCTCTCGGCATCATGGGCGGCACAGATATCCGTATCATCGCCGGCGGTCCCGACGAAGAGCAGGCTGTTGAAGAGCTTGTTAAGCTTGTTGAATCAGGCTTCACAGAATAATTTCTGAATAAAATCATCTCCGGTCATAAGCCGGAGATTTTTTATTCTGTCAGTTTTTTATTATAGCAGTTAAATAAAAAGTATAAAAATAACCGTGTGCATTTAGCGGAGTGTTCGTAAGGACACTCCGCAGTTTTATTCGCCTTACGGCGAGTTTTATTGCTTCACAGTTATATTCGGCTGACGCCGAGTGTTATTGTCCTTCGGACAGTTTTGTGCGAATAAAATAACACTGAAGCCGTA
>JAZSHL010000007.1:0-29299 GCA_045533205.1 Acutalibacteraceae bacterium | reverse complement strand
TGGAAAAAGCAGAAAGCAGACGGAGTGTGACGGTCAGTCGGGTTACACTCTGCATATTCTTGATGATTTGATTGATGAAATTGTCCGTGATATTTTCAGAAAGATGAAAGGTGTTTCAAAGTCTGATGTAATCAAGCTCCGTTATGCTGATGAACTTGAAACGCGAAAAGCAAGACTCAATATGTTAAAAACAGATTACAGTAAAGAGTTTGAAAATCTAACTATATTGAAATCCGAAGTTATTAAGTCAATTAAGGGTGAAAGCTCGTTTTCGGCTGATACTCTTTCGTAACTGATTGTGGAATCTGAAAAGGAGTGCAGCAGACTTTTTAATTTATGTACTGATGCTGAAAAAGATGTCGCCGACGGTGAAAGTGTACTCAAAACTTTATCTGACAGCTTTGATGAACTGATTTCCTGGGCAGAGCTTTATGATGAAGCAAGCTTTGAAAAGAAGAAAATGATTGTGAACTGCCTGATTAAACGAGTTGAGGTTAGCAGAGGGTATAAGCTGAAAGTTGAGTTTAATATAGACTTTGAGCAGTTTATGGCGGGAATTGATAAAGCGGCATAAACAAAAAAAGACCGTCGAATAGACACTACTATTCGGTGGTCTGTTACATTTAGAGTTTGCTTTTCATACGATCTATTTGATTATTGAAATACTTTATGTAAATGTCAAATTGAGCATTGGAGATAACAGAAATTATATTTAAAGCCTTTTCGGTTTCTTCAATAGCTTTATCTATCTCTCCGTTTTCTTCGTAATATTCAGCCAATTTCCACATCATTTGAATTAAGTTTTCTGTAGAAATCAACTTTTGCTTTTCAGCAGCTTCAAATTTACCTTTTCCAGACAAAAGATATGCTTTCTCTGTCAATTTAGTAAAAGTAATTTCCGGGATTTGTTCAATAGCGGCTTCAGCACTCTTGAAATCTCCTTTTGCCTTGTAGGCATAAGCAAGAAAACGAAGAGCATCATATTTAACATCACTTTGATTAGTTTTTTCAATAAGTTTACCGGCAATACTAATCGTTTCATCAGGGTTCTCTGCATAATTCAAAACATAAAGCAAACTATTGAGTAAAACATCATTTTCAGGATATTTCTTTAATCCTTCTTCAAGAATTCGCCTGCTCTCAGATGGATTGCTTTCTCTGTATTTGTACGCCTCATCGGCTATCTTTTTAACTGAGCATTCCATTTCCTTCAGATTAAAATCAAACAATTCATCCATTGACACGCTAAAATAGCTTGCCAAAAGAGGAGCAAGAGTAATATCAGGAAGAGCTATATTGTTTTCCCATTTGCTAACAGCCTGAAAAGAAACACCTATACTCTCTGCTAACTGTTCTTGTGTTATACCCCGCTGTTTGCGTAATATTTTTATTTTATTTCCTATATTCATTGTTTGCCTCCTTAATGAAGTGCACTTTTACTTTGAGCTCAATTAGAGTATAACATATGACTTCGGTGCTATCAATAACTTGTAAAACGATATTTTTCAACTGCAGGTTGAATATTGTTGATTATGGTCTTTTTTTCTCATTACAAAAACAGTCACCTTCAAAAGCTTTCAACTTTTGAAGATGACTGTAATAATCTCGTAAATCTAAATATATCTATATTCCAAAAAATAGGCAAAAAAATAATTGTTCGATGTACTGTGGTGGAGACGGAGAGGATCGAACTCTTGACCTCTTGAATGCCATTCAAGCGCTCTCCCAGCTGAGCTACGCCCCCATATGGGCGTACATCGAACAATTTATTTATTAAGTTTTTGGTGGGGTGCGTTTCTGAGTGCCTTGGGCTCCCAGCTGAGCTACGCCCCCATGTCTGAAGTAATAAGTAATAGTGAATAGTGAAGAAGTGTTTCTCACTGCCCGATAATATTATCATAAAGATTTAACTTTGTCAACTGAAAATTTTTTAAAATATGGTTTTCAAAAGTAAATAATATTTAATTATTTATATTTGCCCATTGTGTTAAAAAATGTTGTAAATATTGTTTCAATGTGTTAAAATGAAGGCAACAAAAAGGAGGAATTGTTATGAAACTTAAAAAATTAACAGCAATAGCTCTTTCATTGGTAATGCTTTTCGGCATAACTGTGATTTCCGCTTCTGCAGTGTCTTTGGATGAAGGCAAGGAAGCTCTTCAGCAGCAGTTTGTTTACGGCATCGGCCCCGAAACCGAAGGCTATGCAATTGATTATCGCTACTATTCACCGGCAGAGGAGGGCGACACACAGAAATATCCCCTCGTTATCTGGCTTCACGGTATGGGCGACGGCGCTGAAGAAGGCAGGCAGGCTGTGAAAAGCGATATCGCTAACTGGACAAGCGATGAATATCAGAGCCGCTTCAAAGACAGTGGCGGAGCTTTCATTTTTGCTCCCCGTTCACTTGAAGAACAGGGCCTTTTCTGGACAGACAGTCTTATTTATCCTCTGAGAGCTGCAATTGATGACTTTATTGCGAAGAATAAGGATAATATTGATGTGAGCAGAATATATATCGGCGGCTATTCAATGGGTGGCAAAATGACACTCAAGATGGCTGTTGCATATCCTGAGATGTTTGCAGCTATTTTCCCGATCTGTCCCGCATGGGCACCCGGGGCAGAGCAGGCTGAGCTTATCGCTGATATTCCTGTGTGGCTTACAAGCGGAAAGCTTGATCCTCTGGTTAATTATTATGCTTCAGTTCTTCCCACATGGAATACCATTACCGAAAAGAGCAATGTTGCAGCAGACTGCCGCTTCTCAACTCTTAAAAGAACTGCATATTCAAACGGCTGGCCCACATCCAGCTCACACCACGCATGGTACGCTGTAAACGCTGATATGTTCTCTGACAAGAACGGTGATTATCCCGCTATGACTACTGTTGACGGTCTCGGCAACACTGTTTCTCTTGAATATCCCGACGGTATGATTTCATGGCTTTCAGCTTTCACAAGCGATTATGACGGTGCAGCTGCCGCAGACAGCGGAAATGAAGCAGCACAGGGCGGAGAGCTTACAGCATCATTGATTGATATAATCAGAGAGTGGATTAAAAACATCTTTGAAACAATCAAGTCTCTTTTCGCATAAACATACATAAACCTTGACTGCACGGATTTTCCGTGCAGTTATTTTTTTGCCTTTATCTATTGTCAAAAGGCAGATTTTCGGTTATAATGTCTGTAGAAAAAATAAGGAGAATAACAATGCCTATTAAAATTGATGACAGGCTTCCTGCAAGGGAGAGCCTTGAAAAAGAAAATATATTTGTTATGACAGAGTCAAGGGCACAGAGTCAGGATATCAGACCTTTGAAAATTCTTATTCTCAACCTGATGCCCACGAAGATTGTGACTGAAACACAGCTTCTGAGGCTTATGAGTAACACACCGCTTCAGGTTGATGTTGAGTTTTTGCAGACTGCCACTCACGAGTCAAAAAACACCTCACAGAATCATCTGAACAAGTTTTATTATACACTTGATGAAATCAAGCACAAGAAGTATGACGGCATGATTATCACAGGTGCCCCTGTTGAGCTGATGGAGTTTGAAGAGGTTGACTATTGGGAAGAGCTTTGCGAAATTTTTGAGTGGACAAAGACTAATGTTTATTCAACCTTCCATATCTGCTGGGGCGCTCAGGCAGGCATGTATTATCACCACGGTATAAAAAAGCACACTCTGCCTGAGAAGATGTTCGGTGTGTTCCCTCACAGACCCCTTGACCTTTATCATCCTCTCATGAGAGGCTTTGACGACACCTATTTTGTTCCCCATTCAAGACATACCGATGTCAATTTCAACGATGTGGCTCTTTGTAAGGACCTACAGATTCTTTCCTATTCTGAGCAGGCAGGAATCCACCTTGTGTCAGACCTTGATTGCCGCAACTTCTATGCAACAGGTCATTCTGAATACGATGCTGACACCCTTGCAAAGGAATACTTCCGTGACAAGGATAAGGGAATGGACATAAAAGTGCCCTATAACTATTTCCCTGATGATGATCCCACAAAGAAACCTCTGATGACATGGAGAAATGTCGGTACACTTATGTTCACCAACTGGCTTAACTATTTCGTTTATCAGAGAACACCTTACGATATCAACGATATATAAAATATGCTCCTGCGTGATGTGCCGCTTATCGGCGCAAACACTGCAGGAGCATTTTTAGCTTTAAAATCAGTTTTCTTGTGTTTTGTCGCTTTTGCCTGACGGATCAACAGCAATGAAGTCAATTGCTCTTTTAAGGCCGTGATTCATCAGTGAGGTGATAAGCGCTGCAACCTCTTTTGCGGAGCGTCTGTTTTCTTTGTTGAGCCATGTCCAGAGAACACTTGTCATGCCGGCGGCAATAAACTGTGCAA
Organism: Acutalibacteraceae bacterium; assembly: GCA_045533205.1. Lineage (GTDB taxonomy): Bacteria > Bacillota > Clostridia > Oscillospirales > Acutalibacteraceae > UBA6857. Next base: position 24,918 of record JAZSHL010000007.1, on the reverse strand, counting down.
CATATGCACCAAGCTCACCTGTGTTGCTGCGGCTGATGAAGCGCTCTGTGATTCTGTTATATGCTTCGCCAAGGCTGATATTGCCTTTGTCGCTGAGAATAACAAGAAACTGTTCACGGTTTTTCTCGATGTATTGAAGCACCTCAGTCAGCAGAAGCTCGACAGTAAAGTTCTCACCGTTGCATGAAAGGAAGATTTCTTTTATGTCTGCGGCAATATCGTCGATGATTTCGTCATAAAGCTCATACTGTGTGTTGTAGTGACGGTAAAATGTGCTTCTGTTTATATCTGCACCGTCACAGATGTCCTTGATGCTGATGGCATGAATTGACTTTTCCTTCATAAGCTCAATAAGACTTTCTTTCAGAAGACGCTTGGTCATTTTAACTCTGCGTCCATCGGGCTTTTTCTCCATATGTCACACTCCTTTTACTTTCTGATTATATATTATATACTATTTTTGCACAAAAAGCAACACCGTGTATAAAAATAATCACGGTGATTACAAATAAAAATGTGTTGTAAAAGCATCATAATACCTTTTTACTATCATTGTGAGAATTATTTTTTCAATTAATACTGTTCAAAGCAGCTTTAATGTGATACAATCAAATAAATAATACAGGAAAAGAGAGATAAATATGGAGCAAGCTGGTTTTACTAAAAGAAAGAGATTAGGCTATTGCCTCGGTATTACAACTGAGTCGATTCTTTATAATATGTTTTACACATATTATCTCATATTCCTGACGGATGTTGTCAAGCTTAACCCTGCCCTTGCAGGCACGGTTAACCTGATTTCCGTCGCATGGGACGCAATAACAGACCCGATTGTAGGCAGATATGCCGACAGAGAGGGCGTTGACAAAAGAAAACTGATGCTGAAAGCGGCAATACCGGTCGGTATAACCTTTGTGGGTGCCTTTTTGCCCTTGGGTGACACAAACGAATGGGTAAAATTCTTCTTCTATGTGGCAATGACAATGCTTTTCTGGCTTGCATATACGGTTTACACAATACCGTACTATGCTGTTGTTGCTGAAATCACACAGGACTATGACGAAAGAACAGCCATCAGAGGTCAGAGCTCACTTTTCAACACAGTCTGTATCTTTATGGGCAACGCTGTGCCGTCGCTTCTTCCCGGTATTTTCGGCGGCCTTATCGCATCAATTGCCTTCGGCTGGACACTCACTGCAGTGGTTATGGGTGCAATTGCAATTGTCACAGGTCTTGTCGCTGCCGCAAGCCTTAAGGGCGTCAGGCTTCAGAAGGCTGAGGCACAGCAGTCACAGGAAAAGGGCAGCTTTAAGGAATATCTTGAAATTCTCAGAATCAAGCCCTTCAGATGGTTTGTTATGTTTGTTTTCTTCTTCCTTGTTGCGACCTCAATGATTCAGACAAACTTCACCTTCCTTGTCAAGCACAAGCTCGGAATGAGTGACGATGACATGGTTATTGTTATTGTAACTCTCGTTGCTGCAATGGCTGTTCTTATTCCTATCGTCACAAAAATTGCTGAAAAGACCGACAGAAGAATCACAAGCATCATTTTCACTTCAATCACTCTTGTTGCGCTGGTTATTATCAAGCTTATCGGTATTTCAAATATAGTTATGCTGATAGTTTCTGTTGTTGCGTGCGCAATCGGTCTTGCATGCTTCTGGACAGTTTTCTATTCAATGTCATATGACCTTGTTGAGGTTGACGAATATGTCAACGGTAAGCGCCGTGAAAGCATGATAACTGCATTCCCGCAGTTTTTCCAGAAATTCGGCGCTGCAATCGGCATGTGGCTTGCAGGTCAGGTGCTTTCATGGGGTGAGTACAATGCTGATCTTGCAACTCAGCCTGAAACGGCAAAAGCTGCTATCGAAAACATTTCAACAATCATTCCTGCCGCATTCCTCGTGTTTGCAGTTATAGGTCTTGTTTTCTACCCTGTGACAAAAAAGAGATTCGAAGCACTTAAGGATAAGCTTGAGCTTAAACGTCAGGGAAAAAAGACAGACAACAAGGGAATTGAAAAACTCGTTTAATTCAGGAGATATTATATGCTGACGGTTAAAAATGTCACAAAAAAATACGGCAGAACAGTGGCAAATAAAGCTATATCCTTTCAGGTTGATGAGGGGGAAATCGCCTTGTTTTTGGGTCCTAACGGAGCAGGCAAGTCAACCCTTATCAAATGTATATGCGGCCTTCTGCGTTTTGACGGAGAGATTACCCTTGACGGATATAACAATAAAAGCCTTGAAGCGAAAAGACTGCTCGGCTATATTCCTGAAATGCCTGCCGTTTATGACCTTTTAACCGTTGGTGAGCATCTTGAGTTTATGCTTCGCAGCTATAAAATGAAGGATGACGGAACTGCAGACAGACTCCTTGAACGCTTTGAGCTGCTTGATAAAAAGAACAAGCTCGGAAAAGAGCTTTCCAAGGGCATGCAGCAGAAGCTTTCGATATGCTGTGCTCTGGTTCACAAGCCGAAGATAATTATTTTTGACGAGCCCATGGTGGGGCTTGATCCCCATGCAATCAAAGAGCTGAAGGAAATGTTTTCTGAACTGAAGCAGCAGGGGGCAAGCATAGTTATCAGTACACATATGCTTGACAGCGTTGAAAGCTATTGGGACAGTGCATATATAATGGTTGACGGTGAAATCAGAGCAGAAAGAAAAAACAGCGATGAAAGCGGCAGCCTTGAGGAAATTTTCTTTTCTGTCACCGAAAAGGGGAGTCACAGCTGATGAACTCTCTTTCATACCTTTTTATAAAAAAGACAAAAAACAAAATAAGGTGCTTCATAAAGCAGCCCTCGAAGCTGATTTCGGCGGTGCTTCTGATTGCAGTTCTTGCGTTTTCTTTCTTCGCCTCATTGTCCTCACAGAAAGGCGGACATAGAAGTATTGAGGAATTTTATGCTATAGTAGCCTTGATCTATGCTTTTTTGTTCATCAATATCAGCAAAAACGGTTTTTCGGCAGGAGCATCCTTTTTTTCAATGGCAGATATCAATCTGCTCTTTCCTGCTCCCATAAAAAGCTCAGAAATTCTCTTTTCTGGAATGGTTGAGCAGCTTGGAAAAACCTTATATATGGGTGCTTTCGTGCTTTTTCAGTACGGACTTGCACATGAGTATTATGATGTGAATTATTTCACCCTTGTTTTTGTGGCTCTGGGCTACGGCCTTACGGTGCTTTTTTCGCAGATGACGGCAATGCTCATTTATATTTTTTCATCAGATAGTGAGAAAAAGGGAAAAATAATCAAAACAGCTTATTACTCTGTTCTGATATTTTTTGCAGGCTTTATTCTTTATAAATCCGGCATAGTCAACGGATTTGAGCTGCCTGAGCTTGTGGCAGCTGCAAGAAGTGATGTTATGTATCTGTTCCCTGTCAGCGGCTTTGTGAGTCTGACTGTTGAAGCGGCCTGTGCGTCGCAGATTTCAATGCTTCTGATCGGTATATCCTGCTGTGTGGTTTTCATTCTTATTTATTATATCCTTGTGACAAGAATGAAGTCTGACTTTTATGAGGATGTTCTGAAAAGCTCTGAAAAAGCTCACAGTGCGATTACTGCTGCAAAAGAGGGTAAAGCTGAAGAGCCCCTGCCTCTTAAAATCAGAACAGGTGATATAGGCTTCAAAAGAGGCCGCGGCGCTTCTGCTGTGAGAGAAAAGCACAGAATTGAAAGCCGCAGAGCAAGGCTGTTCTTTCTGGATAAGCTATCGCTTCTCTTTGTCGTCATTACAGCTGTTTACTCCTTTATAATGCCGGAAATTGCCGGTGTCTTTGTCATTTCGGTCTATACCCTGATAATCAGTGTTGCATCGGGAAGATGGGCGAAGGAGCTGATGAGTCCATATGTTTATCTTATCCCGGAAAGGCCTTTTATAAAACTCATCAATCTCATATGGGAACAGATTCCGAAGGTTGTTCTTGAAAGCATATTGTGCTTTATTCCCGTGTATTTTATTTTAAAGTGTGATATGATCGTCACTGTGTCGATGATAGTCGGAAGAATCAGCTTTGGTCTTCTGTCCATTGCGGCGAACCTTGTTATGCAGAGAATATTCGGAGCAAAAGGAAAATCGGTGCTTTCAGTAACGGTTTATGTTCTGCTCATAACAGCCTTGAGTCTGCCGTCTGTTGTTGCAGGCGTGGGCGTGAGCCTGATAATTCCCTTTAATCCTCAATTCAATTTCTTTGCAATGTCAGTTGTGAATATTATTATTTCTCCTTTGCTTCTTGTGCTTTGCAGGAATGTTCTGGAGTATTCCGAATATAACTACAGATAAGTTGACGTACACCTTTGTTTACGCCAACTTAAGAAAGGATAAATCAATATGAAAGGTATTATTTTAGCCGGAGGCTCCGGCACAAGACTTTATCCCTTGACAATGGTTGTGTCAAAGCAGCTTCTGCCTGTTTATGACAAGCCGATGATTTATTATCCCTTGTCAACGCTTATGCTTGCCGGAATAAAAGAAATACTGATCATTTCCACACCTCACGATCTGCCGAATTTCAAAAGACTTCTCGGCAGCGGTGAGCAGTTCGGCATCAGTCTTTCCTATGCTGAGCAGCCCTCGCCTGACGGACTTGCTCAGGCATTTATAATCGGTGAAGAATTTATCGGTGATGACACCTGTGCAATGGTGCTCGGTGACAACATATTTTACGGAAACGGCTTCAGAAAAACTCTTATTGAAGCAAGAGAAAGAGCTGAAGAGGGGATTGCGACCGTTTTCGGCTATTATGTGGAGGATCCCGAAAGATTCGGCGTTGTGGAATTCGATGAGAATCAGAAGGTAATATCAATCGAAGAAAAGCCGAAGAATCCCAAGTCAAACTACTGTGTTACAGGTCTGTATTTCTATGATAACAGAGTAGCTTCCTTTGCCAGAACAATTGAAAAAAGTGCAAGAGGGGAATATGAAATAACTGACCTCAATGTGAAATATCTGAAGGCAGATGCTCTTTCTGTTAAACTCCTCGGCAGAGGTTTTGCATGGCTTGACACAGGTACTATGGAAAGCCTTAACGATGCTTCAAACTTTGTCAGAATGATTGAGGGCAGGCAGTCGGTTATGATATCTGCTCCCGAAGAAATTGCCTATGTCAACGGCTGGATAAGCGGTGAAGAGCTTATGGCTGCAGCAGAAAGATACGGCAAATCTGCCTACGGTGAGCATCTTAAAAAGGTTGCTCAGGGAAAATACAAATATTAAAAGTTAAACGGCTGATGTGAAAAAACATCAGCCGCTTTTATCTCTTAGTGCTTATGAATAGTATTTTCTTATAAGAACAACCTTTTCCTCCATTTCCCATTTTTCTTCGTAAAGAAGCTTCAGAAGTGTATTAAGCCGTTTGATTTCTTTAAAATTATAGCATTTTCTTGCCTGATTGAGCTTTTCCCTGTTCTTCTTTATCACCTGTGTCTGAATCTGAATTGACTTTTCATATTCTTCTCCGAGCTGTTTAAGACTTGTTGGCATGCTTCATCATCCTTTCCATAGGGTCACCGAAAAGAATATAGTCGCTTGTTGTTCTATACAGCAGCGCTATTTTTTTCAGTTCGAGTACGGTTATTTTTGTTGCGTCCTTTTCGAGCAGTTCAATGCGCTTTTTTTCGATACCGGTAAGCTCACTTATCTGTTCCACCGTCAGGCATTGCTGTGCACGTAAAGCAATCAGCCTTTTTGTGATTTCGTTTTTGCTCACGCATGTGCACAGAGCTTTTTTGTCTGTGATAATCAGCCTTGACTCATCGCAGAAGCTTTTTCCGAAACGGAACTCGATGGCGTATTTGAGCTTATCATAAATGGTATCTGTTATGCCTTTCAGCTTTCTTGAAACAGTTGAACGGTCAATTCCAAGCCTTCTTGCAATTTCGCTCTGGCTCATTCCGTCGTACCAGTGAAGCTTAACGAGAAGCTGCTCCTCATGGCTGAGCTCATTTCTGATAACTTTTCTGACAAGAGCGTTGAGCTCTGCCTTTCTTCTTCGAAGACTTATGCTGTCAACTGTTTCGTTGGTCTGTTCCCGCCAGGCCGTGAGAGATTCCATGGCGAGAAGATAGTCCTCCCGGCCAAAGCTGTTTTCATACATTTTGTTATTCCTCCTTTTGTTAACATCGTTCACTTTTATACGAACATTTGTTCTCTTTAATTAATATTTTAGACAGGATTTTCGCATATGTCAACAGAAATTTCAAAAAAATATTTCAGACTACCTTTATTTGGAGTGAAGCGTATAGCTGATAAACTTTCAAAAATTTCGACCTTTTTCGATGTACCTGTTAAGTTAATATTTAGTTTTTTGCAATATACTTTAAAACAAAGGCTGTCTAATACTTGCTTTTTTTTGAATTATGGTATAGAATAGTCTTTAATGCGAACTGTTGTTCAAATATCATAAGAAAAGGATGAAACTAATGGCTAAACAGGAAAAGTCAGCTGCTGAGCTTTACCGTGAGGAAAGAAAGCAGCGTATTGCCAAGGCGGCAAAAAAGAATAATCACAAATCACACAGTGCAACTGTTGGTAAAGCAGCAAAGACAGTGATTGCAATAATCCTTGCAGTTGCAATTATCGGCGGCTCAGTCGGAGCAGTTCTTCATTTTTCAAACGCTCTTGAAAAGGGCAAGATGGTAATCACCGTCGGTGAAACAGAAGTTGATAAGTATGAATACGGCTACTACTATATTTCAGCTTTCAACGAGCTTTTCAACACATCATATCAGTATGACTACTACGGTCAGGGCTACGGCGCAATGCTCACCGGATATGACTGCTACAAGCTTCCTTCAGAGCAGAGCTATTCAGGTGAAATCGAAGGCGTTGAAAACCCCACATATGAGGACTACTTCTCAAACATGGCGAAGCAGCAGCTTCAGTATGTTGAAGCATGCAAGCTTTATGCAGCGGAAAACGGCATTGAGCTTGATGAAGAAGATCTTGCAAATGTTGACACACAGATTGAGGAATACAGAACAACTGCTGAAACAATCGACTATGAGGGTGATCAGAAGTATTCACTTTCTGCATACATCAGAACTCTCTACGGCAGAGGTATGACAGTCAAGCTTCTTAAGAAAATTCTCACTGACAGAGAAATCGTTTCAAAGGTTTCAGAGGTTAAGACAGAAGAATTCAAGGCTGCATATTCCGACGAGGATATTGAAAAAGCATATCTTGACGGCATTCAGCAGTACGGTGTTGTTTCACTGAGAAACTATGTTGTTAAGGCAGAAACAGTTGAAACAGGCGAAAAGGACGATGAAGGCAAGGCTGTTACAGAGGTCACAGAGGCAACTCTTGCTGATGCCAAGAAAAAGGCAGAAAGCTTTGCTGCTTCAGTCACAAACGATGAAACCTTCAAGGCTCTTGCAAGCGATTACGAAAAGCAGGCAGGCAGCGAAAAGTATGAGGAGCTTCTTAAGGACGACTCTCTCACCCTTCTTGCTGATGCTACAAGCTCAACCGTAAGCGTAACTGATGAAGGCTTCATCAAGTGGGCATTCAACACAGAAACAAAAGCCGGTTCAACCTATATCGTTGAAGACAAGACAACAGGCTACACAGTTTATATGATGTCTGAGCCCGTTCACAAGGCTGACGATGCTTATACCTATGATGTAAGACATGCTCTTCTTCAGTTCCCCACAACAACAGCAACAGACGGCAATGCAGAAGAAGATGTTAAGATTGAGCTGCTTGATCCCAAGGCATATGACGTAAATGTTGACATTGACATTGATCCCGAAACAACAAAGGATCCTGCTCTTTACATGGAAACACAGGATATTCTCAAGAAATATCTTGAAGGTGACAAGACAGAGAATGACTTTGCAGAGCTTGCTAAAAAGCACTCATCAGACTCAAATGCTGCTCAGGGCGGTATTTATGAAAATGTTGAGCTTGGCAAGATGGTTCCCGAGTTTGAAGACTGGGCAATGCAGAACGACAGAGTCAAGGGTGACGTTGGTATCGTTGAAACAACCTACGGTTATCACATTATGTACTTCATCGGCACTAATGTTACAACATGGTCAGATGCAATCAGAGCAGACCTTGCTTCTGATGAATTAGTACACTTCTCAGAGGATATTGTTAAGGAAGACAATGTTAAGCTTACAGTTACAGCTGAAAAGCACCTTGCAGATATTGCTGAATTTGTTGAAAAGAAAGCAAACAACTATATTGCAAACATGTATTAATCAATACTAAAAAGTAACAGCCACCGTTTCAGAACGGTGGCTGTTGTTAGTTTATTTATCTGTCGGAACAGCATAAAAATTGGATTCCCATGCGGGAATATAAGGATGGTGGCGGAAATAGATTTTGTAGCCGCCGTGAAGCTCGTGTATTTTTTGAGGCAGTGCGAACATATCCTCGTTTCTGTGATAGGCACAGACATAAAGCTTCGGATGATGCCTTTCTATAGTTTTTCTTGCCCCTTCAAGTGCATTCATTTCACTGCCTTCAATATCCATTTTCAAAAATGTGACAGCATCGTCAATAACATTGTCAACACTGTTGAAGCACACAAGTATCCCGTTCGGGTCCTCGTGAGAGTTTCGTCCCTTCTTTTTTGCAAAGAACAGGGTTTCTTTTTTATCCCATGCACCGAGATTGTGCCTTTCGATATTTTCAAGAGCTTCAGTTTTGCTGCAAAGCTTTCTGAAGTTTTTTTCATCAGGCTCAAAAGCATATATTTTTTTATATCTGTTTTCTGTCACGGTCAGAAACTCTCTGATTGTGTCACCGTCATAGGCGCCAAGGTCCACAATTACTTCATCATCTGAAAGCCTGAGTATATCCTTGTAAAGACTTTCCTTGGCACTCTGACAGTTAAACAGATATTCGGGCTTTCCGCTGATTTTGAAGTTAAGCACATCAATGAAATCGCTGCGGGATTTGCCGTCACAAAGAAGGCTGTATGATCTGTCAAACTCTGCTTCATGCTCTCTGAGATAGTCAATTGTGAAAAGTCCCGTGCCGGCAATCGGCACGGTAGGGGAGTATAATTCGTAGCTTTCGGACATTTCCTTCACATACGAAAGTGTTTTTTCATCGTGAACTGCAAAGGTCATGAGTATGATAAAATTATCATACTTTTCTTTAATCTGTGAAAAGGTGAGAACCTTTTTGCCGTGAAAGCTGTGGCCTCTGACAAATCCGTCACTTGCGAAAACATCGCTGAAAGTGAGGCTGAGCGATTCGAGCACCTCAATTATCATATCTGCACCGTTGCCCATGCCGTAAAGAACAATAGGCTTATCTGTATTTTTAAGATAGTCCCATAAGGGTATATCTTTTATATGTTCAAGCATAAACTCACTCCTTAAGTTTATTTATTTTAGCATAATCGGGCCGTTATTTCAATAAAATAGAACAGCAGCCGGCAAAAAAATACAAAACCGTAATAAAAATATACTGTACAAATGAGAAATTATATGTTATAATAAGCACAATAAATCAGATTGGAGGTTAAAAATTCAATGAAAAATGTTAAAAGATTAGCAGCTGTAATTCTCGTAGCTGCCGTGCTTCTCACAACATTTGCAGCTTGTGGCTTGTTCGGCGGTTCACCTGAAAAGAAGATTATCGGTGCATGGAGAGATTCAACCGGTATGACAGGTTATGAATTCAAAGAAAACGGCGTATGCGTTGTCACTCCTCTTGAGGTTTCAATTGTAGATACAAGTATTAATGGTACATACTCTGTCAACAAGGGTGAGGATGATAACTATTATGTAACTGTTACATACACACTCTTCCATGCAAGCAGAACTGAAAGATTCATGTTCTCAGTTAATGACAGCAGTCTGACTCTGACAAAAGTAAACGACGACGGAACATTTGGCAGCCCTGTTGTTTACATGGCTTACACAGCTGAAGTAACAACAGCTGCACCGACTGCAGCACAGTAATTTTTAAGGGCGCCATACGGTGCCCTTTTTTGATATGTTATCCGGAGGTAAAAAAATATGTTCAACAAAAAATCTGTGATTATTGCCGTGGCAGCCGTGCTGGTGATAGCACTTGCCGGTGTGGGAATAATCGGCACAGCAAAAATCATTTCGGACAAAAATCAGGAAGAAACAACCATTGCCCCGACAGGTGGCTCAGATTCTGTCAACCCATCACAGAACGAAGAAACAACTGTTGCTCCGCCGAGCCTTTCAGAGCTTATTATCGGCAAATGGACCGACAGTGCAAACATGAGCGGTTATGAATTCTTTGCTGACGGAACGGTGAATGTCACATACGTTAACCTTACAGTGCCTATTGTGAATATTCCCGTTAACGGAACTGCAAAGGGAACATATACTCTTGAGGGTGACAGACTGACAACAAAGTTCTCAATTTATTCAGCAACAATCGACGACACATTCAAAATATCAATTGAAAACAATACGCTTTCAATGTATAACCTTGAAGAGCTTGAAACAGCAACCTATTCAAAGGACAACAGCTCAACAGGTGAAACAGATTCACAGGGAACAACAAACGGACAGGCTGATGAAACAGAGCTTGTGGGCTCATGGACCAACAGTGACGGCTCTGTGAAATACAGCTTCAATAAGGACAGCACCGTTGACATGGTGTTCAACAAGGCAGCCCTGCCTTCTGTATCATCAAGACCTGTCACCGGAAGCTATAAGGGCGTTTATGTAACTGAGGGTGATACTGTTATAATTCAGTACTCAGTGGATTCAAAAAAGATCACCGACACATATGAATACACAACCTCAAAGAACACACTCACACTTCAGTCAGAAAATGACACAACACTGTTCATCCGTGTGGGCACAGCAAATGCACCCGAAACACCGTCAGGTGAGGGCATCATCGGCAAATGGAGCGACGGCGCAAATATGAGCGGATACGAATTCAAGGCAGGCGGCGTTGTTGTGGTCAACTATGTCAATTTCACAGTCCCTGTCATCAACATGCCGATTAACGGCAGCTTCACAGGCTCCTACAGCATTGACGGAAATACAATATCAATCAATTACTCCATCTACGGCAAGGCAGTGAATGACGTTTTCACCTTCACAATCAGTGAAAACACACTGAATCTCACCAACAGCGAAGGCAAGACAACAACCTATATCAAGCAGTAAAGGAAAAGCAGCATGACTGAACAGGAAAAAGTCTTTAAGGCTCTTGATGAGCTTAAAATTGAATATAAGGTTATCCACCATGAGGCAGTTTCAACAATTGAGGATATGGATGCAATGGGCATTTTCACTGACGGTGAGGTGTGCAAAAATCTGTTCCTTCGCAATGCAAACGGCAAAACCCATTATGTCGTGTCGATGATGAAGGATAAGCATCCCGATATACAGAAGGATATCAGAGCACAGCTCGGCTGCTCCAGACTAAGCTTCGGCTCTGATGAAAGGCTGATGAATCATATGGGGCTCATGCCCGGTGCAGTGTCACCCTTCGGTATACTCAACGATCCCGAAGCTGAGGTCAATGTTGTGCTTGACAGTGAGCTTAAAGAACTTGAGGGCTATATAGGCTTCCATCCAAATGATAACACAGCCTTCCTTTGGCTTAAGTTCGATGACCTTATCCGCTTCATTAAATCAAGAGGAAACGATATCTATTATATCAATATTTAACACAGCAAAGGGGATGTAAAAAAACTCGTTTTTTTACATCCCCTTTTTATTGTATGTATTTTTTTCATAGCTTTTTGAAGCCTGCTTCGTTAATATTGTAACAAAGGGAAAGAAAAAAGCTGTTGCAATGCAACAGCTTTTTTTGTATGTTTAATTCAGAATTAAACGATTGTGAGCTTAACAGCTTCGAACTTAGCAGCGTCAAGACCTGCTTCGTAGTCCTTATCAACAACAACTGAACCGTCCTTAAGTGATGCGAAGAGCTTTTCGTAATCTTCAACTGAGAACTTTTCAAGTGACCATGTTGCTGTGGGAAGACCAACTGCATCTTCTGCTGCGCCGAGAGTTGTCTGAACACCGCCAACTTCGTCCCACTTTTCAGTGTAGAACTTGTCAAGGATGTAAGCAACTGATTCTCTCAGACCCTTTGTAGCTGAAGTGATAACTGTTTCTGACTGTGAGGACTGGTCAACGTCAACACCGATAACCTTTGCGCTGTTTGCTGAAGCAGCAGCGAAAGCTGACTGGCACATTGAACCGCCGCAAGCGAATACAACTTCAGTACCGTTTGAGTACCAACCGTCGAGCATTGTCTGAAGTTCGGGTGATGCTGAGAAAGCTGAACCGTATTCCCAGCTATAGTTCATAGCAACTTCAACGCCGAGTTCCTTAGCAGCAGCTTCTGCGCCCTGAACATAACCGTAACCGAATCTGCAGCATGCGGGGTTTGTTCCGCCGCCACCGCCTGAGAAGCCGAGCTTTGTGTAGCCTTCCTTAACAGCTGCGTAACCTGCAAGGTAACCTGACTGTTCTTCCTGGAAGTCAACAGCTGAAACGTTCTTAAGAGCGTTTCCGTCAGCATCTGCGAGTGTCCAACCGTCGATGAATACAAACTTAACGTCTGCGAATTCTTCAGCAGCCTTCTGAAGAGCTGTGCCCTGAAGGAAGCCTGCGCAAATAACGATTTCTGCACCGGCGTCAACAGCAGCCTTCATTGCGTCGTAACGGTCGTCGTCAGTTGCCTGATCGCCGTTAGCGGGCTGGTAGTACTTATAGGACTTGTCGTTATCAGAAGCATACTTCTTAACGCCTTCCCATGTACCCTGGTTGAATGACTTGTCCTTAAGCTGACCTACGTCTGTGATGAAAGCGATCTGATATTTGCCGTCTGCTGATGTCATTGTGTCAGCGATAGCATCGTAGTCAACTGCTGTGTTTTCTCCTGCAGGCTGTTTGTTGCCGTCTGTTGCATTGCCGTCTGTTGCGTTGTTTCCGCCGCAAGCAGCAAGAGCAAAGAGCATAACTGCTGCAAGGAGAACTGCGATGATTTTTTTCATTGTAAAAATCCTCCTTTAATTTTTGGTCCTTTGACCTATGCCAATTATACCATATCAATAAAAAAATTCAATACAGAAAACAAAAAAATGCAGTTTTTTACATTTTTGTAATCAAAATGTATTTTTCAGGCTCTGTCTGTAAAAGCTTTCTTAACATTTACAATGTCTGACGAAAGCAAAGTACGGCTGTTTTCAGACGGATAATTCACATAGAACTAAAATGTAAACAAATTTTGAATATAATTGTTACAAAACGGTTGAATTAGTTTCAAAACAATGTTATAATACGGATAAATACATTAAATGGAGGAACGGTTTTGAAGAATAAAGAGAACAGAGCCTCAAAGTTAAATAAAAATGATGTGATAGGAATTGTAATAATTGGTGCAATCTGTGTGGTTATTGTTGCGATGATTGCATTCTTTTTCGGTCACGACGGTGCTGATGATGTTTTCAATTCCTCTTCTGCTGACATTTCCTCATCTGAAGCACAATCAACAGACGCTTCAGAGTTACCAACCTCCGAAACAGTATCTGACAGCGTTTCTGCCACAGACAACACAACAACTCTGCCGACTGCTCCGGCAACGCAGAATAATCAGCAGGTGACAGAAAAGCCCGTTACAACAACAGTACCCACCACACAGGGCGAGCCGACTAAAGAGGAGATTCTTCAGAAGGTCAGCGAGGGTGTCAACATGCTTAAGGCTCCCGATGCTTCATATGTCGGCACAAAAACCCAGAACATTGTCATTGATGTCACAGACTGTACTTATCCTGCCTTTCTTACCATTATCAACAGCGTTGTCAAGCTCATTGCCAATGAAGAAGTGCTGGAATATGACTTCACAAACGGAAAATGTATTGACCCTGAGGAAAATGTGGAGGTTACTGCCAATGATACCATTCCACCTGTAGGCACTGCATTTGCGCTCACAATTGAGGGCGTGAAGGAGGCTGAAATCAAAAAAGTGGGGGATAACACTGTCTATTCTGTTACCCTTGTTCCTGAAACAGGCACATTTGAGCAGCCGAAGCCGACTCATCACGGTGTTGCCTGCGACACGCTTGACTTCTCTTTGTTCGATGTTCCTTTGGGTGAAATTACAAAGTCAGACTTCAATTATCCCGGCGCAACAGTGACCGTTACATACGATAAAGACGGCAGGGTTGTCGGCTACAGTGAGCATATTGACATGAACGGCGTGGGTGAGGGACAGGCCTTAGGCATCAGCGCTTCCGCTTCTCTTGAGGGATATATCGACGAAAGCTGGCAGATTGTCTGGAAATAAACAGAAAATCAGTTTTTGAACGATTTGTTAACAGCTTATTGACAAATCTACTACAAAAATGATATTATAATGTGGTATTTGATACAGCGTTGAACGTTGTTTTACAAAAAAATATTGAAAGAAAAGAGGTAATACCAATGGCAATGTCAGATTTCGGTGTAATGCTCGGTATGATGGTATTCAAGGGCGTTAACCACTTCACATCTGTTCCTGTTGAAACACAGGAAAAAATTCTTCTTCAGATTATGGACGAAAACAAGAATACCGAATACGGTAAAAAGATTGGCTTCAAGGATGTTCATTCTGTTGAGGACTTCCAAAGAATTGTACCCCTTTCAACTTATGACACATATGCAGATTATGTTGACCGTATGCTTGACGGTGAAAAGAATCTTATGATGGCAAGAAAGTGCGTCAGATATTGCACATCATCAGGCTCTGTAGGCAAGCCCAAGGTGCTTCCCCAGTCAGCAAAGGCACTTTTCAACATGCAGTCAATGGGTTTTGCAGCAACTCCTGCCTGTGCAAAAATCTGGTTCAAGAAGCATGGCAAAAAGTTCCCCAAGCAGATCGGTCCCGTTGCAATTATTCTCACCGGCCACAAGATGAAGGACGGCAAAATGGGTAACGGTGCAGGACAGGTTCCCTTCACATACTTAAAGCCCATCTCAAAGTTCTTCATGACAACCCCCAATGACTTTATGTATCCCGAAAACGAGGATGCTGTTGATTCAACATACTTCCATCTTCGTTTCGCTCTTCAAAGACGTGATGTTACATTCCTCGGCTCAATGGTTGTAACCCTTCTCACAGGTATGTTCGATTACCTTGAGGCAAACTGGGAAATGATCTGTAAGGACATCGAGCTTGGTGTTATCGATCCCAGCGTTAAGTGTCCTCCTGAGCTTCGTGCAAAGTGGGAAAAGAAATTCAAGCCCATGCCCAAGAGAGCTGCTGAAATCAGAAGAGAATGCGAAAAGGGCTTTGACGATCCCATCGCAAAGAGAATCTGGCCCGATTTCGTATGGTCCTACGGTATGGTCGGTTCAAATCTTCAGTTCTACGTTCAGAAGCTTCGTAAGCATATCGGTGATGCTCCCATTCACAACATGGGTTATGCAGCAGCTGAAGGCTACATGGCAATGCCCGTTGAGCTTGATGTTAACGATGCTGTTCTTCTTCCCCGTTCAATCTTCTTCGAGTTTATCCCCATCGATGATCCCGAATGCAAGAGACCTCTCACAATCGGTGAGGTTGAGGTCGGCAAGGACTACGAGCTCATCGTTACAAACTTCTCAGGTCTTTACCGTTATCAGATCGAAGACGTTGTTCGTGTAACAGGCTTCTACAACAAGACACCGAAGATTGAGTTCCTTTACAGAAATAATCTTGCAATGAATATCGCAAACGAAAAGACAACAACACAGATGGTTGACTGGGCAGCTCAGAAGGTTCAGGAAGAGCTTGGCATTTCCTTCAAGGGCTACAGCTTCTATGATGATCTTCAGAATGATCCCGTCCGTTATGTTATGTTTGCTGAGCCTGAGGGAGAAATTTCAAAGGATAAGCTTCCTGAAATTGAAGAATGCCTTGACAAGTGGCTCAGTGAAAGCAACGAGAAATACTTCAAGTATCGCCGTTGGGGTATGATCGGTCCTGCAAAGGTTACCTTCCTCAAGAAGGATACATATAATGATTATAAGGATATGCTCAAAAAGCAGGGCAGAGTCCTCAATCAGATCAAGCCCGTCACTGTTATCAATACTGACGAAAGAAAAGAATTTTTCTTCGCTCACATCGATGAATAATCATAATTGAATTTTTAAGAGGCTCTTTGAAAAAAGGGTCTCTTTTATTTTTTAAATAGACAAAAAAGCCGGGATTGTTTAATAGAGTTATATTGACAAAGAGGAAAAATTTTGTTATGATTTTTCTAAATGAAAAATAAATACATAGTCAATATGTATTATCAGGAGGAAAAAACAATGAAAAAAGCCTTATCAATTGTGCTTGCTCTTGTAATGGTTTTCAGTCTGTTCAGCGTTGCTGTTTCTGCTGAATCCGATGAGCTTATAATCACAGTTGCAAACGATCTGCACTATAACCTCAACGCTTCACTGGTTGCCACAAAGCGCAACAGCATAGATGAAGACTTTGCACACATCAATTCTTCATGCAGACTTGTCAATGAGTCAGTTGCTATTATTAAGGCATTCCTTGAAAAAGCAGGTGAAAGCGAAACAGACATAGTTATTCTTCCCGGTGACTTTACAGAAACCGGATCTGTTGAAGAAAATATGCTCTTTGCAGCGCTGCTCAGTGAATTTGAAGCAAAGTATAACAAGCAGGTTTATGTTACACCCGGTAACCATGACCTTTATAAGACAACTCTTGATGAGTTCAGAACAATTTATGCACAGTTCGGTTATGCCGAAGCACTTGAAAGAGATACAGCCTCCGCATCATACACAGTTGACCTTGAGGGCGACTACCGTCTTATTTCAATTGACTCCTGTATTCCCGGCGAAAGCCCCCACGGCTTTGACGATGCCAGAATTGCATGGGTCACTGCACAGGGTGAAAAAGCAAAGGCAGACGGCAAAAAGCTTATTGCAATGATGCACCACAACCTTATTCCTCACTTCGTTTTCGGCACAAAAATTCATCCCAATGCTATTGTTACAAGTGACGGCAACGCATATGCAGACGCTTTTGCAAAAGCAGGCATCAAATACGTCTTCACAGGTCACACACATGACCACGATATAGCATCCTACACAGCAGCTGACGGCACTGTTATTTATGACGTTGTAACAGCGACACTTACAGGTACATATTGTCCTTACAGAGTTGTTACTTTCGGTGACGAGGTTAAGTTTGAAACAAGAAACATTGAAGCAATTGACACTTCAATTCTTCCCGAAGGCATCAGCGAAAATGCACTCAGTCTTGCTCAGAGTGATTTCAGTGAATACACAAGAAAAGCAATGGACCTCAGCCACAGAATTCTTTTCAACGGCTACACAAGTGCAAGCGGTCTTAAGAGACTTATCAAAACTGACGATGAAGAAATGAATGCTATCATCGATGAGGTTGCAACAAAGCTCAGCGAAGCTATCCGTATGCCTCTGAACAAAGAAAATGAAGTTGAAGAGGGCAAGAGCCTTGAGTCGCTCGTTGAAAAATATAACACAGTGATGCCCGAAACCTCATATGTAGATCTGCTTGATGTTGCAATCAATATTTATCAGGCACATAATCTCGGCGATGAAAACATTCCCGCATATTCAGACGAGCTTGTTATCATCACAAGAGGTCTTGCAGCAGCAATCAACTATGCACTGGCTGATGTTTCTGCAGAAGAATATGCAAAGGTGCTTTCATATCTCACAAGCCTCACAGGTGTTACAATTCCTGTTGATTTCCTCACATATGCAGGCGACGGCGTGAAGCGCTTTGAAGGTGCAGAGATTCTTATCACAACTGCAGTTCTTCCTTTGTTTGTTGAGTTCACAGTTGATAACGGCCCTGCTGACAACAATCTTACACTTCCCGGATATGCAGAGCTTGTTGAAACTGAGAAGGAGCTTACCTTCTGGGAAAAGCTTGTTGCATTCTTTGAGAAAATCTTTGATGCAATCAGAACATTCTTTGCATTCTTACCCTTCTGATATTTATATCTGAAAATTCAATAAAATGATAACCACAGCACAAAAGTGCTGTGGTTTTTCTGTGTCTGATTGTCAACGGCAGAAATAGTGTCTGCCGATAACTGTTATTGTCGGCCTTGAGTGCATAAAGCTGTTAGATGTTTTTGCAGGGTTGTAGTAATAGATTGCACCGCCGCTCGGGTCCCAGCCGTTTATGCAGTCCTGTGCAGCTTTTAGCGATGTTGAGTTGGGGGCAACGTTCCAGTTGCTGTCATTAACGCAGGAAAAAGCACCTCTCTGATAAATCACCCCGGCAATAGTGTCGGGAAAAGAGGGATGATCCACACGGTTGAGAACAACAGCCCCCACAGCCACCTGTCCCTTGTAGCTTTCACCTCTTGCTTCAGCGGCAATCAGCTTTGCTAGCAGATTTACATCACTGCCCGAATATCCGCCTGTGTTCGCCGATCCTGAAAGACCGAGAAATTTGAGCGTTTTCGGTCCTGCAATACCGTCGGCAGTTATTCCGCAGTTTTTCTGAAAAGCTCTGACAGCTTTTTGTGTTCCCGTGCCGTATATTCCGTCAACACTGCCTGTGTAGTAACCAAGATTTTTCAGCTTCTGCTGAATGCGTCTGACCTCATTGCCTCTTGAGCCGAGCCTTGAAAGCGCATCCACACTGCTATGACCGAAAGCAATCTGAACTGCACTAAGAAGCATGACAAAGGCAAGAGATACACACAGAAAAGCACGGAGCCTTTTATAGCTTTTCTTTTCAATAAAAAACATAACCTTCACCTCTGGAAAATATTTTTCCCTGAAGTGAAGGTTTTATTTATAGCTTTGATAAATTTAAACTTCAACAAACATAAAGCCGCCGTAGTCATTGTCACGCAATTCGAAATTCATGGTGAAGTTTAAAATGCTGGTTGACGAATCTCCCGTATCTGTTTCCGGTCGATCACCTATGCAGACAACACAAGGGTACATAGAGCCGTCTTTTGTGATAACCAGAATGCTTGCGAAGGTGGCTGTCGGTCTGGTGTTATATTCCCAACTGAAAATGTGGGTTTTGCCCTTGGTCAGAGGTGTATCTTCACAGTCAGTCAGCATTACGGATTCATATGCGTTTGTGAAGGATATTGACTTGATTTCTTTTTCGGTGTTGATAGTGAAGGTTACCGGCTCTGAATAGATGTCGTCTTCATAGTACCATCCGTTATCATATGAATAATCGATATAGGTAGGTTCATAATTTTTAATTCTATCTTCATTTTCTTTGATATAAGCATTAATAAGAATCGACTCAACGTGTCCGGTGTGCTGACTGTCAGAATAGTCGGAGGAATCGTCAATCCACCAATCATATAAGTCGTAAAAGGCATATTTTGCCTTCGAGCTGATGTTAGTGTCTTCACATTCAGTGAGCTTGTCAATGTTTATCAGAGCCTGATATTCTGAATTAAGATATTTCAGTGTATCAATGTCAACAGTGTCATGATAGCCTGAAAGGTATGCCCATGTATTGAAGGAGCCTATAACTCTGTCAGCACCGACTGTGCAATATAAGGTCAGCACAGAAAGTGAGGTGAACATGATTATTTTCATGTAAGGGAAGTGTTTTGCGAAAAGCTTTATCAGAATACAAAGAAAAACGACAAGCAGAACAAGGTCAATGAGAGTGACCTGTATTCTCTTATAGGTAAGGCCGAGTTCTGTTATATAAAGCCCCATTTTGCTCATGGCTGTGATTATAAGCATGATTGTGAAAAGGCAGAAGAAAACAGAGAAGCCCTTGAAAATTTTGGATATCTGACCGTTTTTACGCTTTGCAAAAACAATGCCCACTGCAATAAGGCAAAGGTTGATGAAAGCAACAGCACTCATTTCAAAAAATCCGCGTCTTGCATATTGAGAGAGAGTAACTGAAACGCCAATGGGAATGTTGCCTGAAAAAGCACCGAAAAGATATGTCAGCTGTGAAAGAAGATAAATAACATAGCAAAGGCTGACAACACTGTAAAAGCCTGCTATAAAGGAGTCGGGAATGAAATAAAGCTTTTCTGAAATATGCACCTTCTGACTTTCTTTGTAAAAATCCTTCACAACGCCGTGCCTGAAAGAGAACATGGTCGAAGCAATGTAAGGGGTGCATATCAGAGCAGGGAAAAGCCAGAACAATGAATCAAAATCAAGAAATCTGTCCATTAGCTTTTCTATATTTTTGAACATTCCGCCAAGCACATTGCCAAAGGCTGCGTCACCCTCAGTCAGAAGATATGCCACCAGAACAAAGACGGGAACTGCCAGAAGAACACCAACTGCAACCCCTATGTATTTGCCGATTTTCTTAGGCCTTCTGTGTTGGAAAAGACCGACAATAGGCATATAAATTGTGCCTATGGGAAGAAGAAAAATGCTGAACATTCCCTTTATGCCGTCTGAATAGCTGCTGAAAGGGGAGATGTCCATAAGTGACATGCAGTAAATGCCTGAAAGGAACATCAGGAATGAAACAGAAATGCTCATGCAATTGTTATAGTTGATGCTGAAGCCTGCTGCAACTGCAAGACACAGAATAGCAGGGAACACTGCTTTAAGTGGGAACTTCTTTGTTTTTGTTACAATATAGACTGTCGCAAAAATTAAAAGAAACAGATATGCAGCCGTTATAACAATGCCGTCAGTATAGGTGTAAGCATTGAAAAAAGAATTGATAATCAGAAATAAACTGCCGAAAACTGCGAAAAAAGCAGCAATGTCAAACCAGCCTGTTTTAACAGGTTCATTTTTCTTCGCCTTGAAGTGTATTCTTTTTAAAGCGGGTGCCGGTGCGGGAACAGAGCTTTGTCCGCCCGGTGTGATAATCTGTTTTTCGCCGTACATAATTATTCCTCCTCGTTTCTGAATTCAAGAATATCTCCCGGCTGGCAGTCAAGCTCTTTGCAGATTGCTTCAAGAGTAGAAAAGCGGATTGCCTTTGCCTTGCCGGTTTTTAAAATTGAAAGATTTGCCTGTGTGATGCCGATTCTGTTTGCAAGCTCACCGGAGGAAATCTTTCTTTTTGCCATCATAACATCAAGATTTACGATAATTGACATTTTATCCTCCTTTGGGTAACTGCTGTTGCCTTCTTAAATTGTAAGTTCATTTTCGTTTTTGATTTCAACGGCCCTTGCCATAACATTTTTGAGCACTCTGAGAATGAGCATCATAAGGCCCGAGCATACTGAAAAGATAATGAACAGCCTGTAGAAAAAGAAGGTTGCAAAACAGACAAGGCATACCGCCGCACAGCACCAGGACATAATGCGGAGAATTTTCACGGTTTGCTCAGTGAAAACCTCATCCTTGAGAATATTTTTAAGAAGCCTGATAATGCCGATAAGGGTAACCCAGCCGAGGGGACAGCAGATATAAAAGGCTATTGATACCTCGGTCACGGTAAAAGACGGATCACGGTAGCTTAACCATTTTGAAATCGGAACAAAAGCAACCGTCATAACTGCAAACAGAAAACAAAATATGTATGTGCAGAAAAGGGTAAGCTTTGTGCTTTTTTCGGATGTATACATAAAAAATCCTCCTTTGTCTTTCTGAGCACAGAATATCACGGTTTTTATCGTTTGTCAATAAAAAAATATAAAATAACAATATTTTAATTATTTTTTATCAATTTAACATTCTGAAAAAATTTAGTTAAAATCTTCTTTTCTCTTGCTTTGAATGGGTGGATATGGTAAAATTACACACAGTAAACTTAAACGGAGATTATAATTATGAAAGAAGTAACAATATATACAGACGGCGCCTGCTCGGGAAACCCGGGTGCAGGGGGGTGGGGCACAATCCTCGACTATCAGGGCAGACGCAAGGAGCTGTCGGGCGGTGAAGCCCACACCACGAACAACCGTATGGAGCTCACTGCTGTCATTGAGGGCCTGAAAGCCCTGAAGGAGCCCTGCAAGGTTAAGATAATCACCGATTCACAATATGTCAGTAACGGCATAACTCTCGGCTGGGCACGAAGCTGGAAGGCAAACAACTGGAAAAAGAAGGATAAAAAGCCTGCACTCAATCCTGAAATGTGGGATGAGCTGTTAAGCCTTGTCGACAAGCATGATGTAACCTTTGAATGGATCAAAGGCCATGCAGGTCACCCTGAAAATGAGCGATGTGACGAGATGGCTGTCAGCGAGAGTCAGAAGTTTGCCGAATAAAAAGGTAGATAACCTTTGACTTCACATAATTTCTGTCGCAGAACTTCTTGAACAGATAAAGTGTTTATGATAAAATAAAACGATAAATAAATTCTTTTTCGACAAAATCCGGAAAAGAAGGAATGGAGAAAGCTATGTCTGATAAAGCAACAAACAAGTTTATGAAAAAATCAGAAATCATCACCTTTGGCATCGGCCTTTTCGGTGTTGCACTTCTGACAGGCTGGATGCCTGACTACACAGCCACATTCTTTGCTGATTTTGCCTTCAAGGGAAAGGGCTTTGACCCTGACACAATGTCAAATGTCATTTCAATGGTTTTCCTTGTTGCAGGCATTGTCGGTGCAGTGTGTGAGCTTGTTATCGGTTATCTTGTTGACAACACAAGAACAAAATTCGGCAAGGTCAAGCCCTGGGTAGGCTTTGGCGTAATTCCTCTTGCGCTGATTTCAATGCTTGTGTTTGTGGCTCCCAACACAGATAATCAGACTCTCGCAATCGTCTGGATGTTTGTCATCTATTCACTTTACACAGCCTTCTGCTGTGCGGTTGAAAGCCCTGCAAACTGCTTCGGCTCACTTTGTTCACCAAACCCGTCAGAACGTTCGAGCGCCATTTCAATCGCTTCCTTCCTTCGTTCTGTAGGTCAGTCAGGCGGTATGGTTGTTATTCTTGTTGTGGGCCTTGTTATGAAGGCAGTTATGGGCCAGCAGCAGTTCAAAAATGCTGAAGGTCAGGGCCTTGACCTTATCATTTCAACTGCCGTTTGTGCTTTGGGTATCATTCTTTTCACAATGATTTTCTTTGTCAACAACAAGGAGCGAGTACCCTTTACGCAGGAAAAGGTCAGCCTCAAGGATGCCATCAAGGTTGTTTTTGCTCATAAGAATCTTCTTATGGTGTCTCTGACAAAGCTCACAGGCTTCGGCAGAGGTGTTTACGGTACAGTATCTCTTTACATAGCAATTTACCTTCTCGGCTCAAAGGACCTCAAGCTCGGCCTGCTTCTTCCCATGGGTATCGGCACTGCAGTGGGAACACTTCTTGTAAACTTTGTTCTCAAGAAGTTTTCAACAAAGAAAACCTTCATCATTTTCTGCCTTTACGGTGCATCCTCACTTTCAATTCTTTTCCTTGTTTCAAAGGGTATCGGCTTCAACGACGGTCTTATCATTCCCTTCCTTATTCTCAACTTCTTCTGCGGTCTGCAGCACGGTAACACAAATGTTACACCCAACATCATGATTGCTGACTGCGTTGACGAAATTGAATATAAGACAGGCAAGCGTCAGGAGGGCCTTGCATATGCCGGCTACGGTCTTTTCTCAAAGATTGCCTCAGCCTTCACAAAGGCACTCGGCCCCTGGCTTCTTTACACATGGTCAGGCTACGCAGTGTCACAGGATGCAAACGTTGCTTATGCCACACAGACAGATGCAACACTTAATAAGCTTCTTATGATCTACACAATCATCCCTGCAATTTTTGTTGTTTTCCAGGCAGTGCCTATCTTCTTCTACGACATGGTCGGTGAAAAGAAAGAAAAGATCACGAAAGAGCTTATGGCACGCCGTGAGGCAAACAGTGAAGCAAAAGCTGAAGGTTAAGGAGGGAATAACGATGAAAAAGACTGAAACAAATAAAGAGTTTAATTTCAAGCTGTATGCAGTTATTGTCTTCTTTTCAATGTTAGCTGCACTTGTGATTATCACATATACTACCTATACTTCAAAGTATATTGCCTTTCATCCCGAAAAGGTTGCAAAAACATATGTTGACACTGCTGTTCAGACCGGTGACGGCTATAACGCATATAAGAATGCTGTTATCAGCAAAAGCAGCAAATACGGCGATTATATCCGAAAATACTATATGTACCCCGTAATCTACAGAGAAGCAGGCTACACAGCCGAAAAGGGCACTGACGGTCTCAAGGGCTTCAATGATGATTCCTTCAAGGGTGAAAAAACGTTGGGTGATGACGGTTCACTTGCAGGCAAGGTTATCGACACCATGTATCCCTATTATCAGCAGCTTATCCTTGAAAACGGCTGGGATAAATACGACACTGTTTTCACAAGCTATTTTGATAAGCTCGTTGAAGTGCGCAAAGAGGTTTTCGGTGACGATTACATGACAGATGAAATCATGTTCACTGCCCTTGAATCAAATGTCAGAACCTACGGTGAAACACTCACCGGCACAGAGGATGAATTTGATGAAAACACCGGTATGCAGATTTCCTTCAAGTCAGAGGGTGTTTATCAGAAGACATACGGTGAGGACTATAAATTCACAGTGAATGTGGAAGCTGAAAAAGATCTTGATCTTGCCGAATATATCAAGGGTATCGATAAGGAAGCTTTCGCAACCTACGGTGTCAACACAGAAGACATCAAGGCTGCAAAGTCATTTGAGGTTAAGGTTAACTGCGGTGAAATGGTGATTGCTGAAACCACAGTAAATGTTATCAGACTCGGTAAATCATGGTATGTTGACAACACACAGACCGATACATCATTTCTCTATAGCTTTTATGAGATTGTATAAAATAATATAAATTGTTCGGCAGATTTTCAAATTTAGTTTGACCGAAAATTAAAAATCCCGCAATACATATGCCGAGTGTTCATAAGGACAGAAACAAATATTTATACAGTTGTGAGACACTTTTCATAAGGTGTCTCACAATTTTTTTGATGAAAAACAGATACTTTCGAGCGGAAAGTGTCATAGTGGGTTATATACTTCAAGGTAACTTTTCAGAAAAACA
>JAZSHL010000024.1:0-70237 GCA_045533205.1 Acutalibacteraceae bacterium | reverse complement strand
ATTATTGACATTTGAAAAAAAAAAGCAAAAAACCTTTGGGGGGTTAAAAGCCACAGCAGCCCGGGGGATAACCCGACGTTTAACCCCGGGGATTTTTATTGGCTTAAGGCAATAAAAATGGCGGAGAAAATCTCCGCCACTGCTGTGTTACCGCTTAAAGCAGGAATTATATTTTTCTGCCCATGAGCGCACTTTATTCACTTCGTATTCTTTCGGCATAACGGTTGTGACTGCAGTTACCGCAGCAATATCCTTGATCATGCGAAGAACCTTTTTCAGAACAACAGGGCTGTTTGCAAGGCCTGAAATTTTCTTTTTAAGAGGTTCAGGATCAAGCATATCCTTGACCATAGATACAAGGTTTGTTGAATCAGCACCGATTGTCATGTCATCTGCATTGAGAATACCTTTTTCGAAGATATAGTCAAGTTCGATCGGCTCAAGGCGTGTAAGAAGAAGCTTGACCGCTGCAAGTGGTGCAAGACCATTGCCGAGCTTTTCATAATATTCCTTCTGATAGCTCCAGAGAGTTGCAGCACTGTAGCTGTCCGTTTTGTCATCAATAATAGCATCAGCGAGCATTTTTGCAGCCTTCATGCTGTTTGCGATACCTGAACCGATGATGGGCACTGTCATGAACGCACTGTCACCGATTGCAGCATAACCGTCTGCGACAAGAACAGCAAGGGACTGTCTGACAGGAATTTCAACAAATTCGCCGCCTCGCAGCACCTTTTCGCCAAGATAAGGATATGCTTCTCTTAATTCTGCGAGAGTAGCTTCAACCTTTTCTTCGGTGAGCTGCTTAAATCTGCCGATGAGAATGTCTGTGTATTCGCCTTCATCAGCTACCCAAGAAATGCCGAGCTCACCCTGATGAAGAAGAAGCACCTTGAATTTGTCACGGATTTCGCCTTCATATTCACCCTTTTCATAGAAAGCACGCCAGACGTAGAATCGCTCAAAATCCTTTGCATCCTCCTGAATGCCGAGATATGAGGGAAGATTTTTTCTGACAGGTGAATTGATTCCGCAGGCATCAATAACAAGGTCGCCGTAAAACTCACCCTTGTCTGTTCTGATACCGACTACACGATTACCGAGCATAACAGGTGCTTCAACCGAACAGCCGTAATGGAACTTCACTCCGCACTTTTCGGCATATTCAATGATGCAGTCGTAAATAACTGTTCTTTCCATCTGAATTTCGAGCTGATCATCGGGAGTGTCCTGACGAAGCTCTGTTGTCATGCCGGGCCCATAGAATGTCATGTCATGTTTAAGCTTCCATTTGCTTTCATCGGGAACATCCATTCCGATTGCTGTGAAGGCTTTTCTGTCAAAAATATCTGTCCAGTCGTAGCCCATTTTTTCACGCTTGTTCTTTTCATAAACTGTTACATCATAACCTCTTTTGCTCAGAAGAGCAGCCGCCGCAATACCGCCGTGACCACCACCGGCAACAATAATTTTCTTTCCCATATCATTCTCTCCTTTTTTTACATCATGTTAAAATTATATATCAGATGAATACAAATTTCAATAGAAATGAGAACGAATTGTATCTTTATTTCAGTTACCGTTATTACTTGTCAGAGTATTATGCATATAAGTCCGCTGCAGCCTTCATTTATCACTCTTTCAAGTGTTTCCTGAAGCTTCATTCTTGCTTCTGTAGGCATTTTATATAGTTTGTTGTGCAGACCCTCGTTGACAAGGCTATTAAGACTCTTGCCGAATATATTTGACTCCCAGATTTTTGAGGGAGCCTCTTCAAATTCCTTAAGAAGATACATAATCAGCTCTTCAGACTGACTTTCTGTGCCTACAATAGGTGCAACCTCTGTGGTGATGTTTGCCTTGAGCATATGAATCGACGGCGCAGATGCCTTGAGTCTGACTCCGTATCTTCCGCCCTGCTTCATGATTTCCGGGTCTTCCAGACTCAATTCATCCATTGTCGGCATCACAATTCCGTAGCCTGTTTTTTCGACCTCATCAAGTGCTGTTTTAAATCTGTCATACTCTTTTTTCATATTCACAAGCTCTGTAAGCGTTTTCATAAGCTCATGCTCGTTTTTGATTTCTACGCCTGTTTTCTCTGTCAGCACCTTATAAAAGAGCTCGGGTGGTGTTGTCAGAGCAATTTTAATTGCGCCCTGTGACAAATCAATTTCTTTCATATCGCATGAGCTGACACTGTCATTTTCACAAACACTCAGAGTGAACTGCCTTGCATCCTTCATCTTTCTGAGGCTCTTTGCGCCGTCACCGATAGATGTAAATATACCCTTTCGCATCGGATGCTCTTTTGGGAGCTTTGTTATCCAGTGAGGAAAGTCTATCTGCATTTCTCTTATAGGAAATTCATAAAGAATATCCGAAAGTATTGCTCTTATCTCCTTTTCTGTCATTGTCTGACAATTGACGGGAATTACCGAAACGCCGTATTTTTCAGAAAGCTCTTCTGCATACTTTCTGCATTCCGACGACTTCGGATTTTTACTGTTGAGAAGCACAACAAAGGGCTTTTCAATTTCCTTAAGCTCTTTTATCACTCTTTCCTCTGCTTCAATATAATCCTTTCTTTCAATTTCGCCCACAGTTCCGTCAGTCGTCACAACAATACCGATTGTTGAGTGCTCTGTTATAACCTTTTTTGTGCCTATTTCTGCCGCCATATTAAATGGTATCTCTTTTTCGAACCACGGAGTTTTGACCATTCTCGGCTGATTGTTTTCTATGTAGCCTATAGCAGCAGGAACAATATAGCCCACACAGTCAATGAGTCTGACATTGAAGGAAGCCGAGTCGTCAATCTGTATCTGTGCTGCAGTTTCAGGGATAAACTTTGGCTCTGTGGTCATTATTGTTTTGCCTGTTGAGGATTGAGGCAGCTCGTCACGGGCTCTTTCCTTGAGTGCCATGTCCCCCATATTCGGCAAAACCAGAACGTCCATAAATCGTTTTATAAATGTGGATTTACCTGTTCTGACGGGCCCCACAACGCCGATATAAATGTCTCCCTGTGTTCTTGTGGCTATTGAATTGTAAATGCTTGTATCTGTCATCTGTCATCCTCTTTTCGCTTTTTTTACACTCAATTTATATGCAGGGCATTATATTAATATGAAAAAAACACGGCATACTGCACCGTGTTTAAATAATATATACTTTGATATTCTTCATCAAAAAAGCACCCGTCGGGTGCTTTTATCAGTTGTTTCTTCCGCCTCTGCGATTTCCGCCGCCATGTCTTCCGTCAGTTGAGCGCTTGAGATCAGACATTTTTTCATCGCTTGTCTGCTTGAACTGTGCCATCATCTCTTCAAAGGACATAGCTTCTTTGTGCTGCTTCGGCTGACCCTGCCAGACATTCGCGTTTCTTGGTCTGGGGGTATTGCGCTTAGGCTGATTTTCACGAGGCTGTTCTTCAGCTTTTCTGATTGAAAGGCTGATTTTGCCTTCATCACTGATGCCCACAATCTTAACCTTGACTGTGTCCCCTTCTTTCAGAAAGTCCTTGATATCCTTAACAAAGGAATTGGACACCTCTGAAATATGTACCATTCCGCTTTTTCCGTCAGGCAAACTGACAAATGCTCCGAAAGCTGTCAGACCTGTAATTTTACCTTCAACAATTTTGCCGATTTCAAGCATAAAAAGACATTGTCCTCCTATAATTTATTCACCAAAGGATGAATTGTAATATACCTTTTCACCCGGTTTGCAATAACCGTATTCTTCACGTGCAATTTTTTCAAAAAGCTTATCTTCATCTTCGAGTGAGCGGGCAATCTCGTCACTTTCCTGTTCCATCTCTGCAATACTGGTGCGAAGATTTTCAGCTTCTTCATTGAATTTTGCTGCAGCAGCATAGTTAGGCAGAACACAAGCAAAGACAGTTATACTGAACAGAATTATAATTGCAGCAAGTAAAGCTATACTGCTTTTCTTAACCTTGAATCTGTTGAGCTTTTTCTGCTGTCTTCTTGCTTCATCAAGATTTTTGATTGCCAACTTCTATCACCTCGAAAAAGATACATATACACAAAATTAATTATACTTATTTATGCAGAATTTTCAAGGGGATTTTCACAATATTTTTTATTTTCTTTTCTGTTTTTTCTCTTTTTTTCCTTTTCTTCTTTTCAGATGCTTTTTTGGACTCCTTTTCAGCTGATAATTTTTTTGCTTTTTAATTTTCAGCTTATTATAAAGCCTGATAAAAAACGACGGAAAGGAACGAAGATAAAGCACAGCAGGCATTAAGAAAACTCTCACCGCTTTTCTGACGGTCAGAGACACAGCCTCTATTGGTTTTGTCAGATATCGCCCTATGGTGAAATATAACACTATGCCGCCGATCATCTGCCCCAGAACAAGATTGAATCTGACTTGTCCGTTGTTATAGATAATCATGAAAAAGAATGATAAAACTGTAGCCGTTATTCCGAAGAGCATATCTGAAATAATATACATCCATTTTTTCTCACCCATAATCATTCTGAGAAAAGAAAAAGCAAGATAGAGAACGCACAGTATAAAGCCGAAGCCCATGCTCATCAAAAAGCGGCTGACCTGATTCAGAAGAGGCTCGGTATAGCTCATCTGAACACCTTCGAGAAAAATGATGTTGCTTTTGGAGCATCGTCAGTATAAATCAGTGAGGATATTCTGCCGTCAACGGATAAATCACCTGTTTCAATGCTGAGTCTGTTAATTTTAAGTCCTTCCCCTTTGATTGTCAGCTCACCTATGTCAGTATAGGCAACAATCGTCATTTCGTCAAAGGAATCAACATCAGTCACACCTGTTACTACAAGAGAGCTTCTGTCCTTCATTGTGACATTGTGAGGCATAATGAGCTTGTCCTTGTTTTCTTGCATAATCCAACCTCCAGAATAGAATACAGTATGTATCCGACTTAAACTGATATTTTCACTATTAATAAAAAAATAAGCAGAAGATTAAGTCTTTCTTCTGCCATTTTATTCCTGTATTATTGTGATTATTACTTTATAAGCTTATACATTAGACCGGCATCATTCTTTGTTGCATGCTCAGTAACAATGAGTACCTCCGCCTTAAGAAGATTTTCACCCATCTGAATTTCAATGATATCTCCGACCTTCACATCATATGAGGCTCTTGCAATTTTTCCGTTGACAGTTACATGCTTTGCGTCGCAGACCTCATTGGCAATTGTTCTTCTTTTTATCAGCCTTGACACCTTAAGGTATTTATCCAGTCGCATTCTTTTTTCTCCTTTCAGATAAAAAAGAAGGGACCGCCGTTTTCTGACAGTCCCTTTTTTCGCTAAATTATTTAACAGCGTTCTTGAGAGCTGCGCCTGCCTTGAATGAAGGAACCTTTGCAGCTGCAATTTCAATAGCCTCACCTGTCTTGGGGTTGTGACCAGTTCTTGCTGCTCTTTCCTTAACTTCGAATGTGCCGAAGCCGATGAGCTGAACCTTTTCGCCCTTTACAAGTGCTTCTTCAACTGCTGCGAAAACAGCAGCAACAGCCTTGTCTGCATCCTTCTTTGAAATTTCTGCCTTAGCAGCAACTGCATTGATAAGTTCTGTTTTATTCATTTTTTGTATCCTCCAAAGATATCATTTTATTTCCACGAGATTTAATCTCAATTGGATCCAAGAATAATTTTCGCCTCTTTCCAAAGCTCGTCAAGCTCTTCAATCGGCGTGTTCTTCATGTCGATGTTACGCTCTTCTGCCATTCTTTCAACCTGAAGAAAACGTTCTATAAACTTTTCATTTGAGCGTGTGAGAGCCTCTTCCGAGTCAACACCGATAAACCTTGCCACATTGACACAGGAGAAAAGCACATCACCGAATTCATCTTCAATCGAATCGGCATCCTTTTTGCCGATAGCTTCCTTAAGCTCTTTGATTTCACTTTCAAGCGCTTCGAAGGCACCTGACATATCATCCCAATCAAAGCCTGCTTTTTTCGCCTTCGACTGAATTTTCTGGCTTCTCATCAGAGCGGGAAGCTCTTTCGGAACCTTCACCATTGAGCTGCCCTGAGTTTTCTGCCCCTTGCTTTTTCTTTTGATGTTGTCCCAGTTTGTGAGAACCTCGTCAGTGCCGTCAACCTTGACCTCTCCGAAAACATGAGGATGGCGCTCAATAAGCTTTTTGCATAATTCATCCGTCACATCGGAAAAATCGAACACGCTTTTTTCACGCTCAATCTCACAGTGGAAAACCACCTGCAGAAGAACATCTCCGAGTTCTTCTCTGAGAAGATCTTTATCATCTTTATTTATCGCTTCAATCGCCTCATAGGTTTCTTCAATAAAGTCCTTTTTGATGCTCATATGAGTCTGTTCTCTGTCCCACGGGCAACCGCCGGGAGAACGGAGAATTGTCATAATCTGAAGCAGGTCGTCGATGTTATATTTCTCTTTAAATTCAAAATCTGTCATATTAAAACCTCAACGCTCCTATTTTACCCTAAAATTCCAAATTTTGCAAGGACTTTTGCGATTTTTTCTCCTTTTGGAAGCATTTCTATATCATCTTTAACAATTCCTTTAAATAAAAGTATAGAAATCGCATAAAAGACAGCGCCGACACCGATTGCAACAAGTGTTGTCATGCGGCTTTCTATGCCGAGAACATCAAAAAGAAGGTACTGTGCACCCCATGCAGCACCGCCGCAGATGAGTCCTGCGATCATCGGCTTCAGGAAAACGGACACAACATTGAGCTTAACCTTTGTTTTTATCAGAAGGAATGTCAGATTTATGCCAACCATAACAACATAGCAGATTGTGGAGCTGATACATGCGCCCTTGATGTTAATTTGGGGGTTTGCAATCATTATGAAGTTAAGCACAATTTTCATAAGTCCGCCCAGAGCCATCGAAACTATAGGTACCCATGTCGTACCCACAGCCTGAAGCATGCTTGTCAGGGGTGATGCCATTGAATAAAGCGCCATACCGATGCCATACACAGTCAGCTGGAAGGCAGCTGCAGATGCGAAATAGGGATTATCTGAGCCGTAAAGAAGGTGAAGTATCGGCTGAGCAAGAGCTGCAATACCGAAGCCGGCAGGCATTGCAATAAGCATTGCAACACGAAGCGCTGATTCGATACAGCCCTTGACTGCTGTTTTATCCTTAGCTGTCCATGCCTTTGAAAGCACGGGGATTGCGCTGATACCCAGTGTGAGGGTGATTGTGGGGATAAGATTCTTGACATTTATAACAGAGCCGTGCATACCGTAAAGGAAGGTGCCGATGTTCTGGTCAAGTGTGCCTTTATACTCCAGTGCGAAGCTGTAAATGCTTTTCACTGTTTCAAGGTCTGTGCTGAGCGCCTCAGCGAGTCTGTTTCTGATTGTTACGTCGTCAATGAGATTTGTGATGTTAAGAACAAGAGATGAGGCTGCAACAGGAATTGCGAACATAAGAAGGCTCTTTGCAATTTTCATTCCGCTTTCTGCCTTGGGAGAATTGACAAGCTCTTCTCTTGTGAAGCCGAAGCCCTTTCTTTTTGCACGCACTGCAAGATATAAAAGTCCGATTGCAGAGCCGAGGGTAACACCGAGAATTGCAACTGCGGCAGCATAGGGATAAATCACGGCCATTGCCTCGTTTTTGTTGGCAACCTGCTGACCGAAAAGAGTCATTGCTCCGTTGACGGCATTTTTCTCATAGTGAGAAACCGTGCCTGTCATGAAAACATAAGACGCTGCAAGGCCGAAAACAAGCTTGACAGCAGCTTCAATAACCTGAGATACACCTGTAGGTGTCATGTTGTTAAGGCCCTCATAATAGCCTCTGTAGGAGGACATAAGGCAACAGAAAAGCACGCAGGGAGCAACTGCAATCATGCTTATGTAATTCATGGGAGCTTCAGCCACATACTTTGAATAGGGCACGGCAATTGCCATGAGAATAAGCGTTCCTGTAAGGCCCACTGCAAAAAACATTTTCTGTGAAACCTTGAAGATTGCTCTTGCATCCTGAATTCTGCCAAGCTGCATATTCTGTGAAACAAGCTTTGAAACGGCAACAGGCAGACCTGCCATTGAAACGGCATAAACGGGAGTATAAACAGCATAGGCACCGTTAAAATAGCCGTAACCCTCCGTACCGATAAGATTAGTGATGGGTATTTTGTAAATTGCACCGATAATTTTGACGATAATTGTCGCTATGGCAAGAACACCTGCACCCGCAAGTAATGACTGTTTTTTATTTGCTGCCATATAATCATCTCCATTCTTTTTATATTTATGTTAACCGATAAATTCTCTCATAAGCGAGTTATCCGGAATTAAGGCACTGTCCAGCGTCTCAAGCTTCATCAGCTTTTCTTTAAGCTCTGCTGCTCTTTCATAATAGAGGCTGTCCTCGTTTACCTTGCCGAGCAGCTTCAATGCCTCATTTCTGAAAAGGCAGATTTCATAAGGGTGAATTGAATCGATTCGGACATCTGCTCTGTCACTGAAGGGGAAAAGGTATCTGTCCTCCCCCATTCTGACACCCTTCCACAGATAGAAGGTATATTCAACATCTGTGTTTCTGAAGTGATAATCACGGATAAGCCGACGGATAAAGCGAAGATCACGTTTATTAAAAAGTACCTTTCCCTTTTCGGAAATTCTCGAAGATACGCTGACATAAAGCTTTTTCATTCTCACATTCTCGAGAGGAACAGTGATAACAGGATTCAGTGCATGAAGCCCTTCAACAATTATTATTTCATCCTTTTCACAAATAACCTTGTCGTAGCCGTCACGGCGTCTTGTGTGAAAGCTGAACCGGGGCATCATTGTTACCCCCTCATTCATAAGCTCTGACAAACATCTGTCAATGCACTCAACATCAAGAGCTTTGACCGTTTCAAAATCAGTTGTGCCGTCCTCAAAGGTGTAGGAAACATCCTGATCAAGATAAAAGTCATCAAGGGAAATAACCTTGGCTGAACGGCCCTGCTCTTTGAGCATATCCTTCAACAGCTTTGCCGTTGTTGTTTTGCCCGATGAGCTGGGGCCTGCGAGCATGACAAGCTCTCTGCCCTTTCTTTCGGCAACATCCTTTGCTACAAGGCTGATTTTTTCTTTGTAATGCTTTTCGCACTCTGCCACAAAGTCTTCGGGATCAGATATAACTCTTCGGTTGATTGATTCAATTGTGAGATTTTCCATAACATACCACCTATTTTCCGCTCTTTTCGTAAAAGACGGAAATATTATCTTTACGCTTTATGATTTCATCAAAGCCGCTGATATATTCGTATGGATATTTATAGTTAAAAATGCGTTCAATTTCATTTGAATGGGGTGCTTTCAGCTTAATTACTGCTCCTGCACCTACTGCGAGCACTGTGTGACACTCCTCCATCATATAGACATTGTAAAGGCCTTCATAGCCTTTTTTTGCCCATCCCACATTTTCAAGGTTGCCGAGACACTTGCTCTGACGGTACATATAATAAGGGATATAGCCTGCTTTTGTCAGCTTTTCCTGAGTTAATGAAAGCATCTCACAAGCGAGAACACCCGAATTTGTTCTTCGGTTTTCCGTCACTATATTCGACGATCTTTTCAGTGCAAGAGTATGCACCGTAATATTTTCAGGCTCAAGAGAAAGCACTGTGTCAATGGTGTTTTCGTATGATTCAAGAGTATCTGTCGGCAGCCCTGCGATAAGATCCATGTTAATGTTGGAAAATCCGTTCTCTCTTGCCGATTGCATAGCGTCAAGAGTCATCTGAGAGGTGTGCTGCCTTCCGATTTCCCTGAGCACATCATCATTGAAGGTCTGTGGATTGATGCTTATTCTTGTGCAGCCGCTGTTTTTTATCACCTTGAATTTGTCATCACTGACACTGTCAGGGCGGCCTGCTTCAATTGTATATTCCTTAATGCTGCTTAAATCAAAATTATTTCTGACACTGTCTGTAACTGCCTTCAGCTGTTCTGCAGAAAGAACTGTCGGTGTTCCGCCGCCTATGTAAACGCTCTCAAGCCTCAGATTGAGCTTTTTGGCTATCTCCCCTGTCACTTCGATTTCGTGGCAAAGCTTTTCAACATACTCGGGAATAAGCTTTTTTGCGCTTTCGTTTGAATGAGAAATGAAAGAGCAATAGCTGCACCTTGTGGGGCAGAAGGGAACTGAAATATAAAGCGAGAAGGAATCGGGCGCACTCGCTTGCTCAATGATGGGGTTTTCAGCCGATGCCACCAGAAGTGCAAGCTTTGTTTTTTCTTCACTTACCATAAGCTCATCGGTGAAATATGTGATTGCCCACAATTCACCGTATTTCCTGATAAGATTTGTCATAAGCTTGGCAGGTCTGACACCTGTGAGTATTCCCCATGGCGGTGTGTAGCCTGTTTTTCCTTTCAGAAGCTCAAAAAGCATTATCGCCATTTTTCTTTCAAGATAGCTGTCATCGCTTTCGTCTGACAGCTTATCAGAAAGAGGAAACATCTTTTTTTCAGAATAAACAGTACCGTCAAGGCATAATTCAATGCCGATTTCACTGCCGTCAAGCGAAGTGACACACCAATCACCCTCCCCGGGCAAATCTGATGTGACAGTTATCTTTTCGGGAAAGAAAATGCGAAGCAGGTTTTCCATTTCATAATGAAATTTATGATTTCGGTTAATAAGATACATTTCAGATGCCTTTCATGTAAGGATTGTTGCTTTTTTCGAAGCTCAATGTGCTTTCACTTTCGTGCCCCGGGCAGACTCTGTATTCGCCCTCAAGAGCATAAAGCTTTTTCATTGATTTCATCATTTCTTCCATACTCCCTCCCGGAAAATCCGTTCTTCCGCAGGTCATGTGAAAAAGGGTATCCCCGGAAAAAAGTATTTTTTCTGTTTTATAGCACACACTGCCGACGGTGTGGCCGGGAGTGTGGATAACTTCAATTTTTTCATTGCCGAGAAAAAGAGCATCCCCCTCTTTCACGGTTTTGTCGCATTCAAAGGCAGGGCACAAAAAGCCCCAGCCTGCTGACAGACTTTTCTTGCTGTCATAAAGGCAATCGGCGTCATCTTCGTGAATGACAATTTCTCCGCCGAATTTTCTTTTCAGCTTCTGAACACCCATGATATGGTCAAAGTGACCGTGGGTGAGAAGAATATATTTGATTTTTTCAATACCCATTGAATTGAGCACAGCTTCAAAACGGTCGCCGAACATTCCGCAGTCAACAACTGCTGCTTCGCCGCTGTCAATATCTTTGACAATATAGCTGTTTGCGGCAATCAGACCGGGATTGAACATCTTCAGTTGAAGTGACATGGTAAACCTCCTTTTGAATCGGAATTATGAATTCAATCACCGTTTCCATTCATCCGTATTCATAATAATTGTGACAGGTCCGTCGTTAAGAAGCTCAACCTTCATGTCTGCACCGAAAATGCCCGTTGCAACCTTTCTGACGCCGAGAGTGCGAAGCTCCTCACAGAACTTTTCATAAAGGTCATTTGCAACATCAGGCTTTGCAGACTTGGTGAACGACGGTCTTCTGCCATGGGAAAGGTCTGCACACAAGGTGAACTGTGACACAACAAGCACCTCACCGTCAACCTTGTCAAGGGACAGATTCATTTTGTCATTTTCATCGGTGAAAATACGGATTTCTGACACCTTTTTGGCAAGAAGCTTCATTTCTTTTTCCGTGTCATCCTCTGTAACACCCAGAAGCACAAGAAAACCCAAACCGATTTCACCTGTAATTTCACCATCAACGGTTACCCTTGCATTTGTAACTCTTTGAATAACTGCTTTCATAAAGATTCCTTTCTGTTAAGGAGTGACAATAATGTTTTGCAATCTGAATTTTTTAAAGTCCCGATCTTTCTGTTGAAAGAACGCCCTTGACCTTTTTGAGCTTTTCACACACACTCTTCATATGCTCAGCACCGTTAACGGTGATGGTCATATAAATCGTTGATCTTCCGTCATTCCCGTCCTTTGTGAAAATGGAGTGTATCATAACGTGCATATTTGCGATAACTGCTGAAAGGTCAGCAAGCATACCCACTCTGTCCATACAGGTAACCGCAAGGGTTACACGGTAGGAATTATGCACTTTGGTGTCCCATGAGGCGTTTATCCATCTTTCGGGCTGAGCAGCCTTTGAGATATCCTTCGGCACATTGGCGCATTTTTTTGTATGAATGGACACACCATGCCCTCTTGTGATAAAGCCTATGATATCGTCACCGGGAAGCGGATCACAGCAGCGTGAGAATTTGATAAGGCAATTGTCAATGCCTTCAATGATAATACCCTCTGCGCTCTTTGTCACCTTTTTGGGCGGCTGTGTAACAATCTGTGCTTCACTCTGCGGCTGATTTTCCTTTACAAGCTTTAAATATTCCTCTTTGATTCTCGGAATGAGGTTTGTTAAAGTAAGTCCGCCGTATCCTATTGCTGCAAAGAAGTCATCAGCGCTGTTGCAGTGATGTCTTTCGGATATCTTCGCAACAAATTCAAGCAGCTGCTTTTCAGGCAGATTGATGCCGTTACGCCTGAATTCCTTTTCAACCTCGGCTCTGCCCTCGATGATGTTTTCTTCTCGTTTTTCTTTTTTAAACCACTGCCTGATTTTGCTCTTGGCAGAAGCGGTTTTTGCAATTTTCAGCCAGTCACGGCTTGGGCCCTTGCCCTGAGATGAGGTGGTGAGAATTTCAATAATTTCACCGTTGTTGATTTTGTGGTCAAGGGTTGTGATTCTTCCGTCTGCCTTTGCACCGATCATTTTGTTGCCAACGCCCGAATGAATTGCGTAAGCAAAGTCAATGATACACGAGCCCATGGGAAGACTGATAACATCACCCTTGGGAGTGAAGGCAAACACCTCTTCGGGAATGAAGTCGGTTTTGATGGTCTTTACGATGTCCTCAACATCATCGCTTTCCTTCTGGCTTTCAAGAAGCTGTCTTATCCATGAAAGTCTTTCTTCAAACTTGGCTTTTCCCTTGATACCGCTTTTATATTTCCAGTGAGCCGCAATACCGTATTCTGCAGTGTGGTGCATATCCCATGTTCTTATCTGAACCTCAAAGGGCACACCTGCACGGCTGATAACGGTGGTGTGAAGCGACTGATACATATTAGGCTTCGGGGTTGAGATATAGTCCTTGAATCTGCCGGGCAAGGGATTATACATATCATGGATAATACCAAGACAACAGTAGCATTCATAAACTGAATCAACAATGAGTCTGACTGCATATATATCATATATTTCATCAAAGGTCTTGTTTTTCATATAGGTCTTTCTGTAAATACCGTGAACAGATTTGATTCTGCCCTCAATATAAACATTAGGCACTTCCTGTTTTACTCTTTCAAGAACCTCCGCCTTGATGCTGTTAAGAAAATCCTGTCGATAGCTGACCTGCTTGTCAAGAGTTTTAGCAATTTCCGCATAAGCAACAGGGTCGAGATGGCTGATTGCAAGGTCCTCAAGCTCCTCTTTGAATGCTCTGATACCGAGACGGTGAGCAATAGGAGCATAGATTTCAAGTGTTTCTCTTGCCTTATAGCGACGCTTCTCTTCAGGCATAAACTGAAGTGTTCTCATGTTGTGAACACGGTCAGCAAGCTTTATGATGATAACACGGATATCCTCACTCATGGCAAGGAACATCTTTCTGATGTTTTCGCTCTGCTGTTCTTCCTTGCTTGCAGAAAGAGGAATCTGACCGAGCTTTGTGACACCGTCAACCAGAAGCTCAACATCTTTGCCGAATTTGCTTCTGACTTCTTCATCGGTGATTTCCGTGTCTTCAACAACATCGTGAAGAAGAGCAGCACAGATTGAATCTGCATCCATACCCATGTCACAGAGAATTTTTGCAACTGCAATGGGATGAATGATATAAGGCTCACCTGAACGGCGCTTCTGGTCCTTATGCGCTTCAAAAGCCATGCTGTATGCTCTGTTGATTCTTTCCATGTCCTTTTCGCTGAAGGTTTCCTTCAGCGTAGCGCAAAGCTCTTCAAAGCCGGTATTATATTCTTCGCTCATGCTGTACTCTCCTTTCACTGAATTTCGCTGTGATAGTTTTTAAGATATGAAAGTATTTCGGAATTATCCAGATTCACCTTGTTTTCTGTGTTATTAAGCTCAATGCTGTCCCCTTTTTTTGTGAGAATTCCCAATTCACAAAGGGCATCCACGGCAACAAGCACCTTGCAGGCATTGCTTCCGTCATCATTGAGTCTGTAGCATAAAATGTCAATATCGCCGTTCCAACCGCCGTTCTGCTTAAGAAAGCGGTAAAGCTCAGCCGTAAACTCACGGGAAGGCAAGGCGAAGGCCGCCTCTTTGACATTCAGCATATCTCCCCGTTTGATTTTTTCATAAAGTCTGACACTTTTAAGAAATTTATCATCGTCAGTGCCCGACATTCTGATATCCTTGACATAGATGCTGACTCTGACCTGGCCCATATATTCGTTTCTTTCCAGCTTAACGGCAAGGTCAATCAAATCGCCTGCTTCATAGCAGAACTCCTCCTGTGTTACACCGAAAAGAAGTGCTGTTACAGTGCTTTCCCCTCTTTTGAGCGTAAGCTTGAGATGCTTGCCCTGACCTATGGGTTGCGCAGACTGAAGGCGCATTCCGAAAAGGCCGAAAATCGGCTGAGGATTGCCTGCACCGAAGGGCTCAAGAGAGGAAATAACATCAAGAATATCTGCGCTGATAAACTCCGGACGCAGCTTGCAGTCAAGCTGAACAGTCGGGAAGGGCATAAGAATATTCTTTGCATAGCTTTCGATTCCTTCTTTGAAAAGCTCAAGATTTTCGCTTTTCATACCGAAGCCTGCAGCAAGCACATGTCCTCCGTAATGTGTGAGAAGCTCGGCACATGAAGAAATGGCTTCATATAGTGAAAATCCGTCTATACTTCTTGCAGAGCCTTTTGCTTCAACTCCGTCATCGGTTATCACCATGCAGGGCTTTCCGTAAAGGCCCACAAGCCTTGAGGCAACAATACCGATAACACCTGCATGCCAGTTTTTGCCGGAGAAAATGAGCACCCTTTTGTTGAGCATATCGGGATTATTATCAACCTGCTTCTGAGCTTCAAGAAAAATCTCTTTTTCAAGGCTTTGTCTTTCACTGTTTGCTCTGTCAACATGCTCTGCCTTTTTATAAGCAATTTCAGAATCTTCGCATAAAAGCAGAGAAAGAGCATCACTTGCGTGACCTGTTCTGCCGATTGCATTGATTCTCGGCACAATGGAAAATGCCACCGTTGTTGCGTTGACCGTTTTATTTTCATAGCCTGAAATTTTGCGAAGCTCACTGATGCCGACATTTCTGCCTTCATTAATAGATTTCAGGCCATATTTGACAATTGTTCTGTTTTCGCCTATCAGCGGGACAATGTCACCGATTGTTCCCACCGTAACAAGGTCAGAATACCTTTCGAGAAGAACTTGAGCATCTTCTTCGGAAAGGGCGCAGACCAGCTTGAAGGCAACTCCCACACCTGCCCACTGCTTATAAACCGAGGTACAGTCCTTTCTGTGAGGGTCAACAATTGCAGCTGCATCGGGAAGGACATCAGGCACCTTGTGATGGTCTGTTATAACAAGCTCCATACCGAGCTGACTGATATATTCAGCCTCTTCAACAGCAGAAACGCCGTTATCAACCGTCACAATCAGTCCGACGCCCTTTTCATAAAGGCTCTTGACCGCATTTTTATTAAGGCCATAGCCCTCCGTGTTTCTGTCGGGAATATATGTAATCACACGGTAATTCTGTGATTTCAGGAAGGAAGAGAGCAGGGCGGTTGCAGTCACTCCGTCTGCATCGTAGTCGCCGTAAACGGCAATGAGCTCGTCCGTTTCCCTTGCTTTTTTTATTCTTGCTGCAGCCTTATCCATATCACGGATTTCAAAGGGATCAGAAAGAACAGGCTCGTAGGAAAAGAAGCTGCTGATTTCCTCGTCGTCTATTATGTCCCTTGAAACAAGAAGCAAGGCTGCAAAGGGGTCAATATCATATTCAGTTGAAATATCAGATGCAATGTCCTTATCAAGATTGCAGACGCACCATTTTTTTCTGCTCATATTATTCCCCTTTCTGTAATTTGTTTAATTCTTTTATTTTATCACTGTTATGTATTTATTTCAAGATTTTGCCGCACAATGTCTGTTAATCAGGGCAATTAATTCAGGGCCGTATTTCTTCATTTTTCTTTCAGGCATGCCCTGAATTGTCATCATCTCACTGAAGGTTTTCGGCTTGGTTTTTGCAAGAGCCTTCATAACAGAGTCATCAAACACCGAATAGTCAGGCACACCTGCTTTTTTTGCCAATTCTTTTCTCAAAAGCTTCAGCTTGAGATACAGGCCGATATCAACCTCTTGTCCGTTGTGCTCTTTTTGCTTCAGGCTTTCGCTTTTCGGCAGAAGCTTTCTGATTCTTTTGCCTTCAAACAGAACAGGTCTGCATTTTTCTGTCAGCTTAAGTCTGCCCTTGCTGTCGCTTTTAATGTAACCGCTGCCAAGAAAATAATCAATGTGCATAAGAATCTGCGATTCTGCAACGTCATTCATAACTCCGAAGGTTTTTACCTTGTCAAGCTCTTTTTCGAGAATGTAATCAGTCACAACTCCCTTAAGAAGCTGCAGAACAGTCTGTCTGTTCTCTTTTTCGCCTGTTCTTTTGATAAGTGAAAAAATCTTCTGCCCTTCGGTTGTCACATCGGTGCTGACACCTGCTCCGTTGCAGACAGAGCAGTTACGGCATTTTCCTGTGGCTTTTTCGCCGAAATAACGAAGCATATAATGCCTCAGGCATACATTGCCCGTTGCATATTCAATCATTTTTTCAAGCTTTTCAAGGCGCATGTTGCGGATATTCTGCTTTTCCTCATCGGTAAGATTTTCATTTTCTTCCGGGTTATCGATAAAAAATCTCTGTGTTCTGACATCAATACCGTTGTAAAAAAGAATGCAATCTGACTCACGGCCGTCTCTTCCGGCTCTGCCCGCCTCCTGATAATAGCTTTCGATATCACCGGGCATATTATAGTGAATAACAAAGGATACATTAGGCTTGTCGATACCCATGCCGAAGGCATTTGTGGCAATTATAACCTCCTTGCTGTCCTTGATGAACATATCCTGATTTCTTTGTCTTTCAGCCTTTGAAAGTCCGGCATGATACTTTGTGACGCTGTAATGCTCTTTGTCAAGAAGTGCGGTGAGAATATCAACATTTTTTCGTGATGAGCAGTAAACAATTCCGCTTCTGCCTGAAAAAAGGTCAAGACACCGTCTTAATGCTACCAGCTTATCCTTCGGACGCAGCACCTCAAAATATAGGTTCTGTCTGTCAAAGCCCGTGACAGTGATATAGGGATTTTCAAGGCCTATGAGGCTGACTATATCATCACGCACCCGCTGTGTCGCCGTTGCAGTGTAAGCACACATAACAGGCCTTTTTTTAAGCTTTCTGCCGAAATCCTTTATGGAAAGATAGGCAGGTCTGAAGTCATGCCCCCATTGAGAAACGCAGTGTGCCTCGTCAACGCAGAGCAGTGAAATATCTATATCCTGACATGCCTCAAGAAAGGATTTTGTGTCAAGACGCTCAGGTGCTATATATATTATTTTATATTTGCCGTTTTTAACACTCTGCAGGGTTTTCTGCATTTCTGCTTCAGAGAGTGTGCCGTTAATATATGCACAGGGCACTCCGCAAAGGCGAAGGGCGCTGACCTGATCATTCATCAGTGAAATCAGCGGCGAAATAACTATTGTTACGCCGGGCAGCATCAGTGCAGGAACCTGAAAGCAGATGGATTTTCCTGCCCCTGTAGGCATGATTCCCATAACATCTCTGCCCTCGAGAATTGAATCAATCAGCTCTTCCTGCCCCTCACGGAATGAGGAATAGCCGAAATATTTTTTTAAAATCTCATTTTTATTCAAGCTATTCCACTCCCTTCAGCAGTAATTTTTTATGTGAAAAATCTTTTAGAAAGCCACTTTCTGATTGTTTTGCTCGAATAACAGTAAGCAAGAAATGCCACTATTGACAGAACACATACAAAAACTGTGATACCTATTTCAAAGGCAAGAGGCAGATTCAACACAGTTGTCAGTATAATTCCGCTTATAAGTGCTGCAACACCGATGTCGGAAAAAATATGCAGTGTTTTCAGCACCCAGTGCCTTTTTTTGCTTCTTACCCATATCATGAAAATCAGCACAAGGGCCGAAACAACAAGAATTATGGGAAGCACACCCTTGAGATACCAGTTGATGTCCTCATGCCCCACAGCAAAAAAGAACCATACATAAAGGGCGACAGAAATTGTATCAAAGCACCACATCAGATAAGGTCTGCCCTTCTTCTCGGTGAAAAAAGGTGAAACAAAAATTACCCATACAAGAAATGAGGTTGCTGAGATATAAAGTGACCAGAAGGCGTTGGGAAAAATAAAAATATTAAGAAGAAGGCAGACAATGTTAGGCACAAGAATAATCATTGAAACAAGAAGAGCAATAAATTTTGTCTTGACCTTCTGAGGAATGTGGGGTGTTTCGGAAAAGGGCGCTTTAACATTCTCCGCTTCCGGCACATTCGGATTTATAACAGGAGTTGAGCAAAGTGCGCATTTTTTGGCGCTCGCATCAAGCTCCACACCGCAATTAACACAGTATGACATAAATTATCTCCTTAATTTATTTTTAATCTCTGTTGCTTTCGATTTTGACATGAACACCCATTCTGACAAGTCGGGTGAAAAATTCTCTTTC
This sequence comes from Acutalibacteraceae bacterium, assembly GCA_045533205.1. Lineage (GTDB taxonomy): Bacteria > Bacillota > Clostridia > Oscillospirales > Acutalibacteraceae > UBA6857. The sequence goes on along the minus strand of JAZSHL010000024.1, from coordinate 51,443 downwards.
AATGTCGCTTTCCTCATAGCAGTTTGAGAAGGTGAAGGCAAGGCTGTCACCTAAAGACACAACAGCTGTTCTTGCTCCGTTGACCTTGCCGGGACCGGTGAAGAAGAAGAATCTTTCAACATGCTCCATCATGTCGTCAGGCAGAACAACGGGGCCAAGATTCGAAATCAGCGTTGATGTGGTCTGTTCGGCAGTTATCATGAAGCCTATGCCCACTGCAAGGTCCTTGATACCGATGGGAAGAAATCTCATCACTCCGTTGCGCTCAATCTTCATATTCTGAGTCATCATGGAGTTGAGGAACTTCGGATCATTGACAAGACGAAGCTGCAAGGACACACTGCGCAGAATTTCTTCAAAGGTATATTCACCCATGTTGGGATCAATCTTGACTCTTAAGCACAGAACAAAGTTTCTCAGAGTTTCTGACGGGAAGGCCTTTCTCAGGTTGACAGGAATCTGCACACTGACTTCTCTTTGCTTTTTGCTTTCACGAAGCTGCTTTCTGTAATGAACATCAAGAAGAATTGCGGCAAAGAGCTCCGTCACCGTAACGCCGTATTTTTTTGATATTTCATGCACCTGTCTGAAGGACATAATCCCGATGACATAATTGCACATATGAGGCGGAAGCTTTGTGCCGATGCTATGATATACCCACTTGTCATTACGGTTATATTTCACCCTTGAGCAGGCGTATCGGTCATAGGCATCCTCGATTTCTTCCTTTCTCGGCGGCTCATTAACATCAAGAACAACCTTATTGTGGGAAATGCTGTATCCCTTGAGTCTCAGGTATTCACCCACAAGAGTTGAAAGAAATACCGAACCGCCGTATCCGTCACTCAGAGCATGATAAATGTCAACGGAAATACGGTTGCCGTGATAATAAAGCCTGAAAAGATAGCCCTTGTTTTCTTTGAAATTGATTCGATAACAAAGGTTTTTGATATCGGGCATTATGGGACATTCCTCAGGGTTCTTCTCAAAATAATGCCAGAAAAAGCCGTTACGGATTCTGACGGCAAAGCCGGGAATTCTTTTGAGAGTCTTATCAAGTGCCCTGCGTAATATTTCCGGATCTATATCCTCTTTGAGCTGAACACCAACACGGAAAACATTTGACCAGGCCCTTGAATTCTGGCCGGGGAAAATTTTTGCCGCATTATCAAGCTTCAGCCATTCAAATGAATTGTTTCTCATATAATCATTTTCCTTATAAATATCAAATAGATATTTAATTATACTATATATTTAAGATAATGGCAATTGTATATGCAAAAAAAGTTTCAAAAAAACTGATGATTTATGACAGAAAAATCTGTCGAAAGCACCTGTCACAGCCTGTGTGTTGATTCTGAAAAGTAAAAAAAAGCTGCTGCACCGATGTGCAGCAGCCATATTGAATTAATACTTATCTTTAAGTCCCTCTTCGTCGTATACGAAAAGAGTCTGAAGTGCGATATCAAGGCACTTTTCAACTGTTTTTCTTTCCATGTTGTCAGCCGTGTCACCTCTTGTGTGATAATATCTCGGTGGGCCGGGATTCATCGCTGCAAGAGTAACTGCGGGGATACCAAGCTTCTGAACAGCTGCACCGTCGGATGCTCCGACATAAACTGAGCTGTAGGGAAGATCCATACCTGCAAGCTCGCCACCCTTTTTAACAAGAGAGCAGACTCTCGGGTCCATCTTGACTGTGCCTGTCATATCACGGGCATAAATTGCGATGCTGTCATAATCTCTGAAGGTTTCAAGGCCGATAAAAACGGTCGGAATTTCCTTCAGCTCGTCCATATGACGCTTGATGTATGATCTTGAACCACGAAGGCCTGATTCTTCTGAGCCTGCTGCCATTGCAACAACCTCTGTGTTTTCAAAACGGATTCCGTTATCCTCAAGATATTTCATAATTGCAACTGAGGACATTGTGCCTGTGAGGTTATCGTTGGCACCTTCAACTGTGCGCTTGAAGTTAACAAAGAACATAACAAGAATTCCGCCGGGGATACATGCAAGCTGGATATATCTGAGAATCTCATGAAGCTCAGGTGAGCCAACGTTGAATGTGATAAGAATTGAGGAAACAAGCACATAAATCATGCTGACGATGCCGTAGCCACCGACTGTGAAAAGAAGGGGTGCACCACCGAGGTGTGTATATGTCCACTCGTGTGAGGAGTCAACGTGACCTGAGAAAATGATTCTCTGCTTTGCTTCGCCCGATGCTTTTCTGACGCCGATTGTGTTGTGTGAGGTCTTTTTCGGGAAAAGGAAATCGTAAAATTCCCAATACATCAGGAACTCACAGAAAAGGAAAAGAAGAGCAAGTGCAGTGAGTGCAAGTGCCACAGGTGCAAGGTTAACACCGAACAGGCCGCCGATAAATGTGAAAAGAACCGAAAGAATAACAAGTGCACCGTCAATTCTTACCCAACTCATAAAGGCTTCGGGGGCAAGTCTGAAATCTTCGATTGCAACCTCGTCACAGCAGGTTTTCATTTGTTCGGCAATGTACTTATGAGCCTCATGCTCCTGTTCACTGCCCGCAATTCTCGGCCCGATTGTTTTACAGATTTTTGTGATCTCTCTGACAGTGTAGTTGGTATACATTCTCAGGGAGGATGCGTAATTCTTTACGCTTTCGTTCGCTTTCAAATTGTATTCTCCTTTACAAATATAGTGCCGACGTCAAAGCCGCCGAAAAAACGACAGATTTGACTAGAATGTCATTATTCTATCATTAATTTATCAATTAGTCGAGTTTTTTTAGTAAAATTCAATAATTGTTTATAATTAAAACTTTTGTTAATCATTTATTTCATTCTTATGAAACAATAATTAAAAAATATTTTCAGACAGTAAAAAAATGTTCTGTGTTTTTAGTTGCAATTGCCCAAAAAGTAGTAAAAAAAACAAAGCCTACAGGGATTTTTACATCCTTGCAGGCTTATATTATTCATATTAATTCCGACTGAGAAAAATTCAGATTTTTGAAAATTCATCAGAATATCGCAGACACTTCGAAGCTGTTGCTATACTGTGTTCCCGCCTTCGTCTGAATATAGCCCTCAGGAAATGCAACATTAACAACTGCATTCGGAGAAAGTGAAAGAGATGACACATCAATAGAAATTGTGTAGTTACCGGCTGCATCAGGAGTGCCGGAAAGAACACATTTGACATTTTTGCCTGTTGCAACACCGTCGATGCTGGCAGGAAGATACTGAGTGTTTGCAACAAACACACTTGACCAGTTTGAACCGTCAACATCGACTATCAACTGATCTTCACCGTTAAATGCTTTTGCGCCGATTTCAACCGAAACAGGCTTTTTCTCAACGGGCTTGGTTGTTGTGGGCTTGGTTGTTGTTTTTGAGTCTGAGCTTGTGCTGCTGTCGCTGGGGTTCACAGGCGTTGTCAGCTGTGTCGGTGCAACCGAATAGCTCGGTGTAACGGGCTGTGTATTTTCGTCGGTGGGAATGTTGATAATGATCGACGAGGGCACTGTTGTTGAAGGCATTGTTGTGAACCTTGTTGTGTCACCCCAGGGAACTGTTTTATCCGGACTTGTTGTGAGAATATATGTGGGATTTGCATCCAACTGACTTGTAGGCACACTGCTTGAAGCAGTCGGAGCCGAAGCAGTCGGCATTGTGGAACCTGTACTAATAGGAGCGGTTGTTTCTTCTTTGTCTTTACGGCCACAGGCAGCAAAAGCAACGACTATAGCCAGAACAAGAAAAACTGCAGCAATTCTACGCAACGAGCTCCCCCCCTTTTTATAAAAAATCATATGTGGCTATTATACATCCATTTTTCACATATGTCAAATGAATTGTCTGTTAATTTATAAAACAGTCATAATTATTTTTAATATATTCTGCGCCCTTAAGCTTAATCTGAGTTAAAATATCCTGCTCGGTCATTTTTTCATCGAATTTTTCCATTTTTTCCACACTATAGGATACGGTTTCATCATTGACATCGAACATAAGAGCAATTGATTTCAGCTGTGATGCAAAGTCCTGCATACCGATTCTTTCAAGAGAGCCGATTATTCTCTTTCTCAATATATCACCGTTTTCAGAGAAAAATACCTTCACTGAAGCGTCATGCACGAAAACATCAAGTGTATAGATATCCTTTTTGCAGTCACTCATTTCTTCAAAGGCAGCCTCATTATCCTCTATTTTCTGCAAAACAAGCTGGTATGACAGTGCTGTGCCTTCAAGCAGCTCATTTTCGTCTGCGGACATAATTACATCCTCTGATAAAACCTGATATTTTTCTTTAAGCTCGAGAAGTCGTTTGATTTCTTTTTCCTGCTTTCTGTAATCCCTCTGGTGACGCGAATATGCCTTCGCCGCAAAATACATGATCACTGCCGTGATTACGCAGACCACCACAAAAACAATAACAAGATACCAATAATTTTTAAACCATTCTGCCATTTCCTTTTTTCGCTCCTTGCTTTTAATCTGAAATCAGCTTATATATGTCGCCTTTTTTTATGCCGGTTTCCTTGGCAGCCATTTTTGCTGCCATGCTTGCACCGATTCCGTCTTTCATGTAAGAGGATGCAAGCTCTGCAGCCTGCTCAAGGGTGTATCCCTCTTCGTCCTGCTCAGGCTCACCCTCAATCACAAGAACGATCTCACCCTTAAGACTTTCGTTCTGATACTTCTCAGCTGCCTCAGACAGAGTTGTTCTGATTGTTTCCTCGTGAATTTTTGTTATCTCTCTGACAATTGCCATTCGTCTGTCACCAAGATACTTATACAAATCAGCGAGAGTTGCCGAAAGCTTATGTGGCGCCTCATAAAACACCATCGTTCTCTTTTCGTGGCGTACACTTTCAAGGTGGTCCTTTCTTGCACTTTTGTTCATGCTCAGAAAGCCCTCGAAGGTGAATCTGCCTACAGGCAGTCCTGACAAAGCTATTGCAGCCACAAATGCTGACGGACCCGGCACAACATTGACCTCAATCCCCTTTTCGTGGCACAGTGCAACCAGATCCTCACCCGGATCTGAAACTGCAGGCATGCCTGCATCGGTAACAATTGCACAACTTTCGCCCATAAGGATTCTGTCTGTTATGATTTCGCCCTTTTCACGGCGGTTATGCTCAAAATAGCTGATAAGGGGCTTTTTGATTTCAAAATGATTGAGCAGCTTCAGGCTGACTCTTGTATCCTCGGCTGCGATGAAATCCACACTTTCAAGAGTCTTCAAGGCTCTTGGTGAAATATCACCGAGGTTACCTATCGGTGTTCCGACAACATATAATTTACCAGACATATATCTACCTTCGTCAAATTCGGAATTCTGAATTCTGAATTCGGAATTATTATCCGAATATAAGAAACCTATATACCGAAAGTTATTTTTTTAAAGCTAAAACACAAAACACAGAATTATTATTGATGACCGTCCATATAGTCACCGAACATATCTCTGAATTCCTGAGTGTTGGTGCCGTCAGGATTTTTCATGATAAGATTCCTTTCAACGGTGACGTTGCTTTTTGCGCCCCTCTTACCCTCAACGAGCACAAGCCACGGTGCCTTACCTTCTTTTTCGCAGACAAAGCGGATTCTTTTGACCTCGATTCCGCCATTGCGCATTGAAACGATTATGTCACACAGCCTTTCAGGCCTGTGGCACATACAGAACCTGCCTGAAAACTTCAGAAGCTTTGCCGCAGCGGAAACTGCATCGTCAATATTGCAGGTAACCTCATGCCTTGCTATTCTCTCAGCCTCGGCAATGCTCTCTATTCCTGTACCTATCGGCTTATAGGGCGGGTTCATTGTCACAAGGTCAAAGCTTCCGTATTCGAGCACTCCCTTGAGTGAGCGAAGGTCGCAGTTAACAGGTGTAATTCTGCCTTCAAGGCCGTTGAGTTCAATGGATTTATTGAGCTGAGCTATTGCCTTTTCCTGAATATCAATGGCTGTTACGCTTTTTGTTTCTCCCTTTAGCCATATGAGAGGGATGATTCCGCATCCTGTACCCATATCACAGGCTGTATCTTTTCTTTTTATGTGGGAAAAATCTGCAAGGAGAATTGCATCAGTGCCGAAGGTGTGACTTTTGGAAACAACTATTTTCATGCTGTTGCCGAGCGGCTCAATTTTTTCATCTTTTTCAAGCACAAGCATATAAATTCTCCCTTCAAAAATTTGCTTTGGTATTATACCACAATAATAACAATATGTCAAAGCTCTTCAGACAGTGAAAATCCCCGATATTGACATATCGGGGATAAAACATCAAATTTTAAAGTCTGACATAAAAGTCATATGCGACTTCAGTATGTAATCAGAAATTACAGAAGACCGCCAAGAACCTTGTTCATGAGAGCAACGCCTGCTTCTGTGTCACCGCCATAAAGAACGATACCGATGATAGCACCGAAGATCTTTGTGAGGATGGAAAGAATCATAGCCATTGTGTCTTCTTCGGGTTCAGCTGATGTGTAAACAGCTGTGAAGTTTATAACACCGTACTGGTTGCCTGTGAAGTGAGCTTCTGTGATGTAGAATGTGCTGCCGCCTGCAAGTGTGTGACGGAGACCTGAAGGATCAGTGTATTCCCAGCCAAGGAATGCCATGCCGCTCTGGGGAGTGACGATGGGAAGAACGACAACTGAACCAACGATGTTTGCTTCATCATTGAAGGGAAGCATTACATATGTGCCTGTAACACCTGAAACGGAATCGAAACCGCCTGTTGTTGAATTATAAACAAGCTGAGGATCTCTCATTGTGCCGCCCATGATGTTGAAAACAAGAACTGCCTGGTTATCATTTGCAAGGCCTTCTCTGTGCCACTGGTCGGGATACTTACTTGCTGCAGATGCACCAACTGTCATAACACTGAAGAGCATCATGATTGCGAGAACTACTGATAATATTTTTTTCATAAAATTACCTCCTAAAAAAAGTTTAAATATTACCTTGGTTTGATTATAGCATTGAACAAGACAAATTGCAAGAGATTTTTTTAAAATATGCAACTTTTTTATCACTATCTGAACAAAAGTCCCTATTTTGGTGGCATTATTTCTATTAATATTTTTTCTTTCTGCACTGTCTGCTGTTTATCATTACTATCAGGACGTTTTTTCTTGATTTTACTGTCTTTTTATTATATAATTGAAAAATAAATACCTTGTTGGGGTGAAAATATGAAAGAAAAAAACAGCATTTTGCAGCATTGGGGTCCCTTCGGAAAAAAATATATGGGCCTTTCAAGAGTTGAAAATCACAAAAAGCACCCCGGTGTCAGATTTGATCTGACTGTTGCACCGGCAATTCACGCTTTTGATATAAAAGTTCCTAATGTTACCCTGCCCTGCGGTTGTCATCCCTGGCTCTCGGATGAGGACTACAGCTTTTACAGCTACAGATATGACCTTGAATGGAAAGACAGAGTATATGCCGATGTTTCCTATGTTAAGCTCACAGATGAAAGTTATCTTGTCAGAACAGAGCTTGTCAACAATACGGAAATTCTCAAAAACTTTGTTGTCAACTACTTTTCCTCAATTGAATATCCTCTTGACAGCTACGCAGAGCTGACTCTGCCTGAAAAATGTGACTTCCTTGACGCCTGCGATTATGACAGCTACAATTACGCCATCACAAGGCCATGGGACGAACAGAATGCTGACGGCAGAATCAAGGGCGAATTCATTGATAAGCGTTTTATAAATGAAAAAGGCCTTGGTGACAGAGCAGAAAAATGGCACATGCCACACAGAGTATTAAAGCCCTTCGGCGGCGAAAAGGATGACACGGTCAGCTACACACTGAAATCAGAGCATGATTATGACAACGCAGTTCTTGCCCTGCGATACAGAACAAGTGACATTCACTATGAGCAGGGCAAGCAGGTCGGCGTTCACTACATAAACAGTGAAAACACTGCCGAGTTTCTCCTTAACGGCAAAACAACAGTTGTTTTAAGGCCCACCGATAATCTTCGCATTGTCTTCATTTATATGGGAAAGGTAGCTAAGGGCGAGCTTAAGCTGAATTTCGTTTCTCTCGGAAGCGGGGCTGCAGAGTTCGACTTTCTCGCTCTTTGCGAAAACACTGACAAAGATCAGATAACCGTCACCGATGTGCCTGTTAATTTTGCACCCGTATATAATGACACAAAGTGCGAAAAGGGTTACCTTTCCACTCTTTCATATGATGGCATTGACGGTGAATACAGACTCCGTGTTTTTGATGACAACACAAGATTCCGTCAGATTGAAACCGGTGCACTTGAAGACTGCATGACAGCAAGGCTTTCAAATGCAGATGAAACCTTTGACGATGTTACAGAAAGCTTCACCGGTGCTTTTTCAAGAAAGCACAGCGACAACGGCTTTTTCCACAACGCAATCAGCCACACCATCTTCACCCCAAAGGGCGAAAAAACAGTTCAGTATGCTGTTTTATCAAAGGGCGAAACAGAGTATAAATCCGAAGAGGAATACGAGAAAATATACGAAGAAATGAAAGCCGGTGCAATTGATTTCAAGCTGAACAAAAAGGGCGAAAAGTATAAATTCTCAAATCAGATTCTTGCTGCAACGCTGATGACAAACGTTGTTTATCCCATCTATAAGCACGGTGATTACATCATCCATCACACACCCGGCAAGCGTTGGGACTGCCTTTACACATGGGATTCAGGCTTCATCGGCCTTGGCATGAACGAGATTGCACCAAAGTTTGCCGAATATATTATCGACACATATTTAAGTGATGAGAGCAACAAGGATTACGCTTTCCTTCACCACGGCTCCCCTGTGCCTGTGCAGATTTATCAGCTTTATGAAATGCTGCAGAAGGCTGATTGCAAGGATGAGCTCCTTTCACTTTATCCGAGAGCAAAGCTTTATTATCTTTTTCTTGCAGGTAAAATCAGAAACTCCACAACCGGCAAATTCAGAAGCGGACTTCTCACGACCTATGATTATTTCTATTCATCAAGCGGCATGGACGACTACCCCGCCCAGGTCGCAATGGCAAAGGAAAATGTGCGTGACACTGCAGCTCCTGTTATCACTTCATCCCATGTCATCCGATTCGGAAAAATTCTTTCCGTCATGGCTGACAAATTGGGCAAGACAGATGATATTGCAGAGTATAAAGAAGATTGTGAAAAGCTGACGAAGGCACTCAACGATTATTCATGGGACAATGAAAGCGGCTATTACAGCTATGTGCTTCATGATGAAAGCTATAATCCCACCGAAAAATTCACAACAAGTCAGGGAGAAAACCTTAATAAGGGCCTTGACGGAATTTATCCCATTGTTGCAGGTGTCTGTGACGAAAATCAGAAGGCAAAAATCATCGCACATCTCACAGATGAAAATGAAATGCACACACCCTTCGGCATCAGCGCCGTTGATAAAAGTGCATCATACTATAAGGTTAACGGATACTGGAACGGTAACATCTGGTTCCCCCACCAGTGGTTCATTTTCAAGAGTATGCTTGACCTTGGCAGGGCTGACATTGCAAAAGATATTGCTCACCTTGCTCTTGACATATGGAAAAGAGAGGTTGAAAACACCTACTACACCTTTGAAATGGTCAACACTGTCACAGGCTGCGGCGGATGGTTCCACAACTTCGGCGGACTTTCAACTCCTCTTATTATGTGGCTCAAGGCTTATTATGCTCCCGGCACCGTAAACGTGGGCTTTGACACCTTCCTTGAAAAGGTCAGCTTCAACGAAGGCAAGACCGATGCTGAAATATCTTTTACAAACTACGGTGAAAACGGAAAGTTCAATCTGCTTTGCGTTATGGATGACGGATATGAATACGAAGCAGAGCTTGACGGTGAAAAAGTCTCGTTCACTGAAGAAAACGGGCTTCTCACCTTTGAAATCGGCTGCAGTGACAAAAATATACACAAGCTGAAAATCAACAAAAAGTAAAAAAGAAGCAAATATAAAGGAGAAAAATTATGTACGAAAACATTAAGCCTTTAAAAGTGAATATCATTTCTGACATTCACTACTATTCAAAAGAAACAGGCGTTTCCGGCAAGGCATTTGAAAAGGAAAATGCAAAAACTCCCAACGATCTTCTTCACTGTGAAGAAATCCTCACTTCTCTCATGCAGCAGCTTTCAGATGACGACAGTGATATTGTTCTCGTTTCGGGCGACGTGACAACAAGGGCAGAAAAGGAAGCACACGAGGGTGTTATAAAGCTTCTTCGCTCACTCAAAGAAAAGGGTAAAAAGGTTTACGTCATCACTGCAACTCACGATTTTCACGACGGTGACGTAACAAGAAAGTTTGACGGTGATGATGTTGTCGAGGTACCTGCAGTTAAGCGTGATGAGCTTTTCGATATGTACCGTGAATTCGGCCCTGACGAAGCAATTTCCGTTCACCGTGACAGCATGTCATATGTTGTTCAGCTTTGTGACGGATACCGTCTTTTCGCCCTCAACGACGACAGAAACCACAAGGGTGCAAGCGGCTTTTCTGATGACTGCTTTGAGTGGATAACAGAACAAATCAAGGATGCACAGGAAAATGGGCAGTTTATCATACCTATGACTCACCATCCCATGCTCTCCCCTTCCCCATTCTACAAAATCATCGGTGGCGGTAACATCATGGGTGAAGCTGACAGAAGAATTGACGAGTTCACCGAAATGGGCCTTAACTATATGTTCACAGGTCATACCCATATGCAGGATATTTCCTACAAATACACCGACAACGGCAAGGTGTTCTATGACATCACAACTGCTGCTGCAATCGGTTATCCTGCCACCTTCCGTCAGGTTATCTTCCTGCCCGCTGAAGGTAAAATTGATGTAAAAAGTGTTGACGTTCAGTATGATGTTGACGGCAGACCTCTGAAAGAACATCTCGAAGACAAATTCTTCGGCATGATACGCCGTGTTGTTGATGCTGCAGGCAAGGATATTCCCGAACTTGCAAGGCTTGCAACGGCTTTCAGTGTCAAGGAAAAGCTCATTTACAAAATCGGCTGGATAATAAAGCCCTTTGCTAAAATTTTAGGCAAGCTGAAAATCGGCACAATTGCAAAGCTTGTGAAAAAGGAAAGCGGACTGAAAAAGAGCGACTATGCCCACATCAAGGATCAGAAGGTTGTGGATTTCATTGTTTCTCTTGTGCGCAACCTTTACGGCGGTGACAGCCCTTATTCGCCCGACACGGCAGAATATAAAATCACAATGGGTATTCTTGCAATCATTGATGACCTTCTCAGGCTTTTCAAGGTCAACATCGGAAAACTCGTCAAGGGTGCAACATCAGTTCAGAATCTTGTTGAGCCGCTTCTTTACAATCCGGGCATCTGCGATGAAAAGGCAGTTCTTAATCTTTTCGATGATCTCCCCCCTGTCCCCGGTGAAAATGCAGGCTTTGTCAAGAGCAGAAAGGGCTTGCCTATTGTCATTCTTCTCGTGCTTCTTGTGCTCACCTTCCTTCCCGTAATTCTTTTATGGCTCGGCTTCGGCTTTGTTATCAATCAGATCAAATACGGAAAGCTGATGAAGTAAATCCTTTCCTTTAAGAAAATGCAGGCACAAACTGAGAAAGGTTTACTATTATGGAAGAAATAAAGATTGGCAGATACCGTCATTTCAAAGGCAATGAATATGAGGTTACAGGCATTGCAAAACACAGTGAAACTGAAGAAGACATGGTGGTTTATAAAGCACTTTACGGTGAAGGCGGCCTTTGGGTAAGACCTGCTTCAATGTGGAATGAAACAATTGAAAGAGACGGCAAAGTATTCAAGAGATTTGAATATATCAGAGAATAACAACAAAAGGACAGACTGTGAAATCTGTCCTTTATTATTTTGACGGTATATTTTTACAATTTGATTTCATAGCCCAAAAGAAGAAAATTCAATCCCGGCTTCTGAAAAACACCTTCAGCTATTTTATATCCGTTTTTTTCATAAAACCTTATGGCAGGAGGATTACAGTCCGCAACAAACAGGCGCAGATATTCTGCTCCTTTTTCTCTTGAAATCTTCGCCGCTTCCTCAAGCATATATGCTCCGATACCCTTGCCGTAATATTCAGGGATTATACCCATGCGGTAAAGATAACAGGATTTTGCATTCTGCTTTTTCCACTGCACATAATCTTTGTCCTTGTCTGAATCCAACAGTGCAAAGGCAGAGACAATTCCGTTTTCATTTTCAAGGATATACATTCTGCCTTCACCTATATCCTCGGGAAAAATACAATTCGGATAGACCTCATTCCAGATATATATTCCCCTGCCGTTGAGATTGTCGGTAATATGTTTGAACACCGAGCAAAGTTCCGGCAAATCTTCAATAACAGCCTTTCTGAATGTCATTTTATCACTCCGTAAAAATAATTTTCTGATTGTTGACATCAACTCTTGCATCCACACCAAAAGGAATGATGCATCTGGGCAAGGCATGACCTGCATTGACATTGTAAACTATCGGAAGCTCACGGTCAGCAACAACCTCAACCAGAATCTTTTTATATTCCTCATAATAAGCTTCATCCATCGGTTTGCCGATTATCATGCCGCTTATGACTTTAAAAACACCTGTACTTCTGATAGCTTCAAGAGCTTTTCGATATTTCTGCGGTGAAATTTTTTCTTCACTTGATTCAAGAAGAAGAATTTTTCCTTTCCAGAAATCAACATCGGGAAACAACCCATATTTCTGACAAAGGACAGGAGATTCTTTGTACCACTCGCCATTGAGCATATCGAAAACGGTTTCGATGCAGCCACCGAAAATTTTGCCGCAAAAGACGGAGCTTCCCTGCAAAAGCTCAAAACCATTGTTTTTGTGAGCCTTCAGCTTAACGCCCATTTGCTCTTTACTGAAATCTATTCTGCTTTCATACCAGATATCGCTTGGCGTAATTTCTTTAATTGTTCCGGTTAAAATCAATTCTTCGAAATACTTTTTAGTATAAGGTAGCATCTCATCCTCAAGCTCGCATATATCAGCAAGAAATGATTGTCCGTAAAAGGTGTTAAGACCAACTTTATTGAGCATAAAATGGTTCACCGTAGTGTCAGAAAAACCGAGAAAAATCTTGTTACAGACAGCATTTTTCAGCTCATCATTTTCAAAAAGGTAAGGTAAAAGCCTGAATGTATCATCCCCGCCGATAGCACATAGAATCATGTCAACCTCATCGTCACGAAAAGCCTGAATCAGATCCTCGGCTCTTTTTTCGGGATGCGCTTTTAAATAATCATGACCTTTGAGAGCGTTATCTGTAAACTTAACATTAAGACCGTAAGCTTTCAGTCGTAACAGTCCGAGCATGAGCTCATGCTTTGCAAAGGCTTCACCGATTGTGCCGTGAGATAAACTGACTATTGCTACGGTTTTTATCATAACATCATCCCCTTTATGAGATAATGGAAGAATTATACTCCAATAGAATAATTTTTTCAAGATGTGATTAAATGAATCGGTTTCGCCATGAATTGCTGTTGCATGAATTGATTTCATCATGAATTGCACCTGACGGTGCATTGTAAAAAAAGAGAACAAGCCTGTCGGCTTGTTCTCTTTTTTTACTGAAGCGATGCGAGACTTTCGTCAATCATCTTGATTTTTTCGTTCAGCTTTTCAGCATCTGCCTTCTGTCCGTCAATAACATTCTGAGGCGCTTTGGCAAGGAAGCCGGGATTATTAAGCTTTCCGTTAATCTGTGCGAGTTTCTTTTCTGCTGCTTCCTTTTCTTTCATAAGACGTTTTCTTTCAGCCTCAAAGTCAACAAGGTCACCCATAGGAATATAAATCTTTGCATCGGCTGTAACAATGCTTACACTGCCTTCAATGTTGAAGCTGTCACCAACTGTAACATCTGAAGCAGAAGCCAGCTTCTGCATAAATACAACAGCTGTTTCGAAAATGTCCTTCTTATCGGTAGCAACATAAACGTGAGCCTTTCTTGAGGGAGGCACGTTCATTTCTGCTCTTCTGTTACGAACGGCACGGATTGCATCCATTATGATATCCATTTTGCTTTCGTCCTCTGTGAACACAAGTGCATCAGAGAATACAGGCCATGCAGACTTCATGATTGTTTCACCGTCGTGAGGAAGTGTCTGCCAGATTTCTTCTGTAATGAAGGGCATGAAGGGATGAAGGAGCTTGAGTGTTTCGCTCATAACGTAAACGAGAACTGCCTTTGCAGTCTTTGCTTCCTCGCCGCCCTTCTGAAGTCTTATTTTTGCAAGCTCAATGAACCAGTCGCAGAAAAGATCCCAGATGAAGTCATAAAGCTTCTGAACAGCTATACCGAGCTCAAACTTATCAAGATTATCTGTAACTTCCTTTGTCAGGGAGTTGAACTGTGAAAGAATCCACTTATCTTCAAGCGCAAGATTTTCGGGAATATGAGGTGCAGGCTCGTTTTCGTCAAGATTCATAAGAATAAATCTTGCTGCATTCCAGATCTTGTTAGCGAAGTTTCTTGAAGCTTCAACCTTCTTGTCGCTGTATCTCATGTCGTTTCCGGGGCTGTTACCTGTAGCAAGAGTAAAGCGAAGTGCGTCTGCGCCGTACTTATCAATAACAAGAAGCGGGTCAATACCGTTGCCCAGAGATTTTGACATCTTTCTGCCGAGCTCGTCACGAACGATACCGTGAATGAATACTGTATCAAAGGGCTTTTCTCCCATCTGCTCACAAGCAGAGAAAATCATTCTTGCAACCCAGAAGAAGATGATATCATAGCCTGTTACAAGGGTACTTGTGGGATAATAGTGCATTAATTCGGGAGTCTTTTCAGGCCAGCCAAGGGTTGAGAAGGGCCAGAGTGCCGATGAGAACCAGGTATCAAGAGTATCGGGGTCCTGGGTGATGTTCTTGCTGCCGCACTTGCAGCATTCTGTAGGCTCGCCCTTGCTAACGGTGATTTCACCGCAGTCAGCACAGTACCAGGCAGGGATTCTGTGGCCCCACCAGAGCTGACGGGAAATACACCAGTCACGGATATTTTCCATCCAGTTGAAGTAAATTTTATCAAAACGCTCGGGAATAAACTTAACCTGACCGTCTCTTACAACCTTGATTGCAGGCTTTGCAAGGGGCTCCATCTTAACGAACCACTGCTTTGAAACCTTGGGCTCAACTGCTGTGTGACAACGGTAGCAGGTGCCGACCTCGTGCTTTGTGGGCTCAATCTTAACAAGAGCACCTGCATCTGTGAGGTCCTTAACGATAGCCTTTCGGCATTCCATCAGATTCATGCCCTCATACTTGCCTGCTTTTTCGTTCATATAACCGTCATCGGTCATAACATCAAGCACAGGAAGATTGCAGCGAAGGCCAACCTCAAAGTCATTGGGGTCGTGTGCCGGTGTGATTTTAACCGCACCTGTTCCCTTATCCATCTTTGCATAGGTATCAGCAACGATGGGAATTTCTCTGCCGATAACAGGCATAATTACAGTCTTTCCGATAACATCCTTATATCTTTCGTCATCGGGATGAACTGCGATACCTGTATCGCCGGGAATAGTTTCAGGACGGGTTGTTGCAACAATGATGCTGCCGCTTCCGTCTGCGAAGGGATATGCAAAATGCCAGAAGTTGCCGTCTTTTTCTTCGTATTCAACCTCTGCATCGGAAATTGATGTCTTACAGTGAGTACACCAGTTGATGATTCTTTCACCACGGTAGATGAGACCCTTTTCATAAAGGTTTACGAACACTTCTTTAACTGCTTTTGAGCAGCCTTCGTCAAGGGTGAAGCGTTCTCTTTCCCAGTCACAGGATGAGCCGAGCTTTTTAAGCTGCTCAATGATTCTGCCGCCGTACTGTGCCTTCCACTCCCATGCTCTTTCAAGGAAGCCTTCTCTGCCGATATCCTCTTTAGAGATGCCCTCGGCCTTCATTGCTTCAACAATTTTTGCTTCTGTTGCAATTGAAGCATGGTCAGTGCCGGGGAGCCACAAGGTGTCATAGCCCTGCATTCTTCTGAAACGGATGAGAATATCCTGAAGGGTGTTGTCAAGGGCGTGTCCCATATGAAGCTGACCTGTGATGTTTGGTGGCGGGATTACGATTGTGTAGGGCTTTTTCTCAGTGTCTACTTCAGCGTGGAAGTATTTACCGTCAAGCCATGACTTATAAATACGGTCCTCAACATCTTTCGGATCGTACTTTGTTGCAAGTTCTTTTGCCATAGTTTTTTCACTCCGTTCAAGTAAATTCGGATTTCGGAATTCGGAATTACCGTTTTAGAGGCATCCCGCTTCCCTGTTTACTCCTAAGGCCGAAATAATTATTTTCAAAAATAAAAACCCGCCCTGAAAATTTCAGGACGAGGCTTTTGCTCGTGGTACCACCTGAATTCAGAGAGCAAGCTCTCCGCACTCAAAATCTTTAACGCAGACATACGTCGGGCTCTACTCTCAACAGATTTCTTCCCGAGGCTCAAAAGCTACCTTCGCACAAACTCACTTAAAGACTTGCACCCACCGTCTTCTCTCTGAAAGGAATGTTGTGTTACTCCTCTTTTTCACAGCCATTTGAAATATCCGTTAGATTTTAACATAAGAACAGGAAGTTGTCAAGTTATTTTAGTTTTATTGTTTTCTCGTTTCATCATATACCAAATATATTATAAGCAATATTTAACAACGTTTCTGTTGATTATATTCTCGGCAGAGCCAATAAACAGGAAATGAATAAATAATAAAAGGGGATGTAAAAAAACGAGTTTTTTTACATCCCCTATTTTTTTGATATTACAAAATCATTCTGCAAGCAGCTTTTCAACCGCTGCAAGCTTCACGCAGATACAAAGCAGCTTTGTTGCTGTCATAAGCTCATCAACGGGAGGATATGAGGGAGCAATTCTGATGTTCTGATCCTTCGGGTCAAATCCGTACGGGAAGGTTGCACCAACGGTTGTGAGAGTTACTCCGCCCTCCTTGCAAAGCTGATAAACTCTTTTTGCTGTGCCTTCCATAACATCAAGAGAAATGAAGTAGCCTCCCTTGGGCTTTGACCATGTGGCGATTTCATATCTGCCGAGACTGTTTTCAAACTCGTTGATAACTGCCTTGAACTTGGGTGCAAGAATATTTCTGTGAAGCTTCATGTGATTTTTGATGCCTGCAACATCCTTATAGAACTTCACGTGTCTGAACTGGTTGAGCTTGTCATAGCCGATTGTCTGAATCGACATACGGCTGATGATCATTTCGATGTTTCTGTCAGATGCGGCAAGAACTGCAACACCTGCACCGGGGAAACTGATTTTTGAGGTTGATGTGAACTCAATTACCATATCCTCATGGCCGTACTTTTTAAGCACATCGAAGATATTGTCAAGCTTTTCGCCGTTTTCTTCAAGGTCATGGATGATGTATGCGTTATCCCAGATGATTCTGAAGTCGCTTGCTGCAGGCTTCATTGCAGCAATTCTGTCAACAGTTTCTCTTGTGTAGGTTACACCTGTGGGATTGGAATACTTAGGCACACAGAACATGCCCTTAACCTTCGGGTCCTTGACAAGCTCTTCAACCTGATTCATGTCAGGGCCTGTTTCTGTCATATCAACAGGGATAAGCTTGATACCGTAGTATTCGCAGATTGAGAAATGTCTGTCATAGCCGGGACAGGGGCAAAGGAACTTGATTTCACCCTGATCCTTCCAGGGCTCTGCGCCTGAGCCTGTGAGCATACACTGTGTGATATAGTCAAACATCATGTTAAGGCTTGAGTTTCCGCAGACGATAACATTCTTTGTGGGAACCTTGAGAAGCTTTGCAAAGATTTCCTTGCATTCAATTATACCTGTGAGAAGACCGTAGTTTCTGTATTCAAGGCTGTGGTTGCTTGCATCGTCTTCCCAGTCTCTCGATGTAACTGCATCAAGAAGTGCATTGGAAACTGCAAGCTGATCCGAGCCGGGCTTACCTCTTGACATGTCAAGCTTAAGGCCACGCGCCTTGAACGCCTCATATTGTTCTTCAAGATCTTCTTTCATAAGCAGAAGCTTTTCTTTTGAATAATCTTTAAGTGCTGCCATTATTATCCTCCTTTGGAATAGACAAATCCGCAAGCGGAAGTCGAAATTATATCAGTTGAATATGTTAGAAGTCTGCAGAGCCTGTTGTTCTGGGGAAGGGAAGAACATCTCTGATGTTGGAAATACCTGTCAGATACATAACAAGTCTTTCAAAGCCGAGGCCGAAGCCAGCATGCTTTGTGCCGCCGTACTTACGAAGGTCAAGATACCACCAGTAGTCCTCCTCTTTAAGGCCGAGCTCTCTGATTCTGTCAACAAGAACGTCATATCTTTCTTCCCTCTGGCTGCCGCCGACGATTTCTCCGATACCCATAACAAGAAGGTCACAGGCTGCAACGGTCTTGCCATCGTCATTGAGTCGCATATAGAAGGCCTTGATTTCCTTCGGATAATCTGTGACGAAAACAGGCTTCTTATAAACCTGCTCTGTCAGGAAACGTTCATGCTCTGTCTGAAGGTCGCAACCCCAGTATGCCTTGAATTCAAACTTATCGTTATTTTCTTCAAGAATCTTGACTGCATCTGTGTATGTAACTCTTGCAAAATCAGAGTTTGCAACAGCAGAAAGTCTTTCGATAAGGCCCTTATCAACAAACTGGTTGAGGAATTCGATATCCTGCTTGCAGTTTTCCATGACATAGTTGATAACAAACTTGATCATGCTTTCTGCAAGCTCCATGTCATCGTTAAGGTCTGCAAAAGCAATTTCAGGCTCGATCATCCAGAACTCTGCAGCATGACGCTGTGTGTAGCTCTTTTCAGCTCTGAAGGTGGGGCCGAAGGTGTAAATCTTGCCGAATGCCTGTGCCATGATTTCGCCCTGAAGTTGACCTGAAACAGTGAGGAAAGCGGACTTGCCGAAGAAATCTTCGCTGTAATCAATTTCCCCGTTTTCGGTTTTCGGCGGATTATTCATATCGAGAGTTGTTACTCTGAACATCTCACCTGCACCTTCACAGTCGGAGCAGGAAATAAGCGGTGTGTGGGCATAAATGAAGCCTCTTGATTCAAAGAAACGGTGAATAGCCTGCGCTGCCACTGAACGCACTCTGAATGATGCGGAATAGATATTTGTTCTGGGTCTTAAATGAGCGATTGTGCGAAGATATTCGAGTGAATGTCTCTTTTTCTGCAAGGGATATTCGGGAGCAGATGCGCCCTCAAGCACAACCTTTGTTGCATTGATTTCAAAGGGCTGCTTTGCTTCGGGAGTGAGAATAAGATTACCCTCAACAATTACTGCTGCACCAACATTATATTTTGCAACCTCTGCGAAGTTGTCAATTTTGTCCTTTTCAAAAACAATCTGAACACCCTTGAAGCAGCTGCCGTCATTAAGCTCCATAAAGCCTAAAACCTTGGAGTCACGGTTGGTACGGATCCAGCCTGCCACAGTTACAAGACCGTCGGTGTATTGTTCTGCGTTTTCGTAAAGCTTTGCAATTTCTGTACGAATCATTATAATAACCCTCCTTAAAGGAATTTTTGCACATTGATAAAATATTATATCAGCAATAACCTGAAAAATCAAGAGAATAAAGGCAATATAGAGAAAAAAAGACAGTTGCAAACTGCCTTTTTATTCTTTGTAAAAATGTAAATCCTTCAAGACGGGATTATCCCTCACCTGAGTGGGAAGAATAAGAATTTCATCCGTTTCAACAGGGTGCTCAAGCTTCACAATTTTTCTTGAGCCTATGACTGTGCCGTCATAAACCGGCCATAAGTCACCCTCTTCGTTTCTTATAAGAATACGGAACGACTCAACACGCTGTGACTTTTTTAAATCCTCCCTCAGATTTATCATTGACAGCTTTTCAGTTTTTTCAAATTTCACCGACACAGCGAGCTCGTTATCCCTGAAGGTATAGCCCTGCTTGTTTTCTTTAAGACTGTTATCTGCCTTGATATACTCCCCTTCCTTTGTGAGAAGTGACAAAGAAAAGGCTGTGATTTCATTGCTGAAGGGCTCCGAAATAAGCCTTGTGAAGCTGTTAAGTCTTCTGATTTCACTTTTACCGATGAGGCCGTCTTTATTGGGCGGAACATTCAGAAGCATTGAAGCATTGCCGCCGACAGAGTTAAAGTATATCTGCATAAGCTCTTTGGCGCTTCTGCCTTTTCTTGCATAAGCAAAAATATTGCTTGTATGAAACCAACCCATGTTTATTGATACATCAGCTTCAGCGGGCTTGAAAGCGAGCTTTTCATAATTCTTCAGAAGTTCTCTTGAGCCTAAATCCTCATCTCTGTCATCGAGCTTTTTGGCCATCGCTTTTGTTTCATCGGCGTTCTGCTGTGAATTTTCTGCAACTGCTTCGGCACTGTCCTTTTCATCGGGGATAACAGACCATTCACTTTTTCTCACCCTGCCGCCTTCGTTGCCAATCCATCGTACATCAGGTCCACTGATGGAGATAACTGCATCGGGCTGATATTTTCTGATTGTTTCGTAGTACCTTGCCCAGTCATATACCTGCTTTTTGCCGTTAGGACCTTCGCCGCAGGCACCGTCAAACCACAGGCAGAAAAGCTCACCGTAATTTGTGCAAAGCTCTGTGAGCTGGCTGACAAAATAATCGTTATATTTGTCTGTTCCGTAGGTTCTTTCGTGTCTGTCCCAGGGTGAAAGATAGACACCCATTTTCAGCCCGTACCTTTTGCAGCTTTCAGAAAGCTCTTTAACAATATCTCTTTTAAAGGGTGTATTCATAACACAGTGATCGGTATACTTTGTGTCGAAAAGACAGAAGCCGTCATGGTGCTTCGCAGTGATGATTATACCCTTGCTGCCCGTGCTTTTGAGCACCTGACACCATTGGTCGGTGTCAAGCTTTTTCGGATTGAAGCGGGATATATCCTCTTTTCCGTCACCCCATTCACGGTTGTAAAAGGTGTTAATGCCAAAGTGAATGAAGTTATAATATTCCATTTCCATAAAAGAAAGCTGTCTTTCACTCGGCACAACCTGAACAAGTCGTTTTGTTTCTTCGGTGTGTATTTCCTTGCCTGCATTGTCGACACACCAGCCGTAATCGGGATATTTCATATAAATCATTCCTTTATGATATTCCGTCAGAATATTGTTAATTTAAGAAAGTGCGGACAGGAATATCCGCACTTCTGTTATTTTTTTAGAAATAGGTGAAATAGACATCAAGGCCCTTGACGGTGTATGAAATGCCGTTTGACTTAAGCGCCTGAGTGACGCCTGACAGCATGTCATAATCCTTCATGGTGATACGCATTTCAAGCTTCATGTTGCTGTACTGTCCGTATCTGTTGCCGGGCACGAAGCCTGTGCACCACCAATATGAGCCGTAAGGTCTTGAGAAAACCTTAACCCATCTGCTCTGGCCGAGTGCTGTCTTCTTTTCGTGGAAGGTCATTGACATTTTAAGCATGTCGCTGTCTGATGCTGCGTCGTAGTGCATCATCTGTCTGTCCTTTGGCTTGGTATATACACCAACCTCTGCACCGTAGAAAACCAGTCCGTACTGGCCCTTCCACAGCTGAATCATCCAGTCCTTATTTTCATATTCAAAGCGGAGTCTGACAGTGTCAAAGCCGATAAGTGACATGGGCGCTGCAATGTCAAAAATTGAGTTGTAGCCAACCACTCTCTGCCATGGGTCAGCAGATGTGTAGAAGCAGTTTTCTGCAGGATCGTAAAGATATCCGAAAACACCTTTTTTCTCCATACGGCCTGTATAGATATTATTTGATTTGTTCTCTGTTTTGAAGAAAACAGAAACTGACTCACACTTTTCCGAAGAAACCTTCTGACCTGAAACAAGGATATATGACGAAACTGCATACTTATATGTATCAGTCTGAGTGAGCTTCTTGACAGTGTAGCTGTTTTTTGTGCTTGAGCCGATAACTGACCATGTGCCGTTAGCAGCGTTGTAGGAATGAATGTCATAGCCGCTTGCGCCTGCAACAGCAGTCCATTTAAGTGAAATGCCGTTATCTGAGTTCACTGCGCCCTGAAGATTAGTCGGCACGCCGGGAACACAAGCTCCGACAACTGTGGCTGAATAATTGCCGTAGGTGTATGATCCGTTTTTTGAAAGGTATGTTCTGACTCTGTATTTAGTCGGTGTCATTGCCTGTGAGCCACTGACGGTATAGGTCGTCTTTGTGGTGAAGGCTGCGGTTTTCCATTCCTTTGTTGACTCATTATACGCTGCAAGCTGATAGCCTGTCACACCTGCAGCAGCCTGCCATGAAAGCGTATAGCTTGATGCTGTGCAGCCGCTTAATCTGAAGCCGTTCACATCTGCTATCTTTGTCTTAACGGTCAGCTTTGATGAGTAGGGGCTGTATCTTGTAGCACCTGATTTTTTATATGCTCTTATTGCAAATGTATATGACTCGCCGCTTTGCAGCTGTGCAACAGTGATGGTGCTGTTGGCAGTTGTGCCGAGCTTGACATATTTCTTTGCTGAATTATCGTAAAGATAAACAACATAGCCCGTGGCACCCCTTGATTTGTTCCATTTAAGGGTTATATCTGTTCCTGTTACCTTTGTTGCAGAAAGACCTGTAACCTTATCGGGAGCAAGAACAATCTTAACCGTGTTGGAATAATTCTTGCTGAAAACAGTCTTTCCGTTAACCTTTTCATAGGCCTTGACACGGTAATAATAAACCTCGCCCGAATTAACAGCAGTATCGGTATATTTCAGAGATCTTGTTGTTTTAAGGGCCTTCCACTTTTTTTCAGACAAAACGTATCTGAAAATACGGTAGCCGTCAGCACCTGATGTCTTGGTCCATTTCAGAGCGATTCCGCTTGCGGAAGATGACTGCACCGAAAGAGTCTTGACATTGCCCACAGCAACGGGAATAACCGCACTGCCGGCAGATGCAATCATAAGCACGCTCATTATGAGAGCTATAATGCCTTTGAATATTTTTTTCATTTTCTGATTCTCCTCACTGTTATTACTTCGATGCCTGCACATTTACGCAAGCATCACACCGCCGTAAGGTCTGATTGAAAGAACATAGCATGCGTCGTCACCGAAGATGGTCTTCATTGCCATTGTGTATGAGTCAACCATATCATCGGGCACGAAGGCCTGAATGGTGCCTGCGAAGCCGCCACCGTGCACACGCCATGCGCCCTTGCCCTTAAGAAGCTGCTCACTGATGCAAAGAGCAAGTGACAGGGGCTGGTCTGCACCTGCCTTCTGTGTATATACATTCTGATTATACATATATGATGAGAAGCCGCTTTCAATGATAAGCTTTTTGAACTGCTCAAAGTCATTCTTTGAAAGAGCCTCACTCTGAAGCACAACCTTTTCATTTTCACCGTAGTAGTGCATAGCTCTGATAACGGCTCTGGGGCTTACCTTCTTTGCGACGTCACCTGCATTCAGAAGAACGTCTTTCTTATCAACCTCACGAAGCACCTTTTTGCCGAAGTATTCAGCCACCATTTCCATTTCACGGCGAACTGCAGCATAGTCATCTGTAAGATCCGAATGGCTGCCCTTTGTGTCAACGATAACAAGGCTGTGACCTGACTTTTCAAAATCAAAGTCGATTTTGTTTACGATGGGCTTTGAAGTATCCTCAAAGTCGATTGAAACAAAGGAGCCGACAGAGCATGCCATCTGATCAAGAAGTCCGCAGGGCTTGCCGAAATATACATTTTCACTGTACTGTGAAATCTTTGCAATTTCAATGGGATCAATTTTTCCGTCGTTATAAAGATAGTTGAGCATTGTGCAGACGAGCACTTCAAATGCTGCAGATGAGGAAAGACCTGAGCCTGAAAGCACCTGTGAAGCAGTTGTTGCATCAAAGCCGCCGATGTTATAGCCCAGCTGACTGAATCTTGCAACAATACCTCTGACAATGGACTGGCTCTTGCCCTTTTCCTTTTCAACCACATCAAGCTCATTGCAGTCAACAATATCCATAGGATAGCCTGCAGATTTGATTCTGACAATGCCTGCATCGTTTTTTGATGCAACTGCTATCGCATCAAGGCTGATACCTGCAGCAAGAACAAGGCCGTGATTGTGGTCGGTATGATTTCCGCCGATCTCGCTTCTGCCGGGAGCAGAGAAAAGAGCAACCTCTCTTTCACCTTCCTTATCAAAAAGCTCAGCGAATGATGAAAGCACATCAAGATATCTTGCATACTGTGCTGCAATGGCCTCTTTTTTGTAAACCAGAGAAAACTCCTCATCAAGAAGACCTTTTTCCAGCTTTTCCTTCATGTCTGCAATTTTAATCATTTCTATCAACCTTTCTGTGTGAGTTCGGATTGCGGATTCTGAGCTGTTCATCAATTCAGAAAACCCTCATGCCGAAAGTTTTATTTTGAATGTTTTATTTTTTCTGTCTGTTTGTCTGCTTTTTTTTGCTAAGTCTTGGACTTTTTTGTCAGAGATGTGACTCCGCTGACTGATAAAAGCACCAGACCTGAAAAAATCAGCAACGGGATAAAGGGAACAATAAAGCCCAGTGAGGCAGGATCAAATACATTCCGCCCGATAATTACATATGACACAATCTTATATAAAAAGCCTGCAATTGAAATTATAAGGTATTCATAAAGCTTGATGTCTGTGCTGCCGTAAAGTGTGCTCACTGAGCCCAGAGGTACACCGGGCAAAAGCCTTGAGAAAAACAGCACCGCTTTTGAGCCCGCTTTACTGCTGTCAATGAAGGTGTGCGCACGGTCATATCTTGCAAGAATCTTTTCTGCATTTCCTCCGCCATGCTTTCTGCCCCAAAGAAACTTTGCAGCAAAATAAATGCTCATTCCGGCGATGTTTATAATTACGGCAACATACCACTTGAAGATAACCGCACTTGCAACACAGATGCAGGAAAGGGGGAACCATGGAATAAAGGCCTTTATGGTGTAATTAATGAGAATGACAACAACGGCAACCCAGGTTGCACCGTATGTCTGAATCCACAATTCAAAGTCGTTGAGCGTTTTTGTGTACCGTCCGTACCATAAATTGAAGGATTCTGTTGAAAACACCCTCAGCAGAATCATCAGCACAAGCGCTGTCAGCAAACAGAGAAAAGCTGCAGTTGAGAAAAAATATGATGCACTTTTTTTCTTCATGCCCTCTCCCCTTTTTTTGCATATAATATATCAAGTTTATTTTATATTAAAATAACTGAATCGTCAAGTGAGAATTGATATTTTCTTACAGCCGGCAGCAATTATTATTCCGATCCCATAGTGACAAAACAGAAATTGTGTGATAAAATACAGGATAACAGATTATATTGCAAAGGATGATTATTTATGAAGCTTGTTGTTCTTGACGGATATGAAGAAAACCCCGGTGACCTTTCCTGGGAATGGTTCGGGGATTATGTTGACGAATATGTTATCTATGACAGCAGTGAGCAAAGCGAAATTATTGAAAGAGCCGCTGACGCAGATATTATTGTTACCAACAAAAAGCTTATCACAAAAGAGGTTATTGATGCTCTTCCTAAGCTTAAATATATTTCCACCCTCGCAACAGGGTTCAATGTGATTGACACGGAGTATGCACGTGAAAAGGGCATCACCGTTTCAAATATACCTGCCTACAGCACTGACGGCGTTGCACAGCTTGTTTTTGCACTTCTTCTTGAAATAACAAACAATGTGTCACTTCATAACGACACAGTCAAGCAGGGTGAATGGACAAAAAGCAAACACTTCTGCTACTGGAAAACTCCCCTGACCGAGCTTGCGAACAAGACAATCGGCATTGTCGGCTTCGGCAAAATCGGCTCTGCCGTGGCACAGATTGCAAACGGCTTCAAAATGAAGGTTATTGCCTATTCGCCCAACACAAGAAGCTATGACGGCTTTGGCAGTGTTGATTTCGTGTCACTTGACGAGGTTATCGCAAACAGTGACGTTATCACTCTTCACTGCCCTCTGACCAAGCAGACAGAAGGTCTTGTTGATATGGAATTCCTTAAAAAGATGAAAAAATCAGCCTATCTTATCAACACCTCAAGAGGTGCTGTCATTGTTGAGGAAGATCTTAAGAATGCGCTCAACGAGGGAATTATCGCAGGTGCAGGTGTTGACGTGCTTTCCGTTGAGCCTGCAAAAGCCGACAATCCCCTTCTTAAGGCTGACAAGTGCCTCATCACTCCCCACCTTGCATGGGCAAGCTTTGAGGCACGCTCAAGACTTATGGAAATTCTCAAGGGCAACATCAAGGGATATGTTGAAGGTAATCCCGTTAACGTTGTTAACTGAAAAACTCAGCTTTTATAAAGAGCAATTATCTCCTCTGCCCTTCTCATCACATCATCACGCAGATTTTTCGGTGAAATAACCTCAATCTTTGAGCCGAACTGCATTATCCAGGACACAAGTCCTTCACTGACAACACATTTAGAAGCAAGAGTGAAGCAATCTTCATTCTTGCTTTTTCTTATTCTCACGTCCGTTCCGAAACGGTCAAGAATCTCTTCGAGAATGGAGTTATGGCAGCATATCTCAAGCCGCTGCGTGTCACCGCTGAACATATTGAATATCTTGCCGGAATAGTCTGCTGAGTCGAAAAATCGGGTATATGCAGAAACCTCGCTGAAGCTGCGGCTTTTCACATCAGTGATTTCAACCTTTTTCATCCTGTCAATTCTCAGGTGCATAAGATTGTCATACTTTGCATTGTTGCCGACAAGGTAGTAATGGTCGTTGCTCCAGATCATGGCATAGGGGCTGATCTGAAACTCCTTTTCCTGAACGGAGATTTCGTCACCGTCTTCGGCAATTGTGCGCTTGTTATAAATCAGCTTTATCTGTTTATTCCGGGAAATTGCACGGCTGATAATATCAATGTTATAATAGATTTCTTCATTGGTGCACTTAAGGCGGTTTTCTATGTAAACCTGTCCTTCAACTGTTTTTTTCTGATTTTCACTGCAGAGTGTACCGATTTTTTTGATAAGCTCCTTTGACTTTTTGGGGGTGATGAAATTTGCAGCCTGCACGGCATCAATGAGGAGCCTTAACTCAGGCAGCTCAAACTCCCTTGTAAGAACGCAATAGCCCGATTTGGGCATTCTTGCCGTGCCAATGTCACAGCCGAAGCGCTTGAGAGCATCAATGTCACTGTAAACCGACTTTCTTTCGCACTGAATCCCCTTGTTTTCAAGCATTAAAAGAAGATCGTCTGCACTGACAGGGTTATCCTCATCACTGTTTTTTTCAAGATAATCCTTTACATAAAGAAGCTTTAATTTTGTATATCCTTTATCAGCCATTTTTTTCGTCCTCCTGTTCTCTGTTTTTTTCATAGAGCATGGGAACTCTTTTCGCAAAGTTTCTGTATTCAACACAGCAGTGCTCAGCCATGGATTTTGCAGTGCTTTCATTAAGCATAGCCTTTCGTATTATGGGGCTGCGCAGTCTTTCACCCATCCAGAAACGGCTGACCATGAAAAGACCGTCTTCTCTTTCAAAAAAGATGTGTGCCATTTCTGTATGCTGAACAATACCGTTTAATGCGCCCACATGACCGCAGACAATTGTTGCAACCTTGTTTTCTTTCATTACCTTTTCCGAAAAGCCGAAAGTCTCGGGAGAAACAAATTCAATTGACAAGGGCAGAGCCAGCTTACCGATTCTTTCAACGGGATACTGAATATTGCTTTTAAAAGAAGGCATTTGTTTCTGACGGAAATATTCTTTATCTTTTTTTGCATATCCTACGGCAAAGTGCTCACCGGGATACCAGGCCTTATATCTGTCGCTGATTTGCGGATGCCACCAGAACCACCATTCAACCATTTCCTTTGTCACTCCGGGCATGGGACAATACATAGAGACAAGATATCTGCCGTCCGGAAGAAGTGTATAACCTGCTTCGGCCTGCAGAGCAGTGTCACTTAAGATCATGTTTTTATTTTCAAAGTCTGTCGGTGTGATTGAGCCGCCCTTTTTCAAAGAAAGCTGAATGTCTTCAGGCACGGTGCAGTTCGGCATTTTTATATATTCTTTGATATCCATTTTTCGCCTCATCCCATTTGTGTTGATTTATCCAAAATAAGCACCGGCAGTGCGGTGCTTATTTCAAGATTAATATGTCATTTTTGCGTTGATGTCTTTCACAACATCCTCATGAAGCTTAACAAGCTCACGGTCATAGGAAAGGAGGCCGTTAACTTCAAACTCAACGTCTGAAACCTGTGTATAAACCGTTGCAGAAAGACCTTTCTTGATGTTGGGTATAATCTGCTTTTCGTGAAGCTTCTGATATGCAGCTGTGAGGGCATCCTTGCTCTTATACATCTGATAGCCGAAGCTCTTGCTGTAATTCCATACGTGTCCCTGAATGTTATGGCTGTAGCCGCCGAATTCACTGAGCACGATAGGTCTGCCGTCATACTTGGGAAGAATAACAGGCATGATATATTTGTGCATGCTTCTGAAGTCTGCACCCTTCTGGTCGTACCAGCCGCTTGCATGGTCACAGAAGCGTGTGGGATCCTTCTGCTTGGTCCAGTCACCGATTCTCTTTGCATCGAACTGTCCCCAGCCCTCGTTGAAGGGTACCCAGCAGCAGATTGATGTGAAGTTATAAAGATTGTCGATCATCTGCTCATATTCTTCTTCAAACTGAAGACGCCATTCAATCTTATCTCTGTTGAAGGTTTTATAGGTGTTGTCCTTCTTTGACATATAGATGATGGGGTTAAGGGTGCCGTGGATGTTGGGAAGCACGCCTGCGTGGAAAAGGTTGAGTGCCTTGCCGCCGCTGACCATATCCTGCCATACGAGCATACCGATTTTATCGCAAAGGTAATACCATCTGTGAGATTCAACCTTGATGTGCTTACGAAGCATGTTGAAGCCTAAATCCTTCATGGTCTGAATGTCATAAATCATAGCCTCTTCTGTGGGAGGAGTCATGCCGCCGTCACTCCAGTAGCCCTGATCAAGAAGACCTCTCTGGAAAT
The DNA here is from genome assembly GCA_045533205.1 of Acutalibacteraceae bacterium. Classification (GTDB taxonomy): domain Bacteria; phylum Bacillota; class Clostridia; order Oscillospirales; family Acutalibacteraceae; genus UBA6857. The sequence continues at coordinate 22,421 of JAZSHL010000024.1, read as the reverse complement.
AAGGCTCATTGTTGAGGAAAAGTCTGTTATAGCCCTCGTGCATATCGATTGAGAACTTTCTCATGCCGAAATAGCCCTTGACTGTATCACTTTCTTCACCCTTTGTGAGTGTAAGCTCGAAGTCGTAAAGGAACGGATCTTCCGGACTCCAGAGCTTTGCATCAGCAATTGCAACCTTGCCGTCTGAAGGCAGAGCACCCTCAAAGACAACATTTTCACCGTCAAATACCCTGATGTTAAGTGTGCCCTCGCCGACGATTTCGGGAATAATTTCAACAACACCTGCATCAATGTCGGGAGTTATTCTGTAGGAAGCAATATAGTTTTCATTGACACCCTCAAGCCATACTGTCTGCCAGATGCCTGATGTTGAGGTGTACCAGAAGCCATGGGATTCACTTGCCTGCTTACCCCTGTTCTGCCAGCCATTGTCGGTGGGGTCCCACGCTCTGACAACAAGCTCATTTTCACCGTCCTTCAATTCGTCAGTGATATCAAATGAGAAGGGACAGTAGCCTCCTGTGTGCTTGCCTACCTTTTCGCCGTTGACATAAACCTTTGCCTTCCAGTCAACAGCCTCAAAGTGAAGAATAACTCTTTTTCCCTTGAAGTCATCTGTAAGAATGAACTTCTTTCTGTACCAGAGTGCATCCTTGTCGCTTACTCTCTTGCATACGCCTGAAAGACAGCTTTCAACTGCAAAGGGTACACGGATTTTTTCGTCATATTCCTCGCACCAGTCCTTGTCCTCGTCAGTGATTGCAAAGTCAAAGAATCCGTTAAGATTCATCCAGCAATCTCTGACCATCTGAGGGCGGGGATATTCGGGAAGAGGCAAGTCGCACATTGCCTGTTCTGCCCAACGGGTTTTTAATGTCATCATATATATTTCCTCCGATCAAATAATATTCATTTTCAGCTTTTAAGATATGCTGTTGATACCCAGCCGTTAACACCGGTTGTAAGGTCTGTGACATATGCCCAGCCCGATACGCCTGATTTGTAGCCTATAATCTTGACAGGGTGACCGACGGGAATTACATTTACAATTCCGTAGTCAGTTGAGGGGCCCTTTCTCATGTTGAGCATATTTGTTGCATATTTTGTTTCACCGCTGCCGTCAACATCAGGTCTGACTGTGCCTGTGTTGACCTTTGTTGTTTCTTCAACAGGTCTTGAGGTTGAAATGTAGGAAGCATTAACCCAGCCGTGTGTGGCAAATCTTGTTGAATAGACATAGCAGAAGCCGTTTTCTTTTGCTTTGACAATAACCTCTGAGCCCTTGACAAGATAGAAATATCTGGGTGCAGTTGCAGCTGCAGACGCTCTGACTGTTACACTGTCTGCTGTGATATAGCCCTTATAGCTTTCCGCAAGATATTTCTTCGGAGCCTTGATTTCAACATCGTTGTATCCGTAGGGATCTGTTGTTGTCGGCTTTGTAGTAGTCGGTTTTGTTGTGTTTGGTCGTGTGGTGTTTGGTCTTGTAGTATTGGGCTTTGTGGTGTTTGGTCTTGTTGTATTGGGCTTCGTGGTTGAAGAAACAGTGGTTGAGGGAGCAGTCGTCACTTCCTCAGTTGTTTCTTCGCTTTCAGCTGTCACATCGTCTTCTGTTGTTTCCTCAGTGACATCATCTGCAGTTGTTTCTTCATGAGTGTCAGCTTCATCTTCTGTTGTTGCTTCTTCAGTTGCTGAAGCACCAACGGAAACTGTAGGCTCTGTCGGTTTCTTTTCGGGAAGAACGTTTTTAACAACATATCCGCCCGCAACAACAAGTCCGACAAGAACAATGCAAAGAGCAACAATAGTTATAATGCCTGATTTGCCTTTTGAGGGCTTGACATAAATGTCATCGCTGTCGTCATCGTCATCACTGTCAGGCTCGTCAGAATCGGGCACCGGCACAGCAACGACTTCATTGTCTTCACTTTCTTCCTCGTTGACACAAATTATATCTTCAACGTTTTCATATTCACCCTCTGTTTCGGCAAAGTCAGCATATTCGGGATATGCGACGTCATCCTCTGAAGGCTCAGTGCTGATCGTTTCTGTTGCGTTGAAGTCTTCGTATGAGGGAGCCTTGTAAACATCTTCAGCAGCCTGAACATTATCTTCGGCAGAAGCAGCAAGGATTGCCGCAGCTGCAGCAGCTTCTTCTGTTTCGGCAGACTGTTCTTCATCTGCTTGGTTTTCTTCTGCCTCGTCAGCAGAATCGGCACCGTCAGCCTCTTGCATCTGTTCCTGAGCTTCTTCGATTGACTCAGCAGTGTCATCAGCTTCATTATCTTCACATGACTCAGCAGTGTCATCAGCTTCATTATCTTCACACGCCTCAGCGGCATTGACAGCTTCCTCAGCGAGAGCTTCATCTGCTTCTTCAGCAGCTTCTTCCTGCAGTGCTGTCTTTTCGGCTGCCTGTGAAGCGGTCTCAGGCTCTGCTTCAGCCATTTTTATTTCGCCTGATACAGGAGTGAAATCATATTCAGCAGGTGCAAATTCGGGAATGCTTTCCACAACAGGCACTGTTTCTTCAACGTCGCTGATTTCCAGCTCCATTGCCTGCTCGACCTTCTTTTCTTTTCTTCTTTCTGATGAAAAAACATTCGGTGTATATTCTGGAATTGTGACTTCTCCGTTATCGTCACCGAGGCTGAGGATCATGCCGCAATGAGGACAGATTTCAGAGCCTTTTTCAACTTCCTTACCGCAAAAAACACATTTCATCATTTATCACTCCTATTATTTTAAACTGTGCACAACATCCTAACCTATATATTAACATATACAGAGATATATTGCAAGAATAAAGGTGAATTTTTTGACTAAAAAAGGACAGGTATCTCTTTCCTGTGATACCTGTCCGAATTGTTGTTTCTGACTATCCCTTCAACGCCTTCAGCGTTTCTTTTATCTTTTCAAGTGCCTCCTCCGGCGATACTGCATTTTTCACCGCCTGCTCCATAGGACACGGACCGTCTCCCCTGCGGTTGATTATATTTTCAGTAAAGCTCTCAGCCTCAAAGGGAATACCGTATTTCTGAAAAACGGCCTTTGCCTTTTCGCTCATTGTCGGAGCATAAACCTCTCTGACCTTTAAAAGAACATAAAGATATGCCGCTGCAGCTCCGACAACCTTATCGGCTGCCGAAAAGATAGAATAGTCCTCACCGCTTTCAAGCAGCATGAGAAGAGGCTTCACTCCCCTTTCGCAGGATGTGAGAATTTGTTCACCGTCAGATAAAACCAAGGTGAAGCTGCCGTTTTTCAGCTTCTGCTTTGCTTTTTCAATGCCACTGTTCATTTGCTGACCTCTCAAATCAACATGGACGCCGCCCGGGCGCCCATGAATAATCAATCTGCTTGCTTTGTGTTAATGTAATACGCAATAAGCGGAATCATGCACCACTGCAGAATGAGTCCGGGGAGACCTGCTGCAATGCTTGTCCAGATAACTGACAGACTAAGTGCAGTGTAATCGAAGGCATAAACTGCAAGAGCAATTGCAATTGCACGGATTGCTCTGCCGACAACCTGACTTATAATCACCTTGCCGAAAACGGGCATTTTTTTATCCTTGAGTGCGCCCATCATAAAGCCGTAAACGCAAAGCTCAATTGCCATGAAGGGAAGAAGACCGATTTTTGGCATACCTGTCAGAGCAAAGCTTATCATAGGTGCAGCAAAACCGGCAACAGCACCGCAATATTTTCCCATGAAAATGCCAAGAAGCATTACAGGAAGGTGCATGGGAAGAAATGCTTCACCCAAGCCTGAGCCGAGTCCTGATATATCACCGATAACATGGCAAAGCTGCGGCAATGCCACTGCAGCCACTGTTGCAATTATTGTGGCAACAGCCTTGACACGGATTGTAGGTGCAGACATTGATTTCAATACTTTTGTCATAAAAATCATCCTTTCGGTTGGTCTGACAGCATTTTACCATAAAAGTGCAGACAGGTAAATATCTTTTATATGAATTATTTTATATTTTTGAAAAAAAGCGGCACTGCACAAAGATTTTTTCCTTATGCAGTGCCGTTTTCCGATTTTATAAGAGTAAAAAGCAATATTTATTTGATTTTTTCAAAGCGGATAACATTGAAGGAAAGGGGTGAAAGCTCTGCTGTAACTGTCTTTCCGTTGTCTTCGGGAAGTGCCTTCTTTTTCATATCAACAACTTCGCTTTCGAAGGTGTTTTCCTGAAGAACATCGAAGCCCTCAAGAGCTTCAAATTCCACTGCCTTGTAGCCCTCAAAGCCGAGAAGAGAAATATCAAGCTCCATTTTTTCATCCATGGAACGGTTAACTGCAAAAACAGCAACACTGTCCTTTTCTTCATCATATGTGGCAATTGCCTCAAGATAAGGAACATCAGTGAATTCCTTGCAGTCATACTTAGGTGAATCGATAATAGGATTCAATGCACATCCCTTTGCATACTTTGACATTTCACGGAAGGGATAGAAGATAGTCTGACGGAATACTCCACCGCCTGTTTTTGTGAAAATTGGTGCAATAACATTGACAAGCTGTGCAAGGCAGGCAATCTTCACTCTGTCCGAATGGCGAAGAAGTGTGATAAGCATACATGCGACAACAAGTGCATCCTCAAAGTTATAGATATCCTCAAGCTGATTCGGCGCCACAGACCATCTTTCAATGGGTGCACCGTTTGAATGATACCAGACATTCCATTCGTCAAAGGAAAGCATAATCTTTTTCTTTGATCTCTTCTTTGCCTTAACAAAATCGCAGGTGCATATCACACTGTAGATAAAGTCATCAAGCTCCATGCTCTTTGCGAGAAATGAAGGAGTATCCTTTGCGTGGTTGCCGTAATACTGATGAAGCGATATATAGTCGACACTGTCGTAAGCGATGTCAAGTGCAGTTGCCTCCCAGTCACCGAAGGTGCTCATGCCACGGCTTGATGAGCCGCAAAGAACTGTTTCGATTGACGGGTCAACCCATTTCATAAGCTTTGATGCTTCATTTGCAGTTCTTCCGTATTCATAGGCGGTTTTAGCACCCATCTGCCAGGGACCATCCATCTCGTTGCCAAGGCACCAGAGCTTGACATCCCAAGGGTTTTTATAGCCGTGAGAAATTCTCATATCAGCATATTTTGAGCCACTCTTATGGTTGCAGTATTCAACCAGCGCTCTTGCAGCATCAGGGCCTCTTGTGCCGAGATTCACTGCCATCATAGGTGAGGTGTTAGCCTTTTTGCACCATGCCATAAATTCATTTGTGCCGAATTTATTAGGCTCTGTAACACCCCATGCGAGTTCAAGACGTGCAGGTCTTTCCTCTACAGGACCAACGCCGTCCTCCCAGTCATAGCCTGAAACAAAGTTTCCGCCCGGATAACGCACAACGGGCACACCAAGCTCATTGATAAGGCCGATAACATCTTTTCTGAAGCCCTCTTCATCAGCAAGAGGATGGCCCGGCTCATAGATACCACCGTAAACTGCTCTGCCGAGATGTTCAATAAATGAGCCGAAAACTCTTCTGTCTATTTCGCCGATTTTCATTTCACCGGCAAGTGTAATTTTTGCTTTCATGATATTTTATCCTTTCGGGTAATTTGTTGCAGAATGCAACCGTTGAGCAAGCCTTTTTCTTTCCTGCTAATATGAATATTAGCATAATTATCCTCTGATTACAATTCCGCACTGAACAAAATTTATCATTCTGATTCTTGCATAAGCTTCTGAAGCTGCTGCATTTTTTCTGAAGTCGGCGTTGGAAAACGGGAAAATGCAAAGACAATTCCCATTTCATCATATTTGCTCTGACAAATCTTTCTGAAGGGCAGAAGCTCAATTTTATCCACACAGGGATAATCTTTTGTGAGCTTGCTGAGCTTTTGTATATTTTCCCTATCGTCATTGAGGGTGGGGATAATCACCTGACGCACAGTGACAGGGATTTTCTTTTCGTTAAGATAGGAAAGAAAGCTCATAGGGGTGTTCATTGAGCAGCCCACATACTCACGGTATTTTTCATCGGTTGTGTATTTGATATCAAGAAGAACTCTGTCTGTGAACTCAAGCAGCTCTCTGACCTTGTCGTTAAGTATACTGCCCGAAGTATCAAGGCAGGTATTTATGCCTTCATCTTTACAGAGCATAAAAACCTCACGGACAAAATCCTGCTGCAGAAGAGGCTCACCGCCGGAAAGGGTGATTCCTCCCTCACTGCCGAAATACTCTCTGAAACGCTTTGCTTTTTCAACGATGTCCCTTGCAGTGTATTCCGTTCCCCCGCTGATTTCCCATGTGTCGGGATTATGGCAGCATCCGCAGCGGAGGTTGCAACCCTGCATAAAAGCCACAAAACGCACGCCCGGTCCGTCAAGTGTGCCAAGGCTCTGAACAGAATGGATTCTGCCTTTTACTGCACCGTCTGTCATACACATTCATGGAAGGTACGGCTGATAACTTCACGCTGCTGTTCGCGGGAAAGCTTGTGGAAGTTAACTGCATAGCCGGATACTCTGATAGTAAGATTCGGATAAGCCTCCGGGTCCTCATATGCCTTCATAAGTGTTTCACGGTTGAGAACATTGACGTTTATATGATGTGCTTTCTTTCTGAAATAACCGTCAAGGATTGATACAAGATTATTGACTCTGTCTTCTTCGTTTCTGCCAAGTGCTTCGGGAGTGATGGAGAATGTGTTTGAAATTCCGTCACGGCAATCGTCATAGCTGATTTTTGCAACAGAGTTAAGAGATGCCAGAGCACCGTTTTGCTCACGGTTATGCATGGGGTTAGCACCCGGTGCAAAGGGCGCAGAGGCCTTCCTTCCGTCAGGTGTTGCGCCTGTGTTTTTGCCGTACATAACATTTGATGTGATTGTCAGAACCGACAGAGTGTGAACTGCATTACGGTAAGCCTGGGTTTTGCGAAGTTCTGTTATAACACGGTGGGTCATATCCTTTGCAATAAGGTCAACACGGTCGTCATCGTTGCCGTATTTCGGGAAATCTCCCTCTGTAACAAACTCGGTGATAAAGCCGGCTGAATTCTTAACGGGCTTAACGTCAGCATATTTTATTGCACTCAATGAGTCAGCCACAACAGACAAGCCTGCAATACCGAAAGCCATGAAGCGTTCAACATCGGTGTCATGAAGTGCCATCTGTGTTTTTTCATAGGCGTATTTATCGTGCATATAGTGAATAATATTCATTGTGTTGACATAAAGACGGCTCAACCAGCTTATGTAAATTTCAAAACGCTCCATAACTGCATCAAAGTCAAGCTTATCACAGTCCATAACAGGCATCTGCGGGCCGATATGAATTCCGCTTGTTGTGTCATATCCGCCGTTGATTGCAATCAGAAGAAGCTTCGCAAGGTTGCAGCGTGCGCCGAAAAACTGCATCTGCTTGCCGACCTTCATGGCAGAAACGCAGCAGGCAATTGCATAGTCATCACCGTAAATCGGGCGCATTACGTCATCGTTTTCATACTGAATTGAGTCTGTGTCAACAGAGATTTTTGCACAGAACTTTTTGAAGTTTTCGGGCAGCTTCTCTGACCAGAGAACAGTCAGGTTCGGCTCGGGTGATGATCCGAGAGTATAAAGTGTGTTGAGCATTCTGAAACTGTTTTTTGTTACAAGGGTTCTTCCGTCTTCGCCCATGCCGCCGACAGCTTCAGTTATCCACATAGGATCTCCGCCAAAAAGCTCGTTATATTCGGGGGTGCGAAGGTGACGTGCAATACGAAGCTTCATGACAAAGTCATCCATAAGCTCCTGAGCGCCCTCCTCGGTGTGAATTCCCCTTGCATTATCACGCTCGATGTAAATGTCAAAGAATGTGCTCACTCTGCCAAGAGACATGGCAGCGCCGTTCTGCTCCTTGATAGCACCGAGATATGCAAAATATGTCCACTGAATTGCTTCACGTGCATTTTCTGCAGGCTGGCTTATGTCATAACCGTACATAGCAGCCATTTCCTTCATATATCCTAAAAAGGCAATCTGCTGATAAAGCTCCTCATCAAGACGGATTCTCTCTGTGTTAAAGGCTTCGTTTGCCAGAAGTGCTTTATCCTTTTTCTTTTCTTCAATCAGCTTGTCGACACCGTAAAGAGCCACACGGCGGTAGTCGCCGATAATTCTGCCTCTTCCGTAAGCATCGGGAAGACCTGTTATAACATGGCACTTTCTTGCCTGGCGCATTTCGTCTGTGTAGGCTCTGAAAACACCGTCGTTGTGTGTGGTGCGGAAACGGAATTCCTCCTGCACCTTGTTGCTCAATTTATAGCCGTATGCCTCGCAGGCCTGACGCACCATTCTCATGCCTCCGAAGGGATTGACTCCCCTCTTGAGAGGTCTGTTGGTCTGCATACCGACAATAAGCTCGTTTTCCTTGTCGATATATCCGGGAGAATAGCTTGTAAGGGAGGATACTGTAGCTGTATCAATGTCAAGGACACCGCCGTACTGTCTTTCGAGCATAAAAAGAGATTCAAGCTTTTTCATAAGATTCTGTGTTCTCGGTGTCGCTCCGGCAAGAAAATCCGCAGTGCCTGTGAATTCCTTGTAGTTTGTCTGAATGAAATCACGCACATTGATTTCATTCTGCCATACACCTTCTCTGAAACCGTTCCAATTGTTATGCTTCATGAAAATACCTCCTGAAAATCCGAGCCGATTGCAACAAAAAAAGGACGAATCAGCTCACAAAATAAACTGAATCGCCCAGACGGTCGGCATAATAAAATCTACATTCCCCCGCGGTGATCCGCTATTCCGTCAGTCATGTAAATTACACCATAATTATATACAATGTTACATTGTTTGTCAATAGCCTATAAGCCTTGTCGAAGACATAAAAGTCAACATTTTTTCTTTTTAAACGAGAGAAGAAAAGAACTCATGTGCAAGAACATATGCCTGCTTTCCGTCCTGTGAAATGTAGGAGGAATGGTCTGCACCCTTGATTATTGCAACCTTGCTGTGAGGAATACTTTCGTGGATAAGTGCAGTGTCTGAAAGCCACATGATGTCATATTCCCCTGCTACGATATATGTCGGGCAGGTGATTTTTGAAAGAAGCTCCTTGTTCATCTGAGGAAGGGTGAGCATCATATCGTTGAGCTTATCGGGCTTGAATATGTTCATCACCTTCACACCGATCGTGAAATAAGGCTTGAAGGTGTCGGGTGTTGTGTTTGCGCCACAGGAAATAATGCCTCCGAGAAGGTCGGGATACATATAAGCCACTGTGAGTGCATTTATGCCACCGTCACTGTGTCCCATAAGAAATGGCTTCTGAAGCTCAAGCTTTTCACAGAATTCCTTTATATCCTTTGCCATAAGCTCGTATGAAATTTCACCCGGATCGCTACTCTGCCCGTGGCAGCGGCTTTCGATAACATAGACTCTGTAGTGATTTGCAAGATACAGTGCAGCCTCCTTAAGAGAATTCTGGCTGCCGCCGTTGCCGTGAACAAGAATCAAGGGATAACCCTTATCACCGTAAACAGCATAGTGCATAGTCACTTCACTGAGCTGCACATCATCTTCCTTTTCGGGGCCTGAAACCGGCTGCGGCAGCTCCGATGTATCAAGAGTTATAAGATTATAGTTTTTTGACTGCTGGCGCACATATATCTGCCATATTCCTGCGCCGAGAACAACGCTCAACGCCACACAACCGAAAGCTGTCAGCACTTTCTTTCCTTTTTTCATGTTATCTCTCCTTTCAGCCTTAAAGACTCATCATTGAGCTTTTTTTCATCCTAAAAGCAAAAGGGCGGTTTTGTATTTCCACCCTCTTGCCTTAATTTATAATTTATTTTGCAACCGGAACATTTATTTCAAGGTCGGTAAGCGGGAATGAGCAGCAGGGATGAATGCAGCCGAACTTATAGTCAGCAAGACGGCGGTATTCAAGATGCTTCGGAACATATACCTTACCTGAAATAAGATGTGAATGGCAGAATCCGCACTCACCGCTTCTGCAACGCGCAGGAACAGAAATCTTGTTCTTTTCGAGAATCTGCATAACGGAATCAGCTGAATTGCCTTCAACATGATAGGTCTTATCCTGAATTGTCACAGTGATTTTCACTCTTTCGGGAACTTCGGACGGATAGTCAGCCTGTGATGAGGGATTATGGAATTCACCGAACATTTCATGACGGATATATTTCTTCGGAAGATGCAGCTTTTCAAGCTCCTTGTCAACAAAAGCATACATCTGCTGTGGTCCGCAAAGGAAGACAGAATATGCCTCGTCTTTGGGTGCATATTTTGAAATAAGCTCTGCTGTAATAAAGCCCTTTTCAGTGCCTTCGGGAGCATTTTCGTCATCACTTAAAACATGAACGACCTTGATTTTGCCACACTTTTTCTGAAGTGCATCAAGCTCTTCACGGAAAAGAATATTATCATAATTTCTGCTACCGTAAAGCAGTGTCATTTCAAAATCTTCATCACCGTCAGCAATAGCATTTGCCATTGATACAAAGGGTGTGATACCGCTGCCGCCTGCAAGGCAGATTACCTTTTCAGCGTCACGAATGGGCTGATATTCGAAATTGCCTGCGGGAGCTGAAACCTCAACCTCTCTGCCGACCTCCCAGTTGTCGAAAATATAACGGGACATAAGGCCGCCCTCAACGAGCTTGATTGTCAGAACATATCTACCCTCAAGTGAATCCTTGGGTGAAGATGAAATTGAATAAGCTCTTGTCACAGGCATATCCTCAATTGTTTCAAAAACGGTAAGATATTTACCTGCGCCGAAATATGCAAGAGCCTTTGTGCCCTTATCTGTGTCGGGAACAAGGGTATATGATCTGCAGTCTTCTCCTCTTTCGGTTACAGACTCAATTTTAAGATACTGTCTTTTGGGGTGAAGGGCCTTTGCAAGGGCCATAGCATTGTCAGAAATATTCGGGAGCTCTGCCTTGCCCTCTTTAAACCTTGCCTGACGGCCTGAAAGAACAGAGATAAATTTTGTTGCTTTAAGGGATTTAAAATTATCTGCCATGATTATTTACCCTCCTTCTTTAATGCTTTAACCACGATTCCGCCTGCTTTTTCACCTGTGTAGTATGCACAGCCGTAACCATCGCCTCTTTCCTGTGATGCACCGCAGAAAAGGAAGTTCGGGAAAGGCTGATCCTGCATATACTGAGCGGTTCTCGGAATCAGACTATCCCATTTCTGAAGCATATAGCCATAGGGAGTACCCTGAGGGGTGTTAAGATAACGTGCAAATGTGGGCGGAAGAGCAATTTCGATTTCTTCGATATAAGGTGTGATGGAAATGTTGAGTGCCTTTTCACAGGTTTCAATCATGTCCTTTGCAACCTTTGTTTTGAACTTTTTATAGTCCTGAGGTCTGACATCCTTCATAACATCGCCGAAGGTCATTGTTGTCAGGAAAAGCTGGCTTGTGCCTTCAGGGGTGCAGTCAGGTATGATTTCATTAAGGCAGTTAATAATGCAGAATCCGCTGAAGAAATTCTGTGCAGCATCATACTGCTTGTCTGAATCTGAATCGGGTGCGATAAAGATAGAATAGTCCTTTAAGCCAAGCTCTTCCTTTGTCTTGTTCATGCCGAGATAAACAGTTGTCAGAGCGCAGGCAATCTTTCTTGTGTTGAGCATTTTAAGCTGCTTTTCGGGGATATCCTTCTGTTCGAAAAGATCATTCCAAACAGAGTTGGGTGAAGAGTTACAGATAAAGTATTTGCCGTATACCTCTTTTTCTCCGTTGATGACAACGCCTGCCGGCTTACCGTCCTTCATGATAACCTTTGTTACCTCTGAATTATACCAGATGTCACCGCCGTGTCTGCGGATAACCTCGTCAAGAGCAAGACTCATTTCGTGGCTGCGAAGGTGAGGGATGCCTGTGCCGTATTCAACGTAACCGTGAAGCACTGCCATATAATACAAAAAGTCAAACTGTGATGCGGGTGAGCCCATATAGCACCAGTATGTATTGAAAATATCCTGCGCTTTTTTAGGCATACCGAGAGTATCAAGAGCCTCGCTCATTGTGTGTGATGCCATTCTCATGACATCGGGCAGATCTTTGATGCTGCCGGGGAGCTTCTTAAGGTCATCGAGGCAGTCAAAGACCTTATACATTCTTGTGGAAAGGTCAAATGCCTTCATGCAGCTTTCATATGAGCCGGGAACAAGCTCGTCAAGCTTTCTTGCAAAGGGCTCAAATTCGGCAGGCATTCTTGCATCAACAGAAACAAGCACTCCGTCCTCATTGACAAAAGCGTCCTTGTCGCCTTCCTTTGCAGGAACAACAAGGCGGAAGGTTGATTTGTGTGTACACCAATCAACATTACCCTCCATTCTGCTGAACATAGACTCAATCTGTCCGCTTTTGTCGGGTGCGCCCACACCTGCAAGCTCATGAAGTGAGGGCTCAAATTCAAATCTTCCTCTCACAAAAGAAGAAGCAGAGCCACCGGGAATGTTGTGTCTTTCAAGCAGAAGTGTTGAATACCCTGCTTTGGCACAGGTTGCTGCAGCGGCAAGACCGCCGTTACCTGCACCGATAACTACTACATCATAGGTTTTCATCATTTATCCTCCGTTCAGTTTTTTCTTTCACTTATATTAATTCTTCAACTGTTCAGAAAAGAACACTTTGATTTGTTGCGGTTTAATAATAGCAGTATTTTTTTGGGTTGTCAATGAATAGAAAGAATGAAAAGAAAAAAAGAAACCCCAAGCTAAAAAAACCGGGGTTATGTAATTTATAAAAGTTCGCAAACAGAAAATATGTGTTTAGCTCAAAGCAGCGGAAATGCGTTAAATCGGAACCTGATCAGCAGTTTTTTGTTGCTATGTTGCTGACAGAGTAATAAATCATTACAAGCCCTGCACTAAGAAATGCACCGCCTATAATATCGGTGATCCAATGCACACCTGAGATGAGTCTGCCTATCACCATAAATACGATGAAAGCTACGATTGTAATGATAGCGCACCATCTGAAAACGGTATTTCTGATACGCAAATTCAGTTGCATTGCCGCCGTCGGCATCACGCACATAACAAGCATCGTTGTTGACGACGGATACGAGGCTTCAAGATATCCATCAATGAGTGTAGGTCTGTAATTAATAACCACCATCTCAAAGAAGATGTACGCAGCCATTACAATGATATAGAAGCCACCGAGAGCAAGAATGTTGAAATCAACCATCAGAATTCGCTTTCTCTTAATCCATTGAATAAGTCCAAGCAAAGCAAATCCCATAGCGAATCCTATCGGAACAAGACCTAACCAATCAGTAATCGTGTAAAGCGACATATTAACACCTGTAAGATTATGAACAAACTGATTAAGTGTTGCAAATCCGACGGAAGAGTTTTGAGGGCCGACTGCTTTAATATCAACAAATTGAATCGCTATCGTCCACAATACAAATCCCACGAGCATACAGATTGCGGTATAAAGAGTCTTTCGATTGTTTTTTCTCATTTTTATCAACCTACCTTTTTAATGTTTGGCTTTCGCCTGAATTAAGTTTAAAGGAAGGCTGGAAAAACCACAAGAAACGGGATGTCACGGGAACGACACTTTTCGTATCATTGCCATTTTATAAGCAACAAAGCCTTTATAATGAGCAAGACGAACATAAAAACTGCTGCATAAGGTTGTGTGCTGATAATAAAAATCAGTATTCCCACAGTGTTTAATATTAAAGAAATTTTAGTTTTATTTTTAATCCAGAATGTATTCTGACTTTTTTGCAAAGCAAGTGTTAAGATTCCCATTGTAATAATTGAAATTACAACAGCAAAATAAACAATTCGCAAATAGGAAGATATTTCAATAAATGACAACAGTGATACTGCTTGTACACTTTCATTTGTAGCCTGACCGAAGAACGGGACAAAAAAGAACATCGCTATACAAATGTCAAGCAATCCGAATACTAAATCACGAAAATAATTTCGCTTTTGATTTGTATCTTCTTCAGCTATTATAAGTAATTCCTCACCTGACAAAAGCTCATCAATCGTTACTCCGAAAAAATTAGATAACGCCTTCAATGAATCAATGCTTGGATAACCTCTGCCTGATTCCCATTTTGAAATTGCAGTTCGTGAAACATAAATAGCAGCTGCGAGTTCTTCCTGAGTGATTTCTTTTTGCTTTCGAAGCTGTTGTAATTTCTCATTAAATTCCATAACAAACTCACTTTACTAATATTGATTGAAAAAATTATACCACAACCCTATCGAACAAATCAACCTGAATCCATATTCTCCTGCTTGTTCGGATAAAAGCTCTGACAAAAAAACTGCCCTCACAAAGTGAGAGCAGCGGAAATATTCAGCTCATAAATTGGACTTTGCAAGATAAATGCGTAGGGAGCGACGCCTACTTATCCATTCAACAAATTCTTATTTATCAACAAATCAGACCGCTTTTCAGTAATCAAATCAAGCCTGTCGGCTTGGATAAAAAAATCCGACAAGTCGAAACTTGTCGGATTTTTTGTGTTTACAGCTCAATTTAGCAACAAGTCGATAAATTTGATTTCATTTACATCTTAGAATAATCAATGATAACTTTCTTACAACAACTACATTTGTAAGCATATACAGCTCTTGAATTCTTAGCAGCGCCATTAGCAAGAGATACGCTATCTTCATGTGCTGAAGAAAAAATTTCCCAAAAGTATTTCTTCTTTGTCCATGTTACGCCATCACGACATTGAATATAACCTAATTCCATTTCTTTGTTACAATATGGACATTTCATACTATCCCTCACTTTCTAATTTTCATATTTGTTAAAATGATTATATCACACATAATCTGAAATTACAATCGGGTGCGGGTGTCCCGCCCACACCTATTCATTATTCATTATTACTTCTTACTTCCAAAAATCGACCTATAGATTAGTGAAGAAGTAAATAAAAATTGGTAGCAAAATAGAATTATCACATTTTCTTTTCAATAGTAATACAAGATGATGTTAACATTCTCTGTATTCTACCACAAAGATTTCTTTGTTTTTTGAATGTCTCTTCATCAATTGCGTTTGCTGAATATAAAAGTTTTAGCCAACTTTCAGTTTCAACGCATTCTTTTCGTGCAATTTTAAATTTAGAAAGCATATCGGGAAGACTTTGAGGATATTGTGCTTCAGAAATATTAGCAAATACACTTGAAGAAGATTTGCGAATTTGAAAAATGGTGTTTGAGTTATCTTTTTTATCTAATGATTTGCAAAGCTTTTCAATTTCAATAGCAAGCTGTTCAGAATATTTCATTAACGGATTATCTCTCATATAATCACCTCTGAAAGCATTATATCAACTCAACCTAAAAAAATCAAGGCGTAGCCATGTATGTAATCCGTCGTAAGACGGAATGTAATCACAACGAAGTTGTGGATGTAATCCTTTTAAAGAAAGGTATGTAATCAATCTGAAGGAGAAATGCACCTGCGGTGAAGCCATGCACGCTCCGCATGATTACATACGCCTGACGGCGATTACATACCAATCCTTCGGATTGGATAAAAAAATGACAAGTTTCTGTCGAAACTTGTCATTTTTTTGGCTGCGGAACTAGGATTCGAACCCAGACAAACAGAGTCAGAGTCTGCTGTGCTACCCTTACACAATTCCGCAACGAACAAATGATATTATACACACCGATATATCAAATGTCAAGACTTTTTTGAAACTTTTTTGAGATTTTTTTCATATGCTTTTCCGGCAAAAAAACAAGGCAGAAGCTTTCACTTCTGCCCTGCCAAAGCTTTAAGAATACAGCGGCATTGCTGATCTGACAAAGAGAATACTGCTTGCAAGAAGAATCTGTGCAACGAAATATGTTACGATATTAATGATTCTGACTATTCTCTTTTTGCAGCCGAAGCCGATTATATAGCCCAAAAGAAGATCAGAAACAGCAAACAGTATTGCACCGGTAAGAACTATTGCAAACAGAAGAGGTATATAGTCATTAGTTCCGTATGCCCATTCACCGATACAGTATCTCGCAGCCTTTGCAAGCATGGTCATGAGGATTACACCGTATGCCATTGCTCCGACAGCAATAATGCCTTTTTCTTTGAAAATATTGTTTTTGTATGCGATTAGTGCAACTATTCCGACAACAACAACAGTTGCAAGAATCTCATACCATTCAAAAACTGCTGAACCCGGATAGGTTGTTTTTATCGCCTTTTGCAAAGCAACAATATAGAAAATATGTCCGGTCAGAAATGCTATCGTACCTGTAACGAAATATATGGTCTTGTTGGAAAGTGCATGCAGCAAAAAGTCACCTATCCAGCCGAACACCAGGCCCCAGATCATCAGTGTAGCATAAGGGGTATTGTTGCCACTTATCTTCATTGCAGACACGCCACAAAGAACAAACAGTGTTGCACACACCATTTTGAAGAACCAGGATTGCTTACATCTTTCGGGCCAATAGTATTTCAGAAACATGGGAACGAAAACAAATTCAAGCACGATTGATAGAACAAATAAAATTTTAAAAAACATCATGCGCCTCCGATGGGATTATTATTTCAGATTAGTCTTTGATCTTGCCTCTCTGAACAGCATCAATAAGAGGAACAAGCTTGGGCAGTACCTTTGTAAC
Source organism: Acutalibacteraceae bacterium (assembly GCA_045533205.1). GTDB lineage: Bacteria > Bacillota > Clostridia > Oscillospirales > Acutalibacteraceae > UBA6857. Next base: position 5,777 of record JAZSHL010000024.1, on the reverse strand, counting down.
TGCTGCCTGCATAAGAGGCTGCTTTATAACATCCTTAACGGTTTCTTTCAGGGTTTCTGCCATAACTGCTGTCGGCGGATTTGATGAGGGACGCATAACAACATTGTCACCGTTGAATTTAAAGACAAGAATTCTTTCTGCAACAACTTCAATGCAACGGATATGCACTTCAAGCTCGTTATCTGCGTTCCAGCAGCCTGTTGAACAGGTGTGATAGGGAATCTGGCCGATAACGATATCGTCCCAACGGTATTCACCGTCCATACCGATTTTTACAGAGTTGATTTCATCGCCCTCTGTCCATGTCATAACAGCTTCGTCGTCATAGAACTTGAAGCTGAGGTCACTGATGTTACCTGCCTTGTCGCTTTCCATGAAAAGTGCCGGCAGAGGCACAACGCTGGTGGGATAACCTGCCACATTGACAACGATGGGCTTTGAAAGCTTCATTTTCTTACCCTCAAGTCTCTGTTCAAGAGCTGAACGGCTCTTTTCGGGAAGTCTTTCATATGCGGGGAAGGCTATATCAACGCTTTCGCCGTCATTTTCTTCAACAAGTGCCTTGGGGAAGTATTCCCAGACAACATCACGAAGGCCCTGCTCGTTAACCTCACCACCTGTTGTGATAACACAGGCGTTGAGATCCTCAAATACAATACCGAACTGACAGAACATACCGTCTGCACGGTATGACTTTTCATAGCCTGCATTTCTCCAGAAGCAGTAGCCGTAGCCGACCTTGCTGTCTGAGTCATTGTTTGACTTGCTGTTATCTGCATGATAGCGTGTAGCTTCTCTTACCCATTCCTCGGGAATAACCTGCTTACCGCCGAACTTACCGCCCTTGCTGTAGCAGTATGTAAACTTTGCAAGGTCTTCAGTTGTGATCATAAGACCCCAACCGCCTGCTTCAATGCCTCTCGGGCAGGTTTCCCAGAAGGGATGTGTGATGCCAAGGGGCTCAAAAAGACGGGGCTTAAGATATTCCATAACGCTCATACCCACAACCTTGTGGATAATGCAGCAAAGAAGATACATGTTTTCACTGATGTAAAGGAATTCTGTTCCCGGCTCTGAAATCCAGGGTGAGCCTACGATATCCTTGAACCAGCGGTCCTTTGTTCTGTCAAGAAATACGCTGACGCTCTTGCCGCTGCGCATTGTGAGAAGGTCTTCAACAGTCATCTCTTCAAGATATTCGTCATATTTTTCTCCTCTTGCTTCGGGGAAAATATCAACAAATCTTGTGTCAACTGTGATGTAGCCTTCGTGAACGGCAAAACCGATAGCAGTTGAAGTAAAGGACTTACTTACTGAGTACATCATGTGGTTATGCTCTCTGCCGTAGGGCTCTTTATAGGCTTCAACTGCAATCTTGTCATCCTTGATAACAATGATTGAGTGAACCTGCTTTCCGAGCTCTTCACAGCGATCAATGAAGCCCTGCACAACCTTTGAATTGACACCTGCATCCTCCGGTTTTTCCATTATAGGCAACCAATTTTTTTCTTCCAGTTTCATAAAAACATCCTCCTTTATATCTTGCAAAGAGTTAACTCTTCTTTTTGTGCATTTTGTGTACAAATACCTGTGCTGCAAAAAGGCCTGCACCGACAAGCACGGTGGCAACAAGCTTTCCTGCAGTTATATTCAAGGCTCCCTTTGTAGTCTCTTCGCCTGTTGCGATTCTCATTTCATTAACAGAGAAGAGTAGGGACGAATAAGCCTGCTGCGCCTCATTGAGCGATTTGATTCTGCCCTCAAGAACGGCTTTTCCTTCTTCCAGAGCATCAGTGAGGTTTTCCTTGCTGACGGTGGAATACTTTATGAGATCAATCTTTTCGGCCCTGCCGATGAGCTCTGAAAGCGACTTTCTCACCTGCTCATTCTTTTCGGCATAGGAAATGAAGGCCTCGATGTTGTTTGTTTCAATTGCAGTGAAGCCTTTTTTTATAAGCTCGTCCCAGCCCAATTCGCTGTCGCTTCTTTGGCCGCACAAATTGGGAGAATAAGTGGGAGCAATTGCAACCGCCTTATTATCGGCAGCAAAATTGTCGCTTACCCATGAACCGTAGAAAACATTGTAATAGTTTTTGGACTGATATTGCACTATGGTCATACCCTCTTGTGAAAGAGTGTTGACATGAGAAATTGCATTGAAGATAATGTTGCCGTCATAAACGCCGATAACATTTATTTTTTCAGAAAGACCCGATGTCCACTTTGTTATTTTCTTTGCGCCTTCTTTTGTTCTTAAGGACACTCTGTCGAGAGCCTTTGCTTTTCTGACAAGCTCATAGATTCCGTCCCTGTCCTCCCATCTGATGTCGAAAATCAGATGAAGTGATGAGTCGGTGCTGTTTAAAAGCTCCTCAGCTGTGTGCATTCTGTATTCGGTGAGATTGCCGAAGCTGTCATAAAGATTATATTCATTCAGCTGGCCTGACATAACCTCTTCGATTCTGCCGTATGGCGCATTGCAGATATTGCCGAGGCTTTCATCCTCGCAAAGAACAAAAACGCCGTCCTTAGTTTTCAGCACACTGACACTTACCATATCAGCGCCCTTACCTTTTGCAGAAAGAATGCCTTCAACAGAGTTTTTAGGGAAATCGGCTGTGTCGCCTCTGTAAGAAACACAGATAAGATTTTTTCCGTCGATGTTTACGGGTTTGCTTATATCCATATTGTCTGAAACTGCAGCCGATGAAAGCACCGAGCTGACAATAAACAGGCAGACCACAAGAAAAATGGGAAGCTTTTTATTAAAATACATTTAACTAATGCCTTTCAGATTAATGTTGATAGCTAATAATAACACAATTTTCAATGTTTGGCAATATTTTTATTATCTTTGTTACAATTTTTATCTTTTATATTTTTACACTGACCTCATCACGAAGCTCCATGCTGTCCTCGGTTACTTCACAATCGAAGCAAAGCACCCTGACGCCTTTATCATAAGCGATCTTAAGAGCATGGGAAAATTCGGGATCATTGCTTACATTGGGTGTAAAGCAAGACACGCCTTTCATCTGAACAACAAAAAGGATGTATGCCTCAAAGCCTTCTTCCATGCTTTTGGCAAGCTCGTTGACATGCTTTCTGCCTCTTTCCGTCGGTGCATCGGGAAAGGACACAACACCCTCATTTTCGAGTGTTACTCCCTTAACCTCCATAAATGCCTTTTTACCGTCATACTCGAAATAAAAATCAAAACGGGATTTGCCGTAGGTGCATTCGGGTTTAATATAGGTAATGTTTTTAAAATACTCCCCTTTTTGCAGCCACTCAAGAGCTGCCTTGTTCGGTGCTGAGGAATCGATATTGACAAGCCTTTCCCCTTTTTCCACTGCTATAAGAGAGTATAGGTATTTTCTTAAGGGATTATCGCCTTCTTCAAGAAAAGCCTTTGCCCCGGGAATAAGCAGCTCCTTGCATCTGCCTGTGTTTTTCACATGACACTGCACAGTTTTTCCCTCAAGCTCAACCGATGCAACAAAACGGTTATGTCTTTCAATAAACTTTGCTTCAACAATTTTTCTGTATTTCATTTTATCACCTTATCAGAAAAAATAAAGGGCGGAAAACCGCCCTTATTAAGTTTAATATATCAGCATAATCAATAACCGAACTTTTCGCAGACCTTGTTGACAGCCTTATTCATTCCCTTGAAAATTTCAGTGAACAGATTTTCTGCACATGAGGGCTCGCCGGATTCGTGAACTCCTACATCAACGAGTGCCTGCTCAAGAGCAAGCTCAGCTGCATTCCACTTTTCAGTGTCGATAACTGTTTCTGCTTCCATTGCTCTGATTTCTGCAATGATTGCTTCAACTGCTGCAATCTGCTCTGCTGTCATGCCTGACTTGTCGGCCTTTTCCCAGTCTTCAATCTTCCAGTTGGTATATCTTGTGATTCTTGCACCGTTGAACTGGGGATATGCAACAGGGTTGGAATAAACGTCAACCATGTTTCTGTCTGTCATGAGCTGTGTGCCGAGCTTGAGGCAGATATCGTTATACTGAAGCATTTCATGAGACTGACCCTTGAAATACCATGTTGTGCAGGGAAGAAGACCTGTTGTGGCATCAACCATTCCGTCGGGTGAAAGATGGTTGTGAGCAGGGTTCTTACAATATGTGCCTGCAGCCTTGTAGTCTTCGCCGAGAGTTTCGCCAAGGTCAGCAATTGTTGCACCCATTGATGTTGATTCAACATGAAGAATGCAGTCAGTGTTTGAGGTTTTGTATTCTGCGGTGAGAGGAATCATCATGGGAAGGTCGTAGCAAACGATGTCGTAAAGCTGACCGCCCTTTGCAAGAATATCGTTCTGATTAGCCTCAAAGTTTGCTCTTGCCTGCATGAAGGTGTCAACCTTTGCACGGATTGAAGCATATTCATCCTTCATGAGCCACTTTTCTCTTGCAATTTCATAATCCTTTGTGGGACAGGTTGCCCAGAGCTGTGTTGACTTGACAACAACATTTTCAACCACACCCTCAAGAAGGCCGTTAAGTGCACTTCTGAGAACGCCTGAGGGAAGAATACGAAGCAGCATGTTGATAAGATATGTTGTCCATGTGTCGCCCATAAGATTTACCATGAGCTCTTCATAGAGTGCTTCGTCAGATGTGAACACGCTGACGTTACCTGTGAGAAGGTCGCCCACAAGCTCACTGCCGTCAATTGCGGGAACAATGTAAACAATCTTGTTGATGAGGCTGTGGTCCTCTTTGAACATGTCAAGATATGAAACTGCAACAGAACCGCCAAGGCTGATGGGACAAAGGTTAACCTTGTCTGCACCTGTCTGCTCAAGAACTGTGAGAACATAGCTGTGAAGTCTTTTTGTTGTTTCTGAAATGTCACCGAGTGAGTCATAGCCGAAGAAATAGAGCTTGTCTTCACCGATAATTTCGCCGCATTCCTGAATGGGGATACGGTTATAATACATTTCTCTTTTTTCTTCAGGAATCTCTGAAACGGGAGCAAAGTAGCAGGGAACATCAATGTTGTTGATGTAATTGCCCTCGTTGTCCTTTTCAATTGCATAGAAGAGCTTACTTGCGCCGTCCTTCATAGCTTCTGAAAGGCCGCTGTCCTGTCTTGTGAAAAGAGAAAGAAGCAGGTTGGGAATAATCTCAGCAAGAGCTCCTGTGAGGTTAAGCTCAAGAGGCCAGCCGTTGATTTCGTTACCGTCCTTGTCATAGGTCTTGTTGCCTTCATCGTCAACAACATATGTATCGTTCTGACCGATACCGTGAATGACAATAACAGGTGTTTCTCTGTCATAATCAGGCACATAGGCATTTGCAGGTGCATCCTCAGCAGATGAGAAAACTGCTGTCATTGAGAACACCATGATGAAGCAGAGAACAACGCTTAATGCTTTTTTAAGATTCTTCATTTGTTAAACTCTCCTTTAACAGTATTTTAACATTTTAATTTTATACCAATTTATGTAAATAATCAATATGTGAAAAAAAATTTATAATTTCTTAAAAATTGCAAAGGGGCTGTAAAAAAAGTGCAGACCGCATAAAGCAAGATAGATAGAGGGTTTCTTTCGGTTTTAACCGCCAAAGAAACCCTTTAAAAGTATAAAAATCATTACAAACAGACAAAAACTGCGTTTTTGTGTTCTATGCTATAAACAAACCTCGCCCTCGGAGTACCTTCGTACGCCGTCGGGTAACCCAAAATAAAGCTTTTAGCTTTATGCCGACATCCGGTAAGGAAGTATTTCTTTAAAATGTGAACTAAGCACACAATAA
>JAZSHL010000089.1:0-27726 GCA_045533205.1 Acutalibacteraceae bacterium | reverse complement strand
CTTGGGCGGCACTTCATAAGGAAGTTAAGGTTTTTATTGGCTCTTTTCCGCTTAAACATTACGAAAAACTCCCGAAATACGCGAGTATTACGGGAGTTTTATCATTTCCTTTAAACGAAAAATATCTGAATAAAAACTGCTTAGCACCTTAAAATTCAGATGGTTTTGATGCAGAACAAGGCGAAAAGCGCAGAAATCCTTGCGGATTTCGAGCATTTTTAACGCAGTTGTGTGCAAAAACAGCGAATTTTAAGGCTTAACATCCTTGTGAAGTGCCGCCCTTCAGGTGATTTTTAATTCTGCCTCAAAAATTCATCACGGTATTGTTTTGGGGTTTTGCCTGTATGTTTTTTGAAAATCTTCACAAAATAATTCACATCAAGAACGCCACATTCATGAGAAATCTGCTGAATCTGGTGGTTTGTGGTTTCAAGAAGCCGCTTGGCTCTTTCCGTCCTTTTGTTGCTGACATATTCCGTCAGAGTGTATCCCGTGTCCTTTTTGAAAAGAGTTGAAAGATAGCTTGCATTGACATTTAATTTTTTTGAAAGAGAATTCAGAGTCAGGTCTGCAGTAAGATCCGCATCAATGAGCATAACAATGTTCTGCACCAGAGGGGAATAGTCCTTTATATAGTGAGTTTTCACTAGATTGCAATATGACTTTGCCATATCGTTCCAGAGCTTTTCGATATCATTGAGTGTTTTGCATTTTTCAATTCTGACGGCAAATTCTGAACTCATACCGTGAATATAAAAGGGATGAACGTTACCGACCTCTGCGCCCTTTCTCAGCAGCGTGTTGAAAATGATCATGTAGTTTTTCAGATTTCTTACAGCATCATCAGATCTCTTTTCAACATTGTTCATAAAAACCTCTGCCGAAAGAGCAGTGCTCAATGCCTTATAGTTACCCTGGGACACTGCTCTGATCATGTCATTTTCAAGGCTGTAGCGTGCTTCGATTTCTTTGATGAATTTGTTGCCGTAGTTGTCGTCATAGGCATCAAGCTCCGACAGAATCTGACTGTTTTTTACGTTTTCTGAACTCATATTTGCTCCTTATTCAGCTTTTTCTTCACCATTTATTTATATTATGGTACAATTTTTATAAAAAATCAAGATTTCAACAAAAAAATTACTATTTTTAGTAAAAATAATTCTAACCGAATGAATATGTTAAATATATAATAAAATCACAGGATAATGTTCAATATTTTTATTAAAGGAGTACAAGATATGGAAAACACAAAAGTTAAGCCCTTTGGTATCAAAGATAAGCTCGGATACCTGTTCGGTGACTTCGGTAATGATTTCACCTTTATTCTTTCATCCAGTTTCCTTCTTAAATTCTACACTGACGTTATGGGCGTTGAAGCCGCTGTTGTCGGTGTTGTTATGATGGTTGCACGATTTGTTGACGCTTTCACAGACGTTGCAATGGGCAGAATCTGTGACAAAGGCAAATTCACAAAGCACGGCAAGTTCAAGCCCTGGATCAGAAGAATGTGCGGCCCCGTTGCAATCGCATCCTTCCTTATTTATCAGAGCTCACTTGCAGGCCTTCCTCAGGCAGCAAAAATTGCCTATCTGTTCATAACATACATTCTCTGGGGCTCAGTGTTCTATACCTCAATCAATATCCCCTACGGCTCAATGGCATCAGCAATTTCCAACGATCCCGGTGACAGACAGTCTCTTTCTACCTTCCGTACAATGGGAGGTATGCTTGCAGGTGCATTTGTATCAGTGGGTATTCCCATGTTTGTTTATGACAAAATCCCCCAGCTTGACGAAGCAGGCAAGGCTGTGCTTGACCCCACAACAGGCGAGGCACTCACCGTTGATGTTATGAACGGTGGAAAGTTCACTCTTATAGCAGGCGTATTCTCAGTTCTTGCAGTTTTATGCTATCTTCTTTGCTTCTATCTCACAACAGAACGCGTCAGATCTGAAGCTTCCGCAGAGGTTCAGCAGAACAACAATGTTTTTGCAATGCTCAAAAATGCTGTGAAAAACCGTGCGCTTATTTCAATCATTGCCGCATCAATCGTTATGCTTCTCGCACAGCTTACAATGCAGCAGATGGTCAACTATGTTTTCCCCGATTATTACGGCGACGGCAAGAAACAGGGTATCGCTACTCTCGCAATGGGTGCAGGCATGATGATTGCTGCAGTTGTTGCAAAGCCCCTTGTTAAAAAGTTCGGCAAGGCCGAGGTCAGTGTTGTCTCGAACCTTTTCGCAGGTGTCGGTTCATTCATTCTCTTCCTTGTCCGCCCGCAGAGCATCTGGGTATATGTTGCCTTCCAGGCAGTTGCATGGCTCGGTCTCGGCGTGTTCTCAATGGTTAACTGGGCACTTATCACCGACGTTATTGACTACAGTGAAATCAAAAACGGCATCCGTGAGGACGGCTCTGTTTATGCTCTTTATTCCTTCGCAAGAAAACTCGGTCAGGCCGCTTCATCAGGTCTTTCAGGTGCCCTTCTTACAATGATCGGCTACAGTGAAGATGCCGCACAGAAGGGTCTTGGTCAGACACAGGCTGTTAAAGACGGTATTTTCAATATCTCTACTCTTGTTCCCACAGCAGGCTTCATTCTTCTTGCTCTTATTCTCTGGTTCTGGTATCCCCTTAAGAAAAAGGTTGTTGACAAGAACGTTGAAACTCTTGCTGCAATGCACAGCACTGCAACAAACGATTCAGCAGAATAATCAAAAAGCAAACTGTCAGCCGGTGGTTTTCTGCCGGCTGTTTCACTAAAAATTTAAGGAGTTAACATTATGAGACAGATTCTTAATCTCAACAGAAAATGGTCCTTCACAAAGGATTTCGATTCTATTCCCGCAGCTATCAACGAAAAATGGAACTTCGTCAACCTCCCCCATTCATGGAATGCCATTGACGGTCAGGACGGTGACAACGATTACTACAGAGGCACCTGCCTTTATATGAAGGAAATCAAAAAAGAAGACCTTCCCGTTTCAGACAGATATTACCTTGAAATAAAGGGTGCAAACTCATCTGCCGACGTTTATGTCAACGGCAACAAAAAGGCTCACCATGACGGTGGCTATTCCACATGGAGAGTTGACATTACTGATGAAATCGGTGTTTCAACAATGGTTGCAATCACTGTTGACAACAGCGCAAACGAAACAGTTTATCCCCAGATGGCAGACTTCACCTTCTACGGCGGTCTTTACAGAGACGTTAACCTTATCTGCGTTTCAGAAAGCCACTTTGATCTTGATTATTTCGGAGGCCCCGGCCTTGCAGTAACTCCCACTGTTGACGGAAAAAATGCAAAGGTTGAAGTTGAAGCATTCCTCACAAATGCAAAAGAAGGACAGACACTCAGCTTTAAAATTCTTGACGCAGAAGGCACGGTTATCGCAGAAAAGTCACAGTGTGTATGCTGCGAAAAGAAAGCAGCTTTCGACATTGAAAACGTACATCTCTGGCACGGCAGAAAGAATCCTTATCTTTACACTGCAGTGATTGAGCTTCTTGACGGTGAAAAGGTGCTTGACAATGTGTCAGCACGCTTCGGTTGCAGAAAATTCGAAATTGACCCTGACAGAGGCTTCATTCTCAACGGCGAAGAATATCCCCTTCGCGGCGTTTCACGCCATCAGGACCGTTGGGGCTTCGGTAATGCTCTTCTTCCCGAGCATCACGAAGAGGATATGGACCTTATCTGCGAGGTTGGTGCAACAACAATCCGTCTTGCACATTATCAGCACGACCAGTATTTCTATGACCTTTGCGACGAAAGAGGCCTTGTAATCTGGGCAGAAATTCCCTATATTTCAAAGCATATGCCCGGCGGACGTGAAAACACAGTTTCACAGATGAAGGAGCTTATCACACAGAACTATAACCATCCCTCAATTGTTGTGTGGGGACTTTCCAACGAAATCTCCATGAACGGCACAGATGAGGACCTTCTTGAAAATCACAACATTCTCAATGACCTTTGCCACGAAATGGACAAGACAAGGCTCACAACAATGGCCTGTGTTTCCATGTGCGACATCAATGACCCCTATGTTCAGATTCCCGACACCGTTTCATACAACCACTATTTCGGCTGGTACGGCGGTGAAACATCAATGAACGGTCCCTGGTTCGATAACTTCCATAAGACACATCCCAACATCCCCATCGGCTGCAGTGAATACGGCTGTGAGGCACTCAATTGGCACACCTCAAATCCCACACAGGGTGACTACACAGAGGAATATCAGGCATACTACCACGAAGAGCTTATCAAGCAGCTTTTCACAAGAAAATATATGTGGGCTACTCACGTATGGAACATGTTTGACTTCGGCGCAGACGCAAGAAACGAAGGCGGCGAAAACGGACAGAATCACAAGGGTCTTGTTACCTTTGACAGAAAGTATAAGAAGGACTCCTTCTATGCTTATAAGGCATGGCTGAGCGACGAAAAATTCGTTCACATCTGCGGCAAGAGATATGTTGACAGAGTTGAAGATGTAACAAAGGTTACAGTTTACTCCAACCTTCCCGAGGTTGAGCTTTTCGCAAACGGTAAGAGCCTCGGCAAGAAGACATCAGATGTTCACTTCTTCTATTTTGACGTACCCAACGAGGGTGAAACAGTTCTCACTGCAAAGGCAGGCGACTTCACAGATGAAAGCCTTATCAGAAAGGTTGACGCCTTCAACGAAAGCTACAGACTCAAGGAAAAGGGAGCAATTCTCAACTGGTTTGACATCACAGAGGTTGAAGGCTATCTTTCACTCAACGACAAAATGAGCGATGTTCTCAGAACTGCTGAAGGTGCACAGCTTTTCCAGGGCATGATGGCACAGGCAGGTATCGGAGCAGGCACAGATGTTATGGGCTTTGAAATGAACGAAGGCATCATGCAGATGATGGGCGGCTTCACCGTAATAAGACTCACCTCTCTTCTCGGCATGACAGGCCTCAAGCTCACAAAAGAACAGCTCCTCGGCCTTAACGCAATGCTCAATCAGATTAAAAAGCCTGAATAATTCAATTTACAGACAAAACTATACACAAAAACTCCGTAGTGCAGTTCTGATACACTACGGAGTTTTTTTCAGCTTGTCATTTTTTCCTGCTTTACCTTGTGGTCAATAACATGGCGTGATGCCAGCTCTCGGTGAATATCCTCAAGCGATATTCCCTGCTCAATCATCAGCACCATAACATGATATGCAAGGTCGGCAATTTCATAGATTGTTTCTTTTTTATCCTCTGCTTTTGCAGCAATGATAACCTCTGTTGTTTCTTCACCGATCTTTTTCAGAATTTTATCAAGGCCCTTGTCAAACAGATAGGTTGTGTATGAGCCTTCTTTTCTGTCGGTCTTTCTGCCCTCGATAAGCTCCATGAGTCCTCCGTAGGAAAACTCATGGCGTTCCTCACTCTGAAAAACCTCGTCGTTAAAACAGGAGGTTGTTCCCTTGTGGCAGGCAGGACCCTCAGGCTCAACCATAACAACAAGTGCATCCTTGTCACAGTCTGCAGTGATGGATACGATATGCTGATAATTTTTGCTTGTCTCACCCTTGAGCCATAACTCCTGTCTTGAACGGCTCCAGAAGCAGGTCAGCTCCTTTTCCATTGATATTTCAAGGCTCTGTCTGTTCATATATGCAAGGGTAAGCACTTTTTTTGTAACTGCATCAACAACAATTGCAGGGATAAGACCCTTTTCGTCAAATTTAAGTTCGTCAATATTTATCATAATTATAACCTCGTCGGAATATTTGCTTTTTTCATTTCTTTCTTAAGGTCAGAGATTTTAACCTCACCAAAATGGAAAATTGATGCTGCAAGACCTGCATCAACCTTTGGCAGTGTGTTGAAAAGAGTGATGAAATCATCAATGCAGCCTGCACCGCCCGATGCGATAACGGGAACATTGACAACATTGCAGACAGCTTCAAGCATTTCCAGGTCAAAGCCCTTTTTCACTCCGTCAGTGTCGATTGAATTGAGCACGACCTCACCTGCACCGTTACCTACACAGCGTTTTATCCATTCAATGGCTTCCATGCCTGTGTTTTCTCTGCCGCCCTTGGAGAACACACGGAAAACTCCGTCAACACGCTTGACGTCGGCAGAAATAACAACACACTGGTCGCCGTAAAGCTTTGCAGCCTCATAAATAAGGCTCGGATTTCTGATAGCACCTGAATTGACACTGACCTTGTCAGCGCCGCATTTGAGCACTCTGTCAAAATCTGCAACAGTGTTGATTCCACCACCAACCGTGAGAGGAATAAACACACTCTTTGCCGTTTCGCAAAGAATATCGGTGAAAAGCTTTCTGCCGTCTGATGAAGCTGTGATATCATAAAAGACGAGCTCATCAGCGCCACAGCTGCTGTAATATTTTGCTAATTCAACAGGAGAATCGACGTCACGAAGACCTTCAAAATTCACACCCTTAACTACTCTGCCGTCTCTGACATCGAGGCAGGGAATAATTCTTTTTGTAATCATTTTGCCACCTCGATTGCTTCTTTAAGGTTAATTGCGCCTGTGTAATATGCCTTTCCGATAATTGCACCGTACATATTTCTTGCGGCCAGCTTTTTAACATCTTCAATTGATGAAACACCGCCTGAAGCAATAATCTGCATACCGAACTTTTCTGAAAGCTCCTTGTAAAGCGCATGGTTTGTGCCTTCCATTGCACCGTCCTTTGATATGTCGGTGCAGATAAGAGTTTTTACACCTATTTTTTCCATTTCTCCGGCAAATGCTATTGCCTCAAGCTCGGATTTTTCAGTCCAGCCCTTAATGGCAACAAAGCCGTCTTTTATATCAATACCAACAGCAATTTTATCACCGTATGCCTTGACGGCCTTTTCAACAAAGCCTTCCTCTGTTACGGCAGCTGTGCCGAGAATCACACGGTCGATGCCTGCAGAAACATATCTGTCAATAACCTCCATGCTTCTGATGCCGCCGCCTATTTCACAGAAAAGGCTTGTGCCTTTTTTTATTTTACACACTGTTTCAAAGTTGGGTGTAGTACCACTCTTTGCACCCTCAAGGTCAACCATATGAATATGTGTTGCACCGCACTTTTCAAAATCGAGAGCAATTTCAAGGGGATTCTCACTGTATACCGTCATCTGATTATAGTCGCCCTTGAAAAGACGGACAGCCTTGCCCTCATATAAATCTATGGCAGGATAAATCAGCATATATTACTCCCCTTTCATCTCAATGAATGCTTTTAATATGTTAAGCCCCACTGTGCCGCTTTTTTCAGGATGAAACTGACAGCCAAAAATGTTTCCGTCAGCTACTGCGGCGGTGAGCTCTGCACCATATTCTGAAGTGGCAATAACCGAACTGTCGCAGTCTGCAGCATAGTATGAGTGAACAAAATAGACATGGTCACCGTCATTTATGTATTTCCACAGAGGACTTTTTTCTCCCTTCATATTCAGTGCATTCCAGCCGATATGGGGAATTTTATATTCCTTGGGAATAACATCTTCAATGGGCCTCACATTGCCCTTTATGAGTCCGAGACCTTCATGCTCACCGTATTCGAAGCTTTTCTCAAAAAGCATCTGCATACCAAGACAGATACCTAAAAAGGGCTTTCCGTTTTTGGCAAGAGCAATCAGATCTTCTGAAAGACCGCTTTCACGAAGCTTTCTCGCTGCATCCTCAAAGGCACCCACACCGGGCAGAATAACCTGATCTGCACCACGAAGCACCTCAATGTCAGATGTGACAACAACCTCAGCGCCCACAGCTTTGAGGGAGCTTGTGAGAGAAAAGAGATTTCCCACACCGTAATCAACAATTGCTACCATTATAAAACACCTTTCGTGGACATGATTTCATCAGCAAAATCTTCATCAATTTTAACAGCCTGTTTTATGCTTCTTGCAACAGACTTAAATGCACCCTCAATAATGTGATGGGAATTTGTGCCTGCCATCTGCTTTATGTGAAGTGTAACTTCTGCATTACGGACAAAGCCGAGGAAAAATTCTTCAACAAGCTCTGTGTCAAACACACCGACCTTTTCGGTGGGGATCTGCAGATCATAGCCGAGACAGCTTCTGCCCGAAAAATCAATTGCAGACAAAACGAGGGCCTCGTCCATGGGGAGAATCATGCTGCCGTAACGAATGATACCCTTTTTGTCACCCAGTGCCTCCCTGAAGGCCTTACCAAGCACTATGCCGATATCCTCGGCAGTGTGATGAAAGTCGACCTGTGTGTCACCCTTGCAGGTAATTTCAAGGTCAAAGCGACCGTGCTTTGCAAAAAGAGTCAGCATATGATCAAGAAAGCCGCAGCCTGTGCTGACAGTGCTGTCACCCTTGCCGTCTATAGTCAGTTTAAGAGAAATATCTGTTTCCGCTGTTTTGCGAATTATTTCTGCTGTTCTCATAAGATTTCCTCCAATATATTATCTAAAACATCAATTAAAATCTGCATCTGTTCTTTGCTTCCGACAGTTATACGAAGATAGTCAGTAAGCTTTGGTGTGTCAAAGTGACGCACAAGAACCCCCTTTTCTTTAAGTGCAAGATAAAGTGCCTTACCTTCTGCCTTTTTGTGCTTTGCAAAAATGAAATTTGCAAGAGAGTCGGTCATTGAAAAGCCCAGTGCCTTGAGCTGCTCTGTTGCCCAGAGTCTTGTTTCTGCAATTTTTCTGCAGTTATCTGTGACATAAACATAATCCTCAATTGTGCCGACGCCCGCAGCCATTGTCATACGGTTGACATTATATGGGTTAGTGGAATATTTGATTGTGTTAAGGTCCTGAATCAGCGCCTTGCAGCCGATACCGAAGCCGAGTCTTGCGCCTGCCATTGAGCAGGATTTTGAAAATGTTCTTGTAACAAGAACATTTTCATATTTATGTATAAGAGGTATGACACTTTCGCCGCCGAATTCTACATAGGCTTCGTCAATCACAACAACATTGTCGGGATTGCTGCTGACAATTTTTTCAATATCCTGTGCAGAAAGTGTGATGCCTGTCGGTGCATTGGGGTTTGCAATGACAATTGTTTTTTTTATGCCGATATAGTCCTGCACATTTATTGTGAAGTCCTCATTAAGAGGTATTTTTTCATAAGGTATGTTGTTGATATCGGCAAAAACAGGATAAAATCCGTAGGTAATATCAGGGAAAACCACAGGGTGATTTTTATCGCAGAATGCCATAAAAGCAAAGTTCAGAATTTCATCGGAGCCGTTGGTGAAAAGGATTTCATCCCTCTCAACACCGAAATGCTCTGCCGCAGCCGAGACAAGGTCTCTGACCTCGGGGTCAGAATAAAGCTGAAGGCTTTTTGCCATTTCCGCTGCCCTTTTAACTGCCTTGGGTGACGGCGGAAAGGGTGATTCATTTGTGTTAAGCTTCACATACTCCATGTCCTTGGGCTGTTCACCGGGGGTGTAAGGAATCAGCTTATCATATTTTGAAGAGAAAAATCTGCTCACTTTGTTTCATCCTCCGTACGGATAACTGCACTTTTTGCATGGGCTGTGAGTCCCTCTTTTTCTGCAAAGAAGGCAACGTCCTTGGCTACTGCCTTAAGTGCATCATATGTATAATAGGTATACTGTGTCTTTTTAACAAAATCGTCAACAGAAAGAGGACTCGAAAACTTTGCAGTGCCCGATGTGGGAAGTGTATGGTTAGGTCCTGCAAAATAGTCGCCCAAAGCTTCGGGGCAATTTCTGCCCATAAAGATTGAGCCTGCATGACGGATTGAATCAAGATAATCAAAAGGATTATCAACAAGAAGCTCAAGATGCTCGGGTGCAATTTCGTTGGCAATTTCAATAGCCTTCATAAGTGTGTCGGCAACAATGATTTTGCCGTTGTTATCAATGGATTCTCTTGCAATTTCAGCACGCAGAAGCTGCGGAATCTGTTTTTCAAGCTCGGCCTGAACTGATAATGCAAGCTCCATTGAATCTGTGACAAGCACCGCACTTGCTAATTTGTCATGCTCTGCCTGTGAAAGAAGATCTGCCGCCGCGTGAGAGGGATTGGTCTTGCCGTCGGCAACAATGAGAATTTCACTGGGTCCTGCGATCATATCGATTGATACCATGCCGAAAACCTGCTTTTTGGCTTCTGCAACAAAGGCATTTCCGGGGCCGACGATTTTATCTGCCTTCGGTACAGTTTCAGTTCCGTAAGCAAGAGCTGCAACAGCCTGAGCTCCGCCCACCTTGAAGATTTTATCAACGCCTGCAATTTTTGCCGCAGCAAGAATTACGGGATTGATTTTTCCGTCTTTTCCGGGAGGTGTGACGATAACAACCTCTTTTACGCCTGCAATTTTTGCTGGGATTGAATCCATAAGCACTGTTGAGGGATAAGCCGCAGTGCCGCCGGGTACATAAAGGCCTGCTCTGTCAACAGGGATAACCTTCTGACCGATGACAATACCCTTTTCGTCGTTTATAATAAAGCTGTTTCTGACTTGCTTTTCGTGGAATTTGCGGATATTCTTTGCCGCCTTTTCCAATATTTCAAGAAACTCAGGCTCAACTGCCTTAACTGCTTCTTCGATTTCTTCTTCTGTCACCTGAAGAGAGGTGAGCACTGCCTTGTCAAACTTTTCTGTGTATTCAAAAAGAGCCTTATCGCCCTTTGCTTTGACGTTTTCTATTATGTCTGCAACTATCTGCTCCACATTGACAGTGGGCACAACTCTTGCAAAAATATCTTCATTGGCGACCTCGCCGTACTGCAAAATTTTAATCATAACTTATGCCTTTCCCTCAGCCGCAATTTCTGCGACGATTTTTTCAATCTGTTCACTCTTGAATTTATAATTAGCCTTGTTTGCAATCAGTCGTGCGCTGATAGGCACTATGGTTTCAAAAACCTCAAGATTGTTTTCCTTTAAGGTTGTTCCTGTTTCCACAATATCCACAATTACGTCTGAAAGCTCAAGAATCGGTGCTATCTCAATTGAGCCGTTAAGGTGAATTATATCAATATCTCTGCCCTTTGACAAGTAGTATTGACGTGCAATGTTGGTAAATTTTGTTGCAACTCTCAATGTTTTTGAGGTGTTGTCACGGAAATCCTTCTTTGCTGCAACTGCCATACGGCATTTTCCGATATCAAGGTCTGAAAGCTCATAAACGTCAGGCTCATATTCAAGAAGAATATCCTTACCTGCGACACCGATATCGGCAGCACCTCTTTCAACATAAATGGCAACGTCGGAGGGCTTTACCCAGAAATAACGCACACCAACCTCTTCATTTTCAAAAATTAGTTTTCTGTTATTCTCTTTTATCGAAGGGCAAGGAAAGCCTGCTTTTTCAAACATGGCATAAACCTTTTCACCCAATCTGCCCTTAGGCAGTGCAACATTAAGCATCGTTTTCAACCGTCTTCACCTCACCGTCAACAAATCTGACAAGTTTTTTATAAGTAATGTCTGCAGGCAGACTCTTATGCACTGACACACTGATTGACTTGCCCGTCATGTCGGCAACATATCTGCTAAGCTTTTTTCCATCTGTGGTGTCATCATAAAGCACAACAGTGTCAACATCAAAGTTTTCTGTGTTATCTTCAAATCTTTCAAGGGCATCAAGATAAACCGCAAAACCTATTGCCCCCGATTTTCTTTTCATTTTTTTCATCAGCCCGTCATACTGACCGCCGGAAAGAACTGCTGTGGGAATAGACCTGATAAAGCCCTTGAAAACAATTCCGTTATAATAGTTGATATCCTCAACAACGGAAAAATCAACTCTGACTGAATTTTCAGCACCTGAATATTCAAGCACACTGATAAGCGACTGAAGCTTTTCAAGTCTTTTTATGCAGACAACATCCTTAAAGGCTTCAATAATCTTCGGCAGCACATCAGATGCCTTGCCCGAAAGAGTAACAAGGGTTTTAAGCGCCTGTGTCTGCTTTTCGGAAAGATTTTCTTTCTGACATACCGCCATAAGCTCGTGGCTGTTTTTTTCTCTGATACAGGTCAGAAATTCTGCCTTGCTTCTGCCCTTGAGCGAAAGCTCATCAATAACCTCTGCCACAAAGCCGGAATCACCGATATCAAGCACTGCATCGGGAGAAATTGCAACAAGGCTTTTATATGCCAGCACAAGAACCTCGCTTGTGTTATAAAAATCCACATCGCCGATACATTCCAGACCTGCCTGCACAATCTCTTTGAAAGAGCCGGAGCCTTTGACGGTTCTGTATACATTTTCATTATAATAAAGCTTTTCGGTGTGATTTTCTTTGTCAACACCGTTTTTGATTATGGAAAGAGTGACGTCAGGCTTGAGTGCAAGAAGCTTTCCCATGTTATCGGTGAAGGTAATTACACCGTCAGAAATCAGAAAGTCTTTGTTTCTTGCGTAAAGATCATATTCCTCAAACTTGCTCATTTTATAATGACTGTAGCCGTAGCCTTCAAAAAGAGCACGAAGATTGAAAACAACCTTTTCGGAGAACGAAAGTGATAATTCCTCTATTTTCATTTTTCTTCCTCCTTATTGAGCTTTTCAATTGTTTTTCTGTAGCCTCCGCTGCCGTAGTTAAGGCATTTGCTGACTCTGCCGATTGTGGCTGTGCTGACATTCACCTGTTCTGTGATTTTCTGATAGCTCATACCCTCTGACAGAAGAATTGCTGTGTCTAATCTCTGCGCCATATCTTCAATTTCTTTAACTGTGCATAAGTCTTCAAAATAATCGTAGCATTCATCTATTGATTCAAGGTTGAGTATAGTCTGAAAAAGTCTGTCAACCGAGTCACACTGTATTCTTCTCATTAAATTATACCTCTTTCGATTTATTGCTTTAACATAATATCACTTTACTTTGATAAAGTCAAGACTATTTATTCTTTTTAAAAAACTTTCTGTTGACACATGAATAATATTGAAATATAATCAAATCAGAGATTTTTTAAAAGCTGAAAGGAGAAAAAATATGGCACCAAAAACAATGAGCCCGGAAAAGCTCAGAAAAGTTCAGCTGAGAAAAGAAAAAGAGCTCAGATATTGGGAAAAGCAGCAGGCACGCCCTAAGGGCAATTTCTATTTCTGGTATCTTGTGCTGATTATCGCACTTATCTATGCAGTTGACGAAATTGCTTCACAGATAAGCACACTTATGCAGACAGAAATTGCTAACGACTTTTTCCAGAGTGACAGTGCAGTTACAATTCTCAACCTTTTGCAGGTTATCGCTATCCCCTTCCAGGTTCTCGGTCTTCTTTACAGACCTCTTGCTGACCGTTTCGGAAGAAAAACCTTTCTTGTTATCAACACCTTCGGCATGTCCGCTGCCCTTTTCACCATTTTTCTTTCGCAGAATGTTGTTATGTATTTTCTGGGTGCCTGCCTTATAATGTTCTTTATTCCCCACGATATGCACGTTGTGTATATTATGGAATCAGCACCTAAAAAAAGCCGTGCTATAACCTACTCCGTTGTTAAATTTTTCGCCAATATGGCAGTTCTTCTTGTACCCCTGCTTCGCCGTTGGTTAATGGAAACTGCCGCAGAATGGCGTAAGGTTTACTTTATTCCCGCCGTTGTCGGTATTGCAGTGTCACTTATTGCCCTTTTGTGTGCAAGAGAAACAGATGCTTTTATCGATTCCCGTATCCGATATCTGAGCATGACAGAGGAAGAGCTCAAGGCTGAAAAAGAAAAGAAATCAGCACAGGATTCTCAGGGCGGTGTTATTGCTGCAATTAAATTCGGCTTTCGTCACAAGCAGCTGCGCTGGATATTCATCTGCTTTGCCCTTGCAGGCATCGGTGTTATAGGCAGCATGAACTATCAGGCTATTCTCACTCACGGCTATGCTATGAGCATTCACGGCTCAAATGCAAAGGAATTTCTGGACCTCGTCAGCATCGATCAGGTCAGCAGAGCTGTCACTCTTTATCCCATCGGTATGGCCTTATCTCAGGTAATCATGGGCTTTATCTCTGATAAAAAGGGCAGAAAAGCAGCGGCGATAACCGTTGCCTCAAACTGTGTTGTTTCATTCATTGTTTTCGCATTGGGCGCAAGAGGAAATTATCTCACACCTGAAGTTATCGGCTTCTTCTGCGGTACCTTTGTCGGCAGCTACTATTCAACAAACGATGTGCTTATTATGATGGCAAGTGAATCTGCACCCACCAATCTCCGCTCCTCAACAACTGCCGCACAGACCGTTGTCGGCTTTGCAGGCTATGCTGTTGCCTACCTTTCAAATATGGTTCTGGCATTTATCTTCGGTGACGGCATAATCGGAACCGTTGCACTTTGCCTTCTTGTGCCGAGCTTCATAATCACTCTTATCGCACTTGTTAAAAATACCCATGACACCAAGGGTATTAACCTTGACACAGTGACCGGCACAGAGTGGGATTGACAAAAAACTTCTTATAAGCCCAACACAAAAAACACCCTGTCAGCAAATTGATGTTGACAGGGTGATTCATTGTCTGTGAATGTATCAGCCGATATTTTTAATCAGCTCAGTGTAAAACTCGATACACTTTATATAGTCTTTGACAGGAATTCTTTCATTTGCAGAGTGAACTGTTCCGAAAAGGTCATCATCGAGACGGAAAGCACCGAAACGGTAAATCTCTTTGCAGATTGATGTGAAGTGTCTGGCATCTGTACCTGCGTTGAGAATGAAGGGAGAAACTCCCACATCGGGGAACACTGCTCTGACAGTGTTACTGATAAGCTCAAAGGATTTTGTATTGTGGTCTGAAATTGCAGGGGGATCTGAACGGGTCAGCACCTCAACGTCAATGTCAGTACCCACAACATTTTTAATATGCTCAACAACACCGTCAAAGGTGTCATGAGGGGCAATTTTAAGGTTAAGCTGTGCTGTTGCAGTGTCGGGCATTGTGCCGTTTTCGTTGCCTGCATTAAGCTTTGTCAGATTGATTGCTGAGCTTATCATTGCTGCTGTGTCTGCGTTGGATGCGAGAACCTTTTTAACAACCGGAGCGAAAAGTGATATGTTATTAAGCACTGCCTTGACAGGTCCGTCTATATGAGGTGCAAAGCTTTTGAGCATACCGCAGACAGCAGGTGTCATCTCTGCTTTTACCGGTGTTTTATCGAGCTTTGACAAAGCTCTGACAAGCTTAACCGTAGCCGGCACCTTGTCACCCGGCATAGCCTTAGCACCGTGGGCAGCAGTTTTGCTTTTTGCTGTCAGCTTCACACTACCCCAGCCTTTTTCAGACACTGCAACCATTGCAAAGGGTGTTTTGATACCCATGGGCAGGTTAGACATTATTGCTCCGCCTTCATCAAGAATAAAATAAGGCTTAATTCTGTTTTCCTTGAACCATTCAACAATCTTCGGCATGGTGTCGCCGCCGATTTCTTCACAGTTGCTTGAGGCAAAATAAATATCTCTTTCGGGAATGAAGCCATCTTCGATGTGTCTTTCCATGGCTTCAAGCACACCTGCGATAAGGCATTTTGTGTCGATTGCACCTCTGCCCCAGATATATCCGTCATGAATTTCAGCTTCGAATGCCGGGTGCTCCCACTCCTGACCTTCATCAGACACAACGTCGTGATGCGCCATGAGAATTACGGGATCAAGCTTTTCGTTTTTGCCCTTCCAGCGAAGAAGGATGCCGAATTCATTTATCAGCTGTGCTTCAACAACATCAAAAACCTTCGGATATTTGTCCTTGAGCATAGGAAGAAAAGAAGCAAATTCCTCTTTGTCGAAGTTGCCGTCCTTGGCGGAAACAGTCTTTTTTCTTATCATTGCCTGAAAACGTTCAACAGCCAATGCTTCATTGATTTCTTTCATATTTCTCACACCTTTCAAGTATAAACGGAGCGACAATAAGTCGCTCCCTTTAATTTATATAAATATATTCAGCTCAAACCCTCTCCGTCACTTTGTGACACCTCTCCCAAAGGGAGAGGAAGAAATTTCTGAATACAACAAAATGGAGTTGCTGCTTTGCAGTGGGTCCAGCGCAATTCCGAATTCCGCATTCCGAATTCCGAATTTACCAAATAACTCTTGTTGCAATATCGTCAAGGCAGAGCTTGACGAAATCTTCCGTAGCCATTGAGCCCTGATCACCGTGACCACGCTTTCTGACAGATACAGTGCCCTCCTCTGCTTCCTTATCACCGATAACAAGCATATAGGGAATCTTTTCAAGCTGTGCTTCACGAAGCTTATAGCCTAATTTTTCACTTCTTGTGTCAACAGTCACGTCGTCAATGCCTGCTGCCATAAGAGCAGCTTTAACTGCATACGCTGCATCCTGATGACGGTCTGCGATAGGCATAATACGTACCTTTTCGGGTGCAAGCCATACGGGGAAAGCACCTGCATACTTTTCGATGAGAAGAGCAAGTGTTCTTTCATAGCAGCCGATTGATGTACGGTGAATGATGTAGGGATTCTTCTTTGTGCCGTCGGGAGCAACATATTCCATGCCGAATTTTTCAGCAAGCATCTGGTCAATCTGAATTGTGATGAGAGTGTCTTCCTTGCCGTGAACGTTCTTGATCTGAATATCAAGCTTCGGGCCGTAGAAGGCTGCTTCACCGATGCCGATCTTATAGTCGATGCCGAGATTGTCGAGAATCTTATACATAACGCCCTGTGCTTCATCCCACTGCTCGGGAGTGCCGATATACTTTTCTGTATCCTCGGGATCCCACTGTGAGAAGCGGTAGGAAACATCCTCATAAAGACCGAGAGTCTTGAGCATATAAACGCAAAGGTCAAGACAGCCCTTGAATTCCTCCTCAAGCTGCTCGGGAGTACACATAAGGTGGCCTTCTGAAATTGTGAACTGTCTTACACGGATAAGGCCGTGCATTTCACCCGATGCCTCATTTCTGAAAAGGGTTGAGGTTTCACCGAGTCTCATGGGAAGGTCACGGTAGGAACGAGCTCTGTTGAGATATGCCTGATACTGGAAGGGGCAGGTCATGGGACGGAGTGCGAAAACCTCATCGTCCTTTTCCTCATCGCCTAAAACAAACATACCGTCCTGATAGTGATCCCAGTGGCCTGAAATTTTATAAAGGTCGCTCTTTGCCATAAGAGGTGTCTTTGTACGAAGCCATCCTCTTCTCTTCTCTTCGTCTTCAACAAAGCGCTGAAGAGTCTGAACAATGTGTGTGCCCTTGGGAAGCATAATGGGAAGGCCCTGACCGATATAATCAACTGTTGTGAAAATTTCAAGCTCTCTGCCTAACTTGTTGTGGTCGCGCTTCTTTGCTTCTTCAATCTGTGCCAGATGTGCTTCAAGGTCGGCTGCCTTTGTGAAGGCTGTGCCGTAAATTCTCTGGAGCATCTTGTTTTTGCTGTCACCTCTCCAATATGCACCTGTGCAGGAGGTAAGCTTGAATGCCTTTACCCTTGATGTGTCAGGAATGTGAGGACCTGCACAAAGCTCAAGGAATTCACCCTGACGGTAGAAGGAAATAGGCTCACCCTTGTCAGCGTGCTCCTTAATAAGCTCAACCTTATAGCTTTCACACTTTTCTTCCATAGCGGCAATAGCTTCTTCGGGGCTCATTTCAAGCTTTTCAAGGAAAAGACCTTCCTTGACGATTTTTTTCATTTCAGCTTCGATTTTCTCGAGAATTTCAGGAGTGAAGCTTACTTCG
Organism: Acutalibacteraceae bacterium; assembly: GCA_045533205.1. GTDB lineage: Bacteria > Bacillota > Clostridia > Oscillospirales > Acutalibacteraceae > UBA6857. The sequence goes on along the minus strand of JAZSHL010000089.1, from coordinate 10,066 downwards.
CTGTCAAAATCATAATAAAAGCCGTTATCAACTGCCGGGCCTATTGCAAGCTTTGTATCAGGATACAGTCTTTTGACAGCCTGTGCAAGAATGTGTGAGCAGGTGTGCCAGAAGGTCTTTTTTGCTTCATCATCGTCAAAGGTGAGAATTTCAACCTCACAGTCCTTTGTGAGAACTGTTCTCAGGTCACAGATTTCACCGTCAATTTTGCAAAGGCAGGCAGCCTTATAAAGGCCTGCACCGAGGCTCTTTGCAACGGTGATAACGCTTGAACCTTCTTCATACTCGCGGACTACTCCGCCCTTAAGTGTTACGTTAATCATTGTTTTTCTTCCTTTCTGAAATTGTGGTTTTCTTCGGAAGAGGAAAAGGGAACTCAAAACACTTTAATGTCTTTTTGAGACAATGTTTAATTCCGAATTCCGAATTCCGAATTCATAATTAAAAGAAAACGCTCCATCCCACGCATTTTTGCACAGGATGAAGCGATATGCTCCACGGTTCCACCCATATTCCGTTACTGAATAACGGCACTCATTAGCTTTAACGCAGCTTTACGGCACACCTTATTTCGGCATACACTCAGGAGTGGTAGATTTCATTCAGGACTTTGTTTCTGCTCACAGCAAATGCAGAAGCTCTCTGAAAAATCCGTATTGATGAAATCCTCTCCCTCAACGATTTGTCGGGATATGAGATTTTCTTTCGTTACGGATTATTTTATCACCAGCCGACACCTTTGTCAAGTGTCAATTTTTCTTCAGTTGGGGGAACTTATTTAATCAGGCTGTAGTGCTCTATCGGCACCTCATGCTTATACAGAAGCTTCAGAAATTCATCTGCACCGTAAAAAGTGCCCTCAAAGACATAAACCCTTTTGCCGTAGACATAGATATTGTAATAAATTGAGCCCCATCTGTTGCCGATAATCATCACATTGTCTATCTGATCGTAGCTGTATGTTTTTCTTCTGTGAGTGAAGCTCTCACTGTCAAAGTCGAGTCTGTCTGTCAGAGCTCTGACGGAACTGAAAAAGCCATAGATACCAATAGCAACAATGAGCAATGACAAAATCACTGTTGTAAAATCGTTATCAGGCCAAAACATAAAAACAACACCGGCAACTGCAGCTGCTGCCATAAGGACAGCCAGCAGAATATATTTGACTTTGTTTGTTGCTCTTAATCTTAATGAATACTCCATAATCTTTCTCCTGCTATTAAACAGTTTTACACGCCTGGTCTGCGTTTTTATTTTATAAAGCTGAAATGATCCATAGGTACTTTATAATAATTGATGTAATAAAGAAACTCTCTGATGCCCTCATAGGTACCCTCAAAGGTGTAAACATTTTCACCGTCAACGATGATTCTGTAAAAGATGTCACCATATCTGCCACCGTGAGCTGCGATGTTTTCAATCTGCTGATAGGTGTATGTCACACCGTCAACTGTGAAGCCCACATTGTTGAAGGACAGACTTTTTCTGAGGTTATTTATATTCACCGCCAGACCGTAAATACCGACAGCGGCAAATAACACGGCTGCAATCAGAGCCATATACCAGTCTGCTGAAGCTGTCATTGTGCCCAGGCCAAGACCTGCACCTGCCACAACTGCAGCTGCCACCAGTATAAATACTGACAGACCTATTTTAATATAATACTTTGTTTTGTTTTTGACTTTTAATGTGTACTGCATAATTTTCTCCTTTATTTACTGCTGTAATTTGTACCGATATTTTTCTTTGAAAGATATTCGTTAAAGTGCTTGCGATTTGTAAAAGTGTCATTATACACGCAGATCGCTTCTCCCTTTGCTCCCACAATCACATACTGGTTGTGACCTCGATGTCCTCTTATGTATACCTCTTTGATGTATCCGATTTCTGACCATGTATATTTCTTTCTTTTGTATGTTATTCCGTTTTCGTCAAATTTGATTTTCGACATTGATTCAAGGCAAAAGGAAATAACAAAAAGGATAAAGAAAACAACCACATAGCCTGTAACCCTGAAAAATTCATTTCTGACGGCTGCGTCCTCCCAGGGAAGCACTGCACCGAACAAATAATCACGGATTGCAACGATCGTCCATAAAACGGTCAGAAATCCGAATATACCCGAAAAAATCGGAAATGTTCTCATTGTGTTTTTCATTTTTATTCTCCTTTCATGCCTTCGGCATATGTTATGTACTAATTATATCCTATGTGAAAATATTTTCAATGTTAAAATTGATACTTTTTAAAGCAAAAAGTATGAAAACTGATACTTTTTATGACAAAAACAGGATTCAGATGATTTTTCTGAACCCTGTTTTTTATACCATGTGTTTTGTTAATCAGTTATAACATTTGTCAACTGTATTGCCGATGGCTCTTAAAAGTGAAGCCTCATTTGTTGAAGGAAGATCGCAGGTGTAATGCCAGATCATAACCCCGCCGTAGCCCTCTTCAATTGCGAACTCTGTTTTTCTTGCAATAACATCAGGTGTGTTGAACCAGAAGGTTTTACCGATATCGGTATCGGTATAAAAGCCGTTTTCATCAAGCTTGCCTGAATAGGTATTATATTCATACCAGTAAGCATCGCTGTCAGTAGGTCTTGCATAAAACGGAAGACCGAAGGTTATCTTTTCAAGGGGAATGTTTGAATCCTTGATCCACTGCGAGCGTGTTGTTACGGTTTCATAGGTTGCATGTCTGCCCTCTTCGTCATAAACGTCATACATCATAAGCTCAAAGCAGTCAACAAATTCAACTGCAAGATCGGAGTACTGTAAGCACCAATCAGATGCAGCAACATTCAAAGTGTAATCGTCACCGAGCTTTGATCCGAGTGAAACAAGGAAGTTGTTATATCCGAACCATGCAGTGTCTGTTGTAGGATATTCATAATCAAAGTGTACACCGTCAAGGTCGTATTCTTCCAGAACTGCTATAATGTCGGTCTGAAGGCTCGGGCAAAGGAAAGCCTTGTTGTGCTCCTTGCCTAAGGATTCCATCTGCTCATACCAGTCAGATGATGTGCTCTTACTGCCGGGGCCAAGAAAGTTAAGGGTATATTTCACATCTCTTTCACCGATAACTGTCTTAAGGTTATTGAGTGCTGTTTCAAGGGTAACTCTGTCAAGGGTTACTTTACCCTTTGCGTCAAAGGTTGCAACACCGAAAAGAATTACATCGGTGATAATGTCAAAATCCTCACTACAAAGACTTGACGGATCCTGAATTCTGTCACAGACTACATAGCTCTTTACTCTGAAGCTTTCATCACCATTATTCTCCGGCTTGGTTTCAAAGCCGAGAAAGCCTGCAATAAGAGAAGCGATTGCTGCTAAAATTGCAATAAAACCTTTTAAGTACATCATAATTTAAATCCTCTTTTCTGTTATTATTTATTATTCTTCAAAAACATCATCCTGAATTGCCATAATCTGGTCAACTCTTCTCTGATGTCTGCCGCCTTCAAACTCTGTGTCAAGAAAAACGTCAACCATTTCGATTGCAAGACCTGCACCGACAACTCTGCCACCGAGGCAAAGCGCATTTGCATCGTTGTGAAGACGGGTGAATTTTGCGCTGAAATAATCACTGCAGCAGGCTGCTCTGATACCCTTGACCTTGTTTGCTGCCATGGAAATGCCGATACCTGTTCCGCAGCAGAGAATTGCCTTTTCGCATTCGCCTGATGTGACAGACTTGCAGGTTTTGTATGCAATCGCTGCATAGTCAATTGATTCGGGTGAGTAGGTGCCGAAGTCCTTATACTCAATTCCTCTTTCGGTCAGATGCTTTTTGATTTCTTCCTTGAGGTAGTATCCTCCGTGGTCTGCGCCTAATGCTATCATGTCATTATCTCCTTTTATATGTTTTATTTTTATTTGTTATTTAATGCCTGCTTTGCTTTAAGCTCTCTTTCAGCCTGAGGCAGTCTTAAATAAGTGGGCATAAGCTTTGCTCCGTCAACTGCCTTTTCTTCACTGAAGCTGTTTTCTGCAGCAAAGGCAACACTGCTTCCTCTCTGATACACACTGCCTGCCGATGCTTTTCTGTAGCCTAAACGGTTGTGGCAAAGCTGCGCACCGTCACCGACAAAAACGATATTGTCATAGTCCTTCAGCTTTTCGCCCAATTCGTCGATCTGAATTGCCATATCCTCGGTGAGCCTTTCAACCTTTTCACCGCTGACTCTGAAAACGGCACAGTAAACCTGATTGCACCTTGCGTCCATAACACTCACCGCTGTGCATTCGTTGCCCTGAAGATTATATGCCAGCCCTTCAAGGGTAGACACCGGTATACATTTTTTGCCCAGGGCATCTGATAAGCCCTTGATTGCCGCAACACCGATTCTGATGCCGGTGAAAGAGCCGGGACCTACACTGCAGGCGAGAAAATCAATGCTGTCAATGCTGATTTCTGCATTTTTGAGCACACTGTCAACCATCGGCATAAGTGTGCGTGAATGAGTAAGACCCGTATTTGTGCTGCATTCGGAAAGGATTTTTCCATTTTCTGTCACTGCAACCGAGGCACAGACAGCACTTGTGTCAACTGCTAAAATTCTCATGATATATCCATTCCTTCAACAGTAATAATTCTTTCATTTTCGCTGTCGCCCTTTTCGATATACACCCTTAAGGTGTTTTCGGGCAGAGCGTTTTCGATGTTTTCACTCCACTCAACAGCAATTACGGCACCCATGTCGCAATAGTCAAAAAAGCCGCTTGAATAAAGATCCTCCCATGTGTTTACCTTATACATATCAAAGTGAACAAGGGGCGGATTTCCGCCGTAGTCGTTGACAATGGCAAAGGTGGGGCTTGACACATCAGAGGTGTTCCCCAGCCCCTTTGCAAGACCTCTTGTGAAAGCAGTTTTGCCCATGCCGAGTCCGCCGTAAAAAGCAATTACCGTGCCGCCGCTGATTTTTTGCGCCAGCTCTGCTGCAATATTTTCGGTTTCGAGGGTGCTTGCGGAATAAAACTTCAACATAAGCTCTGTCCTTTCACAAATATTTTTCAACTGATATTTTACATATAAATCACGGATATGTCAACTTTTCACTTGAAATATTATCTGTTTTCTAATATAATATATTTTGAATTTAACCCCGACGGAAAGGATGTGAAACAATTGCTCAGAAAAAATATCAGGCAGGCAGTAAGACGGACTGATTTTCTTCTTATGATAATAACTCTCGCCCTTTCGGTTTTCGGCATTATTATGGTTTCAAGTGCAACCTTCAGCTCTGCGGCAATTTTTTCACGAGATGCAAGGGTTATGGTGCTCGCTCTTGGTCTTGGCCTTGCAGCATCAATCGTCATTTCTCTCATTGACTACGACATAATCCTGAAGCTATGGCCACTTGTGGCAGGCGGCTCAGTTCTCGTTATGCTGTCCCTTTTCGTCATCGGTGTTTCGCCTGACGGACGAAGCGATGCTATTTCGTGGATCAAAATCGGCTCACTTTATTTTCAGCCCTCTGAAATTGTTAAAATCGGTTTCATTATCACCTTTGCCTTCCATCTGAGCAAGGTGAAAAACAATATTTCCGAATTTAAAAATGTTATGTATCTGTGCATACATGCGGCAATTCCTATTTTTCTTGTTATCAGAACAGGTGACATGGGCTCGGCTCTTATCTTCATCATTATGTTCATCGGCATGATGTTCACTGCAGGCGTCAACTGGCTTTATTTCCCTGCAGGTGCAATTATCGTCGCTGCCGCCTCACCTGTTATCTGGCTGAAGGTTTTTGACGACATCCAGAGAAACCGTATTCTTGCTCTTTTTAATCCCGAGGAATATTCAACGGAAATATATCAGCAGAATCAGGCTCTTAAAGCTATCGCCAACGGAGGCTTTTCAGGCATGGGCCTTTTTCACGGAAAGCTGGCTCACAGCGACCTTCTGCCCGAAAAGGAAAACGACATGATTTTCTCTGTTGTCTGTGAAGAAACAGGCTTCATCGGTGCGCTTATTCTTCTTGCTCTTTTTGTGCTTCTTGCCTTGCGTATTATTCAGGTTGGCAAACGAAGCCGCAATTTTGCAGCCGAGATGATGTGCTACGGCGTCGCCTTCATGATTATTGCACAGGCTGTTATCAACATCGGAATGTGCACAAGGCTTCTGCCCGTTATCGGCATCACTCTCCCCTTCATCAGTGCAGGCGGCTCCTCAACGGTCTGTCTTTACCTTGCTATCGGATTGGTGTTGAGTGTCTACCGTTCATCAACAGGTCTCGGCTATGAGGACTACCGATATGCACGAATTGCAAGAGAATATTGATCTGAAAAACTGATTATATATTTTTATGAAAAAGCTTCTGATTATCCGTTTTGGGAAAATCAGAAGTTTTTTTTGCACTATATATTGACAAAGAAGAAATACTGTGTTACTATAACTGTGCTATCAGTGATATCACAGTTATTACACACCAAGAAAAAGGGGGCGTTTATTTTTGATAGTTATTGATTTACACAGCCGTGTTCCGATTTATGAGCAGATTGAGGAACAGATCATCTGGCTGATTAATTCCGGTGTTTACAAGCCCGATGACAAGCTGCCCTCAATCCGTTCCCTTGCAACAGAGCTTAAGCTGAATGTCAACACAGTGAAAAGAGCCTTTCAGGACCTGGAAAACAAAAACGTAACCTACTCTCTTCCCGGCAAAGGCATTTTTGTTTCTCCCCGCTTCGCAACAGACGAAAAGGTGAAGCAGGAGGCAGCTTCGGCACTCACTGTTGCTCTTAAGTCCGCAAAAGCCAAGGGGCTTACCAAAGAGGATATCTCTCTTCTGGTGAAAGAATTATTCGATGAAAACGAGGTGGATAACAATGATTGAAATTAAAAGCGTTACAAAAAAGTTTGACGATTTTACAGCTATTGATAATATGTCATTTTCTGTCGGCAACAGCTCAATTTACGGTCTTATCGGCTACAACGGCGCAGGCAAAACCACACTTCTGAAAACTGCCGCAGGCATATACAAAGCAGACGGCGGAGAAATTCTTCTGAACGGCATTAACCCTTACGACAATGACAAAATCAGAAAAGGCATGTTTTTCGTGCCCGATGATTTATATTTTCTTCCCGGTGCAACCGTTAAAAGCATGGGCGCTTTTTACAAAGGAATGTATCAGAATTTTGATGCTGCACTTTTTGAAAAGCTGTTAAATCTCTTTTCACTGCCCGAAAACAAAAAGCTCAAAAGCTTTTCAAAGGGAATGAAAAGGCAGGCAGAAATTGTTTTTGCCCTTGCATCAAGGCCTGAATTTCTGCTGCTTGATGAGGTCTTCGACGGTGTTGACCCACAGAAAAGAGACATCTGTAAAAACCTTCTTCTTGAATATATCATGGATACTGAATGCTCCGTCATCATCTCAAGCCATTCTCTGTCAGAGCTTTCAAACCTTTGTGACCATATCGGTCTTATCAACGGAAAGAAGCTTTCAATTGACTGTGCAATCGATGACATTCCCCTTTATAACAAAAAGTTCAAGATTGTTTTCTCGGAAAAAGCCAATCACGAGCTTCTTTCCTCTATGCCTCTGAAGAATCTTAAAACTGAAGGTAACTTCGCATTCTTCAGTGTTCTCGGCACTGAAAACCTCAAAAAAGTGAATCAGGCTTTGCAAAAGCTCCCTGTGCAGTCAACAGAGCCTACGCCCATGACTCTTGAAGAGGTATTCTTGTGTGAAATGGGAAATGACAATCAGAAAATCGAAAACATTTTCACTAAAAGCTGACAGAAGGGAGGAAATGAAATGAATACAGATAAATATACAGTCAGAAACGACCTCAAGGAATGCTTCAGACGAAACCTTCATGTGCCTTTGATTTTTGTCGTTTTGCATGTTTTACTCTCTCTTGCCTTCTCATTTGAAGCAGATTTTTACGGTGGCATTCCCCTTTACGGTTTTATGGGCCTTTTTCTTCCCGTAGTTCAGGTTATGTATGTAATCGGAGGCATTGCCTTCGGAATGAGAAGCTTTTCCTTCTTTGTCAAAAAGAAAGAAATGAATGTTTTTCTCTCCTTACCCATCAGACGAAAAGAGCTTTTGAAAAACCGTGTTATAACAGGCGTGGTTTACAGCTTTATTGCTGCTCTGCTGCCGGTGGTATTTACAATCACGGTGAACAAAATATTTTTCACTGTTGACAAAAATGACCTTTTGCTTATGGTTGTGCTGACAATCGGTATGTTTGCCGCAATGCTTCTCGGCTTCAGCCTCGGCTCTGTTTTCTCGGTTTACACGGGCAAAAATTCAGAAACGGTTATTTTCTCGCTGCTGCTGTGCATTCTTCCCACCCTGCTGTTTGCAGCTGTGTGGAACATCCTCACAACAATCAACGGCAATATGCTCGGTGTATATGTTCACAGCATACCTGTTCTGACAACCGAAAGCATTGGTGTGTTGTATATTAACCCAACCTTTAACATGATTACCATGATCGACCTTGTTGATGCGGAATTTTCAGGCAAGGTCACATCGGAGCACTTTATTCTTGTTCTTGTTAATCTTCTTGTGTCTGTTATTCCCTTTCTGCTTCTGCCCCGTGTTGTCAGAAACAGAAAAGCAGAAAAAAGTGATTTTTCAATCACCCACAAGAAAGTTGCACTGACAATCGCTTTCTTCGTATCCTTCATCTGCTTCGGCATTATCAATGCCTTTTATAGCATCAGCAACAGAGCTATAGTGGCTCCCATTGCTATTTTTGTATCTCTGGCAGTGTTCATTCTGATTCCGGCTCTGATATTCAGAAATAAAAGCAAAATCAAAGCTTGCCTTAAGCTTCTGCCTGTGCCTCTTGCTCTTTTTGCAGTGATTTATCTTGTGTGCATGACAGGTGTTTTCGGTCATTTCAACCGTGTGCCCGACGTGAATGAAATTGAAGGCTGCTATCTGATGCCCATTTGCTATGATGAATTCCTCTCACCCAACAAGGATGAAATTTTCGTGGAAGAGCAGATTGTCTACGGACCCTTCAGCACAGACAAGGACAAAGAAAAAATCACCTCAATTCATTCCGCTGTAACCGATGACCTCGGCAAAGGAGATTCAGACATCTTTGTTGCCTATAAGCTGAAAAACGGAAAGATTTTCGGCAGATACTACCGCGGTGTTACTGATGAGGCTGCTCTTGAAACTCTCGGCTTTGTTGAAACTGATATGTATCAGAACATGGTTAACAACGTGCTTGATTCAGTGAAATTCAAGGTGATGAAAACCAGATACTATTATCTTACCAATGACGAATCCTATTACGACTACGGCAGATTCAATATGGAAAATGCACGAGTGCTAACCTTCGAAGAGTACCACGAAAGAAGCCTGCTTTCAGAAATAATGAATTTCGATCATCCTATGTCTCTTCTCAACAGAAGTGCATCCGACGGATTCTTCCTTTCAGACAGACTGACAGAAGAACAGATTGAGCAGTTTAAAAAGTGTATAGCAGAGGACTACAGAAACATTACTGTTCAGAAGATGTTCTTCCCCACTGAGCAGGCAGAATATATCCTTCGCTTTGATGAGGATTACACCCTGGATTGGTATGATGACACAGAAATCAAAATGAGTAACCCGTCAGAATACGACACCGAATATACCGGTGCTGAAATTGCAATTTACCCGTGGATGACAAAAACCATGGCCTTTATCGCAGAAAATGACATGACGGTAAAGCAGCTCACGGCTGAGGATGTCAGCTGCATATTCAGCGTTTCTGTCGATCAGGCAATAAAAAACTATACTGCAGATTTATACAGTCCTGAAGACTTTATGCCTGTTCAGCAGATTTTTGCTCACCACTGGCGAGATGAATATTATGAAGCCGTCAGCACATTCAGCCTCTATGACAAAAAAATAACCGATAAGGCTGAAATTGAGCAATATCTTGATTCCTATATGAGCTCCTACTGCTATTTCGCACAGGACGGTGAAATGGTTATGTTCAAGTTAGAAGACAACTCCCGTTTCTATGCCTTTGTGCCGAAGAAATAAAAATCTCATAAGAACCGTATCACTATGAAAACTCCGCCATCAAAAATTTTTAT
>JAZSHL010000001.1:0-3622 GCA_045533205.1 Acutalibacteraceae bacterium | reverse complement strand
GGAGTGGCTTTTGTGGGGAGCATCTTGTGTAAATACTACCCCAATTATAAATATTTGTATTCTATTCTACCAATATATAATGTAAATGTCAAGCAAACAAAGCCATAAAACCCTAATTTTCTTGCATTTTGACGGCTTTTTACAGTGTATTTGGTGAAAAATAGTGAAATTTGTAATTAATGACTGGGTGCAAAGAGAAAACAGTTGCAAAGCATACAGGTTTAATGTATAATGGATTTGTATATATAAGGGTCAAAAACTGAGCGGAAGTATTGCTTTTGCTAAAGGCAATGCACAGACGGTATAAACATTTAATCAGGAGAGTGTGCAATGAAAAAAAGAATAATAACTTGTACGTTGGCAATGATGCTGCTGGCTGCAAGTACGGCGCAGGCGTATACCGATGTGAGGGTATATGTCAACGGAATGAGAATAAATAAACAGGCGTTCCTTATTGACGGAACTACATACGTACCGCTTCGTGCGGTATCCGAAGACCTTGGCGCTACTGTTTTGTGGGATAACAGCACAAAAAGTGCGAGCATAACCTTCACAGAAGATGATGCGATAGCAAAGGTTGTGGAAAATGTCAGCCCGAGCGTAGTTACAATAGTGGGAACATATTCCGACTCGTCAAGCAGTACTCAGTATAATAATCCTACCGCACACGGAACGGGTGTTATTTATAAGAGCAATGGGCATATTGTTACAAATGCACACGTTGTCAAGGATATTACCAACCTTACGGTTGTTCTGACCAACGCCGAGATTCTGCCGGGAAAGGTTCTGTATTTGGATGAAAAGGCAGATCTTGCGGTAGTCAAAATTGAAAAGCTCGGACTTAAGCCGATTACAATGGCAAAGCCGGAAACGGTTATATCAGGAAGGACTGCCATTGCGATAGGAACGCCGATTTCTCTTTCAATGAGAAACTCCGTAACCAAAGGTATAATAAGCGGTGTGGATGTCTCGCTGAACGATTCATACTACAAGCTGTTACAGACAGATGCCTCAATCAATCCCGGCAATTCCGGTGGACCGCTTGTTAATATAAATGGCGAGCTCATTGGAATAAACTCCAGTAAATATGCGAGCGTAGGGATAGATAATATGGGCTTTGCAATTCCTGTTGATACTGTGCAGTATGTAATTTCGCAGTTTGAATATTTCGGGAAAGTACTTAGACCTGAACTCGACTTTTCTTTGGAACAGAGCTGGGAGGCGAGAATAGGACTTCCCACTAAGAAGGGTCTTACTGTAAAAGCGTCAAACAATTCACAGCTTAGAAACGGTGATGTAATTACTTCTGTAAACGGAGTTGAAGTGCACAGCATTACCGACTGGAACGAAATAATTAAGGATACATATAACGGCTCATCATTAACGGTTAGTTATGTTCGTGACGGAACTCAAAATAAAATTGACATTAAGTTGTAAAACAAAGGGAGGACGACACAAATGAAAAGATTTTTGAAAATTATAAGCATGGTTTTAGCTATTGTTATGGTAACAGGAGCGTTACCGGCTATGGCAGATGACGGAAAGGTAGAAATCAGTTTCAGCGTTGGAGACAGTGTGCTCACAATAAACGGCGAGAACGTTGAGGTTGAAAAGCCTTACGTTGTAGGTGACGGTGTAACACTTGTTCCCGTGCGTGTTATTACAGAAGCATTTGGCGCAAAAGTAGGCTGGGTTCCTGAAACAAAGACAATTAATCTCTCATATCCGGATGTTGAGATTGTACTCCAGATAGGAAACCTGATTGCCGATGTTAACGGGAAGGCAGAGAACTTGCTTGCTGTACCCGAGCTTTCCAAAAACGGCTTTACTATGGTGCCCTTAAGATTTATATCCGAGAACTTCGGTGCAGATGTCGGTTGGGATAATGCTACAAAGAGAATAACAGTTACAAAGCAGGCGTTATCGGGAGAACAGTCAATAATCGGAAGCAGTACCGATGCTGCAAGGATAGGCGATAGCTACTACGGCTGGTCTATGGACAACAGCGCCGATATGAGCCTTACCGACAGAAGCTTTGACGAATCGGAAATGGAGTTTTCCTTCAATGATAAGAACACTGTTGATGTAACCGTGTTGCTTGTGGAAGAAGACTACGATTTTGAAAAATCTTATAATGAATATAAGAGTATGTTAAAGGATTTCACCCTTGTTGCCGCAGAAAAGGATGACTCAAATCCGAAATTGAAGTGTATGCATTTCCAGGCGAAAGACAAGGAAGTTTTCATCGACTGCTGGGAATATGCGACAGAAGATTATATATACGCTCTGTTTGGCTGGTTTGACAACACCGATGCAGAAACTGTGAAAAAGGGTACAGAGCTTCTCAAGACCTTCAAGTGTGATTTTGCTGCCAATGACACATACGATTTGTCAAGTGTGAAGGACGGCTACAGAAAGTACAAGTCAGAAACAATGAAATTCGAGCTTGATATCCCTGCGGATTACTATGTTGAAGACGATTCTCTCGATAACGAAGTTTCATTTATGTCTTCTGAAAGTGATAATATGCTTGCAATCAATGTTGCCATATATTCAAAGTCGGCAGTTACAGGTGCTAAAGAGCTTGCAGAAAAGGATTACGAATTAAACAAGGACAACATCAATCCGCAGTATGCAAAATTCTGTGACGGTGTATATGAAACTGTGCATGAAGGGTTTTCAGGCTACGAGTACACATTTGAAATGAGATATAATAAACAGTTACAGCTAACCAAAGACTCATTCTTTGAGCTTGGCGATTATGTATACAATATCCGAGTTGATGCCGACCTTGCAAGTGACACAGCTGACAAGGATATCGATAGAGTTCTCAATAGCTTCAGAGCAGAGACGCTGGATAGCTCTTTAATAGGAACACTTATGAGAAATGATTCTGATTCGGAAGGTAAGTATGTTGCAAAGGGTACAGGCTGGAGCATGAGAATACCGAATTCTTATGTTGAAAGCACAAGCTCGGATGTCGGAATTGCCGCAGTTAATATGGGCAGAGCGGCATCGGTGATTGTTGCCTGCGAATCAACCCGCGGTTATACCTTTGCCGAACTCAGAAAAGAGTTCATCGAAGAACTCGAAACAAAGGCACGAAAGGACCCTGCTTGTGAAGTTGTAAACTCCACCAAAATTGTCACAATCAATAATATACAATATGCAGACTGTCTCATTTCGCAGACAACTGAAGAAGGTGACAAGATGTACACACGTTGTCTGATGGGAATGAAGGGCGGAAAGGTAGTTACATTCGTATTTACTTATGCTGAACTTACAAGAACAGACTCATTGATCCGTGAAATTGATGAGATGGTAAAATCATTCACTTTTAATTAATCTGATATATGTAAAAGCTCCGGAACTCTTTCGGAGCTTTTTGTTATTTCATAAATATTTTGTTGTTTCCTATTTACAATCGCCGAAAAAAGGAATATAATATACCTTGATTGAAACTAAAAAAGGGGTAATTAGAAATGGAAATTAAAGTAACAAGAACAACCAATCCGAAGCAGAAGCCCGCTGACCAGTCAAAGCTCGGCTTCGGTATGTATTATACCGACCATATGTTCATAATGAACTATGACGAGGGCGAGGGCTGGCATGATGCAAGAAT
>JAZSHL010000103.1:0-7549 GCA_045533205.1 Acutalibacteraceae bacterium | reverse complement strand
AGATCTCTTTGACGGAAAAATCAACGCTATCGCTTCAATCGGTGAGGGCCTTGTTGAAATGCACGGTCTTATCAACATGATTGATAACGTTAACAGAATACTTGACAGAGTTGCTCTGTACTTAGCATAAGGAGGTATTACAATGAGTTTCCCTGTATATAAGCACGATAAAAGTACAGAATGGTTCAACAGAGCCACAAAGGTAGTGCCTTCAGGTATCTACGGCCATCTCGGCCCCGCAGAAGGTCAGTTCATCCCCGTTGCAAAGTGGCCTATGTTTGCTGAAAAGGCAAAGGGTACATATGTATGGGACGTTGACGGCAACAAATATATCGACTATATGTGCGCATACGGCCCCAATGTTCTCGGCTACTGCGACCCCGATGTTGATGCTGCAGCCATGAAGCAGATTGCTCTTGGTAACTGCACAACTCAGCCCGGTAAGGTAATGCTTGAATGTGCTGAGCTTCTTGTTGACACTGTTGCAACAGCTGACTGGGCGTTCTTTGCAAAGAACGGTAACGACGCAACTCAGGGCGCAATTATGTGCGCAAGAGCATATACCCACAGAAAAAAGATTATTATGTTCTCAGGCTACTACCACGGCGTCTCACCCTGGTGCCAGAAGATTGACTATCCGGGCGTTCTTCCCGAGGATGTTGCAAACAACATTATGCTTCCTTGGAACGATATCCCTCTTCTTGAAAAGACAATTGAAGAAAACAAGAATGAAATTGCCTGCATCATAGCTCAGCCCTATGACCACGGTAACTTCCACGATAACGCATTCCCCGAAAAGGATTTCTGGCCCAAGGTAAGAGAAATCTGCACAAAGAACGACATCGTTCTCATCATTGACGACGTTCGTGCCGGCTTCCGTCTTGACCTCAAAGGCTCAGACCACTTCTTCGGCTTTGAAGCTGACCTTATCTGCTTCTGTAAGGCTCTTGCAAACGGCTACAACATGTCAGCTATCTGCGGTAAGGAATTCCTCAAGGGCTCAATGAGTGCTCTTGCATACACAGGCTCATATTGGCTCAGCGCTGTTCCCTTTGCAGCCTGTATTGCAAACATCAACAAGATGAAGGAGCTTGACATTCCCACAATGTTCAAGCAGAAGGGCGAAAAGCTCTGCAACGGTCTTGTTAAGGCGGGCGCAGAACACGGCATCGACCTTGTTGTTTCAGGTGCTCCCGCACTGTTCTATTTAAGAATTGCAAACGACGACAGCATGCTTCTTCATCAGGAATGGATTGCTGAAATGGTTTCAAGAGGCATCTTCCTTGCTTCTCACCACAACCACTTCATCAACGCTGCTCTTTCAGATAAGGACATCAAGCACACAATTGCAGTTGCTGAAGAGTGCTTCGGCATCGTAGCAAAAAATCATCCCGACATCTTCGGCTGATAATGTAACCAATACCTCGGAGAGACGGCATGAAGCTCTCCGGGGGTGTTAAATATTTTTAAAATATGGAGGAAAATATTATGCCACTTTCAAAAAAAGAATGGCTTGCCCTGGAAAAGAAGGCTTATGAGCTTCGTAAGCTTACAGTTCAGACAACTGTATGGGCAGGCAGCGGACACTTCGGCGGCGGTATGAGCGTTATGGACCTTCTTACCGTTCTCTATCACAAGTACCTTAACATCAAGGTTGAAGAACCCCAGTGGGAAGACAGAGACCGCTTCATCCTTTCAAAGGGCCACGCAGCTATCGCTTACGCACCCGTTCTTTGCGACAAGGGCTTCAACGATGTTGAAATGCTCAAGTCCTTCAACCTTTCAGGCTCAAAGATGGGTATGCACCTTGACTCAAACAAGGTTGTCGGTGTTGACGCATCAACAGGCTCACTCGGTCACGGTCCCTCAATCGCAGCAGGTACTGCTCTTGCAGCAAGACTTCTCGGTAAGGACTATCTTACATATGTAGTTACCGGTGACGGCGAACTCGGCGAAGGCTCATGCTGGGAAGGCTTCATGACAATCAATCATTATGAGCTTTCCAACTGCATCGTATTCATCGACAGAAACCACAACATGATCGACGGTAACACAGAAGACGTTATGAAGCTTGAGCCTCTTGCAGACAAGATGACAGCTTTCGGCTTCAACACAATCGTTGTTGACGGTAACAATATCGGCGAGCTTTGCAACGCTATTGATGTTGCTATTGAGCGTTCAAAGGAAAAGTGTGCTCCCACATGTATTCTTATGGATACAAAGAAGGGCGCAGGTATCAAGTCAATCGAAGGCGCCTACACATGGCACTACGGTGCAATTGACGATGCTAAATTTGAACAGTTCAACAAGGAACTTGACGAAGATTACAAGGCACGTTGCGCTCGTGCAGAAAAGGAGGGCAAATAATTATGGCAGGCGGATTTGTTTATACAGCAGTTGACCAGACTGAAATTTCCACAGCTGAAATTTACGGTAAGGCTCTGGCTGACATTATTTTAAAGGACCCCAAGGTTGTTGCTATCACAGCTGACCTTGCAAAATCAACAAAGCTCGGTGACGTTCTTAAGGTTTGCCCCGAAAGAGTTATCAACGTAGGTATCGCAGAGCAGGATATGTTCGGTGTTGCTGCAGGTATGGCAAGAGCAGGCATGGTTCCCTTCCTTTCCGGTTTCTCAGCATTCACATCAATGAGAGCTTGTGACCAGCTTCACACAGACATCTGCTATCAGAATGTAAACGCAAAGATTATTGCTACTCATTCAGGCACATCCTTCGGCCAGGCAGGTTCAACTCACCATGCTATCACTGACCTTGCAATCACAAGAGCAATGCCCAACCTTACAGTTATCGTTCCCGCTGACGGATTTGAAACAGCAAACGCTGTTAACGCAGCTTACGAAAACTTCGGCCCCTACTATATCCGTATCAACCGTGGCTTTGACCGTGTTCTTTATGAAAATCAGGATTACGGCTTTGAAGTAGGTAAGGCAGTTGAGGTTCACGAGGGTTCAGATATCACAGTTATCGCTTGCGGTTCCTGCGTATTCCAGGCTCGTGAAGCAGCTAAGTTCCTCAAGAACTCAGACGGACTTTCAGTTCGTGTTCTTAACATGCACACAATCAGCCCCATCGACGTTGAAGCTATTCAGAAGGCAATTTCTGACACAAGAAGAATTATCACAGTTGAAGATCACCTTGTTACAGGCGGTCTTGGCTCAGCTGTTGCTGAGGTTATGGCTCAGTACGGTAAGGGCTGTGCATTCAAGATGCTCGGTCACAAGAGCTTCGCTATGATCGGTCTTCAGGAAGACATCATGTCAGACGCAGGTATCGATAGTAACGGTATCATCGCAGCTGTTCGTGAAGTTATGAAGCAAGACTTCGAAGAAGACGACAACTGGGACGACGAATTCTAATAAAATTACAAGGAGGCAAACAATATGGCTCATACAACCGAAGCCTTATATTCAAATAAAATCTTTCTCAATGCTGCTTTGCCGCTTGTAAAGGTTATCGCAAACGATGTACCCTCCCTTAAAAAGAAGTTTGAAAATGCACACGCAGTAATTCAGGTCAGCTGCCTTGACCCCGAGGTTGAGGGCGGCAAGCGCGGTATGCACTTTGTTGTCAACAACGGCGAATGGCTTGTTCACACCTGCCTTACAGAAGATCCTCACATCGAGCTTCAGTTCAAGAGCGTTGAAAATCTCAACGATTTCTTCAAGGGCAAGATCACACCTGCAGGTATCCCCAAAATTAAGGGCTTCAAATATGCAGGTACACTTGTTTCTTTCGTAATGGTTCTTCTTAAAATGGCTAACCTTCTTGGTGCTACAGAGCCTCCGAAGGACGAGGAAACAAAGGAGCTTCTTGTTAAGTGTTATTTCTATCTTCTTTCAAGCGGTATCAGCCAGCTGAACAAGATGGGACATCCCGAAATTCATGACTGGACCACAAAGAGCCCTGACCGTGTTTATGCTTTTGCAGTTGACGGTTATCCTCAGGTTTCGGCCTTCATCAGAATCAAAGCAGGTAAATCCCGTGCAGGCCGTGGCGAATATAAGAGAGCAATGCCCTTCTTCACACTTCGCTTCAACAGCCTTGACAGCGCACTGGGCATTCTCATGAGTATCGACGATATGCTCGAGGCAACCAAGGCAGGCCGTCTTGTTATGGACGGCGGCCCCGAATTCGGTGCACAGATCGGTGGATTCATGCTTGAAATCGGTGCACTTGCAAAATAATAACTGAACAAAAAAGAGGTCGCACAGCGACCTCTTTTTTTAGGCTCCGGGCTCCGGAGCTTAGGGCGTTTTCAGGGAATAGGACTTAGGGGAAGTAGTCAGTAGTTAGTAGTCAGTAGTCAGTAGTTAGTAGTCAGTAGTTAGTATGGGACGGCACATGGCCGTCCCATACAATATAAATTCGGCGGAAAGAAAGTTCCTCCTATAATCAGAGGTTAGGCGCAATTCTGCATTTTGCACTTTGCATTTTGCATTAAAATGAGCACCCCGGGTTTTTGCTTCTGCTTTCTGCCTCTTTATTGACAAAGATGCCTGCTGTATGTTATATTATTAGAGGACAAATCGCTTTATCGGCGATTTTATATTTTTCTCTGAATTTAAGGAGGCTGTGCGCATGAAAAGAATTACGGCTGCCCTTCTCGTTATAATAATGATTTTTTCTCTGGCTGCCTGCCATAAAGAAGAGCCGCCTGTCACAAGCGGCAACGCAACACAGGGGAATGCACCTGAAATAATTGAAGGCGTTGAGGACGGTGTCCTGACTGTCGCCATGGAGTGTGCATATCCTCCCTACAACTGGAGCCAGCCTGACAGACAAAACGGAGGGATACGCATAAAGGGTACCAAGGAATATGCCAACGGCTATGATGTTATGATGGCAAAGAAAATCTGCGAAGAAAACGGCTGGAAGCTTGAGATTATCCGCACAGACTGGAAGTCTCTCATTTCTGCAGTTCAGACCGGCAAAGCAGATGCTGCCATTGCAGGTCAGTCCATGACAGAAGAAAGAATGGAAAAGGTGGACTTTGCAGGCCCTTATCTTTATGCTGAAATTGTCTGCCTGACAGATAAGGACAGTGACTTTGCAAAGGCTGTTTCTATCGCTGAGCTTTCAGAGGGCAAATGCACATCACGCATTAACACAATCTGGTATGACAGATGTCTTCCGCAGATTGAAAAGGCAGAAATTCTTCCCGCAGTGGCAGACACAGCTGCGATGCTTGAAGCACTGAAATCAGGCTCTGTCGACTTCATCTGCACAGATGTACCTACAGCACAGGCAGCAGTTTTGAAAAACGCTGATTTTTCTGTTATCACCTTTGAAGCAGGAAAGGGCTTCAGTGTTGACGACGGTGACACAAATATCGGCATTTCCGTCCGTAAGGGAAACACAAGCCTCAAGGATGCTATAGATATGTCACTGGCAGGCATGACCTCAGAGGATTTCAACACAATTATGGAAAAGGCGATAGCTATTCAGCCTGATCTTACCACCAAATAAAAACAGAGCACTCCGAAGGGCAAAGCTTCCGTCATCGGAGTGTTTTTTTTGTTTGCAGGTAAGGTACTGATTTGTCCTTCTGACTTTGCCCTTGCTTCTGCCGACTTAAAAATTTTCTTTGTTTTTAATAAAGTGAATATGTTGGAATAATCCGACAATAATAAGCATAAGCATAAAATATCTTTGCTAAAGGAGTATTTATTATGAAAAATATTTTATCAGCTATTCTTGTCGGTGCTCTTGCCTTGACCATTCTTGTTGCTTTTGCAGCCTGCGGCGGAAAAGACATGGGTAATGAGCTTGAAGACGGCATGACTTCAATGATGGACGATGCAACGGGCATGATGGACGACGCAACAACCCTTATGGATGAGGTTTCAACTGCCCTTGATGACCTTGCAGACGATCTTACGGAAAACGGCAATGTTACAGATGAATCAAAGGAAAATGAGGGAGCCGACGAAAGCACAACAAAGGAAGGCCTTCTCGGCGGAGATGACACTGCCAAGACAACAGCTGCCGAATAAAAAAAGAGGACATCGGAAATCTGACATACTCTGAAGAAAAAGAGAGCTGCGATACACTGTGGTGTATCGCAGCTTTGTGATTATTTAAGATAGAAGGTATAGGTCATGTTGTCGCCGTTGGAATCTGTAAGCTGCTTGCCTGCCTGGAAATCTCTTGCAGTGAACACAACTCTGTCTTCATAAACCTCAACGAAATCGCCAAGACCTACCTGGCTGTGTGCGCCGTAGTCATTGTCCTTACCGTAAGCGGGAAGGTTGATTGAATATACGCCTGCTTCTTCGTTGAACACTTCAAGGCTTCTTTCGTAAACACCGTCATGAAGGTGTCCGTTAAGGAAGAATACATTCTTGTGTCTGAGAAGAACATCCTTGACTGCTGATGAATCTGCGCCAAGGTCACCGTTTTCCCATACCTCGGGAAGACCGTGTGTGTCTGTCAGAGGCTGATGGCAAACAACGAATGCGGGCTTGCCGTCTGCAGTTGCTCTTTCAAGCTCACTGTCAAGGAATGCAAGCTGCTCGTCAGAAATGATTGCCTTTTCAAACTGCCATTCGTCTGAGCCCATAACAATGAAGGTGTAGCCGTTGACATCATAGGAATAATAGGGTTTGTCGATAACAACATCAGCGCCGGAGTGGCTTGTGAGATATTCGCTTGTCTTGCCCATAATCATCTTTGTCTGTGCTTCATAAGCAAAGCGGATGTCGTGGTTACCTGTTGCAAGAAGGATAGCCTTGTCAGCCATTGTGCTTTCGTCGATAGCCTTCCAGACAACCTCATATGAGGGAGCGTCACCGAACTCGGTGATGTCACCTGCGATGATGAGTGCATCGAAATCTTCGCCGCTGTTTGCAATATCCTGGAAGCCGCATTCAAGGTAATAGGGATTGAATGCTGTTGTTCTTGTGTGAGTGTCAGCAAGAGCAACAAAGGATAACTTGCAGTTTTCGCTGTCCTGGAACTGAAGAGGCTCACTTGTCTGAGGACCTGAAACCCAACCGAACATCATGCCGATGGAAAGAATAATTGTTAAGAAATGAGATACGATTCTCGATAAGGGACCGAGAACTGCTGAGATTGCTGTCATTTGAAATTCCTCCTATGTTACATTGTTTTCTGCACATTACATAGTAATCCAAAAAAAGGAAAAAGTCAATAAGTTTTGAGAAATAAAGAGTGAAAATGACAAAGGGTGGTTCAGGGGCTAAGAGCCTATGGTTTAGGGATGCAATGCTTTGCATTGCAATTCATGAGCGCAGGTCAATTCATTATGAAATCAATTCATGGCGAAGCCAATTCATTTAAATCGTAGGGGACGGCACATGTGCCGTCCCTGTTTTTATTCATCAAAGACAGCTGAGGGGGTGTCTTATCATTTTGCATTTTTCGTTCATTCGCTCATGCCGCTCGGGCACTTACTTTGGCTCATTCGAGCGCCAAAGTAAGCAAAGCGCCCTTTTTGTTGACATCAGGCGATGCTTTATAGAAAAATGTAGTCCGCCTTCAACAGCAGACTCCGCAGCGCAGAAGTTTG
>JAZSHL010000114.1:0-59457 GCA_045533205.1 Acutalibacteraceae bacterium | reverse complement strand
GGAGTACCTTCGTACGCCGTCGGGTAACCCCAAATAAAGCTTTTAGCTTTATTTGGGCTCAGTTTGTTCATTCTGCGCATTTTTTCCTAGCCCCTGAAAAGGGGATGTAAAAAAACGAGTTTTTTTACATCCCCTTTTTTATTTTATCGACTTCATCTGGGTAAAAATTATATGTCCGATAGCACGTGAGCCTTTGGTTATGTATTTGCCTAAATTCCCCGAAAGTCCTGTCATGATAGGACTCTTCAGGTCCTTTTCATCAATGCCGTCAGCTCTGCCCTCTCTGACCGAAATGTTATCCTTCCCGAAGCGTGCCGCATCACTGTTTTCGCAAAGAGACACCACTGCTCCGTCAGAAAATGCACAGATTTCAGCTCTTTCACTTTCTGTAAGGCCCTTTTCGGAAAGAGGATACAGTGCCATAACCGCTGTTTCACTGCTTCCGTTATATGAGGGAGCTATGCTCTTTCCCTGGGGAGTGACAAGAGTATAAACATCAAGAATCTGATCCTTTGCTCTGCCGTGATGATGCCTCTGCTTTCCGTAATAGGTGCCGAAGGGATTCATTCTGACAGTTTTATCCTTTTCGAGTCTCATGGGACAATGTGCCATTGATGAAAGCACCTGCCTTGCATTGGCAAGAATAATTCCGCCCTTTTCATCATAAAGGCCCACAAGGCCGCCTGTAAGCTGATGGTTGAAGGATGCGAGTTCTGCATTCTTTTCATCACATTCAGGGAAGGACTGTGTTCTGAAGGAGGATATATCGTCCATGAAGTTTCTTTTTATAACCGAGATATCACCCTCAAGAGTCGGAGTCAGCTGGAAGGGTACAGCCTCTGTCCAGTTCATGTCACTGTATCTGCCGAGAGCCGAGTTTTCTGTTGAAATTGAGGTTGTTTCAGCAGTGTAAGGATAATTGACCGTAGTTCTGACAAAAACGGCATCAGAAAAGGCGCACTTGAAAAAGTCATAGGTGAAAGAGCCTGCCTTTAACTCCTTCGGCAGATGAATTTCTCCCTGTATTCTGATTCCTTCGCCCTCACCCGCAACATTAAGAGCATCTACTCTTGTTTTTCGGAAGTTATATTTTTTCTTTCCGTAGGTGATAAAGGACTGCAAAAACTCATCACTGCCGATTTTTCTTCCGTCGCACTGTGCAAACAATATATCGCCCTTGTCGGTGAACATCAGTGAAATACGGCCTGTTTCAAGAAGGTTTCTGAATTCTCCCCTTTTCTTTTTTCCGTCAAAGGAGATGCTGATTTCGTATTTCTTCATTTTTCTTGTGAACTTCATCATCAGAAAAACACTGCTGTTGCTGTCATCTGTTGCGACAGCAGTGAAGCAGTCGAGATATGCGCCCTTTACGTTAAGGCAGGAAATATCTCTGACCTTTTTCTTAAGTTCAAGCTGAACACACTGCAAAAGTGAACCCGATGTGTTATATACAGTCAGCTTTTCTGTTTCGGGCATTGCAGAAAGTTCATCGGAAATTACAGCTTCACTCAATTCCAGAGCTGTTCGCTCTCTTTGTATATTAAGCACAGGCGTTGCAAGGCCGAAATGGGTTGTTGAAAGAAGAAGCACTCTGTTTCTGAATGAGGGTGAGAGCATATCTCTTTCGCCTGTGATTTTTGCCATCATTCTGGCTCTTTCAAGCCTTGTCCATATTTTTCTGTTAAAGGGCTTTTCTGACCATGAAGCATAGCCTGTGAAGTTGCCGTCAGCTGTATCGTGAGTAAAGTCTATTTTACCCACGGGCTCATGGGTTTTTATGTATCCGCCGGGGGTGTCAAAAACAACATAGGGAAGGTCAGCAACCTCCTCCACAAGGCCGTGGATACCGTCAGTGTTGGCAATTTTGCCTGTTAACGGCCCAAGGTCTATTGTTTCCCAGAACATGCCGTCAGCATCCATGTTTATGAAAAGGAAAAGATCCTTGTTAATTTCACCCTTCTCCTGCTTTTTGCGAAGGTCCTTGACCCATGCTCGAAGACAGCCTGCATCACAGACGTCAGAGTTGCTGTAGGTGGGAATCAGCGTCATGCTCTCTCCCTTGTAGCTATAGGTAAGAGGGTTGTAGGCTTCTTCATCCGAAAGCTTCGGCACAATTGTTCTGAATGCGTCAAAGGGTACACAGCTGTAGTAAAGGCAAAGAGCCTTAACTCCGAGCTTATTATAAAGGCTGACCTGTGAGGGGGTGAACATAACCTCCTGAGGGCGCACAATCATTTCACATTCGCCGAAAATATCCTCAAGTCCGCTGCCGCTTTCGTTGGTGACGGCAAGGTTAATGCTCTCACAGAATTCGTCCTCAGTCATGGCTGAAAGCGCACCGTTGTTATATCCCATGATGATGTTTTCGTCGCCGTATTTCTCAACACGCTCTTTCATTTTTTCAATGATGTCAGGTGCATATTCGGGCAGAATTTTCTGCAAAGAGAAAAAGTTTTCTGTGTCCCATGTACCCTTGACGGGGATTCCCCTTTCATTGAACTGAGTGAGAATATCAAGAGTCTTTCTGATTATTCTGATGTCAGAGCCGAAGCCTAAATTGTCGTTGGTATCACCACGGTAGGAATGGTAGCAGTTAACATGAAAGCCGTAGGCTATATGAATTCTGTTTTCTTTCATAGCTTTCTCCTTTTATTCTGATGTGCGTAGATTGATGTGTATATATCTTATTCTATCACCCGAAAGATAAAATCACAAGACATTGCAGCAATCTTTATGTTGCTTTTAAAAAAATAATATAGTATAATAAAAAGCTGTATCAATAAAAACACAAATCATCTCATAAATAAAAGGATAAATCAAAAAATGCACAGAAAACTTCAATGGGCAATGCTCCCGACTATTATGGCTCTCGCATGGCCGACAATGCTCGAGCAGCTGATGCAGACTGCAGTTCAGTATATCGACACTGCAATGGTCGGCTCTCTGGGCACGGAAGCCACCGCAGCAGTGGGAGCCACAACAACCGTCAACTGGCTTATCGGAAGCTCTGTTTCAGCTCTTGGTGTAGGCTTTCTCTCTTTCATCTCCCAAGCCATCGGCGCAAAAAATAAAGCTTTGGCAGTACGAGCCTCATCGCAGGCCGTTCTTGTCACAGTAATATGCGGTGTTTTCTTCACCGCTGTCACACTTTCGTTAAGCAGCCTTATTCCCGTATGGATGCAGGTTGACGAAAACATCAGAGAGCTTTCAGCAAAATACTTTTTTATTCTCTATCTTCCTATGCTTCCGAGAACCGCAAGTATCATCTTCGGCTCAATTTTAAGGGCAGCAGGTGACAGCAAAACGCCCATGAGAGTGGGAATCGTCGTAAACCTTATCAATGTGATATTTAATTTTCTGTGGATATATCCCACAAGAACAGTGTCGCTTTTCGGCACTGAGTTCACCGTGTGGGGGCTCGGCAAGGGTGTTCTCGGTGCTGCAGCTGCAAGCGCTCTGGCTTATGCAGTGGGCGGCATCATAATCACAATTATGCTATACAGACATAAAGACATTTCGCCCAAGGGTATGTCACTGAAGCCTGACAGTTCTGTACTAAAGCCCTGCCTTAAGGTTGCTTTGCCGAATATGCTGCAGCGCTTCGGCACCTCTCTGGGATATGTTGCCTTTGCTTCCATGATCAATTCTCTGGGTGAGGTTTCAACGGCAGCACACACAATTGCCAACACTGTCGAGTCTGCATTTTATATTCCCGGCTACGGTATGCAAGCAGCGGCAGCGACACTCACGGGCAACGCACTCGGCGCAAGGGACAGGCAGAAAATGAAAGACCTTGCAAAGCTTCTTATACTGGTTGAAGTTTCACTTATGGTAATTTCAGGCGGTCTTTTATTCATCTTCGCTCCGGATATGATGAGGATATTTGCAGATGACAGTGAGGTTATCCGCCTTGGTGCAACCGTGCTTCAGATGGTGGCTTTGTCAGAGCCTATCTACGGCGTGTCAATCATCATCGAGGGTATGCTTCAGGGTGAGGGCAACACAAAAACACCCTTCATTTTCAACATAATCGGTATGTGGGGCATAAGAATAGTCGGCACATTTATCACAATACATTTTCTTTCAATGGGCCTTGTGAGCGCATGGGGATGTATGATAGGACACAATGTGCTGCTGTTTCTCATGTTTACCGTTTATTATATTATCAGAACAAAAAAACAGGACAGATCGGAAAAGAAAAATGAACACAATTGAAAACAGAATTTTTGACGAAGAAAGAGCATTTTATGATGCTGAAAATATAAAAGTGATAAGCTGCCGTTTTGACGGCCCTGCCGACGGTGAAAGTGCCTTCAAGGAGTGCCGCAGCATTTCTGTGGATAACTGCTTTTTTAATCTTCGCTATCCCTTCTGGCATGATACAAAGCTCGAAATCAGCTCTTGCCAGCTGACAGACAAATGCAGAGCCGCCCTGTGGTATTCCGAAAAAATCACAGTGTCGGACACTCTGCTTCACGGCATCAAGGCATTGAGAGAATGCAGTGATATAAAGCTCAGTAACTGCGATATCATCTCCCCCGAGTTTGGCTGGTCAAGCAAGAACATAGAGATGACAGATTGCTCTGCCGAAAGCGAATATTTCATGTTAAGGGCAGAAAACCTGAAAATAAACAAACTTAAAATGAAAGGAAAGTATTCTTTTCAGTATGTGGAGAACGCAGAATTTGACTCATGCGAGCTTGACACAAAGGACGCCTTCTGGCACGCTAAAAATGTAACTGTCAGAAACAGCACTGTCAAGGGTGAATATCTCGGCTGGTACTGTGAGAATGTGACCTTCATAAGCTGCAAAATCATAGGCACACAGCCCCTTTGCTACTGCAAAAATCTTAAGCTGATTGACTGTGAAATGATTGACACTGACCTTTCTTTTGAAAAGAGCGAGGTTGAAGCTACAATCACAAAGCATATCCACAGCATCAAAAATCCCCTAAAGGGTGAAATTGTTGTGCCCTCCGTGGGAGAAATTATTATGGATGATCCGAAGGCAAGGGGTAAGATAACGGTTAAAGAATTGTGTTATAAATAAAAAGATGGAGCTGTAAAAAACACTCGTTTTTACAGCTCCTGTTTATTAATCAATAATTTTAACTTTTACCAGTACATCCTTTTTTTGTTTCGTTCCGTCATTATTTATAAACTTAACTCTTTTTAATCTGAACAGATCTCCATCGTTAATGTTTGACGGCAAAACGAAATTAATACTCTTTTCTGCATTTTTTAAATCTATTTTTACTTCAATGCCTGACTTTGCTTGTTGAGAAGTAATTGTCAGAACTTTATCGATGGATTCATGAAAAACCTCCATAACAGAAGTTCCGCAATACTGACAGAAATTGCTGTCATCAAGTATTTCTTTTCCACACTTTCTGCAAAACATATCTTTTACCTTTCATTTTCCTCAAGCATCTTGATAAGAATTTCTGCCGTGTCCTCAATCACACGAAGGCAAGGCCTTTTTTTGTAATACTCAGCTGTTCTTTCATCGGGAACAGCACCCTTGTTTTCGGCAAGTCCCTTGAGCATTTCACGGCAGATTATGCTTTCGTGCTTTTCTTTGAACCTGTCACAGAATTCTCTTACAAGTTCATAATTTTTCTTTTTGCTTTCCTGGTCAGCACCCACCTGAGCCGCAACAATGTCGCCGAGCACCATGCTCGCAGCAGACACTGCACCGCAGACCTCTCTTTGTCTTCCCAAGCCGCCGCCGAGGCCTGCACTGATTTTTTTCGCAGCGCTTTCATCGATTCCGAACCGATGGCTGAAAGCAACAAACACCGACTGTGAGCAGTTATAGCCTTCATAAAAAAGCTCTCTTGCTATTTCCTTTTCTGTCATTTCTGTTCTCCTTTTAAATAGCTGATAAGAGCCTTGGCTGAATTTTCAGAAAGCTCCACGGTAAATTCCGGCTCACGCATATCGGTCAGATAATGAGCATCGGAGGACCTTATAATAAGCTTTCCCTGTGTTCCTTTATATTTCTGAAGAAAATCAGCTTCATCCGCCTTCGGTGTCAGCTCAAAGCAGTTAACCTTCAGATCTTCGCTGAAATCACCCAATGCAGAAATGATGCTGAAGGAGCTTCTGTCAATATGAGCAGGATAGCAGACACCCTCATATTTTTCGATAAGCTCAGGCAATTCGTCAATACTGATGCCTGCCGCTGTGGTCAGAAGAATTTCTTCCTTGCCGAGAACGCCGTCCTCACAATCCATAATCAGCTGCTCACCGAAAATGTGCTCTTTGTTTTTGATGGGAGGCATCATTGCTTTCACATAATCACTGAACTCTGCCGCCTTTTCTATGTTGCTGAAAAGACACACGCAATGAATTTCTTCCGAAGTGCACAGTTCCATGCCCGGAACAACGGTTATGCCTATCTGTTCACCGACTTTCATTGCACTTTCACAGTTTCTGCAGCTGTTGTGGTCAGTCAGAGCAATGATATCATAGCCGAAAATCTTTGCCATATTCACAAGGTTATAGGGTGTCATTTCATTGTCACCGCAGGGTGAAAGGCAGGAATGCAGATGTAAATCGTAATATAATTTCATATCAGCTTCGAAATCTCAACGCTTAACTGATAAGCGTTTTTTTCACTTCTTAATATGGTAACTCCCTGCGCCTCTGCCTTGGTTTTTGCTGCATCGTCAAGGGCGGCATTCTCTGTCAACACAATGCAGGCACAATCACAAAGCACACTGACGGCCACAGCATTGATGTTGCCCATAACTGTCAGCCAGATGTCGCCTGCCTGAGCCTTTGACATCACCCATGAAAGCAGGTCACCGCTGTAGCAGCCTTCACATTCTGCATCCATATCCCCCTGAGTGAGAAGCTCAAGAGCCAGTTTATCTTTAAGTTCATTAACCTTCATCTGTTTTTTCCTCGCTCATATCTTCATTCATAACCTTGATTCTGAAGGGTGCAGGCAGCCAGTCATCGCCCTTGCCGCTGCCTCCGACCTGGATATTATGAAGCACGCAGTCTGTTTCTTCTGCATAGCCTCTGACAATATCCTCTGCCAGTGCTCTGCAGGAGGGAGCTCCGCAGATTCCGCAATCGAGCCCCGGAAGAGATGCCTCAATCTCTCTGAGCTTTGTCATCATACGCATTGCCTTGATAACATTGTCGGCAAGCTTCATTGCAGGTGAGGGAGTCAGCTCCTTTGTCCAGCTGACGTCATCCCAATTAAAGCTGTTTCCGATGCTGTTGCAGGCAACGGGCATAAATTTGCGCAATCTCTGAAGCCTTGCCTTTGCAACATAGGGATTTTCAACCGTCAGAACACCGCCGACACAGCCACCTGTGCAGCAGTTAAGCTCAATAAAGTCAAGGTCGTTGAGCTTTTCGTCCTCGAGCTCCTCAAGCACATTGATAACATTCTCAATGCCGTCAGCGGCAAGATATCTTTCCTTAAGCAGGCCTGAGGCCTCGCCACCGCTGCTTGCCCAGCTGACACCGATGATACCCGAATCGTTTATATTTTCAATTTCTTCCCCTGTCAGCTTATCCATGGTCTGAACAAGCACGGGATAAATATCCTTCATGGCAATTGCACCGTTTATGCCGTAGTTATCATGGCATAAGGGGCTTTTTATTGCTGTTCTTTTCGCAGGGCAGGGAGTGATAAAGAACACGCCGATTTCTTCGTCCTTATACCCTGTTTCTTTTTTTGCTTTGCTTCTTGCAATTTTGCTTGCAAGATCAATAGGTGCACACATTGGAAGAAGATTACCGATAAGATTCGGAAACCTTGTTCTGATAAGTCTTACCACAGCAGGGCAGGCAGAGGATATAACAGGCTTCTGAAGTTCTCCTCCGTCCATCATTGCTCTTGTTGCGGCACTGATAAGCTCTGCGCCCTTGGACACCTCAACCACATCATCAAAGCCCATCTTCTTAAGGGCAGTGAGAACATAGTCCACATTTTCGAGATTGTTGAACTGACCGTAAAGGGCAGGGGCAGGAAGTGCTACCCGGTATTTATAGTTCAGAAGTTCATTAAAGTGTTCGCTGACCGCATATTTAGCATGATGCGGGCAGACTCTGATGCATTCGCCGCAATCAATGCAGCGGTCTGAAATTATGTATGCTTTTTTGTTTCTTACACGGATTGCCTGTGTCGGGCAACGCTTGATGCAGTTAGTACAACCCTGGCATTTGTCGGCATCAAGACGCACCGAATGGAATAATACAGCCATGACTGTCTCCTTTGCTTTTATTGTATATATACCTTAAGATTCAAGGTGGTACCCACACCGACCTCGGTTTCAATGTTGAATTCGTCGGTGTATTTTTTTATATTGGGAAGGCCCATACCGGCACCGAAGCCGAGGCAACGGATATTATCCGGCGCTGTTGAAAAGCCCTCCTTCATTGCGAGGTCAAGATTTTCAATGCCGGGGCCACGGTCGGCAAGAATCATTATAATTTCGTTTTCTGTTATTTCAACATCAATGTTACCGCCGCCTGCATGAATAACCATGTTGATTTCACCCTCATACATTGCGATTGAAACATTTCTTATCACAGTCGGAGAAATACCCAGCTCCTTGAGTGTACGCTTGACATCACTTGAAGCCGCACCCGCCATTGTGAAATCATCACCGGGTACGACATAATGCAGTTTTATGCTATCCATTATTTTCCGCTGCCCCCTCTTAAGCCCTCTGTATAAAGCTTACCGCAGGCGGTAAACATTTCAAGCTCTGTGCAGAGCATAACCATATCTCTGTCCTCTGCGAGCTGAATCATGTCAAGAGTAGGCCTTTTGCCTCTGACAAAAATAATACAGTGCATATCCATCATTTCTGCAGTTCTGACAACCTGAGGGTTAACAAGACCTGTGAGAAGCGCTGCCTGCTCTTTGACAAAGGCAAGCACATCGCTCATCATGTCACTGCCGCAGGCTGTCTTGACCTCTGTGTCAAGCATATCTGCGTGGCAAATAATTTCTGCACCGAGAATTGTCTGAATGTCTTTGATTTTCATAAATTATTCCTCCGATTATATAAATCAAAACGGACTGAAGCTAATCCCTCCCAGTCCGTTTTATCCCGGACCAACCCGGGTTATATTTCTTTAAATTCAGCTTTGTCGATTTCCTTTTCAATAACATCAACAGCGATGTTCCACACTGTTTTGCCTGCCTTGACAAAGCCCTCCTTGTTTTTCACCGAGCAAAGCATTGCAAAAGCCTCACCGATGTTTTCGGAAATATCTCCGCCCTTCTGAATTGCAAGATAATAGAAGGTGAATGCAGCTCCGTTTGAAATGTTGTCATAAAATCCGGGTGAGGTGCTCTTGATTTTGTCATACATGGAAGCGATGGCCGTTGCAGAAACAACCGAAACCGGAATTTCAATCTGAAGCAGAGTTTCGCAGGCAAAAACGAGCAAAACCTTGATCTGATAAAGAATATCAGGCGCAAAATATCTCTGGGCAAGGTGCTCTTTAAGATCAATTGTTATTCCCTCACCCTGATTGGTCGGGCTGATTGTTCCGAGAAGGCTGCCCAGCTTAACCGCCTTGTCAATGTTACCGTTGGCACGCTGGCTGATAACCGCATCAAAAGCAACGGAAAGGTCATTTCCGTTTTTGTTAAGCTCACTTTTGCTTTTGTAGATTTTTACATCGCTGTCGCTCATATTTTTCTCCGTTCTGAAATTATGCTTCGTTTGCTGCAGCAGCTTCAAGCTTTTTCTGCTTTCTGCGCTTTTTAGCCTTGTATGAAAGAAGCTGATTAAGGCTTTCTTCGTCAGGGCCGTAGTCACCGACTCTGATGGGGTATGCGTTGAATGCGCCGTGGAAATCACTGCCGCCGGTCATGACAAGACCGTTTTTCTTTGCAATTGTGATAAGCATCTCCTGCTGCTCAGGTGTATTTTCCGGGTGCCAGACCTCAACACCGTCAAGGCCGTGGGGAATAAGCTCCTCAAAAAGCTCGAAGTTGTCATAAAAGCCGGGGTGTGCCAGAACAGCTATGCCGCCTGCCTCATGAATTGCATCAATGATTTCCTCAGGCTCGGGATATTTACATTCCATGAGCACATTCATTCTTGATTCCTTTGTGAAAAGCATTTTATAAAGATCACCGAAAACCGATGTTGTATAGCCTGCTTCCATAAGAGCCTGCATGATGTGCTGCTTATAAATATTAGTTGAGCCCTGACAGCACTTGGTGATAAAATCAGGTGTAACAGGGAATTTTTTTGCAGTTTTGAGAACCATCATCTGACCTGCTCTTTTTCTGATAAGAGAGTTGCTCTTGCACAAACCTTCAAGTCTTTCCGGCTTGTCGGGAAGGTAGCAAAGAATGTGTGCTTTTGCATTTCTTTTTGAGTCCGTAGCTGAAAATTCAACTGCCGGAATAACGGTAACGCCGTATCTCCTGCCGATGAGCTCACCCCTGACAACGCCTGCTATACAGTCGTGATCGGTGATGGCAAGAGTGGTAACGCCGCTGTTTTTTGCAAGCACAATAAGATCGTCAATTCCGAGTGTGCCGTCTGAAAGTCTGGTGTGACAATGTAAATCTGCTTTCAAAATTTATTCCCCGCTTCCTTTGGTTTCGCCCTGATGATATAGCATCATCTCTTCAAGTCAGTGAAAAAAGGGCATACTTCCGCAATGTTACTATTCTATCTTACATTATACTATCCCTTTTTTCATTTTTCAAGTTCAAAATGGAAAATTAAAGCACTTTTTTGCAAATTTATTCATTCTGTACACTTTTATTCAGCCCACACGGAAGCGTCCTTCAGACATCTGAGAAGAATGTTTTCAACAAGCTCTGTAAGGCATGCCTCCTGCCTGTTGTTCATTTCCCTGTAGGTTTCATAGGCGGCGTCGCCTGCATCGTCACTGATTTTTCTCAATGACAGCATGGGTATGCCTGTTTTGTCGCATACACCTGCAATGGCGGCGGTTTCCATGTCAAAGCTCTGTATTGAGAATGTATTTTTAAACAGCTCCTTTTTCACGGGATCTGCAAGGAAAATGTCCCCTGTTCCGCACTTTGCTTTCTTTATTCCCTCGCTTTGCAGCGCATATGACAAAAGCTTTTCGTCGGATTCATAAATATACTTTTGTCCGTCTGCCTTGACACCAAGGTCATATCCGATTGCAGTCAGGTCAAAATCACATTCGATATAGGTTGTTGCCGCAACCATATCCTCTCTGCGAAGGCCCTGAACTGCACCTGACAGACCTGCATTGAGAATAAAGTCAGCTCCGTCGTCAGAAATAAGAAAAGCTGTTGCCGATGCGGCATTGACCTTGCCGATTCCGCACTTGACGCCGATAACCTTTATTTGTCTGTCGCCCTCACAAAGTGTGAATTCCACACTTTCGTTGCCTCTTCTGACTGATTCTTTTCCGCCCATTTCCTTTGCCCACAAAAGAAAAGGTCCGTATTCCATTGAATCTGCAAAGACAAGACCTGCTGTTTTAACCATAACAAAAAAACTTCCTTTCATTTTCAGTAAAAATATAAAAATTCATAGTTATTATATCTCAAAAGCATTACCGATGTCAATTGTCAGCTCTGCGCATAAACTGAATTGAGAGCGATTTTTCCGAACGCTTTTGCAGTGACAGATGTCGGTGGCTTCAGGGCGGCAACAGCCCGGCTCTGAGCCCTAAGGGGAGCCGACAAAGCTTTTGCCGTCACTGCCCTATATAGCTGTGTGTTTTTCACACGGCACAGCTTGTCGGATTTTTCCGGCAAGCTGCCTGACGGAAAACAATACATATAACAAAAGGTGCACACATATTTTTTCTCAGGATATTGCATTGGCGGGAATTATTTGTTATAATAATTGCAGTAACAAAACAACAGGAGGTAACGAAAATGAAAATCCGCAACAAATTTTTAATTCCCGTAATTGCTCTCATTCTTGCAGTTCTTATGGTCGGCGCTTCCGTTTCAGGCACAGCGGCGGACACAACAGCATCAGAAGCTGTAAGCGAGTCAACAACACATCCCCTCACCTATATTCCCACAACAATGCCCCCCACATCAAGCATTGACGATATGATTGATGAGATTGTTTCAGACAACCTCGGTGATCTTGCCGGCTCAGAAGAGGATGTCCGTGAGCTCGGCGGCGCTATGGGTAACATTCTCAGAGTGTTCAGAGATTTCATCAACGACATCATTGCAATTGCCGCAAAAATCGGTGAATTCCTTTCAGGCAACTGGCTTGGCAAATACACTCCGCAATAAAAATTTTTTATTAACCTTATCTTACCGTATATCCGTCGGATGTACGGTAATTTTTTGGCTCTTGGGGAACACCTTTTTCGGTTGAAGAATTTTTCACAGACACAGAATTTTTGTTGACTTGTTCACCTTTTTGTTGTATTCTGTTGGGTAGCAGATATTACAACTATTCAGATTTTCGGGAGTACATAATATTATGATAAAATACATCAAAAGCAACTCAGCCTATTTCAGGCGGATGATGATTATTGCAATTCCCATCATGATTCAGAACGGTGTCACCAATTTTGTCAGTATGCTCGACAATATCATGGTCGGCAGAACAGGCACCCTTCAGATGACAGGCGTTTCAATTGTCAATCAGCTCATTTTTGTTTTCAACCTTTGCATTTTCGGCGCAATGAGCGGTGCAGGTATTTTCACGGCGCAATTTTTCGGCAAGAAGGATAACAAGGGCATAAAGAACACTCTGCAGTTCAAGCTTGTCACAACAATTCTTCTGACAATTGTGGGCGTGCTTGTGTTTGTTTTTCTCGGTGACACACTTATTTCCGCCTATATTCAGAACGACTCTGATCCGAATGACATTCTGCTTGTCACAGGCTATTGCAAAAGCTATCTTAAAATCATGCTCATCGGTACACTCCCCTTTGCCCTTTCGCAGGCCTATGCAAGCACACTTCGTGAAACAACCGACAGAGTTGTTCCCATGGTGGCAACGGTGAGTGCTGTTTTCGTCAATCTCATTCTTAACTATATTCTTATTTTCGGCAAATTCGGAGCCCCTGAGCTGGGTGTTGACGGTGCCGCCATCGCAACTGTTGTTTCACGCTTCGTTGAGCTTGGTATTCTTCTCATATGGACTCATACCCATCCCAAAAAGTATCCGTTTATTCCTAAGCTTCTGACCGAAACCACAATCACAAAGCAGCAGATCAAAAAGATTTTTGTCGTTTCCATGCCCCTTATGATAAACGAAGCCCTCTGGTCTGCCGGCATGGCCTTTCTCAATCAGTGCTACAGTATGCGTGGCCTTGATGTTATGGCATCAATGAACATCGCCTCAACCCTCAACAATGTTTTCTCTGTTGCCTTCATCGCCTTCGGCAGTGCGATAGGAATAATTTTAAGTCAGATGCTTGGAGCAGGAAATAAGAAGGAAGCAAAAAAAGCCGCCTATGCAATGCTGTTTTTTGCCGTTGTTGTTGTCTGCTTCATCGGTACAGGCATGACAGTTTTCTCCGGCCTTTTCCCGAAGATTTATAACACTGAGGAGGGAATCCGTCACCTTGCTTCACAGCTGATTATGATTATCGCAGCCTTTATGCCGGTTCATTCCTTCGTCAACGCCTGCTATTTCACCCTGCGTTCAGGCGGAAAGACCTTCATCACCTTCCTTTTCGACAGTGGCTTTGTGTGGCTGGTTTCGGTGCCCATCGCATTCTGTCTGAGCCGTTTCACTGCTGTTCCCATTCTTCCGCTGTTTATCGCAGTATCAGCGGCAGACCTGATAAAATGCGTCGTCGGCTTTGCCTTCATGCGCAAGGGAGTCTGGCTGAATACCATTGTTGAATAATAACAGCTGAAAAAAATCAAGGTATCTTCATCGTTACGACTGAAGATACCTTTTTTGTTTCTGTTTAATTATTTAATCAGGCAAGAGCAACTACGCCGGTCTCCTGAAGCACAAGAAGTGCCATGTATGCAACATAAATTGCAAGAAGCGCAACGCCCTGCCATTTTCTGAACTTACCTGCAATGATTGTGGGAATGATTGCAACTGCGCAGGCTGCAATACAGACAGGGAAGTCGAAGTTGATATTGATCTGCTCAACGGGAAGAGGCTCACCCTGAATAATTGCGCACACAGGAAGAATAAGTGTAAGGTCGATGATGTTTGCACCGATGATGTTACCGACTGAAAGGCCGGATTCCTTCTTTCTGATCGCAGTGATTGTGGTGACAAGCTCGGGAAGTGATGTGCCCAATGCAATAACAGTGAAGCCAATGATGGCATCGCTGATACCCATGCCTGATGCAATTGTCTTACCTGAGCCTACAAGGAATTCAGCACCGAGAACAATACCTGCTGTGCCTAAAACGAAGAAAAGTATCTTCTTCGGAATTTCCTTTTTTTCGTGGCTGTCTATTTCATCGCTTTCAGATGCCTTTTTACCTTCAACAAGGTTGCTTATCATGAACACAAGGAAAATAGCACCGAGAACAAAAGCAGACCATGCGGGAAGCTCAAGCTTCAGGGACAAAACAGTCAGAGCAATTGATGCAGCAAGAAGCAGACCGCCCTTTAAAGAGAAGCTTTTTCTGTTTATAACGCCGGCCATTGCAACAAGCGAAACGCCCATGATAAGTGTTGTATTCGCCGTAACCGAGCCGACTGCATTGCCGATTGCCATCTGTGCCGAGCCGTTCATAGCAGCTCTGACAGAAACAAGAAGCTCGGGAAGGGTTGTCGCAAAGGAAACGACCGTTGCACCGACAACAAACTTAGGAATACCTGTAGCCTCTGCAAACCATGATGCAGAATCAACGAACCAGTCGCCGCCCTTGATGATGAAAACAAGGCCGACAACAAAAATAACTGCTGAAACAGCCAGAAGTGCGCCTCCCTCAAGTGAGGAGAAAAGAGTCATTCCAAAAAATTCCATTTTTTACCTCCAGAAATACTGTTTTAATAAATCAACCCAAAGATTTTATCACAATAACTGCACATAATCAAGATTAATCTGCTATTATTTTCTTATATTTTTGTTATTTGTGATATTTTGTTCCAAGCGAAATCTGCATTGCCCTGTAAAGCTGCTCCAGAAGCATAACCCTTGCAAGCTGGTGAGGAAAGGTCATTTTGCTCATTGAGAGCTTCTGGGTGCTGAGATTTTTCACTTCGTCAGAAAGACCGAAGGAGCCGCCGATGATAAACACAACACTGCTGACGCCCGAAACTCCGAGGAAGTCAATTTCACGGCTGAGCTCCTCACTTGTTCTCTGTCTGCCCTCGATGCACATGGAACAGACAGCAGAGCCCTTGGGGATTTTTTCAATTATTCTTTTTCCCTCTGCAGCAAGAACATTTTCAATTTCTTTCAGTGAGGGATTGTTTCCTGTTTTTTCTTCATTAACCTCAATGATATTCAGCTTGCATGAAGAGGAAAGCCTTTTTGAATATTCCGAGCAGGCATCACGCAGATACTGCTCCTTAAGCTTGCCGACACAGATAATTGTTACATTAAGCATTTTTATCA
Organism: Acutalibacteraceae bacterium; assembly: GCA_045533205.1. GTDB lineage: Bacteria > Bacillota > Clostridia > Oscillospirales > Acutalibacteraceae > UBA6857. The sequence continues at coordinate 43,950 of JAZSHL010000114.1, read as the reverse complement.
CCTCAGAAGCGTATTATTCCCTCATCGTTTTCTCTTTTGTTGACATTAAGAAGATAGTCCCTTGAAAGAGCTGCGCCTGTGAGACTTATAGCCGCAAAGCTTTCCTGATAAGCCAGCTCCGGAAAGTTGTTTTCTGCACTCAGGTGGCCTAAAAACAGCCTTGTTGTGCCTGTTTTTATAAGCTCAGCTGCAGTCTTCGCACAGTCCGCGTTTGAAAGATGTCCCCTGTCAGAGAGAATTCTTCTTTTAAGATGATAGGGATAGGGGCCGTTCTGCAGCATACCCACATCATGATTAGACTCAAGCATAACAAGATTGCAGCGCTTTATGTTATTCCATATTTCTTCTGTTATTTTACCCATATCTGTGGCCACCGCTGCACACTGTCCGTCAGGCAGCTCTATTCTGTAGCCACAGCTTTCAGCGCTGTCGTGAGGTGTCACGAAGGGCTTGACAAAAAGGTCACCTATCTCCATGCCCTCATAGGGTATTATTTCAAAAGGAAATTTGGCTGTCACATGTCCGTTTTCTTCAAGATATGCCATCGTGCCTTCAGTGGCATAAACAGGAATTTTAAAGGTAGATGCAAGAATTCTCATGCCCTTGATATGGTCGCTGTGCTCGTGGGTTATGAATATTCCGCCAAGCTCTGACGGATCAATTTCCCTTGAAAGCAGAGCTTCCTTAAGCTTTTTTGCGCTTACACCTGCATCAATAAGTATACCTGTCTTTGATGAGCCGATGAAGGTGGAATTGCCTGACGAAGATGAAAAAAGCGAGCAGAATCTTGACATTTCCTTTGTCCTTTCCCTGAATTTAAAATTTATGCAGCAGTGCCTGCATAAGCATGCTTAACATATTTAACTCCCGATAATGCTCGTGGCACATCGGGAGTCACTGTTCTTTTTATCAGCCGGCTGTTGCCGGTTTTGCTGTTGTGTCCTTAATCTCCTTGCGGTAGATATCGGCGCCGAGCTCACGGAACTTTTCAACAAAGTCCTCATAGCCTCTGTCGATATAGATAATATCCTCAATTTCAGTTGTTCCTCTTGCCATAAGACCTGCAATAATCATCGCAGCGCCGGCACGAAGGTCGTCAGCTCTTACAGGTGCACCCGTAAGCTCCTTAACGCCCTGAAAAACAGCAATAGTTCCGTCCACCTGAACATTTGCGCCCATTCTGATGAACTGGTCTATATATTTGAATCTGTTGTCCCATACGCCTTCTGAAACAATGCTTGTTCCGTCAGCAACAGTGAGCAGAACCGCCATCTGTGGCTGCATATCTGTCGGGAAGCCGGGGTGAGGCATGGTCTTGATGTTGCATCTTCTGAATCTGCCGTCAGACTGAACTCTGATTGCATCGTCATATTCCGTAACTCTGACGCCGCATTCAAGAAGCTTTGCAGAGATGGATTCAAGATGCTTGGGTATTACATTTTTAACAAGCACATCACCTGCAGTTGCAGCAGCTGCAACCATATATGTTCCTGCCTCTATCTGGTCGGGAATGATTGAATATGTGCAGCCGTGAAGCTCTGAAACACCGTGAATTTTGATAACATCTGTGCCTGCGCCTCTGACATCTGCGCCCATTGCGTTAAGGAAGTTTGCAAGATCAACAATATGAGGCTCCTTAGCCGCATTTTCGATGATTGTGAGTCCTCTTGCCTTGACTGCAGCGAGCATAATGTTGATTGTTGCGCCGACAGAAACCTTGTCCATATAAATGGGACTGCCTGTCAGATGGTCAGCCGTGGCATTGATCATGGCATTTTCAACTGTTGTTTTTGCACCGAGAAGCTCAAAGCCTCTGATATGAAGGTCAATGGGGCGGACACCGAAGTTACATCCGCCGGGAAGAGCAACCTTTGCTCTGCAATATCTGCCCAGAAGAGCACCGATAAGGTAATATGACGCTCTGAGCTGCTTTGTCATTTCGTGAGGTATGATGTATGAATTAACTGTTTTGGTATTGATTTCAAGGGTGTGCTTATTGATATACTTCACCTGTGCACCCATCTGATTAAGTATTCTTACCATACAGCTCACGTCGCTGATGTTGGGGATATTTTCAATTCGGCATACATCCTGTGCCAGAAGCGTTGCAGGGATAATCGCAACGGCAGCGTTCTTCGCACCGCTGATTTCCACCTCGCCGCACAGTCTGTTACCGCCATGGATAACAAGCTTTTCCAAAATCATTCTCCTCTTTCCGTTTTTTTTTCGGAAAATATATAGTCATCTCTGAATCCGCATCAGAGATATCAAGTCGCTATTCAACTAACGTATTATAACATCAAATCATAAAAAAGAAAAGTCTTTTTTGGTTTTTTGTTACTTTTTTACTAAATATGCACGTCTTTTCATTATTTTTGGCACGATTATCCAATAATAAGGCCGCAAACTCTATGCTTCTTTAATATTCTTCACCCTTTTTTGCATATCATAAGGTTTTAATTTTTGACAAAAAGTTTCTGATCTTTTTCATTTTTTACCCTTTTGTAAAACTTAAAAAACCTTTTTTTGTAACAGCTGTGAGCTATTGCCAAAGCTGTGTTTTTTTGTTATAATATATAATGTATAAGTTTGCACATTGCAATCATGCAGGATTTTTTATAAAACTTGAAGGAGTGATTTAATATGAGCTTTACCCACCTTGCAAGAGAAAAGCAGGCACAGGCTATTCTTTTTGCCGTTGAAAGAAGAAACATGACCGGACATTACTGTGAAACAAAGGAAGCCTGCCGTGAGCTCGTTTTGTCCATGATTGAAGAAAACAGCTCCGTCACATGGGGCGGAAGCGAAAGCATAAAGGAATGCGGCATTCCCGAAGCGCTTTATGAAAGCGGAAAATATGAAATAATCGACAGAGCAAAATATTCACTCACTGAAATGAAGGAATATTACAAAAAGGCTTTCTGTGCAGATTTCTATCTCATGAGCACTAATGCAATCACTCTCGACGGTGAGCTTATGAATATTGACGGCAACGGAAATCGTGTTGCGAGCCTCATTTTCGGCCCTGAAAAGATTATCGTTGTTGTGGGCATGAACAAGGTTGTTTCAAAAATTGAAGACGCCTATGACAGAATCCGCAACATTGCTTCTCCTCCGAACACCATAAGACTTAACAAGAGCACCCCCTGCGCAATGACAGGCAAATGTGGAAACTGCTTTGGCGACGACTGCATCTGCAATCAGATTGTCATCACCCGCAGAAGCCGTGAGAAAGACAGAATACACGTTATTCTTGTCAATGATAATCTTGGTTTTTAATGAACAGAAAGGAAGGTAATTTATGAAAAGCAAAAAGATATCAGCTGCTGTTCTGACTCTTCTGTCAGTTCTGCTTCTGGCTGCAGTGCTCGCTCTGCCTGCAAGCGCTGCCACCTCCATCACTGACGCAGTGATAAAATTCACATCATCCCACAGCTATACCGGCTCGGCAATCAAGCCGAGGGTAACTGTCACCGTTAACGGAGAAAAGCTATCATCAACCGATTACACCGTTACATACAAAAACAACATAAAAATCGGCAAGGCCACTCTCACTGTCAAGGGCAAGGGCGACTACACCGGTTCAGTGTCAAAAACCTTTAAAATCAACCCTGCTGCGCCCTCCTCAGTCAAGGCAACAGCCACCACAAGCAGTGTCACTATCACGTGGAAAAAGGGTGCAGGCGCCAGAGCCTATCAGGTGTTTATGGTTGACCCCGCAACAGGAAAGTCAGTCAAAAAGGCAACAACCACCGGAACCACAGCAACCATCAAAGACCTTGAGCCGGGCACATTATATACCTTCAAGGTAAGATCCTATGCTAAAAATTCCACATACTACTATTCATCATATGTCACAGCTACTGCAAAAACAAAAGTAGGTAAGGTCAGCGGTCTCAAGTTCAGCTACGGAACTGACACATGGGTGAAGCTTTCATGGAAACAAACAAAAAACGCCAACGGCTATCAGGTTTATATCTATGACTCCGCTTCTTCAAAATGGGTAAGAAAGACTACAGTTAAAACAAACAGCGCTTATGTTAAAAAGCTCAGCTCTGCAACAGACTATAAATTCAAGGTCAGAGCGTATAACAGCCTTGATTCAAAGCTTGTTTACGGCAGCTTCTCTTCATCTGTTACCGCAACAACAAAGCCCTCGGCAGTCAAAAAACTTCAGGTCACAGCCTTCAATTCCACTTCTGCAACAATCACATGGGAAAAATCAGCACGTGCAACCGGCTATTATGTTTATGTCGGCAAAGCAGACAGCGCATCGGCAACTCCCGGCTTTGTGAAAACAACACGCACAACAGGAACAACAGCGACCTTGTCAGGACTTGACCCCTGTTCATACTACAGCTTCAGAATTCTTCCCTATTTTAAAAATGCAGCAAAAAAGAATGTTTACGGTGACACAACCACCTCTGCAGCCATATTCACTCCCGTGCCGAAGGTGAGCTCATTAAAGGTTAGCGAAATTACAAACACCTCGGCAACACTCAAATGGACAACCGTTCCCTCAGCAAGCGGATACTATATCAGCATGAGAACTGATGCGGAAACTTCTACAACCCGTATCGATACTCTTCCTGCAAATCAGTCAAGCTACAAAATAGAAAACCTTGAAGAGCTTACCAATTACAGATTCTATATCGCTGCCTTCAAGGAGGATGCAGACGGAAATGTCATGAGAGGCTCATCTGCCGGGGTAAAAGCAAAAACCGATGACGGTAAAGTGGACTCCGTCAGCTTCACAAAGGTTAAAAGCTCACTTTATGTAGGCAAGAACTTCCTTTTCCGGACTGAAGTTCTGCCCTCATATGCAACAGATCCAAAGGTAACCTTCAAATCAAGCAACCCTGATGTTGCAACCGTTTACAGCAACGGCAGAGTTGTGGGTCTTAAGGCAGGCACCGCAAAAATCACTGTCACAACAAGAGACGGCGGCTTTACAGACACTGTCACCGTGAATATTATTCCGGTCAGGTCAACTGCAATTTCAGTGCCCTCAACCATCGTTGCTTATGCAAACGAAACCACAACAATAACCCCCACCTTCACACCGTCAAACACAACAGATAAATCCTTCACCATCACCGGAAAGGATTATACCTATTCCTATAAAACCGGTATCTTAGGTCTTCAGACCAAGACCGACACCTGCAAATTCAGCGATTACATCACAGTTAATTCCAACGGACAGATAATTGCCAAAAAGCTCACAATCGAGCCTGAAACAGGCAAGCGCTTCAGCTTCACCATAACTGTAAAAGCGAAGGACACAGGCGTTAAAGCAACCGCCAAGCTCAGCGCTGAAATGAGACCTCTCAAGCTTGTCTATAACGGCAGCGGCTATCCCTGGATCTACGGAAACAAGGTTTCCCTGACTCCCATCATCAGCTCAAACGCATCCTTCAGCAAGGAACAGCTGCTGTGGAAATCAAGTGACGAAGCAATTGCAACCGTCAACTCAAACGGTGTTGTCACCTGCACAGGCACAGGCGCCGTTGACATCACAGTCTACTCCCCCGACAAGGTTCATTCATCAACCGTTTCGGTTTATGTCAACCCGAAAATTTCAATTGAGCAAAGCTTTTTCAGCAGCTGCAAAAAAGGCGATGTTTATCCCCTTTTCATAAAGGTTGAGCCCTCGTCAGGCAAATACTCAATAAACAGCATGAATGAAAAAATTGTCAGTGTTGACGAAAATCTCAATGCGACAATTCTTGCAGAAGGCACTGCTACAGTGATTGTTTCTTCGGGAACACAGACAATCAGCATTGTTTTCACCAACCAGAGCTGGTCAGCGCCCTCAACACAAGCTGCTTCACTTCTCACACACACCTATTCACTGCTTAACCCCATCAAGGAAAGCATGCCCATGCTTATCCGTTCAGATTCATCAGTGTTCACAAACTTTGTCATCGGCGACGGCTCTGCTCAGGCAGAAAGCTCATCACATCTCAAATCTGCAGACTTTGAAGAGCTTTTCTCAGAATTTGCAGCACCCTCAACCAAGGTGATCAATGCTGTAAAGCCTGAAAACTTCGGTTCAACTGCCGACTATAACACAGCCTGCGATAAATATTATTCCAATGTGCCCCTTGCAGGCCAGAGCGTAGTGATGCTTGACGGAATAAATGTTGACACCGATGTCAAGAGCATTGAATATATCGACAACAATGGCCCCACCTATGATGTGAAGCTCACTCTCAAGGATGAATACATGCCCTCCGCTGCTTCGGCAACCCACAGCACGCGTCACGGCAAGGTATTCGACATTCTCTCATATGATTATATCAACAGATTTGTAAATCTTATCAACTCAAGCGGTTCCTCAAGCCTTGAAAAAATCGAGGTTAAATATAACAACTTCGCACAGAATTATACAGATTCTTCAGTAACCGTCACAGTTGACAAGGTAACAGGCAATGTTGAATATATCACATATGACATGAACATCAGCGTTTCAATCACAAAGCTTTCAATGTCAATGATCGGCATCAGCGCATACAACAACGACCTTAAGTTTGATGTCAACAACAAAATTGAAATTGACGTTATCAACTGAATAAAAGCGCAAAAAAAAACGGAGCAACTGAGTTGCTCCGTTTTTTTATCTGATTATTCAAAATCAAATTCGTCTTCGTTTTTCACCCTGAAAATTTCAAAAACGCTGTCTAGGATTCTGTCGTCATCTTCTCTTTTGTATGACTCCTCATCACCCGAAGAAATGACAAGGAATATATCAACATATCCGTCACCGTCGTCAGGTGCAATAATCACATACTCCTTACCCTCAAAACAGACAATATCAAGAAACTCTCCCCTGACCTTGTTTGCGTCAGTGTCGCTGAAGCTGACAGTGAAATCAAGTTCATCATCCTTAAGCTGATCAAGAAGCTTTGACATCGGCTCACTCTCCCTTGTTTGCGTTCATATCGAAACGGTATATTTCCTGCTTTTCAATGTCAACATTCTGAACATAGATAGGAGGAACACCGGCAGAGGCAGAAATTGTTGTGATAAGCGCCTTTGCAAAAGGGAAAAGCTCCTTGAAGGTTTCAACATGAAGAAATTCTTTTTCAATTTCTTTGTTAACCTCAAAAGCACCTACAACAGTCAGCTTGATGTTGAGAACATCCTTATTCTCCTTGTCAAAAACCTCAACGGTGAGAAAAGCCTCACAGCTTCCGTTTTTGTTATATCTCACATTGTGTGAAACCTTGTTGCTTAATTTGAGCTGGACCTTTCCGTTGACCTTGTTGTTGAAAACAATTTCACTGACCTTATAGGCCCTCATGTTTACATTTGCCATAATTATTTTACTCCCTTCGTATCAATATATGCCAGAGGAAATGCAAAAAGCTCTCTGACGTAATTTTTCACTTTTTCTTTTTTCGGTGACGGTGCCGCAATTGTATCTGCTTTAAGACCGCACCTTTTTGCAATAACTCCTGCTCTCATCAGATGAAACTCACTTGAAAGAACAGCAACAGAAACCTCTTTTTTTCCGTATCTTTCTGCGATTATCTTTTTTGCATTCAGAAAGTTTTCAACCGTTGTCCGGGATTTATCCTCAAGAATGATTCTCTCCCTTTCAACACCCAGCTTCACAAGCTCATCATACATGATTGACGCTTCTGTTCTGTGCTGGTCCTTGCTGTTGACAATTCCGCCGCAGACGATTATATCCGTGTCTTTATTCTCTTTGAGATATTCTGCCGCCCTTTCGATTCTCATCATAAGAATGGGGGCAGGCTTATCGTCCCTGACTCTGTAGCCGAGAAGAAGCACAACGTCCGGCACAGCCTTTGCCGTACCCTTGCTTGCCTTCATTTCCTTTATGAAAAATACCATAAGAAGTGTTATTAAAACGGCTACCGCCGCAACAGCAACATACCACATAAAAAGCTCTCTGTGAAAGAAGCTCTGAGACTTGCTTTCTTTTCCTTTCCCTGTTAATGAGTTTACAATCAGGATTTTTGCAGATTTGTTCAATAATCAGGTTAAGTATAACATAAAATATCAGAAAGGAAAAGTATTTTTTATCATCTTGTAAGGGAGAATTTTTATGTGCGGAATCATAGGATATATCGGAAAAAGTAAGGCTGTCCCCTATCTTCTTGACGGGCTTGACAAGCTGGAATACCGTGGCTACGACTCGGCAGGCATTGCCGTTTTTGAAAAAGAAGAAATCAGCGTCACCAAGACCGAAGGCCGCCTGTCTGTGCTGAAAAGCATTATAGCTTCAAAAAAGCAGAGCGATTCCGTCATAGGCATCGGCCATACACGTTGGGCAACCCACGGTGAGCCTTCAACGGTCAACTCCCACCCTCACCTGAGTCAGAGCGGACTTTTTGCCGTCGTTCACAACGGCATTATCGAAAACTATTCTCAGCTTAAAAGCGAGCTGATAAAAGAGGGCTTCTGCTTTTCGTCAGAAACAGACACGGAGGTCATTTCAAATCTTCTGGAAAGAAACTACAACGGTGACCTTTTGTCCTGTGTGGCTAAGACAACTGCGATGCTCAGCGGCTCCTATGCCCTTTGCATTCTCTGCCGTGATTTTCCCGACAGAATTATATCAACAAGACTCGGCAGCCCTCTGATATGCGGCATAGGAAGCGATGGCATCTTTATGTCATCGGACATTCTTGCAATTTCTGATAAGGCTGAGAAAATATACCGTGCCGAGGCAAGTGAAATTGTTGTTGCCTCTTTTCAAGGTGCAGAGTTTTTCTCTTCTGACGGAAAAAGAATAGAAAAGACGGCAGAAAAAATCAGCAAAAAGCTTCTGAAAACCGATAAAGACGGCTTTGAACACTATATGCTCAAGGAAATATTCGAGCAGCCCAAGGCAGTCAGAGATACCCTGAATTCCGTTATTACCGACGGAAAGATATCTCTGCAAGGCCTCGGCATATGCAAAAGTCAGGCAGAAAAAATCAACAGCATATATATCGTTGCCTGCGGCTCTGCATATCATGTTGGAGTGCTTGGCAAATATGTAATCGAAAAGCTGACAGAAATTCCCACCCACACCGACATAGCAAGCGAGTTCAGATATCGCAATCCCCCCATAACAGAAAAGGACCTTTGCATTGTCATCAGCCAGAGCGGTGAAACTGCCGACAGCATATGGGCTGTCAGAACAGCAAAGGAAAAGGGTGCAAGGGTTATCGGTATAGTCAACGTGAAGGACAGCACAATTGCAGCTCTCAGCGACAGTGTGATTTACACGAAGGCAGGGGCGGAAATTGCCGTTGCCACAACAAAGGCCTATTCTGCACAGCTTTCGGTTATGTATTGCATTGCAGTTCACCTTGCAGCAAAGCTTGATAAACTCAGCACAGACGAAAAAGAAATGTATATTTCAGAGCTTTTGTCCCTTCCCTCACTTATTGAAAAAACCGTGTCTGATAATCTTGATGCAATGAAAACGCTTTCCGGATTCTTTGCCGGAAAGGAGCATGCCTATTTCATCGGCAGAGGTACAGATTACGCAGTTGCCCTTGAGGGCTCACTCAAGCTCAAGGAAATCAGCTACATTCACTCAGAGGCCTACGGTGCAGGTGAGCTCAAGCACGGCACAATATCCCTCATTGAGCGTGGAACGGCAGTCGTTGCCCTCATGTGTGACGAGGGTGTGATGACAAAAACCGTCAGCAATGCAAAGGAGGTCAAGGCCCGTCATGCCAAGGTAATAGCCGTCACTCACAAAAGGAATAAGGACAAGGCTTCGGAGTTCGACTTCAGTATTCTTATCCCCGACTGCAGTGAGCTTATTTCTCCCTCTCTTGAGGTTATACCCTTGCAGCTGCTTTCATATTTCACTGCAAAAAGCAAGGGCTGCGACATTGACAAGCCGAGAAATCTTGCAAAATCTGTTACAGTGGAATAATTATCACCGGAAAAAAATATCAATATAATTATAATCATCATGTAAAAAAAGTGTTAATTCGGTTGAATTTTGACTTTCAATAGGTTATAATTTTATAGAATAGGTATAATACCGGAATATTTTCTATGAGGTGAAAAATATGTCAGCTGTTAATTTCAATTTAGAAGAAAACGGATATAATATTGAGCAGGTTGATCAGTATGTCGAGATGCTCCAGCAGGAATATGAAAACGCTGTTGCATGGGGCGAGGAGATGGAAGCTAAATACAACAAGCTCAAGGCCGACTATGAAGAACGTGGCATATGCTTCACCATTGACGAGGACAATCAGAGCGAGGTTGTTAAAGAGGTTTTCGACAGACTGACTCTGACAATTGAAAAGGTTAAGTCCGACGCAGAGGCAAGAGCCACTGAAATTGTTTCTCAGGCTAAGGACGAAGCAAACACAATTGTTCGCAGAGCAAAGGAAAATTCTGTTGAAATCCGCACAGAAAACATCACCATTATGAAAAACCTCAAGAGCATCAGTGACATGATCGGTGTCATTCTCGAAAAGGGTATTCAGTGAGAAGTGAAGAAATTAGTTTAAAGGAAGTGATCTGATTGGCAAGTTACAGACCTAAAAGTCTTAACGAACTTAATAATTTATACGACAAATCCAAAGAAGCGCAGAATGCCATCAAAAAGCAGAGCTCTGCCATCACAGATGCAGACGCCACTTCCAAAGCTGATGTTAATAAAGCAGATTTGTACCCGGAGGTTCCGGCCGTTTCAGCATCACAGATTGCTTCACAGGAGCTTTCAGACGCCGTTAACCAGTTCATAAAAACCTTCGGTGAAAACGATCCTGCTCAGGAAAAGGCAGCTGTCAGACCTCAGGCTCCCATGCCAAAGGTTGTCAAAACAACGGTTCAGCGCCCGAAGAGTGAAGGCAAAGCAGAACAGCCGAGCACCACTCAGGCTCCCCCTGTCAGCCGCAAAGCTCCCGAGCCAAGACCTGCCGCCAAGGAAAAGCCCATTCTTATCAGCAACGCAGAAAAATCAGAGCTTATCGCCGAATATATGCGAATCATGAACGATGAGGATGACGATTCCTCATCAATCAAAAGCAAATTCAAGTCCAAGAAAAAGCCCAAAAAGGATAAGCACAGCGGAAGTCCTGTTTTTGATGAGAAGCCGAAAGAGGAAGAAGCCCCCCTTGAAATCCCACAGCAGCAGTCAGCTGTATACGATGAAAATGACTATCAGGAGCCGGTGGCCCCTCCGGCACAAGAAGCTGAAGCGGAACTATTCGACAGCTTCGCAAATGAAGACGCTGACCTTTCCTTTGAAGCTGACGCTGCACAAGACGACGTTGCAGAAGAAGAAGCAATTCCCGAAGAAAGCACAAAGAAAAAAGATAAAAAGAAAGTAAAAAAAGAAAAGAAAGAGAAAAAAGAAAAGAAGGGCAAGCTCGTACAGGTTTTTGTCATGCTCCTTCTTCTCACGGTTCTCACCTGCGCAGTTGGCACAAGCCTCATGAAGGTTGTTGTCGGCATAGACAGTGGAAAGCCCTTTGCAGATAAATATTATTTCTTCACAGCCGATTCAACACGCACCTATGCAGGCATCACTGACGGTGATCTTGTTATCACTGAGGAAAAGCAGGTTTCTGAAAACGAGGCCTTTGCTTACGATGAAGACGGCACCGTTAAATTTGCTCTTAAGGGAACACAGATAAGTGACTCCGTTCTTATGGCACACAGTGACGGCGAAGTCAAGATGATTCCCACCTCTCAGCTTAAGGGCGCAGTTGTGAAAACCGTTCCGAAGCTCGGCTCTGTGCTTTCATTCACCCTTGATAATTTTCTGATTATTATTGCAATTCTCGTCACAATTGCCCTTGCGCTCATTCTTGTTCTTGCCTTTGCCTTCAGAGGTAAGCCTGCCGTTTATGAAGCAGATGACGAAGACAGCGAAGATGACATTCAGCACGAGGATGAATTGAGTGACATCGGCTACGAAACGGGAGAAGAAGAAACTCCTGAACTGTCACCTGATGAAGATGAGCAGTACGAAGACTATTATAATGAAGAGTCTTCATTTGAATATGACGATTCACAGTATTATGATGAAACTGACAGCGCTGAGCCGGAAGATGCTGCTTCATACGAAGATGAAAATGAAGACAGCGATGAAAAACAAAGTGGTAAACACTTCAATTCAGATGATCTTTTCAGTTCAATCGACTGATAAAAAGCACCGATACACAGTGTATCGGTGCTTTTTTGTTATCCTGTTTTTATCGCAGGCACTTTTTGCACAGGCAAAGCACATATCTTTACTCAATGAATTTTTTTCAGAGATTTATGCTCATGCAGCTGACAATATTTGATGATATTCATCCGTCAAAGCAGCGCTTTGTGATGTTTGTTCACCTTTCAATTATTTGTGAGCATATTTTCACCCTTCTGAAATTCCCCTTAAATGCTGAAAAATTAATTGAAGATTTTGGATTTTCGACAGGTTTCCTATTGATTTTCATTCAGCAATGTGATAATATGTCACTGTGACAAATATACACATTAATTTAAGGGAGGACTTACATAATGACAAGACGGACACGCATAATGATCGCTCAGGAGGGTAATGATTTCGCACAGCACTGTGCTTCTTTTCTTTCAGCATACGGCTTTGAGGTTAAAACTGTGGCTAAGGACGGTTCAAAAATCATCGAATCCATCAAGCAGCTCAAGCCTGATGTTGTGCTCATGGATGCTTTCATGCAAAGAATTGATGCACTGGGTGTTCTTGAGCAGCTGAAAAGCACACAGCTTGAAAAGCGCCCTGTGATTGCACTGATGTCTTCGGTTGATAATCCGAATTTCGAGCAGGTGCTCTTAAACGCAGGCGCTGACTATTATTTTCTCAAGCCCTTTGAGCTGAATTTTCTTGCTGAAAGGCTGACACAGATTTCAGGCTGGAATTCAGACAAGGATGAAAAAGCAAGCACAGGAATACCTCACGGTGCTGACCTTCAGCTCACTGTTTCGGAAATCATGCGGCAAATCGGCGTTCCTGCCCACATCAAGGGCTATCAATATCTTCGTGAATCAATTGTGCTGACAACAAATGATCCTGAATTCATGCACGCTGTTACAAAGCAGCTTTATCCCACAGTCGCGAAAAACAACCACACAACCGCCTCAAGAGTTGAACGAGCCATACGCCATGCCATTGAAGTTGCATGGGACAGAGGAGATGTTGATGTGCTCTCATCTTACTTCGGATATACAATTCAGAACTCAAGAGGAAAACCGACAAATTCAGAATTCATTGCCATGATAAGCGACAAGCTCCGTCTTGAAATGAAGGCAGGGTAAATATCAGCACCCTTGCCGGAAGAAATTACATAATATTTAAGGGGCTGTAAAAAAAGTGCAGACCGCATAAAGCAAGATAGATAAAGGGTTTCTTTCGGTTTTAACCGCCAAAGAAACCCTTTAAAAGTATAAAAATCATTACAAACAGACAAAAACTGCGTTTTTGTGTTTTATGCTATAAACAAACCTCGCCCTCGGAGTACCTTCGTACGCCGTCGGGTAACCCCAAATAAAGCTTTCAGCTTTATTTGGGCTCAGTTTGTTCATTCTGCACATTTTTTCCTAGCCCCTGAAAAGGGGGATGTAAAAAAACGAGTTTTTTTACATCCCCCTTTCTTTTTATGCTTTTTCTTTAAAATATAACCTGTGAAAAAATTCTTGACAAAGAAAAAAAAGAGTGCTACAATTACCACAACATATGAATATTACTGGGGGTGCTGATTTTTCGGCTGAGATTATACCCATAACCTGATTCGGATAATACCGACGTAGGCTAAGTAAAAGAGCTGATTACCACCCGTGTTTTTTTCGGGTGGTTTTTTATTTTCCGTGCCGGCAGGAAAGGCTCATTCATAATCTTCAAGGTAATAATTGTATGTGATAAAAATCAGATTGGAGTGTTTTTTATGAAAGCAAGTGTTGCAATTCAGGTTCTGCCCAAAACAGACTCAACAGAGGATTTAATCCGCATCGTGGATGATGTTATCGCTTATATCGCTTCAACAGGGTACAATTATTATGTAGGTCCCTTTGAAACGACAATTGAGGGCGACAGCTATGATGAGCTGATGGAGATTGTGAAAAACTGTCAGAAGGTTGCAATTGAAAGTGGCTGTGACAGTGTTTCTGCCTATGTGAAAATTTCTTATAATCCCAAGGAAGGTGTGCTCACCATTGACGAAAAAGTTACAAAGCATCACAAATAAGGCGGCTCCCTTAATTTCTCTTGCAGTTATTGCCCTTGTCTGGCTTTTTGTCAGCGAGGGAGGCATTATCCCGACCTATATGCTCCCCTCACCCGTTGATGTGGTCAGGGCGTTTTTCAGCGAGCTTTCTGTTTTGTGCACCCATGCGGCCGTCACCTTGCAGGAAGCATTATACGGACTTCTGATAGGCACTGCGCTTGCCTTTGTTATTGCAGTGCTTATGGACCGTTTTGTCTTTCTGAGAAAGGCCTTTTATCCTGTGCTGGTCATCACCCAGACAATACCCACCATTGCAATTGCTCCCCTGCTTGTTTTATGGATGGGCTTTTCAATGGCGCCGAAAATTACTCTTGTTGTTCTGACAACCTTTTTCCCCATTGCAGTTTCTCTGCTTGACGGCTTTCAGAGTGCCGATAAGGACGAAATCAGCCTTCTGCGCAGTATGGGTGCAACAAGGCTGCAGATTTTCCGTCATGTGAAATTACCCTCGGCAACGGAGCAGTTTTTTTCGGGGCTCAAGGTTTCTGCATCCTATTCCATTGTCGGTGCAGTTATTTCCGAATGGCTCGGCGGCTTTGAGGGGCTGGGCGTATACATGACAAGGGTTAAAAAGGCATATGCTTTTGACAAGATGTTTGCCGTTATTATCCTCATTTCACTTGTGTCACTTTTGCTGATGGCGGCTGTTGCGCTGCTGAAAAAATTAGCAATGCCCTATAAGAATAGGGCTGTGGGTTAAGGGTTAAGTCAGCAATGCTTCGAATTGCTGACTCTCTCTGTCTTCGTCTTTGACGAATCAATCTCCTTCAAGCAGGGAGGTTTTGTTTGCTCCCTCAAAATTGAACGAATTGATTTCATAATGAATTGCAATGCGAAGCATTGCATCCCTAAGCCCTTGGCCCTAAATACTTCTTTCATAAAACACAGAAAGGATTTATTATGAAAAAATTTATAGCAATACTTCTCTCATTTTCCTTGCTTTTCTGCCTGACGGCGTGCAAGGGAGAAAACAATAAAGACGTTCAGGAAGAAATCACAATCTGCCTTGACTGGACACCGAACACAAACCACACCGGCTTTTTTGTTGCAGACAAGCTGGGATACTATGAAGAAGCAGGCATCAAGGTCAGCATTGTTCAGCCGCCTGAGGACGGTGCAGAGCTCATGACTGCATCAGGTCAGGCACAGTTCGGCATCTCGTTCCAGGACAGCCTTGCACCGATTTTTGCCTCTGATGAGCCTATGGGCATCACTGCAGTTTCTGCAATCATTCAGCACAATACCTCAGGCATTATCTCACGCAAGGGCGAGGGTATGGATACACCGAAGGGGCTTGAAGGCAAGCGCTATTCAACATGGAGCGGTCCTATCGAGCTTGCAATTGTGAAGGACGTTATGAAAAATGACGGCGGTGACTTCGAAAAGCTGGAGCTTATACCCAATGTTGTGACAAACGAGGCAGAGGCTCTTCGCAACAAGGACACCGACGCGATCTGGATTTTCTATGCCTGGGCAGGTGTTGCCTGCGAAATTGCAGAGCTGCCCTTTGATTATTTTGACTTTATCGATATTGATCCGGTTTTTGACTATTACACACCTGTTATAATTGCAAACAACAGATATCTCGAGGAAAATCCGGAAACAGCAAAAGCTTTTCTTGAAGCAACAAGAAAGGGATATGAATACGCAATCGAGAATCCCGAAGCTGCTGCAAGCATTCTCATCAAGGCTGACACAACAGGCTCACTTGTCGGCTCTGAAGAGCTTGTGACAGAAAGCCAGAAATGGATTTCAAGCAGGTACACTGCCGACGCTTCACAGTGGGGTATTTTTGATGCTGACAGATGGAACAGCTTCTATGAATGGCTCTATGAAAAGGGACTTGTTGAAAAGGAAATTCCCGAAAACACAGGCTTTACTAACGATTTTATAAAGGTTGACTGATTTATTATGGCAAAACTCACTGCAGAAAAAATAACAATGAGCTTTGAGGGCGAAAGGGTTATTGAAGACGTTTCTCTTCACCTTAATGAGGGAGAAATTGTGTCCCTTTTAGGTGTCAGCGGCAGCGGAAAAAGCACAATTTTCAATGTGCTTTCAGGTCTGTATTCTCCTGACGAGGGAAAGGTTTTTCTCGACAATACCGACATAACAGGCAAGGCAGGAAAAATCAGTTATATGCTTCAGAAGGACCTTCTTCTGCCTCATTACACCATCATTGACAATGTTTCTCTGCCCCTTGTTATCAAGGGTGAAAAGAAAAAGGCTGCAAGAGAAAAAGCTGATCCCCTGTTTAAGGAGTTCGGTCTTGAGGGCACACAGAAAAAATATCCGTCTGAGCTTTCCGGCGGTATGAAGCAGAGAGCTGCTCTTTTAAGGACATATCTTGCCTCTGAAGGCGTCGCTCTTCTCGATGAGCCCTTCAGCGCACTTGACACCATAACAAAAAGTGCAATTCACAGCTGGTATCTTGACATAATGAAAAAAATCAATCTTTCAACAATTTTTGTCACCCATGACATTGACGAAGCAATTCTTCTGTCAGACAGAATCTATATCCTTTCGGGCAAGCCGGGCAGAATCACCGACGAAATCAGAATTGAACTGCCAAAGCCCCGTTCTAACAAGGATGTTATGACAGAGCCTTTCATTGAGTATAAAAAAATGATTGCAGAAAAAATTGCTTTTGTTTTCTGATTTTCCTATATATTTTCTCTTTTTCAGGGGAATATAATTAAGGGTGATATTATGGATAAAAATGATCCTTATAACTTCGGAAAAACCGAGGAAGGCCTTAAAAAAAGATTCAAGGTTATCGTTTCACGAAAAGAGGCCTACAAAAAGAATCAGAAAAGAAAAAAGAATAATTCAAAATAATAAAAAATTCCTCCGTAATTACGGAGGAATTTTTTATGTGTTGGTTTTGGTGTATGGTTACTCCATCTCTGAGGGAGGTGGTTTGAATTTGCCTCATCCGTCAGGACTTCGTCCTGCCACCTTCTCCACGGAGAAGGCGAATTTATACCCTCTCCTTGGAGCATCGTCACCGAAGCACTCCCGGCGTGAGATGAAGCGAGGGGACGATGGCGCAGCGGTCAAAATTCATAGGCGCTCCAAGCCGTAATGAATTCTGGGTACCGCAAGAGTCAGTGTCACGCTGTAGGGGACGGCACCCGGGCCGTCCCCTACTAACTACTGACTACTAACTACTGACTACTGACTACTGATTATTTATCTTGCTCTGAAATAAGCACAGACCTCATTCATGCAGCAGTTTTCACAGTCAGGTCTTCTTGCAACACAGATCTCTCTGCCGTGAAGCACACAGCGGTGACAGAAGTCGTTGCTTTTTTCCGGTGGCAGAATTTTTCTCATTTCCTCTTCAACCTTTTTCGGGTCCTTTGTTTTGACAAAGCCTAAAAGATTTGTGATTCTGATAAAGTGAGTATCTGCCACAATTGCAGGCTGCTTATAGACATCACCCATAATAAGATTTGCAGTTTTTCTGCCGACACCCGGAAGGCTTGTCAGCTTCTCGATTGAGTCGGGTACCTTACCGTCAAATTCATCTCTTATCATAAGTGCCATGCCCTTGATATCCTTTGCCTTTGCTCTGTAAAAGCCGCAGGAATGAATCAGCTTTTCAATGTCCTCAATTTCTGCATTGCAGTAATCTTCAAGTGTGGGATACTTTTTAAAAAGATCGGGTGTTATAAGATTCACTCTGGCATCGGTGCATTGTGCCGAAAGCCTTGTTGCAATGAGAAGCTCAAGTGGATTTGATGCATTCAGCGAGCAGATTGCATCGGGGTATTCCTTTTCCAGCGCTTCAACACAAAAAACTGCCTTCTGTTTTTTTGTCATATTAAACTTCCTTTCTTATTCTGAAAAGTGGGATTATTTAACCTGTAAATTCAGTTAAGCCGGAGGTACGCTCCCTCTGCCGGCGACGCCGGCACCTCTTTTTTTAAAAGAGGCGTCACGACCTTGTCGTGGCGGAGGGAGCGGCTGCCTCACTGTTTCCGCCATCCCTTACCGCTGACTACTTACTTCCGGCTACTTAACCCTCAGCCCTGAATGTTTCTTCTCCAGTGAAAAAGATATTGCTGAGCAATACCCTCGTTGCCTTTTGTGCATTCGGGCAGGCCCTCTTCATACATTTCAGCCATAATTCTTTTCACCCACACATCAACGGGAAAAGCCTCGACTCTGCCGAAGCCGTAAAGAAGTGTACATTCGGCAACCTTTGCACCGACACCCTTGATTTTCATAAGCTCCTGACGAGCATTTTCAATAGGCATTTTTTCTATTGCTTCAAGAGATATTTCGCCACTGTTGAGCTTTTGAACCGCATCGATAATATATTTTGCTCTGAAGCCTGCTCTCAAGGGTGAAAGATCCTCAACCGTAAGATTTTTCATACTTTCATAAGACGGAAAGGTATAATCGTCGCCTATTTTTTCGCCGAAATTTTCACACAATCTCGAAATTATGCCCATAATTCTCGGAATATTGTTGTTCTGTGAAATGATAAAGGAGCAAAGTGACTCCCATGAATTCTGACGGAGAATTCTGATTCCGTAATATTGTTTCACCGCTTCATTTATATACTTGTCTTCACCGATTTTTTCACATATTTTTTCATAGTCCCTTTCAAGATCAAAATAGGGTATCCAGATATTTTTAAAGCTTTCTTCGTCAGTGTTTCTGAAAATAATTCTGTCTTCTTCTGTCACAATATCCGTCACATTTTTTCCCACAATACCGTGAATACTTCCGTCTTCATTTTCCTTCCAGCGGAAGGCTTGTCCGCAGAAAAGACAAAGTGATGGCTTAAAACACTTGATTTCACTTAAAATTATGTCATTTTCTCTTTTTTCGTACTTCATTTTACCTCTCCGTTTTTTTGTCAAAAATGCCTTTTTTTGCTCTTTTTTATTTTTTAATGTTAACCTTTGTTTTTGTCCTACTCATTAAAATCTGCCTGTTTAAGACCAAATAGCCGTACTTTACTTTTATTTTAGTCTTTATATTTCAAAAAACACTTGCAAGGTGAATTATTATATGCTACAATATAAGTTGTGGTATTATGATGTATAAGTATATTTTGATCTATTTATTATTTAATTATTATATATTATTATACATATATGGGCCGGCGGAATCAACCGGAAAAAATTAAAAACAGAATATTTCTTTAAAAATTATATCAGAAAAAAATAAAGGAGGAAAAAATATGGATTCTTTTGACGAAATATGGGAACTTGTCAAATTTGAAATCAAAGCTTCCGTTACGGAAGTTGCCTACAACGTATGGCTCAGTCCCCTCGAATTTGTTGAATTCAAAAACGACAAGGTTTATCTTTCAATCAGCGATTTCAAAAGAAAAATCATTCTTGACAAATTTGCTTTCATCGTATCAACTGCTTTTGAAAATGTTTTAGGCTTCCCTGTTGAAATTGAATATGTGGTGCCGAACGATCCTGCAAAAAACAAGAATGTTCAGGAAGAAAACAAGCCCTACAACAACGAATACGATTACACATTTGAAAATTTTATCACAGGCCCCTCAAACAAATTCGCCCATGCCGCTGCTCTGAATGTTGCAGCAAATCCCGGCAAGGCATATAACCCGCTTTTTATTTACGGTCATTCGGGCCTTGGAAAAACCCATCTTCTCATGGCTATCATGAATGAAATCAAGCAGAATAACCCCAATGCAGATATTATCTACACAAGCGGTGAGCATTTCACAAACGAGCTTGTTTATTACATCGGTAATCACAACACCTATGCTTTCCACGAAAAATACAGAAACTGCGATGTGCTTCTGGTTGACGATATCCAGTTCATTTCAAAGGGAGAAACAACACAGGAGGAATTCTTCCACACCTTCAACGCTCTCAATTCCAACGGCAGTCAGATTGTTCTGACATCTGACCGTCCTCCAAAGGAAATGATGACTCTTGAGGAAAGACTTCGCACCCGCTTTGAAATGGGACTTATTGCAGACATTCAGCCTCCCACTCTTGAAACAAGAATGGCAATTGTCAAAAAGAAGGCTGATGACCTTAACATTGACCTGACTGACGATGTTATCAAATTCATCGCTGACAACATCAAAAAGAATATCCGTCAGCTTGAAGGCTCAGTCAAAAAAATCAAGGCTTATCAGGATGTTGAAGGCTCAAAGCCAAATATTTCTGTTGCAAAAAGAGCAATCAGTGACATCATCAACGACAATCAGCCTCTTCCGGTTACGGTTGACAACATTATCAATGAGGTTTCAAGAACCTTTGCCGTAACACCTGCAGATATCCGTTCTGACAAGAGAAATGCAAACATTTCACTTGCAAGGCAGGTTGCAATTTACATTGTTGACCAGGTTACAGGCCTTTCACTTAAAGCAATCGGCAACGAATTCGGCAACAAGCATCATTCGAGCATCATCTATGCACTTAAGGAAATCAAAGCAAAGCTCGGAAAGGATGTTGCTCTGAAATCAACCGTTGACGACATTATCAAAAACATAAACGAGCAATAATTTTCCACTTTCTTTTTAACAATCCACACACATTTTTCCACATTTTAAACATTGAGAAAAATGGTGTGTTGAACACTTAAAATTATCAACAAAAAATTCAACATAAAAAAAGTGGCAAAAAACTTCATGAAATCTGACTTTTTCTCCCTTTTGCACACTTTCAACAGCAACTACTACTACTACTAATTATTAACAGTTGTTTGAAAGACGAACAAAGCAAAAACGAAAAAGCAGCTTCAATTATCAGGAGGATTAAAATGAAAATTATCTGTGACAGTGCTGTCCTTTCAAAAGTATGCTCAAACATTCAGAGATCAGTTTCAAACAAATCAACAATTCCTGCTTTGGAAGGTATTCTTATCGAAGCAGAAAACTGTCAGCTTAAATTAACAGGCTACGACCTTGAGGTCGGTGCTATCGTTGTTATTGACTGTGATGTATATTCAGAGGGTAAGGTTGTTCTTAACGCAAAGAATCTTTGCGATATTTTAAGAATGGTGCCCGACGACACAGTTACAATCGAAAGCGACGAAAGAAATATATGCAAAATCAAAAGCGGTGAGGCAGAGTATTCACTTATCGGCACATCAACCGATGATTATCCCGAGCTTCCCTCACTTGGCAAATTCTCCCCTGTCCTCGTCAGAAGAGATATTCTTAAGGATATGATCAGAAAAACAATCTTTTCTGTTTCAACAGGCGAAAGAAATCCTGTTCACACAGGTGTCAAGTTTGAGGTTTCTGAAGGCAGACTCGTTCTTGTTGCTGTTGACGGTGCAAGACTTGCCGTAAGACGTGAGGATGTTAACTATAACTTTGAAGAAAACAGCGAGCTTAATTTTGTTGTTCCCTCAAAAACACTGAGCGAAATTCTCAAGCTTGCCTCCGACGAAGAAAAGGACATTGAAATCAGAGTCGGTGACAGACATATCATCTTCAAGATTGATGAATACGAAATTATTTCCCGCCTTCTTGAGGGTAATTTCCTTAACTATAAGTCAGCAATTCCTCTGACTCACACAACAAAGATAATTGTTCCCACAAAGAGCATTATCGAGTGCATCGAAAGAACTTCACTTATTATTACAGATAAATCAAGCCCTGTCCGCTGTATTGTTGAAGACGGTGTTATGAAGTTTTCATCAGTTACTGCAATCGGCACTGCAAACGACAAGCTGGCTGCAGACATCGAGGGCGGCAACATTGAAATCGGCTTTAACAACCGTTTTGTGCTTGATTGTCTGAAGGCCTGTGATGTTGATGAAATCATGATCAAAATGACAGGCTCAAATCAGCCCATCACCTTCTCACCTTTAGAGGGTGACAGCTTCTTCTTCCTCGTTCTGCCTGTCCGTATATAAGGGCGAAGGGATCAGGGCCAAGGGCTTAAGGGAGCAATTTACATTAAAAAAGAGATGAAATAAATTTATGAAAATAAAAGTAACGGTTAAACAGCCGCCAAAGGCAAAAAAAGAAGTGCCGGTTAAAATCACAACCGAAAATATCCGTCTTGACAATGCTCTGAAGTTCTGCTCTGCTGTGGGCACAGGAGGTCAGGCAAAATGGGTTATTCAGGATGAGCTTGTCAGGGTCAATGGTGAAATCTGCACCTCAAGAGGAAAAAAGCTTTATGAGGGCGACACCTTTGAATATGAAAATGTTATTTATAAAATTGAGAAATAATCTTCGGGTTAAAGAATTCTTTGAATTTGGAAAATAATTTCGAATTCCGGATTCCGACTTCCGAATTTTCGGAGAAGCTTATGAACGTTAATCATATTGAAGTGAAAAATTTCCGCAATATTGAATATGCCTATCTTGATCCTTGTGAGGGAGTCAACATTATCTACGGTGAAAATGCTCAGGGAAAAACCAATCTTCTTGAGGGAATATGGCTTTTCACAGGATGCCGCTCTTTTCGCAGCTCAAAGGATAACGAGCTTATCAATTTCAACAGGACAAAGGCAAATCTTTATATGGATTTTTATGCAGGTGAAAGGCAGCAGAGTGCTTCCCTTGAAATAAGTGAAGGCAGAAAATTTATCCTTAACGGAGTGAAAATGAAAAGTGCATCACAGATTATGGGTGAATTTTTAGCTGTTGTTTTTTCTCCCGACCACCTTTCCCTTGTCAAAGAGGGACCTTATGAAAGACGCCGCTTTCTTGACATTGCAATAAGCCAGCTTAAGCCGAAATACGGCGTGACTCTTTCTCAGTATAACAAAGCAATTGCCCAGAGAAATATTCTTTTGAAGGATATTCAGTATCATTCTGAGC
Organism: Acutalibacteraceae bacterium; assembly: GCA_045533205.1. Lineage (GTDB taxonomy): Bacteria > Bacillota > Clostridia > Oscillospirales > Acutalibacteraceae > UBA6857. Next base: position 20,937 of record JAZSHL010000114.1, on the reverse strand, counting down.
TTTATGACACACTCGACATATGGGAGGACAGAATTGCATTTTTTGCTTCTGAAATCATAAGGCAGAGAATCGGATATATCAACAAGCTTTCAATGTATACCGACGAAATTTATGCAGGCCTTTCTCAGCAGAGAGAAAAGCTTAAAATTCAGTATAATCAGCAGACAGTTGTGTTCGGTGACGACAAGCAGGAATTATATGAAAACATGAAAAATCAGCTTTACCAATCACGGAAAAATGACCTTATCACAGGCTCAACCTCCGTCGGCCCCCACAGAGATGATTTAAGCATTCTCATTAATGATCTTCCTGCAAGAAGCTATGGCTCACAGGGACAGCAGAGGTCTGCAGCCCTCGCTCTTAAATTGGGTGAAGCGGCAGTTATCAAAAACTTTTCTGACGAGCAGCCTGTTGCTCTTTTAGACGATGTTATGAGTGAGCTTGACGCAGGCAGACAGAATTATATTCTTAACCACATAAAAGACTGGCAGGTTTTCATCACCTGCTGCGACCCGTCAACGGTTTCTAACATGAAATACGGCAAAAGCTTCAACGTAAAAGGCGGAGCGTGCATCTGAATAGTAGGCAGTAGTCAGTAGCCGGTAGTCAGGGATGTGCCTTCGGCACATATATTAAAATTCTGACTACTAACTACTAACTACTGACTACTCAAAATACCAAGTAAAAAGGAGAGAAAAAATGTACCTGCATCTCGGTCAGAGCACAGTTATAACCTTTGATGAAATAATCGGTATATTTGACCTTGACAGCACAACCGTTGCAAAAAAAACAAGGGATTATCTTTCAAAGGCACAAAAGGAGGGCAGAGTCAGGGAGGTTTCCTATGAGCTGCCGAAAAGCTTCATTGTCTGCCGCGATAAATCAGGTGAAAATATCGTTTATCTTTCACAAATTTCAACCTCAACACTTCTCAAGCGTACGGAAGAGTTAAGATATCAGATACAAAAATAACCGTGTATAAACACTCAATAAAGTAATTTATTATTTAAATTAATATAAAAGGGATCGAATTTAAGCAATTCGGATTAATTGTTAAAAAAACAGTTTGATGAACAGAAATTCTGCGGTAAGTAATTAACTTTAAAATAAGCTTATCCCGCAATTCCGAATTCCGAAATCCGCATTCCGAATTTTAGAAGGAGGTATCAGCCATGGATGAAATTAAAGTTCAGGCTAATGCTGAAAATCAGGAAATAACAACACCGGAAGAAATTATTGAAACAATGGACACAGTTGTAACAGAGGAATACAACGCTGATGCCATTCAGGTTCTTGAAGGACTTGAGGCTGTAAGAAAGCGTCCCGGTATGTACATCGGTTCAACAGGTCCCAGAGGTCTGCATCACCTTGTTTATGAAATTGTCGACAACTCAATCGACGAGGCTCTTGCAGGCTACTGTACACATATCGAGGTTGAAATTCTTCCCGATAACGTCATTACAGTCCGCGATAACGGCCGTGGTATTCCCGTCGGTATCAATGAGCAGCAGGGTCTTCCTGCAGTTACCGTTGTTCTGACAGTGCTTCACGCAGGCGGTAAATTCGGCGGCAGCGGTTATAAGGTATCAGGCGGTCTTCACGGCGTTGGTTCATCTGTTGTTAACGCCCTTTCCGAATGGATGGAGGTTGAGGTTTCACAGAACGGCCATGTTCACCATCAGAGATTTCAGAGAGGTAACATTGCAACTGATCTTACTGTTATCGGTGACACTGAAGAAACAGGAACATTTATCCGCTTCAAGCCCGATGCTCTTATTTTCCAGGAAACAACAGAGTATGACTATGAAACACTCAAAACTCATCTTCGTGAATCTGCTTTCCTTAACGCAGGTCTTGCAATCACTCTCACAGACAGACGTGATGAAGAAAACATAGTTGAAGATTATTTCTGCTATGAGGGCGGTATCGGCTCATTTGTTGAGCATATCGGTGAAACCTACGGTCTTACACCTATTCACGAAAGAGTTATTCACTTCTCATCCGTTGAGGGTGACAAGAGTGCAGAAATTGCTCTTATGTATAATGACGGATATAAGGAGAGAATTTTCTCCTATGCCAACAATGTTAACACCGTTGACGGCGGTACCCATGAAACAGGCTTCAAAACAGCTCTGACAAAAGTATTCAACGAATACGGAAAGAAATACGGCTATCTTAAGGATGCCGACACAAAGCTTACAGGTGAAGACTGCAGAGAAGGTCTTGTTGCAGTTATTTCCGTCAAGCTCACAGAGGCACAGTTTGAAGGTCAGACAAAAGGTAAGCTGGGTAACACTGAAATGACAAAGCTGGTTTCAAACACAGTTTACAGAAAGCTTACAGACTTCTTTGAAGAGAATCCTGCAATTGCAAAGGCTATCGTTTCAAAATCTCTTGACGCTTCAAGAGCAAGAGAGGCTGCAAGACGTGCAAGAGAGGCTGCAAGAAGAAAATCTCCCCTTGAATCTAACTCACTGCCCGGAAAGCTCGCTGACTGCACAGAAAAGGACCCCACAAAAACAGAAATCTACATCGTAGAGGGTGACTCTGCAGGCGGCTCTGCAAAGGAAGGCAGAGACAGAACAATTCAGGCTATTCTTCCTCTCTGGGGTAAAATGCTCAACGTTGAAAAGAGCCGCCCCGACAAGGTTATTTCAAACGAAAAGCTTCTTCCTGTTGTAACAGCTCTCGGCGCAGGCTTCAATGAGGATTTTGATGTCAACAAGCTTCGTTATCACAAGGTTGTTATCATGGCCGATGCCGACGTCGACGGCGCACACATCAGAACACTTCTTCTCACCTTCTTCTTCAGATATATGAGACCTCTTATTGATGGCGGCTTTGTTTATATCGCACAGCCACCTCTTTACAAATTAAGCAAGGGCAAAAAGCATGAATATGCTTATTCCGATGAGGAAAGAGACAGAAAGATGGAAGAAATGCCCGGCGCAGACATTCAGCGCTACAAGGGTCTTGGTGAAATGGACCCTGAGCAGCTGTGGGAAACAACAATGAATCCCGAAAACAGAATCATGCTTCGTGTTACTCTTGAGGATGCAATTCAGGCTGACGAGACCTTCTCAATCCTCATGGGTGACCAGGTTGAGCCCAGACGTGACTTCATCACAAAGAACGCAAGATACGTTCAGAACCTCGATATTTAAATTCGGAATTATGAATTCGGAATTCGGAATTGCGGGATAAGTTTGATAAAACTTTAAAATGTAGTCCGCCGAATTTGCCTTGTTTCTGAATTTATAAAAATTTCAGTTTAATCAATAACTGTAAAAATGATTTATTTATAATGCTTAAAAAATCGATATTTTTCGGATAAAGAAAACTGTGAGTTTGGATTTAATTCCGAATTCCGAATTCCGCATTCCGAATTTTGCGTTGAGAGATGAATAACGAATTTATGATTAATCAATGCGAATAAAAAAATATAAGGAAAAGATAAAGAAAAATGGCACCATACGGAATTGTTTTTAAAGAGGATATTAATCTTCTGAATGAAAGCGTCAGGGTGTGGCAGAAAAAATACGGTGTTCTTAAAATTTCAACACTGTTGAAGGCAAGTGCTTTCTTTTTCACACTGTTTGCTGTTCCCGGCCTTATTATAAGCATAGTCACATCACAGACTGATACTTTGATTTTTTCTTTTGCACTGTTTGCCGCAATCTCTGTGATATATTCATGGCTTGTTCTCAAAAAGAGATTCATAAAGCAGATAACAAATTCTAACTATCAGAACTGTGAAAAGCAGATTGTTTTATACGGTGACTGTTTGGAAATCACAACAGCCTACGGTAAGGGCAGATATTATTATGATGAAATTGCCTGCATTCACGAAAATAAAGGCATAATAACCGTTATCATTGATTCTGCCGCCTTCCCCTACTCAGTCTGTCCCCACGGAATAATAAAGGGAGATTATCTCAAGTTTGCTGAAATTCTTCAGCAGAGGGCAAGCGCAAAATATGAATACAGGGGAGGCAGAATGTGATGAGCTTTTCTCTGACCTACCTTCTGACAAAGGAAGATTTTTCAAGCTATGAAAAAAAACTGAAAATTGCCACCTATCTCAACAGATTGAAGAGCATGCTTCTTCCCTTGATTCTTATTACTGCAATCGGTCTGTTTTTTGACATGGGATATATTTTTTCGGCAGTATTCTTCTTTCTCGGCATGATTTTCTTTCCTGACATTGTCAACAGTGATTACAAAAACAAAACTTCAAAGGCTTCTCTGCTTCTGAAAAAGCCTATTACAGTTGAGTTTTATGAAGATCATTTTGTTGTCAGATGTGTGGAAGATGAAATATCAAAAAGCTTTTCCGAAAAGCATTACGGCTTTGACACTGTTGTGAATGTTTTTGAAGCTGCAGATTATTTCTATTTCATTTTCAGCACAAACAATATTCTCATCATTCCGAAAAGAGTGCTTTCCGATGAAGAAAAGGACAGTATAAAGAATCTTATTGATAATCTTTTTTCAAAAATTTTCAGAGCAATATAAAAGAATGAATTGCCTTCGGCATGAATTGACCAACGGTCATTAATTGGCTTTGCCATGAATTACAACGCAAAGCGTTTCATTACTGCCTACTGACTACTTAAAAAAAGGTGATAAAATGGAAAATTTAAATTATGAAAACCAGACAATAATTGATGTTGACCTTAATAAGGAAATGAGAAAGTCTTTTCTTGACTATTCAATGTCAGTTATCACTTCCCGTGCGCTTCCCGATGTAAGAGACGGTCTGAAGCCTGTTCACCGCCGTATTCTTTACACCATGCACGAAAACGGACTTTATCCCGAAAAGGCATACCGTAAGTGTGCTGACACCGTCGGCTCAGTGCTCGGCTCATATCACCCCCACGGTGACGCATCTGTTTATGATGCTATGGTCCGTCTTGCACAGAAATTCTCAACAAGATATATTCTTGTTGACGGCCACGGTAACTTCGGTTCAGTTGACGGTGACCCCCCTGCTGCATACCGTTACACAGAAAGCAAGATGAGCAAAATTTCAATGGAAATGCTCACCGATATTGATAAGGACACCGTTGATTTTGCTCCCAACTATGACGACCGACTGAAAGAACCTACCGTTCTGCCTTCACGTTTCCCAAACGTGCTTGTCAACGGCTCAACAGGTATCGCCGTCGGTATGGCTACAAACATTCCCCCTCACAACCTTCGTGAGGTTATTGAGGGTATGTGCTATTATATCGACAACCCCGAAGCAGAGCTTGATGAACTCATGCAGTTTATCAAGGGTCCCGACTTCCCCACTGCCGGTATTGTTATGGGCAGAGCAGGCATCAGAGCTGCATATGCAACAGGCCGCGGCAAAATCGTTGTCCGTGCAAGAACTGAAATTGTTGAAAACAAAAACGGCAGATTTTCAATTGTTGTCACAGAGCTTCCCTATCAGGTCAACAAGCGCCGCCTTATTGAAGCTATGGCAGATCTTGTCAAGGACAAGAAGATTGAAGGCATTGCAGATATCAACGACTACTCCAACCGTGAGGGTATGCGCCTTGTTGTTGACCTTAAAAGAGATGCTAACCCACAGGTTGTTTTAAATCAGCTGTTTTCATACACACAGCTTCAGATTTCTTACGGCATTATCACCCTTGCACTTGTGGGTGGAGAGCCGAAGATTCTCACCTTAAAGCAGGTGCTTGACCACTATATCAAGTTCCAGGAAGAGGTTATCGTAAGAAGAACACGCTATGACCTTAAGAAGGCACAGGAAAGAGCTCATATATTGGAAGGTCTTATGATTGCACTTGACTTCATTGACGAGGTTATTGCCATCTTACGTGCATCAAAGGACCAGGCTTCAGGTAAGCAGGCACTTATTGACCGCTTTGATCTGACAGAGGTTCAGGCAGATGCCATTGTCAAGATGCGTCTTGGTCAATTGACAGGTCTTGAAAGAACAAAGATTGAAGAAGAGCTTGCAGCTTTAAAGGCAAAGATTGCAGAGTTCATGGAAATTCTTTCATCAGAAGGCAAGGTTCTTGAAATCATCAAGACAGAGGCTATGGCAATTGCCGACAAATTCGGTGACGAAAGAAGAACCGAGATTGCAACTGTCAGCGGTGAGGTCGACATTGAAGACCTTATCCCCGAAGAGGAATGTGTTTATACTCTCACCACAATGGGTTATATCAAGCGTCAGCCCGTTGAGGCCTACTCACTTCAGAGAAGAGGCGGCAGAGGTGTCAAGGGTATGACAAGAAGAGAAGAGGACGTTGCTGAAACAATGTTCACCTGCTCAAGCCATGACTTTATCATGTTCTTCACAACAAAGGGCAAGGTATACCGTCTTAAGGGCTATGAAATTCCCGAAGGCAGCAAGCAGAGTAAGGGTATGAATGTTGTTAACCTTCTTCCCCTTGAAGCAGATGAAAAAATAAGCTCAATGATAAGAGTACCTGATTTCGGCGGCGAAGAAACAAAATATCTTTGCATGGTCACAAGAAAGGGTATTATCAAGAGAACTGACCTTGAGCAGTATAAGAATCTTCGAAAGAGCGGTATTATCGCAATCAATCTTGACGAGGGCGACGAGCTTGCATGGGTATGGCTTACCGACGGTAACGACGATATTCTTGTTGCAACAAGAGGCGGTATGAGCATCCGCTTCAACGAAAAGGATTGCCGTCCCATTGGCAGAACAGCACGTGGTGTTAAGGCAATCGAATTAAAAGAGGACGACGAGGTTGTCGGCATGTGCGTAATTTCCGAGGGTCAGGATGACTCGAAGAAAATTCTCACCGTTTCCGAAACCGGTCTCGGCCGACTCAGTGAGCATGATGAATACAGACTTCAGTCAAGAGCAGGTAAGGGCGTTCTTAACTATCACACAGAGCGCTTCGGTCTTGTTGCTTCTGTTGCTATTGTCAATGCAGACGATGACCTTATTCTCATCTCCTCTGACGGTATTATTATCAGAATACCCGCTTCACAGATAAATGTTGTTTCACGAACCTCAAAGGGCGTTCGTGTTATGAAGGTGCAGGAAGGTGAAAAGGTTGTTTCTGCAATCGCTGTCAGAAGAACAGAGGATGAAGCTGAGGCTGAGAATGAATCTGAGAGTGCACAGAGCACTGAAGAATAATATCTGATAAGTTTTAAGGGTATGGCCCGGGGGTTAGTAGAATTAACTCCCTGAGCCCTGAAAAAGCGGACAGTATGCTCCGGAGAGGGAGTAAAAAAAGAAAGAAGTGAACCGATGAAGATGAAACAAAAGGGAAAGAAATCAAACCCTGTTGCATCATTTCTTTGGACAGATAAAAGACGCAGGGCAAAGAATATCAGTTTTTTATTAACTGTGTTTATAGTTTTTGCGGCAGTTGTTATAGGCTATGTCAACTCAAAGCTTGAGCTTATCACTGACAATGACGATGTGGATTATCAGTATTCTGAGCCGGCTCAGACAAGCCAGACTGTTTATGAAGAAGAAGATATTGACGTTATGGACTCAATCGAGGATGCCCACTCCGTCAGAGAATTTCTCTATCAGTGGGCAAACAACAAGGGCGAGCTTTATTCCAGCAAGAATGTTATAAATGTTCTGCTTTTAGGCCTTGACTCAGACGACGCTCTTGAAAACGGCGGACGAAGTGACAGCATGATTCTTGTTTCACTGAACAAAAAGACGGAAAAAATCAACATGATTTCATTTTTCCGTGACAGCTGGACATATATGAACGTAAACGGACAGGACAGATATAACAAAACAAATGCTTCTTATCTGTATGGCGGCCCTGCAGGTCTTATTGACACAATCGAGAAAAATTACAAAATAGATATCGATTATTATGTTGCTGTTGACTTTTCTTCCTTTGTTGAAATAATTGATGCTCTCGGCGGTCTGACCGTTGAGGTGCAGGAATATGAGGCAAACTATATCAACAGAACAACAAGGCATACCATTGAACACGGTCCTGCCGTCAGATTAAACGGCGAGGAGGCTCTTGTTTTTGCAAGAATCAGAAAAAGCGACCATGACTCAGATGTCAGCCGTACAAGACGACAGAGAATGGTTATAACCTCTCTGCTTCAGAGTGCAAAGGGTGCTTCCTTAAGTCAGCTGAACGATGCGGTTGATCTACTTTTTGCCCATGTCAAAACAGATCTGAACAAAATGCAGATTGTTTCCTATGCAACACAGGCGCTGACGAAGGGCTGGCTCAATTATGAAATTGTTCAGCATTCATTCATGAGCTCAGAGGATATTTTCAGATCGGGAAATATTGACGGTTCATCTGTGGTGTTTATAGATTATCCCCTTGCAGCGCAGATGGTGCAGAATGCTGTTTATAACGACACAAATATTGTTCTTGATGAAAACCGAGTAAAGATTTTTTCACTTATCTGAAAAGGAGTATAAATTATGGAAATGGTAATCGGCGAAAAGCATGAGGTTAAGGTCACTGTTACAAAGGAGCTCACTGCAGCAAGCATGAAATCAGGTGCGCTTGAGGTTTTCTCAACACCCTACATGGTTGCTCTTATGGAGCAGGCAGCAAGTGAGCTGTGCGACAAATATACACCCGACGGAATCTCCACCGTTGGTATTGCTCTTAACATTCAGCACATGGCTGCAACTGCCGTCGGAAAAGAGGTACGTGCTGTTGCAACACTGACAGCCTTTGACGGAAGAAGAGCCAGCTTCGATGTTGAAGCCTATGACAATGCAGGTCTTATCGGTAAGGGTACTCACGAGCGCTTTACCGTGAAGATTGAGAAATTCATCGAAAAGGTTCAACAAAGAGCAAGCATCGAATAATTTTAATATGAAAGGAAGCCGGTTTATTTATAAATCGGCTGAGTTTTCTATGGCTAAGTTTGATTATGTGATTTTTGATTTTGACGGAACCATTGTTGACACCGGTGAAGGCATTCTGAAAAGTCTGCAGTATTCATTTGAGCAGATGGGCAATGATGTGCCCTCTATGGAAGAGCTGAAAAGATTCATCGGTCCCCCGGTCTATTACAGCTATACTCATTTTTACGGTATCAGTGAAGATGAGGTTGACGCCTATATAAAAAAATACCGTGAGAGATATACCGAAAAGGGTGTGTATGAATGTCACCTTTATGACGGTATGTCTGAGCTTCTTGATGCACTCAGAGAAAGGGGCATCAAGGTCGGTGTGGCATCGAGTAAGCCCCTCAGGCTGATTTATGCTGTTGCTGACTATCTCGACATAACAGATAAGTTTGATGCGATTGTCGGTGTCAGGGTTGACGACAGCAACCACAGCACAAAAACAGGTCTTGTGCTTGAAGCTATGGAGCTTATGGGCGCAGCGGATAAAAGCAGGGTGCTGATGGTCGGCGACAGATGCTTTGATATTGACGGCGCAAGGGGAGCCGGTGTGGCCTCCTGCGGTGCTCTCTGGGGCTACGGCAATGAATATGAATTCAAAGAGCACAAGGCTGATTATATAATTGCAAAACCGGAAGAAATAATAGGTTTAGCTGCTTTATAATGCGATAAAAGAAAAATAATACGACTAAAAAGTGACAAACTATCACAAATTGATTTATATTGAATAGAATTGTTTTATTCCATGAGCAGGTCATTTTCAGAAATTCTATTCAATAAAAAAAGCTAAAAAACACCGATGTTTTCCACACCTGAAGCTGACAGTGTGGAAAATTTCATGAAAATAAATCCACATGTTTTTAAACAAAAAAGGTAAGTGAAGCAGATGAAGTATTTTGCAAAGGAATATGATGTTATAGTTATCGGTGCAGGTCATGCCGGAATTGAGGCTGCCCTCGCCGCCGCACGTCTCGGAATAAAGGTTGGTATGTTCACAATCAACATGGACTGGGTGGGCAATATGCCCTGTAACCCCTCCATCGGTGGCACCTCGAAGGGACACCTTGTGCGTGAGATTGATGCGCTCGGCGGTGAAATGGGTAAGGCTGCCGATGCAAATACTCTTCAGAGCCGTATACTCAACCTCGGAAAAGGACCTGCAGTTCACTCCCTTCGTGCCCAGATTGACCGCAGACGCTACAGCGAATATATGAAGCATGTTGTTGAAAAGCAGGAAAACCTTGAGGTTGTGCAGGCTGAAATTACTGACCTGACAAGAACAGACGACAAAAAGTGGCAGGTTGTGACCATGCTTGAAGCAATCTATCATGCAAAATGCGTGATTCTTGCAACGGGCACCTTCCTCGGCGGAAAGATTTATGTGGGTGATGTTGTCTATGAGGGCGGCCCTGACGGTATGTTTGCTTCAACAAAGCTTGCCGAATCGCTTAAGAAATTAGGCGTTGCAACACGCCGCTTCAAAACAGGCACTCCCTCAAGAGTAAACAGAAGAAGTGTTGACTTCACAAATCTTGAGCGTCAGGACGGCGACGAAAGAGTTGTCCCCTTCTCTTTTGACGGTGACTATAAGCCTGAAAACAAGCTCCCCTGCTACATCACCTATACAAACGAAGAAACCAAAAAGGTTATTCTGGAAAATATTCACCGTTCTCCCCTTTACAGCGGCAAAATCGACGGTGTAGGTCCGAGATACTGCCCATCAATTGAAGATAAAATAGTCCGCTTTGAAGAAAAAAAGAGGCATCAGCTGTTCATTGAGCCCTGCGGTGAAAACACAGAGGAAATGTATCTTCAGGGCATGTCATCGTCTTTGCCCGAGGATGTGCAGCTGAAATTCTTAAGAACAATCCCCGGCCTTGAAAATGTGCAGGTTATGAGAACTGCCTATGCTATTGAATATGACTGCGTTGATCCCCTTTCTTTAAAGGCCACCCTTGAATTCAAGGATTTTCCCAATCTTTACGGCGCAGGTCAGTTCAACGGCTCAAGCGGATATGAAGAGGCTGCTGCTCAGGGTCTTGTTGCCGGCGTCAATGCAGCGCAGACTATTCTCGGCAAGGAGCCTCTCATTCTCGACAGAGCATCCTCTTATATAGGAACGCTCATTGATGACCTTGTTACAAAGGGCTGCTCAGATCCTTACAGAATGATGACCTCCCGTTCGGAATACCGTCTTCTTCTGCGTCAGGACAATGCTGACATCAGGCTTACTGAATACGGATATAAGGTCGGTCTTGTGTCTGAGGAAAAATGGCAGAGACTTCAGGAAAAGCTTCGCCTTATTGAGCAGGAAAAGGAAAGAGTTTCTCTGGTATCTGTTCCTCCCTCACAAGAGCTTAACGATGTGCTTGTTTCACGTGGAACATCTCCTCTTGCAACAGGCTGCAGACTTGTTGAGCTGCTGAAAAGGCCTCAGCTTGACTATGCCTGCCTGAAGGAATTTGACAAAGAAAGACCAGATCTGCCCTATGAAGTTTTTGAACAGGTTGAAATCAGTATAAAATATGAAGGCTACATCAGGCGTCAGCTTGCACAGGTTGAAGAAATGCGACGCCTTGAGGTCAGAAAAATAGATTTCATTGAAGATTACACAGAGGTAACCGGTCTTCGCATGGAGGCCCAGGAAAAGCTTAACAAAATAAGACCTGCTAATCTCGGTCAGGCATCGAGAATCAGCGGTGTGAGCCCGGCTGACATTTCAGTTTTACTTATTTATCTTGCAAAAAGGAAGTGACAAAATGGAAAACACCTTCATTTCTCTCCTCTTACTGAAAGAAAAAGCTGTCGCATACGGTGTGGAGCTTGATGAAAAAGCACTCAACAGATTTGATATTTATGCAAAGCTGCTTGTTGAATGGAATGAAAAAATCAATTTAACGGCTATTACCGATCCTGAAGGCATTGTTATAAAGCACTTTGTGGATTCTCTGACTATATTTTCGGCAGTTGATATTCCCCTGAATGCAAAGATAATTGACGTAGGTACGGGTGCAGGCTTTCCCGGAATACCTATGCTTATAGCACGTCCTGACCTTGATATTACGCTTATGGACAGCACAAACAAGAGACTTACTGTAATAAGAGATATTCTCCAAAAAATCGGGCTTTCTGCTAATGTTGTTCATTCAAGAGCAGAGGAAGCGGGAAAAAGTGCAGATTATAGAGAGAAATATGATTTTTCAACTGCAAGAGCAGTTTCTAATCTGAGAGATCTGTCGGAATATTGTCTTCCTTTTGTTAAGATCGGCGGAGCTTTTGTTTCCATGAAGGGTGCAAAGGCTGAGGAAGAAATAGCTGAGGCAGGAAAGGCTGTCAGGACTCTTGGCGGAAAAATCAAGGAAAAAAAGACCTTCGAGCTTTTCGATTGCGGCGAAAGAACTATAATAACAATTGAAAAAGTTTCGCCTACACCTGCAAAATATCCCAGACCTTCGGCAAAAATTGCAAAAAATCCTATCAGATAAATAAAAATAAAATAAAAAACAGCCATTTTTTGACGAACTGTTTTTGTTTACAATCTCCTTTTGTTGTGATATTCTCTAAACAAAGGGAGGTTTTTATTTTGATTAAAAAAGTAAAAGCTTCTGCCTTTCTGCAAAAGGTGACCTTATGTTAGCAGAAAAGCCGAAAACGGCAGGTCAGGTGCTTCTGATTCCCAGCGAGCAGATTTTGCCGAATCCCAATCAGCCCCGGCAGGTTTTCGACCAGGGAGAGCTTGTTAATCTTGCAATAAGCATCAGAATGAACGGAATTCTGCAGCCCATAACAGTCAGACAGACTGAAAAGGGATATGAGCTGGTTTCGGGGGAACGCAGATTGCGTGCATCAAAAATTGCAGGCATGCTGACAGTCCCCTGCATTGTTATTGATGTGAACACCTTGAAGTCGGCCGTGTTTTCACTGATTGAAAATCTGCAAAGACAGAATCTTGGCTTTTTTGAGGAAGCAGCAGCAATAGAAAAGCTGATGAAGGATTTTTCCCTTTCACAGGATGAGGCTGCAAGAAGGCTGGGAAAAGCACCGTCAACAATTTCAAACAAATTAAGGCTTCTCTCTCTTCCTTTGGAAGTGAAGCAGATAATAATGGAAAAGGGACTTTCAGAAAGACATGCAAGAGCCCTGCTGAAGCTGAATGAAGATGAAGTTATGCCGGTGCTTAACAAGGTGACGGAAAAGAAGCTGAATATTACTCAGACAGAAGCACTTGTTGAAGACACACTGCAAAGACGGGAAGCACCTAAAAGAAACACAAAAAGAATGTTCAGCGATGTTAAAATCTTTCTGAACACAATAAATCACGCAATCGACACAATGCAGAAGGCAGGAATTAAAGCAGACATCAAAAGAAAGGATAACGGAGACAACTACGTTTATCAGATAGAGATCCCTAAAAAAGCGATGTACAGGGTAATAACCAAGGACCCCGATAATGCTAAGGACAGTCAAGTTGGTAACACTGCTTGCGGTGATTCCATATAATCATATCTTTCTCTTTCACACCCCGGAAAAGCCCTCGTTCAGATGAACGGGGACTTTTTCATTGTGCAAAATTTACTCAGCCCTTGGGCCTATACCCTTGCTTCTGTTCCACGTGAAACATAAACAATTTCAAAAATTTTATCCGTAACTCTTTAAAACGGACAATTCTTGTGCTATAATGTGTCATACAGACGAAAAACAGCTTGTTTTTATATGGAAAGGAATAAATAATGGGTAAAGCTATTGCAATAGTTAACCAGAAGGGCGGCGTTGGTAAAACCACATCTGCCGTGAATCTGGCTGCTGCAATCGGTCATTACGGATATAAGGTGCTTTTAGTTGATGCTGACCCTCAGGGAAATGCCACCAGCGGCCTTGGCATCAACAAAAGAGAGGTTATAAAATCCTCTTATGATGTGATTATTTCCGGTGAGCCTGCAGCAAATGTGATTCGCACAACAGCCTTCAGGGGACTTGACATATTGCCTGCAAACATGAATCTTGCAGGTGCAGAGCTTGAGCTGGTTGATATGCAGGGCAGAGAGTCAAGAATCAGAAATGCCCTTGCACCGGTGAAGGATAAATACGATTTTATTATTATAGACTGCCCTCCGTCATTGGGACTACTCACAGTTAACATTCTTTGTGCAGTTGACAGTGTAATCGTGCCGATTCAGTGCGAATATTACGCACTTGAGGGGCTTTCACAGCTTATGAATACCATCAGGCAGGTAAAGCGCTTATATAATCCTCTGGTGGATTTAGAGGGCGTTCTGCTTACGATGTATGACGGCAGACTTAATCTTACACAGCAGGTTGTGGCAGAGGTGAAAAGATTCTTCCCGAAAAAAGTATACGCTTCGGTGATTCCGAGAAATGTGCGCCTTTCAGAAGCACCATCCTTCGGAAAGCCTGTCTTTTATTATGACAAAAGCTCAAAAGGCAGTGTAGCTTATGATGAATTCGGAAGAGAATTTCTAAAAAAGAATAATAAACGACCGAAAGGATAATTATTATGGCAGTGAGCAAAAAAGGCGGATTAGGAAAAGGTCTTGATGCTTTGTTTTTTGATAATTCCACGGAAGAGAAAGGCTCCTCCATGGTGAATATCAATGATATTGAGCCGAACCGTGATCAGCCGAGAAAAACATTTACAGATGAAGCGCTCAAGGAGCTTTCGGATTCAATCGCAATGCACGGTGTTATCCAGCCCTTGCTTGTCAGACCTCTTTCTGACGGCGGATATCAGCTTATCGCAGGTGAAAGAAGATGGCGTGCTTCAAGAATGGCAGGTCTCACAGAGGTTCCTGTTTTTATCAAGGAAATGACCGACAGAGAGGCTATGGAGTTTGCTCTTATTGAGAATCTGCAGCGTGAGGATCTCAACCCCATTGAAGAGGCAGAGGGCTTCAAGCTTCTTATGGATACCTACTCCCTCACACAGGGGGAAGCAGCTGAAAGAGTGGGAAAATCCCGACCGGCAGTTGCAAATGCCCTTCGACTTCTTGCACTTCCCGCAAAGGTGCTTGATATGGTCAAGGAGGGCAAGCTTTCATCGGGCCATGCGAGAACGCTTCTTCCTGTAACCGATGAAAAAATGCTTTTAAAATTAGCAGAAGAAATTATCAAAAAAGAAATTTCAGTCCGTGAAACAGAAAGAATTGTCAAAAGTATTCTCAACCCGAAAACGAACAAGAATAAAACAAAGAAAACGCCGAAGCGTGATCCTTATTTTGATGAATGTGAGCTTGCAATCCGCGAGGAATTAGGCAGAAAAGCAGAAATTCACATCACAAAGGGTAATAAAGGAACAATAGAAATTGAATTTTTCAGCAAAACAGATCTGCAGAGCATACTTGAAGCTCTTGCAGGTGGCAGATAAAAAATAAAAAAGGAGTTATCGTAATGTTAGATATTAAGCTTATCAGAGAAAATCCCCAGAAGGTCAAGGATGCAATGAAAACAAGAAACAAGGACATGGACGCCCTTGTTGACGAAATTCTTGAAATAGACAAAAAAGCAAGAGAGCTCACCCAGAAGGCAGATGCTCTCAAGGCTGAACAGAACGCTGCAAGCAAGAAAATCCCCCAGATTAAAAAAGAGGGTGGCGATATCAGCGAAATCATGACAAGAATGAATGCTATCAAGGAAGAGGTCAAGGTTCTTGACGCTGAAAAGAATGAGCTTGCTGCAAAGCAGAAGACAATGATGTATGAATTCCCCAACGTGCCTTCAGATGCAACACCTGTGGGCAAGGATGACAGCGAAAATGTTGAAATCCGTCGCTGGGGTGAGCCGAGAAAGTTTGACTTTGAAGCAAAGGCACACTGGGATATCGGTGCAGACCTTGGTATTCTTGATCCTGAAACCGCTGCAAAGGTAACAGGCGCACGCTTCCATTTCTACAGAGGCCTTGGTGCAAGACTCGAAAGAGCAATCATCAACTTCTTCCTTAACACCCATACAGAGCACGGTTATACAGAGGTATTCCCTCCCTTCATGGTTAACAGAGCTTCCATGACAGGTACAGGTCAGCTTCCTAAGTTTGAAGAGGACGCATTCAAGCTTACAAATGACTATTTCCTCATTCCCACAGCAGAAGTACCGGTTACAAACATGTACCGTGAGGATATTATTGACGGAGACAAGCTTCCCATGAGCTTCTGTGCTTATTCAGCTTGCTTCAGAGCAGAGGCAGGCTCCGCAGGCAGAGACACAAGAGGCCTTATCCGTCAGCATCAGTTCAACAAGGTTGAACTGGTAAAATTTGCAAAGCCTGAAGAAAGTTACGCAGAGCTTGAAAAGCTCACAAACGATGCAGAAAGAGTGCTTCAGCTGCTTGGCCTTCCCTACAGAGTTGTGGCTCTCACCACAGGTGACATCGGCTTCTCAAGTGCAAAGACCTATGATATTGAGGTATGGATGCCCTCCTACGGCAGATATGTTGAAATCAGCTCCTGCTCAAACTTTGAGGACTTCCAGGCAAGACGTGCTTCAATCCGCTTCAAGAACGGTCCTAAGGAGAAGGCACAGCTTGTGCATACCCTCAACGGCTCAGGTGTTGCAATCGGCAGAACAACAGCGGCAATTCTCGAAAACTATCAGAATGCTGACGGCACTGTTACAATCCCCGAGGCACTCATTCCCTATATGGGAACAGACATTATTAAGTAAGAAAAAAACATCCTGCGTGGCAGGATGTTTTTTTAGTAGTCAGTATTTAGTAGTCAGTAGTTAGTGATGCAATGCTTCGCATTGCAATTTATGACCGCAGGTCAATTCATGATGTAATAAATTCATGCCGAAGGCAATTCATTAATATACGATCGAATGGGACGGCGCATGGGATGTCCCCTACAGCGTGACACCCTCTCCGTGGAGAGGGCATAAATTCGCCTTCTCCGTGGAGCATCGTCACCGATGCACTCCCTGTGGGAGATTAAGCAAGGTGACGATGGCGCAGAGGTCAAAATTCATAGGCGCTCCAAGCCGTAATGAATTTTGGGAACCGCAAGAGTTAGTGGCAGGACGAAGTCCTGACGGATGAGGCAAATGAAAAAACTCCCTCAGAGAGGGAGGTGGATTCGTCAAGGACGAAGACTGAGAGAGTAACAATGCACCTCACTACATCCCTAACCCCTGGCCCCTGACTCCTGTGCCCTATTTATTCTCAATGGGGTATTGTAAAACCAAAGCTTTTGTGCTACAATTACAATAACTATAACTATGGCTCAAAGGCTTTGACCGTGAGTCAGGGGGAGGTATTTATTTGTCAGCTCTCACGAAGCATAAAAATAATTTTCTCAAATACCGCTACCTTCTCAAAGAACTGGTGGTTAAAAATATAAAGCTTCAATACAGAAACTCGGTGCTTGGCATGTTCTGGACATTCCTGCAGCCGCTTATGACAATGATTGTGCTGTCCTTTGTTTTCAGCATCGTTTTCGGCAGAGGCTCAAGCAATGAAATTGTCAATTACCCCGTTTATCTTCTTTCGGGCAGACTGCTTTACGACTTTTTCACCCAGAGCACAAAAAGAGCCATGCGCTCAATCCGAAGCAACGCATCAATCATTAAAAAGGTATATGTGCCGAAGTATATTTATCCCCTTTCACAGGTGCTTTCAACCTTTGTCACATTCATAATCTCCCTTTCGGTGCTTGCAGTGGTAATTGCATTTTTCAACATCATCGGCAAAGATCCCGTACCCATCACCTTCAACATTTTCTGGGCAATTATACCCATTATGATTCTTTTTGTTTTCTGCATGGGTATCGGTATGATTCTTGCAACACTGAATGTATTTTTCAAGGATATCGAAAACTTTTATGATGTTATAACACTGCTTCTTTTCTATATGATACCCATTGTTTACAGCGTGGATAAATTAGGCTTTGAGAAGGACTCTTGGCAGGTTATGCTTCTGAAAATCAATCCATTGTACGGTATTATTGATATGTTCCGTGCGGCAGTGCTTCACGGCAACGAATTCATGGCATTTTTCAGCTTCAATCAGCTTTACTACACCACGGCAATTGCCCTTGTCACATTCTGTATAGGCTTTGTTGTATTCTATAAAAACCAGGATAAATTTATCCTGCACATCTGATAAGGAGGAAGGCTTATGAAGGATTATGCAATTGAAGTGAACCATGTCAGTATGCTTTTCCACCTTAACAGAGAACGTGTTGACAATGCCAAGGAATATTTTATCCGTCTTGTTACGAGAAAGCTCCATTACACCGAGTTCTGGGCGCTGAAGGATATTTCCTTCAAGGTTGAAAAAGGCGACCGTGTGGGTGTTATGGGCTTCAACGGAGCAGGTAAAAGCACCCTTCTTAAAACTATCGCAGGGGTACTCAAGCCTACCATGGGCAGCGTGAAGGTCAGCGGAGTTATTGCACCCATGCTCGAATTAGGTGCCGGCTTTGATATGAACTACACCGGTGCGGAAAATATCTATCTTTACGGCGCAACCATGGGCTTTTCAAGAAAGTTCATTGAAGAAAAGTATGATGAAATTGTTGAGTTTTCAGAGCTTGGCGAGTTTATTGACGCTCCCCTGAAAAGCTATTCGTCGGGTATGAAAAGCAGACTCGGCTTTGCAATTGCAACGGCAGTGAAGCCCGATGTGCTGATTCTTGACGAGGTTTTATCCGTCGGCGACGCAGCCTTC
The DNA here is from genome assembly GCA_045533205.1 of Acutalibacteraceae bacterium. GTDB lineage: Bacteria > Bacillota > Clostridia > Oscillospirales > Acutalibacteraceae > UBA6857. The sequence continues at coordinate 2,413 of JAZSHL010000114.1, read as the reverse complement.
AAGGATAAAAGTGAGCAGAGAATTCTTGACATGATGAAAGACGGTGTTACGGTACTTTTTGTTTCACACAGCACTGAAAGAGTCAAGAAAATATGCAACAAGGCAATCATTCTCACAAAGGGCCAGCTTGTGGCAAGCGGTGAGGTTAATGAAATATGCGATATGTACACTGAAATGGTGAACAGCAAGTAAAATCTTTTTTTAATAAAAAGTCACCCGACAGGTTTCTGTCGGGTGCTTCAATTTTATGAATGTATAAATTTTTTACGTTTTACGGCTGTGACTGCATTAAATTCTGACCTCTGCTGCAGGGCATTCAATGTTATAGACGGTACCTTCCTTATCCACCATACTGATGGGTATTCTGGGAAGAAGCATATGAATTGTGCTGACAAAATCGTTGCTTTCCTCAGCAGGGAAGCCTGTGACAAGGGTGATGGGCTTTTTCTTTGCGGCATAGGCACTGACGGTGAGAATGGGATCATCACTGAAAAAAATGACCATTTCTCCGCCCTGCTTTTTTGCAGTTGTATAAACATTGTCAAGGGCCTGACAGTCAATACGCTCGCTGCTGACAACGGGCAGAACTGAAATGACCTCAAGGGCACTGTTGCTTCTTTCGGCAATGGCCTTGCCTGCCTTTACGAGATTTTCTGAAGACTTCTGTGCGGTTACACAAACAAGAACCGTTGAAACCTCTTTCATGGAAAATTACCTCCTTTTCCGATTTCATTTTAGCTTATGAGATTTAGAGCAACCTTAAAGAGCCATTTCCTTTTTGTTATAACTGTTGTATGGGTGTTATCAAATTGTTAACTTTTATAAGGGGTGTTTTTTGGCTGCAATGTCTTGACTGCCATATAAATGATATGCTAAAATAATGTTTGTATGCAACATATTTTGGTTGTACAGGAAAAAAATAACAACATGGAGGAACAGCAATGAACGTATTTATGGTTGGCGGAACCGGTCTTCTCGGCTGTGAAGCAGCAAAGGTCCTCATTGAAAGAGGACACAAGGTAACAACAGTTGCCCTCCCCCCGCTTCCCGAAGGAGCACCTATTCCCGAAGAAATGGAAATCATTTTCAAAAACATCAACAACATTTCCGATGCAGAGCTTGAAGACATGCTCAAGGGCTTCGACTGCTTCATCTTTGCAGCAGGCGTTGACGAAAGAGTAGAATTCCCTGCTCCTGTTATCGAAAGCTACAAGAAATTCAACATCGCACCCCTTCAGAGAATTTTCCCCATCTGTAAGAAGGTCGGCGTGAAGAAGGCAGTTGTTCTCGGCTCATATTTCGCATATCTCGCAAAGGAAAGACCTGAACTCAAGGCAGATGTCAGAAATCCCTACATCAAGTCAAGAGTTATGCAGGAAAATGTCTGCGAATCCTATGCAGATGACAACTTCTCTGTTGCAGTTCTTGAGCTTCCCTATATTTTCGGCACACAGCCCGGACGTAAGCCCGTTTGGACAATTCTCATCGAGCAGACAGCTATGATGGATAAGTGGCCCTTCACAATGTATCCGAAGGGAGGCACAGCAATGCTTACCTGCCGTCAGGTTGGTCAGGCTATTGCAGGTGCAGCTGAAAGAGAAAAGTCAGGCTATGAAGCTATCCCCATCAGCATGTACAACATGAAGTGGGACAAGTTCCTTTCAATCGTTTATGCAGCACGTGGTATGGGTGCAGACAGAAAGATTCTCGGTGTTCCCCCATGGATGATGAAAATGGGCATGATCAAGCCTGCTCTTGAATACAAGAAAAAGGGTATCCAGTCAGGTATTGACGTATTCCATCTTCCCCACATCATGGACTATGACCTTTTCATGAGCGACGCATATTGCCGTGCTCTCGGTGTTACAGATGACGACATCGAAGCAGCTATCACAGACTCCATCAAGGTTTCCGTGGCTTCCTACAACGGCTCTGTCAAGCTTCTTGAAATGAAGGGCGAATAAGCAAAGCAAATATAAAAGCATCCGTGCATATCACGGGTGCTTTTTTAGTAGTCAGTAGTCAGTAGTCAGGGATGCAATGCTTCGCATTGCAATTCATGAGCGCAGGTCAATTCATGGCGAAGCCAATTCATTTAAAATATTGTAGGGGATGGCCATTGGCCGTCCCTGTTTTTATTCATCAAAGACAGCTGAGGGAATGGATTTTCATCTGGTATTCTTCGTTTGTTCGCTCATGCCGCTCGGGCACTTACTTTGGCTCATTCGAGCGCCAAAGTAAGCAAAGCGCCCTTTTTGTTGCCGTCAGGCGATGCTTTATAGAAAAATGTAGTCCGCCTCCAACAGCAGACTCCGCAGCGCAGAAGTTTGTTCCTTTACCCAACGCCAAAGCTTCGGCAAGCTTAAAACCGCAGATGCCTGACGCAGCAGCAAGGTTTTTCTTTTCAACAAGA
>JAZSHL010000028.1:0-15693 GCA_045533205.1 Acutalibacteraceae bacterium | reverse complement strand
ACCGATAACAACAAGGTTCACAGCGATGCCGTAAATAGCCTGATCTCTTAGTGAATAAACAAACCACCACTGAAGAAGATTATTGATCATCCACTGCCACTGACCTAAAACATTAGATATGTTTATCATCCACAGGTATTTGTTTTTCAAAGCATTTTTTGCACCCTTGAAGAACGAGACCTTCTTTCTTTTTTCGATATCTTCTTCTATAGTGCGCTCTTTACAGAAAAGAGCCGTAAGTGACAAAAGAGCACCGATAAAAGCAAAAATGGGCACAAAAACTTTATATGTCTGGGCACTTGTATATCCGCCTGTTGATATTATAAGCATAGGGAAAATCATCTTTATTATTGATGAAGGGAAGCCCGTAATAATCGGTACTATGGAATAAAGCTTCTGCCTTTCATAGGTGTTAGGAGTCATATATTGAACCATACCGTTAACGCCGATGAAGCTGTTATAGAAATAGTTCATCATTGTAAAAGCCAGGTGAAGTACAACAAGCTTTGTTACATAGGGAACATCATAAACCGGAAGATACGGAATTATTGAAATAAAAATTGCTGCAGGAACGGCACAAATAACAATGAAGGGCTTTACTCTGCCGTGTTTTGCACAGAAAAGACGGCGGATTATCCATGTAATATATCCCGTGATACCGCTGCTGACAAGAATATTGCCAACAATCTGAGGCAAACCAATCATTATACCCTCAAAGGTGTTGGCGGGAATAAAGTAGCACATAGCACCCAATAAAAGCTGACCCAAATATGTTGCATGAGCAAACATTTTCATTTTAGGTGTAAGTCTGCCGTGGTTTTCATAAAGGAGCATCCCGATAGGATTCGTAAACATAAAAATATATCCTATTACGGTTGATATAAGGCTAATCATATAGAAATCCATGGCGGGGATTTCCATAATAGCTCCGCAGAAAAACGCAGCTGAAAAATTCATAATTTCTGAAGCGGACATAAAAATATATGTACCTGCCTGAGATGCTGTGTAAGCCGCCATCTCCTTTAAGGTGAGATATTCTCCTTCACCCGGTGTGTTCCAATGGCTTTTGACATAGCCGGGAACGTTTTTTACTTTTGATACGATTTCTGAAACATTCATTTTTTCTCCTCCAATCTTTTTAAATTATACAGTATTTTGAAAATAAATGCAATAATTGTAAAGCAATATTTGAGTTTTAAAAAACATATATTGCTTCTGCATATAAAAATATTAACATTAATTTTATATCAACTGATTTTCTCTGATAAAAAAAGTAAAAACTGCGTTTTTTATTGAAATCTTTCAATAATTTTGATATAGTTAATAAGAAAGAGTTTATTGCAAAGGAGACTTCAAATGGATAACTTACAACAAATCAAAGATCAGATCTGCGACGTCTGCCATAAAATGTGGCAGCTCGGCTGGGTTGCAGCAAATGACGGCAATGTCAGCGCAAAACTTCCCGACGGAAGAGTAATCGCAACACCAACAGGTATCAGCAAATCATTCATCACTCCCGATAAGCTTGTTATTCTTGACAGAGAAGGTAACATTCTTGAAGCAGCAGAGGGTTACCGTCCTTCAAGTGAAATCAAAATGCACCTTCGATGCTACGATAAAAGAGAGGACGTATTCAGCGTAATTCACGCTCATCCCCCCGGGGCTACAGGCTTTGCCGTTGCACATAAGGCTATGGATATGTACAATATGATTGAAGATGTTGCGGCAATCGGCTCAGTACCTCTTACTCCTTACGGTACTCCCTCAACCTCAGAGGTGCCCGATTCAATTGAGCCTTATCTTGAAGAGCACGATGTAATGCTGCTTGAAAATCACGGAGCTCTTGCAGTGGGCAGTGATGTTATCACAGCCTTTTACAGAATGGAAAGCCTTGAGCTTTGGGCAAAAATCACAATCAATGCAGTAATTCTCGGCGGTAGCCGTGACATAAGCAAAGAGAATATTGATAAACTCATTGACCTTCGCAGCTACTACAGAATTACCGGCAGACATCCGGGTTATAAGGTATTCAATCCCGACGATGACCTGCTTCACAAGAAAGATTAAGAGGTGCCAATATGCTTAAAGGAATATCCCCGATAATTTCTCCCGAGCTTCTAAAGGCTCTTGCTGAAATGGGCCACGGTGACGAGCTCGTAATTGCTGACGGCAACTTCCCTTGTCACAGTGTGGGAAAAAAATCCGTTGTTATCCGTGCTGACGGCCACGGTGTGCCCGAAATTCTCGATGCAATTTTAGAGCTTATTCCTCTTGATACATATACGGAAAAGCCTGTTGCACTTATGGAGGTCGTAAAGGGTGACACCTGCGGTACTCCCGAAATATGGGATACCTATGAAAAAATTCTCACAAAGCACGAGCCGACACATCACGAGATTGATTTTACAGAGCGCTTTGCCTTTTATGAAAGAGCAAAGGGAGCTTACCTTATTATTGCTACGGGCGAAAAGGCAATCTACGCCAACATTCTTCTTAAAAAGGGTGTGGTTAAATGAAAACAGTTTTAGCCTTTGATTTCGGTGCTTCAACGGGCAGGGCAATTAAAGCGACTTTTGACGGCGAAAAAATTAGCTACGAAGAAATTCACCGCTTTGAAAATATTCCGAAAACCGTAGACGGTCATGTGTGCCACGATGTCGAGATGATAATCGGTGAGGTTAAATCAGCCATAGAAAAGGCGGGAGAGATTGATTCTTTGGCCTTTGATACCTGGGGTGTTGATTATGCTCTTTTGGATAAAGAGGGAAGGATAATCCACGAGCCTTACCACTACCGTGACGAAAGAACAAAAAATGCTCTGGAAAAAGCTTTCAGCAAAATGAATGCAGAAGAAATTTATGCTGAAACTGGTAATCAGATAATGAATATAAATACCTTGTTTCAGTTAATATGTGACGAAAACAAAGATAAGGCAGAAACGCTTTTGTTTATGCCTGATTTGTTTGCTTATCTTCTCACAGGTAAAAAGGTCTGCGAAATGTCCATTGCCTCCACTTCTCAGATGCTTGATATGACAAACAAAAGTTGGAGCAAAAAGTTGCTTGATGCTTTTGACATCAAAGAAGAGCTTTTTCCGACAATAAAAGAAAGCGCAACCGTAAACGGCGAATATAACGGAGTTCCCGTTATAAGCGTCGCGGGACACGATACTCAGTGCGCCGTTGCCGCTATGCCGACTCTCAGCGAAAATGCAGCCTTTCTTTCCTGTGGCACATGGTCTCTTATAGGCTGTGAGCTTGAAAGTCCCGTAATGACACAGGAAAGTAACAATCTGGAGCTTTCAAATGAAATGGGCGCTAACGGAAAAATCAACTTTCTCAAAAACATCAGCGGTCTGTGGCTTATTCAGGAAACACGCCGTGACCTTGCTGTAACCGACAGAAAATACAGCTACAATGAGCTTGAAATGCTTGCAAGGGAAAGTGAAAAATTCCGCAGCTTTATTGACCCGGATGCACCTGAGCTTTCAGCCCACGGAAATCTTCCGGACAAAATCAGAGCGTACTGCATAAAAACAAATCAGCCCGTGCCCGAAACTGTCGGTCAGGTGGTAAGGTGCATTTATGAAAGCCTTGCTCTTAAATATAGACTTGCCTTGGAGCAAATCAGCAAGTGCACAGAAAAAAAGTTCGATGTACTTCACCTTATGGGTGGCGGAACAAAGGACGGCTTTTTGTGTGAGCTTACCTCACAGAGCCTCGGTATTCCCGTTATTGCAGGACCTGTTGAGGCTACTGCTCTCGGTAATATTATTCTTCAGCTTATTGCCCTCGGTGAAATTGAAAGTATCGAAAAGGGCAGAGAGATTATTGCCGAAACTGAAAAGGTGAAAAAATATGAACAAAAGCATACATCTGATTGGGATGCGGCTTTTGAAAGATTTTGTGAAATTTTAAAAAAATAAACATAAAGGAGAAAAGACTATGTTATATCCCAAAATTGGTATAAGACCTGTAATTGACGGCCGTTGGGGCGGCGTAAGAGAAAGCCTTGAAAATCAGACAATGGGCATGGCTGAGGCGGCTGCAAAGCTCATCAGTGAAAACCTCAGATACCCCGACGGCACACCCGTTCAGTGCGTAATTTCAGAAACAACAATCGGCGGCGGTGCAGAGGCTGCAAAGTGCGAAGATCAGTTTTCAAAGGAAAATGTTGTTGCAACTCTCTCTGTAACTCCCTGCTGGTGCTACGGCTCAGAAACATTTGATATGAACCCCAACACAATCAAGGCTGTATGGGGCTTTAACGGTACAGAAAGACCGGGTGCAGTTTATCTTGCTGCAGTTATGGCGGCTTATGCACAGAAGGGACTTCCTGCTTTCTCAATTTACGGCAGAGATGTTCAGGATATGGGCGACAAAACTGTACCTGAAGATGTAAAGGAAAAAATTCTCCGCTTTGCAAGAGCTTCAATTGCAGTAGGCTGGATGAAGAACAAGGCTTATGTAAACCTCGGCGGTATTTCAATGGGTATTGCGGGCAGCTACTGTGACGCAGCAATGTTCCAGAAATACTTCGGTATACGTGCCGAATGGGTTGATATGAGTGACATTATAAGAAGAATCACTCTTGAAATTTACGATAAAGACGAATATGAAAAGGCACTGGGCTGGATTAAGGCAAACTGCAAAGAGGGCTTTGACGTAAACGCAGGTAAGGACCTTCCCGAAATTATCAGAAAATCAAAGGTTGTTCCTGCTGACAAGGACTGGGAATTCATCGCAAAGTTCTCAATCATCGTAAGAGATATACTCTACGGCAACAAGAAGCTTGATGATCTCGGCTGGCACGAAGAAGCACTCGGCAAGAATGCAGTTGCAGGCGGTTTCCAGGGACAGAGAAACTGGACAGACTGGCTTCCCAATGCTGACTTTACTGAAGCAATTATGGCTTCAACCTTTGACTGGAACGGTCCCAAGGCTCCCACACCCTTTGCAACAGAAAACGATACACTCAACGGCGTTGCAATGATGCTTGGAACTCTCGTTTCGGGAAGTGCACCCTGTTTCCACGACGTGCGTACATACTGGAGTCCCGAGGCTTGCGAAAGAGTTACGGGCTATAGGCCTGAAGGCAAGGCTAAGGATGGCTTTATCCACCTTATCAACTCGGGTGCAACTGCTCTTGACGGCAGCGGCGCAGCAAAGAACGACAAGGGCGAAGGCTGCATGAAGCCTTTCTGGGAAATCACAGAGGATGATATGAAGGCTTGTCTTGAAGCAACCGACTGGTGCAGAGCCAACTATGAATATTTCAGAGGCGGCGGATTTTCAAGCCACTTCCGTTGCAGAGCAGAAATGCCCGTTACAATGCTTCGTGTCAATATCATCGACGGCATAGGACCCGTAATGCAGATTGCAGAGGGTTATACTGCTGACCTTCCTGATAAGGCACACACAACAATCGACGTAAGAACCGACCGCACATGGCCCACAACCTGGTTCGTACCTAACCTTACAGGTGAAGGCGCATTCAAGGATGTATATTCAGTAATGGCTAACTGGGGCGCAAATCACGGTGTAACCGTTTACGGCCATGTTGGTGATGACCTTATCACTCTCGCATCAATGCTTCGCATCCCCGTAAATATGCACAATGTTTCCGAGGACAGAATTTTCCGTCCTCATTCATGGGCCGCTTTCGGTACAGAGGACAGCCAGAGTGCAGACTACAGAGCATGTGAAAAATACGGGCCGATTTATGGCTAAATGAATACATAAAAATTTTATAAGGACGGAAATACATTTAAAGTCGTTATAATTTTTACTGCTTTTATGGCGTAACACCGATTAAATTCTGTGTTACGCCATATGATTTTTGAATTCATAAGTGAAAACTGTTGGTTTAACTTTAGCTGTTATTTAACCTTAAAACAGTAAAGAACGTTCAAAATATTTTTATTATCAGATATTTGTTGAATAATATAGATTTTTTTGATATAATCATTGAAAACTGGACAAAGGAGTTTGTATTATGAAAGACATCACTTTAGTTATTATGGCTGCGGGTATGGGCAGCAGATACGGCGGTTTAAAGCAGATCGACCCTATCGGCGCAAATGGAGAAATTATTCTTGACTACTCTGTATACGATGCCATTGAGGCAGGCTTTGACAAGGTTGTTTTTGTAATCAAGCACGAAATCGAAGAGGATTTCAAGGAAATTATGCAAGGCAAGTATGAAGACAAAATCAAGGTTGAGTATGCTTATCAGGATATAAACAATCTTCCCGAGGGCTACAGCGTGCCTGAAGGCCGAACAAAGCCCTGGGGTACGGGTCATGCAGTGCTTTCTTGCGACGGCATCGTTGACGGACCCTTTGCAGTTATCAATGCCGATGACTATTACGGTAAGGAAACCTTCAGACTTATTTACAACGAGCTTAAAGAAAACCAAAACGATAACGAGTTCTGTATGGTAGGCTTTAAAATTGAAAACACCCTTACAGAAAACGGTCATGTTGCAAGAGGTGTATGCCAGACTAATGCAGAGGGCTATCTCACAGATATTGTTGAAAGAACAAAAATTGCACTCAGAGACGGTAAAATTATGTTTACCGAAGATGACGGTGAAAGCTGGACGGAGCTTCAGAGAGGCAGTACAGTTTCAATGAATTGCTGGGGCTTTAGCGGTATGATGATGGCTGAATTAAAAAAGCGATTCTCTGCCTTCCTTGACAGAAACAAAGACAATATGCTTAAGTGTGAATATTTCCTGCCTTTTGTTGTTGATGACCTGCTGAAAGAGGGCAAAATCAGCGTTAAGGTTATGGATACCACAGAAAAATGGTACGGTGTTACATATAAAGAGGATAAGCAGCTTGTTGTAGATGCTATCAAAAAGAAAATTGAAGACGGCATTTATCCTGAAAAGCTTTGGTAAAAAAAATCCTTGATAAAGGAGAAAAAAATGGCAAATTCATTCGAAATCAAAGGAAACGAATTTTATCTTGACTCAAAGCCCTTTAAAATCTATTCCGGTGCTATGCACTACTTCCGTACTCTCCCCGAATATTGGGAGGACAGACTTCTCAAGCTGAAGCTTGCGGGCTTCAATACAGTTGAAACCTATGTGTGCTGGAATCTCCACGAACCTCATAAGGGCATTTTTGACTTCAGCGGTATGCTGGATATTGTAAAGTTCCTTGAAACAGCACAGAAGCTCGGCTTGTACGCAATAGTCAGACCCGGTCCGTACATCTGTGCAGAATGGGACTTCGGAGGTTTCCCTGCATGGCTTTTAAAGGATAAAAATATTGAACTTCGCTGTAATAACGAAACCTATCTCGGACATGTAAGAGATTATCTTGAAAAGCTAGTATCAATTCTTAAACCGCATTTTATTACAAACGGCGGTAACATTATCGCAATGCAGGTTGAGAATGAATACGGCAGTTATTCCAACGATAAGAAGTATCTTAGTGCCCTTTGCGATATGTATAATGAGCTTGGCATAGACGTGCTCAAGTTCACCTCTGACGGAACTTGGTGCAATATGCTTTCGGGCGGTACAATTGACGGTGTGCTGCCTACCCTCAACTTTGGCTCACGTGCTTCAAGTGCCTTTAACGCTCTTAAACCCTATGGTGACATTCCGAAAATGTGTATGGAGTTCTGGTGCGGCTGGTTCGACCATTTCGGCGAAAAGCATCATACAAGAAAGGCTGACAATCTGGTCACCGAACTTGAAGAATTCCTTAAGCAAGGTGCTTCCTTCAATATGTATATGTTTCTTGGCGGAACTAACTTCGGCTTTACTGCAGGTGCAAACCATATCAAACGCTATGAGCCTACGGTGACAAGCTATGATTACTGCGCTCCCTTAACTGAATGGGGAGATTATACCGATGCATACCACAAGATAAGAAAGCTCCTGTGTGAAAAACAGAATATCCCTATGGCTGAGCTGCCTGCATCACCCGTAATGCAGAATATCGGCAAGGTAAAGTTTACGGAATCTGCAGATTTGTTTGATAATCTTGACAATATTGCACAGAAGCATTATTCCCCGCTTCCGAGAAGTATGGAGGCTTACGGACAAAATTTCGGTCTGGTTTATTATGTGACAAAGCTTAAAGGTAAGTACGATGCCGGCTTTCTTTCGGTTGACGATGTACATGATTACGCACATGTTTATTTTGATAAGAAGAAAATAGCAACGATAAACAGATGCAAGGCAAAATCACTGTTTAATAAACTCAAGCTCAAAAAGCAGCTTTTTGTTAAAGGTACAAGCTCAGAAAGTGAAATAGGTGTGCTTGTTGAGGGAATGGGCAGAGTAAATTACGGCAAGGAGCTTTATGACCGCAAGGGTATTTCAAACATATACTTTGCAAATCAGGTTCTGACAGATTTTGACGTTTACACAATACCTCTTGACAATCTTGATTGTTTGAAATTTGGTGAAATTAACACAGAAAACAAACACGGCCCTGTCTTCCTTAAGGGTACATTCAAAGCAGGTAAGGGCGAATGCTTTGTTGATATGAGCGGCTTTACCAAGGGTTATGTTTTTGTCAACGGGTTCAATCTCGGCAGATATTGGGATATCGGTCCGCAGAAGGCACTTTACTTGCCAGGTGCACTTCTTAAAGAGGAAAATGAAATTATAGTTTTTGAAATTGAAAAATATAAAACACCTGAAATTGTTATCGGAGATACTCCGATGTTAGGGTGAAAGGAGTATAAAAATGATAAATCAGGAAATCATAACCGCTTTTGAGGCATTCGGAAGAGGCGGAAACATCATAAATGTAGAACAGTTTACTGCAGGCCTCATCAATGCAACTTATCTTATTGAAACTGACAAGGCGGAAAAGTACATACTTCAGAAAATTAATACTTTTGTTTTCAAAAATCCTGCAGAGCTTATGTTCAATATTGTAGGTGTAACAAAGCATATCACAGCAAAGATTAAAGAAAACGGCGGAGATTACAAAAGAGAGAACCTCAACTTCCTTCCCTGCAACAGCGGTGAGTATTATTACCGTGACGAAAATGACGGTGCGTGGAGAATGTACATTTATGTTGATGAGGCTCTGACCTACAACAAGCCTAAAGATGCTGACACCTTCAGAAATGCAGGCCGTTCCTTCGGCAGATTTATGAAGCTCCTTGACGGCTATCCGGCTGAAACACTGCACGAAACAATTAAGAACTTTCATTATACTCCCGCAAGATATGATAATTTTCTCAAAGCAGTTGATGCCGACATAAAAGGCAGAAAAGCAGCATGCGAAGAGGAAATCAAATTTGTAACCGATCGTAAGGCTGACACACATAAGCTTACAGACCTTATTGCGGAAGGTGTTTTGCCTCTCAGAGTTACTCATAACGATACGAAGCTCAACAATGTTCTTTTCGACATACATACAGATAAAGGTCTCTGTGTGATTGACCTTGACACGATTATGCCCGGACTTTCACTTTATGATTTCGGTGACAGCATCCGTTCAGGTGCCAATAAAGCAGCAGAAGACGAAGCCGATCTTTCAAAGGTTGGCATTGACCTTGAGCTTTTTGAGGTTTATGTAGACGGCTTCTTAAGTGAAACAGCTGAAAGTCTTAATGATGCTGAAATTGAAAACCTTGCTTTCGGTGCAAAGCTGATGACTTTTGAATGCGGTATCAGGTTCCTTACTGACTACCTTGGAGGTGATGTTTATTTCAGAACAACACGCCCTGAGCACAATATTGAAAGAGCAAGAAATCAGTTTAAGCTTGTTGCAGATATGGAAGCTCACATGGATGAGATGAATGCAATTGTGGCGAAGTATAAAGAAAAATACAAGAAATAATTAACGGCTCTTTACATAAAAGTATTACATTGAGGTGACCTATGGCCAATATTAAAGAAATAAAAATCTTATCTTCTCTTAGAAAAATCTATGACAGAGACAAGATGCCAACTGACGGTTATAAAGGGTTTTCCATGCTTAAAAATGAAAAAAAGTCCTTTCAGCTTGCAATTGAAGCTGCTGAAGATTGCGAAGTAGAATTAACCTATGAGGGTACTGTTAAAAACATACGTATTTACACAGTTGAGCATATCAAATCTGATTTTCCGATGTGGAAGAAGGGTGCAGACGACTATTACAGATTCAGCGAAAGCGGATATTACCCCGATTTGCTTTTACCTTTTGACGGCAAGGTTAATGCAAAAAAAGGCATAACTGTCCTTTGGTTTGAGGTTGATGCTGCTCAGAACGATGCAGGTAAACACAGAATAGATTTTAATATTGGCGAGAAAGAAGCAAGCATTGAAATCGAAATCATAAACGCTGAGCTTGACTTCAAGGATTTTGTTTACACTTGTTGGTTCCACACCGACTGCCTGATGTCTTACTATAAATTCGATGCGTTCTCTGATGAATATTGGAGAGTAACAGAAAACTTTCTTAAAACTGCAAGAGAATACGGAATGAACTGTGTTCTTACACCGATTTTCACTCCTCCTCTTGACACACAGAAGGGCAAGGAAAGACCCACTGTTCAGCTTATTGATATAACAGTAAAAGGTGGTGTTTACTCCTTTAACTTTGATAAGCTTACACAGTGGATTGAAATGGCTCATCGCTGTGGTATTGAGTATTTTGAATTCGCTCATTTTTATACCCAATGGGGTGCAAGGCATGCTCCGAAAATTATGGCAACAGTTGACGGTACTTATAAGAAGATTTTTGGCTGGGAGACGAGAGCAAACTCGCGCAAGTATAAATACTTCCTTACTGCACTATCTGTTGAACTTAAGAAATATCTTGAAGAGAGAAATCTCAGGAACAAGGTGTTCATCCATGTAAGCGATGAACCTAATAAAGCTATGCTTCGTTCTTATAAAAAAGCTTCCATACATATTCACAGCCTTTTTGAAGGTTATAAAATTGTAGATGCTCTTTCCGATTATTCTTTCTATGAAAAGAAAATCGTTTCGAATCCGATACCTGCCACTGACCATATAGATAAATTTATTGGTAAAGCTGATAATCTCTGGACATATTATTGCAGTGCTCAGAAAAACCACAATGTAGCCAACAGATTTTTCTGCAATGAATCAATAAGAACAAGAGTAATAGGCTATCAGATGTTCAAATTTGACATCAAAGGCTTTTTGCAGTGGGGATATAACTTCTATTATAAAAGGCTTTCAAAGGGTCTTGTTAATCCCTACGAGGTGACAGATGCAGGCAAAGAGTTTCCGTCAGGTGACAGCTTCATTGTATATCCTGCAGAGGACGGTACAGCCCATCATTCACTCAGACTCAAAGTCTTCTATGATGCTCTTCAGGATATTGCTGCACTCAATACTCTCGAAAAGCTTACAGATAAAAAGACTTGTCTGTCTATTATTGAAGAGAAGGGAAAGCACAACATAACATTCAGAGAATATCCTCACAGTGATGAATGGCTGCTTGCAACAAGAGAAACGGTAAATGCCGCTATCAATGAAAAAATATATATGTAAACACCAACATCCCCCGCATGAACAATCCATGTGGGGGATGTTTTATCAATAGTTATTAATATCTCAGATGGCTCTGAGAAACGATGTTTCCAAAGCTTGTCGAAAAAATGCAGCTATAATGCCGGATCATAACGCCATCGTAACCATTGATGATGGCATATTGTGTTTTTGATGTTTATCTGATTTCAGGTAAGCTTGCTGCTGCAACTGACTGACCGACACGGCGGGATTTTTCATCGGGAATATGAAGCTTGATTTTCTCAGAAAGTTCGGGGAATTCCTTATCGAGAACCTCTTGTGCCCTTTCAAGAAGAATCTGTCCGCCCTGACCTGAGGTAACTCTGCCCATAATCAGAATGTGCTTTATATCGTAGAATTCAGCATAATATGCGATTGCATAGCCGAAGTAAGCGCCGATGGTGTCGTAGATATCAGCAGCGTTTTTGTCGCCCTTTTCCATAAGCTTTTGTATAACCTTAAGCTTTTCAGCGGGAGAAAGGTTCTCGTCAAGCTCAATGCCTGCCCAGGGAGCAACCTTGATTACGCCGTCCTGTGAGAAGTATTTAACTCCGCAGCCGTAGTCACCGGACCATTCATCAACCATAGCTTTTTCGCAGAAGTCAACGGGTACAAATGCAAGCTCATTGAGCCAGCCTGTAATATTTCCTTGAGGGTCAACATAACCGCCTGCTTCGCTTGTTCCCATGGCAATTCCTAAAACAGAATCATCATTAAGATCCATAGCACCGGCAAGGGCTGTAACATCACCGTCATTTGCAACTTCAACGGGAATGTTTTCACCAATTTCCTTTGCAACATCAAGGTACATATTTTTAACTTTCTTGTCGAAGTCTTCATCATTTACCTTAAGGAAAAGAGAAGCAACCATAATACGGTTATCAATGTAAACACCTGCTGAGGAAACACCGATTGCATCAACTCTGGGCATTTTTGATGCGGCAGTTTTCATAGCATCCAGAATGCCCTGATAATGATAATCGGGATCTGAGTTTGTCTTCGGAAACCATACAACTTCTTCTGAATATACACTTTCGCCATCGATGACTGCACTTACTTTTCTGTCGCTTCCTCCTGCATCAAAGCCGATACGGCATCCGTCCAGATGTCGGCCTATGGGAGAAGCAGCAGATTTATCCTTTGGTGCATCTTCAAGAGAACAGAGAATAACCTCAAACTTTTCCTCGTATACTCTTTCCATAAATTTAACATCAAAGTCACGAAGTCCGCCGTATGAAAAAGCTTCTTTAATCTTTGTGCCTATATTTTCACTGCCGGCAATTATAACTTTATAACCGCCTGCAACCCACAGTAAGGATTTTGTTAGACGCTCAACAAAACGGAAGTTTTCTTCGTCATGACCTGTTCCGTCAGGATAAACACGCGTTTTATAGGTTGTCGTGTAACCCTTGTTTCTTTCAATTGCAATAACAATATCCTGCCCGTTTTCCCTTGTCGCCTCACGCATTTCACGGACAACAAGTGAAAGAGGCTGAAATTTCGGGTCGAGTTTGGCATTTACTTTAAGCTTCATATTTAATCTCTCCTGCAATAATAGTTTTTTGAACTTCGAAATTACTGTCTGTAATTATAATATCTGCATCTTTGCCTGTTTCAAGTGAGCCTTTAGTTTTGTCCATACCGATGACTGTGGCGGGATTAAGGGATACACAGTTTACACATTCATAAAGAGGAATATCAGAATTTGTATATACATTCCATACACCTTTGTTCAGATGAAGAACGCTTCCTGCAACCGTGCCGTCTTCAAGACGGCAGACGATACCTTTGTATATAATTTTCTGCCCACCAAGGGTATATTCACCCTCAGGCAGTCCCCCTGCAGGAAGGCAGTCGGTGATGAAGCAAAGCTTTCTGCCCTTTAGCTTCCAAAGCATATTATATAAAGCTGCATCAACATGAAAGGTGTCAACAATAACCTCTGCACTCACATCACTGTTAAGTGCGGCGCCGACGACACCGGGAGCACGGTGAGCAAGAGGAGTCATAGCGTTGAAAAGGTGGGTGGCATGCTTGACGCCTGCATTGACTCCTGCCATAGCAGTTTCATAATCTGCAGATGTGTGTCCCATAGAAACAATCACGTCTGTATCGCGGCAAATTTCACGGATAGCAGAAAAATCCTGCGTATCTTCTTCGGGAGCGAGGGTGATGGTTTTTATGATATCCGCATATTCCTTGACAAAAGCAGCATCCGGCTTGAGTATGTATTTAGCATCTTGAGCACCTTTTTTGCTTTCGCTTATAAAGGGACCTTCGGCATGACAACCTAAAATCGCACTGCCGTTCCAATTTTTGCTTTCTTCTTTAAGAGAGCGACAAACCTCAAGTGCCTTACGGATAACGGACATATCTTCCGTCATGGTCGTGGGGAGATAACCCGTAACACCATTGGCAAGAAGACCTTTTGAAATTGTTCTGATGCTTTCCTCTTCACCGTCGCAGACATCCTTACCGAGATAACCGTGAATATGTAAATCAATAAGGCCGGGAGCAACGTAGCCGCCCTTTGCATCAATGATTTCAGTGTCGGCAGGAATGCTGTAAGCCGGAACAACACCTTCAATTTTATCACTAAAAAGAAGGGCGCAGTTTTCAGCTATTCTGTCTTTAAGAATAATTTTTCCGCCTATTATTGCTTTCATTGTTTCACTTCCTTAAGCAAAAAACATATTATTATAATTTTATCAAATAAGACGGAACTTTTCAATAGTTTTCACAAAAGAAAAGGAGATGGTGTAAAATCAACATCTCCTTTTTTGTCGGTTATTTTCAATTGATTCTATATGTGTTTCGGTCTAAATCAATAACAACTGTTGTACCGTCAGAATAAGTGGCTTTTTGTTTACGGTAGCTGCCGAGAAATTCGTGCTTCACCATCTCCTTGTTGTAAAGCTTTGCCTGTAATTCGCAAAGAGGCTTAATGCGTTCAAGTTCTTTTTTTAGATCTTCGTCAGCCATCATGTCTATATCTGCAGTGCGCTTATCTGTTCCGATTTTACAAAGTGAATTTCCGTAGGGGTGAATATACGGCATACCTGCATTTAAAGCTCCGTATAAATCCCCGTCTTCACCTTTCGGAATTCCCCAGTTGTTAAACCAGTTCCACGGAACCATTATGCAGTCGTGATAAACAAGATTGCCTAAAGGAACAGGAATACCGACAGCTCTGCCGTTTTCCTGAGGCTTTAATGCGTGAGGTCCATGATGAACAAGGGCAAGATGGTTGAGAAGCTGCATACCCGGTTCTTCCGAAGACATTATAAAGCCTTTTTCGTTTAGATAGTCAAAGCAAGCCCCACGGTGCTTTATACTTTCTTCTCTTGTGATTCTGTGGTTATCGTGGAAGCACTCATCACCTTGCATAATAGAAAAAACATCAAGATATGCTCCCTGAACATCAACACCGTGTTCTTCCAGCTCCGCATAAGTTTTTCTGACAGCATCTAAGGCAAAAACTGAACAAAGATAACTGTGTTCGCCGCCATCCCAAATTGAGCAATAGGGGTTGGAACCGTCAATATTGGTTACCGCTTTGTCTTTGTCGAAAACGGGACTGTCGTAATAATAGTCTCGGTATTGGTCGTGAAGAGCGAACACATAGCCAAGCTCACGGCAAACTTCAGAAAAATTCTTTAAACCGTTCCACCCGCCTGCCTCTTCACAGGGCGGAAGAATATAGGGGTGCTTGTTGTCATATCCGTCTTTGCCCCAACCGTCAGTATGAATATAAAGCTTGTCCAGACCGAGAGCCTTAAGCTTTTTAATTTGTTCTGCACGCTCACAGAATGTAGCACAAAGGATTTCATTAGATCCGTTCTTGTCATAGAACTGGGACTTTTCATTGATTTTTGAAAAAATCTTATGGTGTAGAACAGGTGCACCGATAATATTTCTGATATTGGGATTTTTTTGAATTTTTTCATCAAGTGTGACTAATTCGTTTCTCTCAAAGAGATAGTTGCGGTAATCCTTAGCAACTGTATTGTAATCTCCGTTATCGTGGAAAATAAAGAGTATTCTGCGTTCGTAAGAAAGTTTGCCCAAAGAGGACTGCCAATAGACCGTGTTAAGAAATGACCCGTGCTTTCCGAAGGAAGTACACACGGATGCATCATAGGGTGTTTCGACCACAGCAGAGTATGTATGACCGTCACATACTCTGCCCCAAAT
>JAZSHL010000093.1:0-62668 GCA_045533205.1 Acutalibacteraceae bacterium | reverse complement strand
CTAAGGCTATTGCGAATTATTTCAGAAACCTGTCCGACTTTAACGCAGATGGCATCAATAAATATACTGTGGTACTATAATAAGAAATAAATCTATCATACACACTTTTGCCTCCTTTGGAAAGTATAATTAGACCACATTTTATAAACATCCCCACTATGGTGTCGGTGAAAACCGACACCATCTTTTCTTTTTCGAAAAAGTTCTTGACAAGTAAACAAATGTTATGTGTAATAAAAAATTGGTAAATAATGTATTTGACCTACAACTGAATATAATCTGAAACACATATTTTTTACTTATTGGCTTTATGCCAACACATATTATCTGACCGGAAAAGTATAGTCCGATACTCAGTCAGTAACATACGGACAATCAGAGCTTAAAGTTTAAGCCGTTACATAGTTTCAGTACAAACTGTGCGAGAGGAAGAAATGTCCTCCCGCTATTTGTGCTGTCTATGTGACGGCTTTTTTTGTTGTGCAATTTTAACGAAAATAAAAAAGTTTTGAAAAAACCTACAAAAATCGACGTTTTAAAAGTCACCCCTTGAGGGATGTTTTCTCTCGTGCACCTTGACAACTGAATGACCGTCCGAAAGTGATATGACTTTGCTATGATATGAGCAAAGCAACGCTGCGGTGAGATTCCGGAGCAGGAACTATTTCGGGTGAAACGGCAAAAGTAACTTCTGTGGAACATTTTTGTAGTGCTTATTCCCATTACTTTTAGAGGCAGTTTCTTTATATAATAACTGCCCCCACCAACGCAACTCAGTATAAAGGATACTACAGCCACCTTGAAAGTTTTCTAATCTATCAGGAACATTTTCGGACTCATAAATCCCATTTGTATATAGAGCAAGTTTGTTCATTTCTCTGCGTACATACGTACACTTGTACGCACGTACGCAGAGGAACACCTTAAATCTCATATATAAATTCGTGCGGTATTACATACACTGACCTACCCGACGGCAAGGAGGTTAAATAAAACGAAAGGAGCAAAAACAAAGGATGCCGAAGAAAGGAGGAAAAAGAAATGAGAAAAGGTTCAGATAATAAATTTTCAAATGACGAGTTTGGTGTTGAGGGTCCTGCATGGGCAGACGGGAAAATAATTAACGAAGCAATATTTTGTGAAGAGTTTCTTAGAAAGCATAATATTCTCTTCTCGGGTGGTTCGTTCTTTACTGCTGAAGGCAGAGTTGTTGATGAAATACCTCTTAAGAGAATGGTATTTGATGACCTCAAAATCTGTGCAGTAGCTAATGTACCGCAGAAGATTTCCAATATCGTTGAGCTTCTGAAAATAGAAGCACTTGATGAAACCTTTGTACCCGAAACTGACAGAATACACCTGCAGAACGGCACTCTGTATATTGACTGTACTTTTGCTGAAAGCAAGTCGGAGATTGTAAGAAGCAGACTTCCAATAATCTACAATCCTAATGCACCGGTACCAAAGCTGTGGCTGTCTTTTCTCGGTGAGCTTCTGTATCCCGAGGATATACCGACACTTCAGGAGTTTATAGGTTACTGCCTGATACCGAGCAATAAAGGTCAGCGAATGATGGTTATCAAAGGTAACGGCGGCGAAGGCAAATCACAGATAGGAGCTGTTATGTCAACACTTTTTGGCAGTAATATGAAAGACGGAAGCATAGGCAAAATTTCCGAGAACAGATTTGCAAGAGCAGACCTTGAGCATATTCTGCTGTGTATTGACGATGACCTTCGTATGGAGGGGCTCAAGCATACCAACTATGTCAAATCCATTGTAACCGCACAAGGAAAAATGGACCTCGAAAAGAAGAACAAGCAAAGCTATCAGGGATATATGTATGCAAGGCTTCTTGCTTTCAGCAACGGTGACCTGCAGGCTATGTTTGATAAAAGCGACGGCTTTTTCAGACGACAGCGCGTACTGACAACCAAGGACAAAAATGCAGAGAGAATAGATGACCCTCATATAGCAGATAAAATGCGTGATGAAATCGAAGGCATATTCTTATGGGCTTTTGAAGGCTTACAGAGATTACTCTCAAATAACTTTCAGTTTACAGAAAGTGAACGTGCAATAAGTAACCGAGAGACCGTCAAGCGTAATAATGTCAATGCAGTTGAATTTATGGAGTCAGACGGCTACTTTGTATTCGCAGAAGATAAGTCCGTAACCTCAAAAGATTTGTATGAGATTTACAAGCTGTGGTGCGAAGAAAATGCCTTGTCGCCTATGAGTTCAAGAAGCCTGAGCGATTTTCTGATTGCCAATGAAAACAAGTACGGTATTAAAAGCAGTAACAATGTTTACAACAGAGAACACCGCAGAGTAAGAGGCTTCATTGGCATGGAGGCGACATCATCACCGTTTATGAATAATCTGTATGGTTCATAAATGGTGAGTGTAAAGTTTTACGGGGTACAGGGTGGTTTTACAAAAACAGCCCTGTTGGGTGGCAATTCGCAAATTGCAGGGCAAAGCCCTCACCACCCCGTAGGGCGCAACAGCATCTTTTGATAGCCTTATGGGTGTCAAAAGTGCTTTTGCGTTACTTTTGACAAAAGTAACAAAACTTGAGACGTAATTTATTTTAGAATAAGGAAGTGAGATTATTAGAAGAAGTATAAGTGTTATGGTAGGTAAAGGCTCTGTAAGACACAATGAAAGAAAGTTTAATGCTTTCAATACTGACCCGACAAGAAGCTGCTTGAACACATCTTTCATAAACGAAGATATAAAGGATGTGTATCATGAGCTTTTTGACAAAGCACTGCAAAATTACAATGCTAAACAAAACAGAACTGACCGAAGAATAGATGATTACTATAAAAAGATAGTATCAGGAAAACAGGAAAAACCCTTTCACGAAGTTATCCTGCAAATAGGTAATAAGGATGATATGAATGCAGAAACAGATGAAGGCAGACTTGCCGAAAGAATACTGACAGAATATATCAAAACCTTTCAGGAGAGGAATCCTAATCTCCGTGTTTTCTCTGCACATCTTCATATGGATGAAGCTACACCTCATTTGCATATTGACTTTGTACCATTCACAACCGGCAGTAATCGTGGTCTTGAAACAAGAGTATCATTGAAACAGGCTCTTGCAAAGCAAGGTTTCAAGGGTGGTACTCGTGGCGATACGGAGTGGAATCAATGGGTGCTGTCCGAAAAAGAAGAACTCTCAAAAATTATGGAAAGATACGGTGTAGAGTGGGAACAGAAAGGTACTCACGAAAAGCATCTGTCGGTTCTTGATTATGAAAAGAAAATGCGTAGTCAAGAGGTTGAAGCTCTTAAAGATGAAATAGCCGAAAAACAATGTGAACTAAAAACGGTCAGAGAGCAGAATGAAACCTATGATGACGGCAGAGGTATTGAAAACTTAATAGAGCAATTAAACAGTAATGAGTTCACATTACCCGAGCCAACACCGCTTATGACAGCCAAAGCGTACAAAACAAAATATGCAGAGCCGTTGATGTCAAAGCTGAAAACTCTCGTGAAAACAGTATTCGCAAAATATCTGAAAGCAGTTGATGCCCGAATAACGGCAAGAGGTCATAACAGCAGTTTACAGCGACGGGTTTCAATTCTTGCAAGGGAAAACAGTGAGCTTCGTGAACAGAACAGGTCGCTTATTCGGCAGGTTAAAGATTATTCTCTCTTACAAAGGTTCTTCGGTAAAGAGAAAATTGATGAGCTGGTAAATCAGGCTAAAGGAAGAACAAAATCTAGGAAATATGAAAGGAATAGATAAATGAATAAAGAAGAAAATTTTATTGATGAACTGTTTGGAAAAAAAGAAGAAACAGAAGCAGTAAAGCCTCAGATAACCGAAATCGTAAATATGTCTGTGAAAAGCGTTGTGCCGAATCTCAAGAATCCGTATAAATACCGTGAGGAAGATATGAAGCCGTTGGAGGACAGTATCCGTGAAAACGGTATTATCCAACCCCTTATGGTACGAAAGGACGATAAGGCGGATGTGTATGAAATTATATCAGGCCACAGAAGATACCTTGCAGCAACAAGACTTGAAATGACAGAGGTTCCCATTGTTGTATTGGACATAAGCAAAGAAGAAGCAGACATCATCCTTGTTGACAGCAATCTGCACCGTGAGCATATTCTCCATTCGGAGAAAGCCTTTGCATACAAGATGAAAATGGATGCCCTTAAAAAGCAAGGTAAACGCACGGATTTAACTTCAGACCAAGTCGGACCGAAGTTGTCAGCGGGTGAAATATCTGACACCGACAGTGCTTCTCAGGTAAAAAGATATATCCGCCTTACGAAACTTATCCCTAAACTTCTCAGTATGGTGGATGAGAGTAAAATATCTTTTTCTGTGGGTGTTGAGCTTTCGTATCTCACCAAAACAGAGCAAACCGATTTGTTTAAATTTATTGAGAAAGAGCTTTGCACTCCGTCACTTTCTCAGGCACAGAAACTGAAGAAATTATCGCAGGAGGGTAACCTTAATACTGAGGAAATTATTGGTATTATGAAACAGCCTAAAGCTAATCAGGTGATAATGGTGAAAATTCCTGATGACAGCATTAGCAAGTATGTGAAATCAAATGCAACAGTAAAAGAAAAAGAAGATTTTCTCAGTAAAGCAGTTGAGTATTACGGAAAGTATCTTATGAGGCAGAAAGACAGAGGTGCGAGATAATGACAGAAAAGATTATCTCCTTTTGGGAGTATGTGAAACTCAAAAGCTTATCAGTGCTGAGCGGTACCCGTGCAGAATGTGTATTGGGTAAAATTGAAAAGCCTGAAATCGAAGAATACGTTATCAACGGTGTCAGATATATTGTTACCCAAAAATTCAGCACTAAAGAAAACAAAACAATGAAAGAAAAAATATCAGCTTTTATCGGAAGTGATTTTGCACATTTGACAAATGCCGATGATATAAATACACTTAATACAGAATATGTAAATTCGACTGCCGGAGAAGGGAGGATAAATGCAGTCAGATAATTTTGGCATCACAGCCATTTATTGCCGTCTGTCCCGTGATGACGGTACAGAAAGCGAAAGCAACTCAATAGGTAATCAGAAAAAGTTGCTGTCACAAAAAGCAAAAGAGTTGAAACTTACTAACACAAAGTTCTATGTTGATGACGGTTACACGGGAACAAATTTCAACAGACCCGGTTTTCAGGCTATGCTTGAAGATATAGAAATGGGATATGTTACAACCGTTATGGTAAAAGATTTATCCCGTCTCGGCAGAGATTATGTTTCGGTCGGTCACTATACGGATAACTTCTTTCCTGAGCATAACATCAGATTCATAGCAGTCAATGATTTGGTTGACAGTAATGAAGGTGATAATGAAATTGCACCATTCAAAAATATTATGAATGAGATGTATGCTCGTGACATAAGTCGCAAGGTTAGAAGTTCACACCGCATAAGAGGCAATCTCGGCGAGCCGTTATCTCAACCACCTTATGGGTATATGAAAGACCCGCAGAACAAAAAGAAATGGATTGTTGATACCGAAGCTGCAGAAGTTGTCAAGAGCATCTTCGCAATGTGTATTGAGGGTAAAGGTAATGAAACTATTGCCCGAATACTTCAGGAAAACAAAGTGCTGATACCGATGGCGTATTGGCAGAGCAAAGGTCTTAACAAGGGCGGTAAGAAAACACAGCCTGATCCGTATAAATGGTGCAAGACTACTGTGCAAAAGATTCTTGCACAGCAGGAATACTGCGGTGATGTTATCAACTTCAAAACCTATTCAAAGAACTTCAAGAACAAGAAAAGACTTCAGAATCCCGAAGAAAATTGGAAGATTTTCAAAAATGTTCACGAGCCCATAATTGACAGAGACACATTTGAAACGGTACAGAAAATGAAGGCAAAAGCAAAACGCAGAGCACCGAATCCAAAGCACGCTGAAAAGAATATGTTCTGCGGATTGTTATACTGCGCCGATTGCGGAAGTCCCTTATGGTTCAATGTCAATCATCCCAATACTGACATCAAGTATTTTATGTGCTCCAACTACAAAGGAAGAAGAGGAACTTGCGAAGGCACACACTATGTCAGAGCAGATTCTATGGAGCAGATAGTTATGCTTGAGCTGAGAAATTTAGCAAACTTTCTCGCCGAAGATGAAAAAGCTTTTGCGGACATTCTTGAAGCCAAAACAAACAAGAACATACTCAGTCATCAAAAGTTTCTTGAAAGCAGTATTGATAAAGCAACAGCAAGAACAAAAGAGGTTGCTTTAATGTATGAAAAACTCTTTGAAAAACACATCAACGGTATTGTCAATGAAGAAAGCTTTATGCAGTTATCTCAGAAATATGAAACCGAGCGTGATGAACTGAAGGTAAAAATCAGGCAATACCAAGAAGAACTTTCAGAAATTGAAAATCTTCGTACAAGTAAAGAGCAGTTTACTTTTGCTGTCCGTAAGTTTATGCAGATGGAAACACTAACTCCTGCACTCTTGAATGAGTTGATTGAGAAAATTGAAGTTCATTCTATTGAGGGTAAGGGTAAAAACAAAACTCAAAGGATAGTAATTCATTATCGCTTTGTAGGAGTGATTGAAAATCCCATAAAAGAGGACAATATAGTCCTCGAAGCAAGACAAGGCGTAGCCGTAGAATATCTCACGGCATAACAAAAAAGAGCAGGCTCAAAACCTGCTCGATACATAACAAATTATATTAAATTTAACTATGAGGAAATATGAAAAAAAGAAAAGTGAGTATTCACTTGTGTTATGAATACTCACTATGGTCCGAGTGACAGGACTTGAACCTGCGGCCTCTTGACCCCCAGTCAAGCGCGCTACCAAGCTGCGCCACACCCGGATATTTTTTTGACGACTTTGATATTATATACACTAACAGGATAAAAGTCAAGTGTTTTTTACAAAAACTTTCAGAAAACTTATAAAGTTTTTCTGTGAGTTGTTTTTTTATCTTTTTTTATATTAAAATTATCTCCGAGGAGAAGTAATACACTTAAAACAAGCACGCCAATGCACACAGGAAAAGAAAAATCACTTGCTATTTTCGTAGGTATTCTGCCCAATGTCACAGTTTCTACCGATATATGCAGTGCATCAAACAAAAACATTGAAATTACCATTGCAAGCGCAGAATTAATAATTCTTGCTGTCAAAAAATACTTTAACTTCATTTTCAGCTTTATCACTGTCGGCATTATCTGCATTTGTCCGCATATTCCCGTGAAGCCTATTATGCCTGCAATCACAGGCATCGGTACTTTTCCCGACGCTTGCCTGACACCGTTTGTCATTTCAGTTATTCCGGTAATAAAAAGTGCTGTTCTTTCCGAAACAGGCAAAAGTGTAATAAGCTCTGAGACACAGGAAAAAAGAATCACCCATGCCGATACATTGATGACACTGCTTATTGCCGTATTCACCGAGCTGACGAATGAAGCAGAAAAAGAAATCTGCTCGTCGGATTTTACTGTTGCATTGCTGCAGACATTATTCAGGCATTCCTGAAAAACAAACCTTGTCAGAAATCCTATTATCAGTGACGAAAGCACAAGAGAAGCATATATAACTATTCCCGCCGTTTTCGACCCGAGAAAATAAAAGCCAACACTTGTAATCACAAACGCCGGGCCCGGATTAATGCAGAAAGTCAGAAGTCTTTGCCCTTCAGTTTTGCTTATGTATCCCATGCTGAAGGCATCCTCAACTGCTTTGGCACCAACAGGCAAGCCACCGACCATTGAAAGCATGATTATCACACCGCAGATGCCGGGAAGCTTAAATATTTTTCTTGTAAATAAAGAAAATACGGATCCTATTCTGTCTGCTACGGAGCTCGATATGACAAAAGAGGACAGAAACATAAACGGATACATCGACGGCATCAGAGTATATAAACACAAATTAATCCCCTTTTCAACGCCACATGCTGCCTGCTGCGGAAAAAGAAGCAGCAGGCAGCCAAAGAAAAAAATCATCGTAACGACTGATATATAACTGAATACAACAAAAAGCTTTTTTGTTTTCTTCATCAAATCACCCGTTAAAATATATTCGTTATTTTACAGATTTATTAGTATTATACGCCTTGTGAATACATAAAATATTTCTTGAGGTGTTATAACTATGGCAAGAAAAATCAAAGAAAAGATGAATCATATATCAGACACGGCAAAAAGCACGCTTAATCCTCTGACCGTTGATCTTTTGTCTAACAAAGAAGCCCTGATAAACGGCTGCAGGGGTATAATTGAGTATAGCGATTGTGATGTCAAGGTCAATTGCGGAAGCCTGATTATTGCTTTTGAAGGCTCTGACCTGAGCATAAAGGCACTGTCTGTTGAAGAAATAACCGTAAAAGGCGAAATACTCAAAATTGAGTTTTCAAACTGCTGAAAAGGAGTAAATAATGAAGCTTATTTACATATTAAGACTTATACGGGGCTTTGTATCTTTTGAAATAAACGGCGGATTCACTGAGAGATTTATTAATCTATGCGCTGCAAAGCATATTGCAATATGGGATGTAGGGATACAGAACAATACACTTACGGCATGTATTCTTGTCAAAAAATTCAGAAGGCTAAGAGCCATCGCAAAAAAATCCGGCTGCAAAATGAAAATCACAAAAAAATACGGTCTCCCCTTCTTTCTGAATAAAAACAAGAAAAGAGTTGGTATTCTGATTTCCGTCTTCTTTTTTACAATTTTCATCGCAGTGATGAACAGATTTGTCTGGATAATAGATGTTACGGGTACAGAGACTGTCGGTCACGAAGAAATTATGAGAGTAACTCAGGAGCTCGGACTGAAAAAAGGAAGGATGGTATCCTCCCTTGACACCACAAACATCAGCCGTCTTGCAGTTAATCATTTTAACGGCAGACTGTTGTGGATGGCAATAAATATCAAGGGCAGCAAAGCAACAATTGAAGTCAGAGATTATATAGATGAGCATATCGACGAAAGCTTCAGGGAGCCCTGCAATCTTATTGCAGACTTTGACGGCACACTTCTGACAGTTGAAATATTTAACGGTGATCGTGAGGTTCTGCCCGGCAACGCTGTGAAAAAAGGCGATCTTCTTATCAGCGGTGTTGTGGAGCACAGAGATATGTCCTGTACCTACTGCGAGGCAAGAGGCAGAATCACTGCGTTACACACGGTAGATTATCAGAAAAAATACACCAAAAAGGATTTCTCTTTTGTTTCTTTAGAGCAAGCTTCTGCCCGACTATCGCTTGATATATTCTCACTGAAGCTTCCTTTGATTTATTGCAGAATATCTGACAATACTGTAAACATGAAAAAAGAAAAATACCTTTCATGGAACGGCGTTGAACTTCCCTTTGGTACCGTTGAAGAAAATAGCTATACAGAATGTGCTTTATATCCCGATGACAATATTTCTTATCTTGTTGCAGTTGATGATTACACAAACGAATACTATCACAAGTTTTGTAACACTAATATCATTGAATCTAAAACTGAAGTGACCTTTGAAGACGGCTGTCCGATATTTGATTCAAGCATAAATTGCATAGATTTCATGGGTGTTAAGAGTCCGATAAACACAAATTTTTATGAAAACTAAATATTTTTTCATCAGAAGTATTCACTTTTTTGAAAATATGTGCTAAAATTTTTAGTGTATATTCCGAAAGCTGATTTTCAGGCAAACAAAACTAATCGAGGTGTAAAACTAACTTGGCAGAACAAACAATAAATATCGAAAGAATGGAGCAGGCTGTTTCACTTTTCGGTTCTTTCGATGAAAATATAAAATTAATAGAAAAAGAATTCAGTGTCAGTGCCCTTATCCGTGGCAGTGAAATGAAAATTCAGGGCGACGATGAAAGCGTTGACAAGGCAAAAAGAGCTATCAACTGTCTTCTTCATCTTCTTAACAAGGGCGAAACTCTGAACGAGCAGAACATAAGATATGTTATCAGCCTCGTCAACGACGGAAACGACGATAAGCTGTCTTCAATGGGCTCAGACTGCATCTGCATAAGTGCCAAGGGCAAGCCTATCAAGGCCAAAACTCTCGGTCAGAAGAAATATATTGAATCCATCAGAAACAACACAATCGTAATCGGTGTCGGCCCTGCCGGAACAGGCAAAACCTATCTTGCAGTTGCCATGGCTGTCAGTGCTTTCAGGGCAAAAGAGGTCAACAGAATTATACTCACCCGCCCTGCAGTTGAAGCCGGAGAAAAGCTTGGCTTCCTTCCCGGCGATCTGCAGCAGAAGGTAGATCCCTATCTGCGTCCGCTTTACGATGCTCTTTTCGACATGCTTGGCCCTGAAAACTTCCAGAAGTATCAGGAAAGAGGCTGTATCGAGGTGGCGCCCCTTGCATATATGCGAGGCAGAACACTTGACGACAGCTTCATCATTCTTGACGAGGCGCAGAACACCACACCGGAACAGATGAAAATGTTCCTGACAAGACTGGGCTTTGGCTCAAAAATTGTTGTCACAGGCGACATAACTCAGATTGACCTGCCCGACGGAAAGAAATCCGGTCTGGTTGAGGTTATCAGAATTCTCAAAAATCTTGATGATATCAAAACTGTCAAATTTTCTGAAAAGGATGTCGTCAGACATAAACTTGTTCAGGATATCATAAAGGCTTATGAAAAATACGAAGAAGGGAAAAAGAACAGATGAAAGACAAAATCAAGGTTATAATAACTAATGATCAGACTGCTGTTAAAATTCCGACAGGAGTGAGAATGCTCATCAGACGCTGCTGCAACGCAGTTCTTGTCACTGAAAAGTTCAAGGGATCCGCCGAAATCAGTGTAACTATTGTTGATGATGAACAGATTCATGAGCTCAACTTGAAGCACAGAGGCATTGACAGAAGCACTGACGTGCTCTCCTTCCCTCTCGGTGTTGACGGTGTTTATGACCTTAATAATGACACAGGCG
Source organism: Acutalibacteraceae bacterium (assembly GCA_045533205.1). Lineage (GTDB taxonomy): Bacteria > Bacillota > Clostridia > Oscillospirales > Acutalibacteraceae > UBA6857. The sequence goes on along the minus strand of JAZSHL010000093.1, from coordinate 51,723 downwards.
CTCAGATGCTCGGTGATATTGTTATTTCAATCGAGCACGCCATCAAGCAGGCTGAGCTTTACGGTCACTCCCTTGACAGAGAAATTGCATTCCTTACAGTTCATTCCATGCTCCACCTTTTAGGCTATGACCATGAGCCCGGCGGTATGGAGCTTGTACGTATGAGAGAAAAAGAAGAAGCCGTTCTCACACAGCTCGGCCTTGTCAGAAGCGGCAGCTACTACACTATGGAAGAATAATCTTCCCACCTAACTGTTTATGAAACATTATCTGAAACTTTTCAAAAGCTTTTTCTATGCCTTCAGAGGCGTTTTTCACACCATAGCAACAGAACGGAATATGAGAATACATATCTGTTGCCTTACATATATGTTTGCCATACTCATTTTTACGGATTGGTTTGTCCTTTCAAGGGCAGACTGGGCAGCACTGATTATTGCCTCGGGCACCGTCATTGCAGGTGAGCTTTTTAACACGGCTATTGAAAATGCTGTTAATCTTGCTTCTGAGGAATATTCCGAATATGCCAAAAGAGCAAAGGATGCCGCTGCAGGCGCTGTACTCATAAGTGCCATCTTTGCAGTTATAACAGGTCTTGTTATTATGCTGCAGCCCGATGCTTTTGTTTCAATGTATTTATTTTTCAAGGAAAACATCGGCATGCTTTGCCTTCTGATTGCAAGCCTGATTCCTACCACCCTATTCATTTTTCTCGGTTTTCCTAAAGGTAAGAAGTAATGAACGAATTTTTTTCAAGAACTGAAATGCTTATTGGCGAAGCGGCCCTTGATAAATTAAAGACTTCATCGGTTGCCCTGTTCGGTGTCGGAGGAGTCGGTGGCTTTGTTGCCGAAGCACTTGCCAGAGCCGGTGTTGGCAGAATTGATATTTTTGACAACGATACAGTCAGCAAATCAAACATCAACCGACAGATTATTGCAGACAGTGAAACTATTGGCATGAACAAAACAGAAGCAGCAGCAAAAAGGCTGAAAAAAATCAATCCCGACATCATTGTCAACTGCTTCAATATGTTTGTTCTGCCGGAAAATATTGATGAAATTGATTTCAGCTGTTATGATTATGTTGTTGATGCAATTGACACTGTTTCAGGAAAAATCGCCATAATCGTAAAGGCAAAGGAGTTTGATATACCGGTTATTTCATCAATGGGCACAGGTAATAAGCTCGATCCTACACAGTTTGAAATTGCAGATATTTACAAAACAAGCGTCTGTCCCCTTGCAAGAGTTATGCGGCTTGAAATGAAGAAAAGAGGCATCAAAAAGCTGAAGGTGCTTTTTTCAAAGGAAGAGCCTATAAAGCCTCTGAATCCAAGCTTCAACGAAAAAGGAAAGCCGATTCCCGGCAGCATCAGCTTTGTGCCGTCTGTCGCAGGCCTTATAATCGGCGGCGAGGTTATAAAAGATCTTATAAAATAAAAAATTCTCCGACCCGGATATTTCCGAGTCGGAGTTTTATTTTTTTGATAAGATTTTTAAAATTTTTGGTGCTTCATCTCATTGTTCACATTTATAGATTTAATTTTATTTTTTTAATGTGAAGCCTTTTCATTGTTTTTTTGATTCAAACCCTTTTGAATCTTCAGATATTTCTTCTTCAAATATCTGACTTCCGTCAATGAATTACTCCTTAGTGGCTACGAGATGTATTTTTTCTTCATAGTTTCTCAAGTTTTTTGCATTTAAAATGCTATATATAAATTTAAGTCGACACCGAGATCGATCTGATAATCATTCATTATGTGTCTTTCTCCTGACACATTGACTCTTTCAGTCATTTGTTGTTATAAATTATTTTTGTTTTTAATGTTATCAAATCGTACGGTTTACATTAAACAGTACATCGGTAACACTCCTTTCTCTTCTGTTGTGGCTTTATTATACATTAACTTCAACTATATGTCAAGAGTTTTCCACATTATTTTATTATTTTGTTGAAAGTGCACAAGTTATATACTTTTCAGATATAAAAAAATCCTTGTTTTCAGGTCTGATTACAAACCAAAACAAGGATATTTTTGTGTAAAATCAATAAATCAGTATCCCCAATCGTCAACAACCCAAGGGGAATTTTTATCCTCTCTTATAAGAATCCACAGCCAATTGTCATAGGTTGAATCGGAATTAAAGGAACCGTCGCCACCGCTTTCATCAACGTCAAAGGAAGATAGCAGAATTATAACATTGTCTTCTGTTGCACCGTTTACACTTCCCTTGCCATTTGAAAGGTAAGAAAGTGTTTCGGTGTTGTTTTTTTCTTCGTCAAAATAAAGCTCTTTTAATGTGCAGCCTTTGAAGTCTTTGAACTTCTTTTTAACTGCATCAATCGCTTCATTAATTTCTTCATCGGTGAACTTCTGCGAATCGTGCTTATCAGTGTGAGAAACACCGGTTGCATCCCCCATTGGCACAGAATCATAGAAAACATATGCAAAGCAGCCGACAAAAACAAAAGCAAGAATAACAGTAACAGCTATGACAGTTTTTTTAATCATAAAATCACCTTTCATTATAAGTGTGATTCCAATATATCAGCTATAGCACAGAAAATCAATGATTTGTAAACAATGTAAGAAAAGCTTAAGAATCAGATAAGCTCTCTGCCCATGAGAACGCCCATAACAGATGCCATCATAAGACCACGTGTCCAGCCTGATGAGTCACCCAGGCAGTGAAGTCCCTTGACGTTGGTATTGAACTTATCATCCATTTTTACTCTGTTGGAATAGAACTTGAGTTCAGGTGAATAAAGAAGAGTTTCAGTTGATGCAAAGCCAGGCACAACGTGATCCATTGCCTTGATAAAGTTAATGATATTCATCATGGCTCTGTAGGGCATTGCAGCTGTGATGTCACCTGCAACAGCATCGGGAAGCGTGGGCTTAACGTTGGACTGTGAAAGTTCCTTTTCCCATGTTCTTTTACCGTCAAGAATATCACCGAAGCGCTGAACAAGAATATGACCGGCACCGAGCATATTTGTTAATTCGCCGACTTTTTTCGCATATTCAATCGGCTGATTAAAGGGGTAGCTGAAATTATGGGAAACAAGAATTGCAAGGTTGGTGTTGTTACTCTTAAGGTCCTTATAGCTGTGACCGTTAACAACTGCAAGGTCGTTGTCATAATTTTCCTGACTTACAAAGCCGCCGGGATTCTGACAGAAGGTACGCACCTTGTTTTTGAAGGGTCCGGGATAACCGATAAGCTTTGATTCGTAAAGCACTTCATTGACCTTTTCAATGATTTCGTTTCTCACTTCAACACGGACACCTATATCAACGGTACCCGGCTGATGAGCGATATCGTATTCAGCACAGATTTTTTCGAGCCAGTCGGCACCTCTTCTGCCTGTTGCGATAACGGTGTTATCAGCTTCAATGGTCATTTTGTCGCCCTTGCTGTTCTGAATATATACGCCCTTGCAGACACCGTCTTCAAGAATAATATCATTACATTCATAGCCGAAGATTATTTCAACACCGTTATCAAGAAGGTAATTTTCAATTGCAAGATATATTTCCTGTGCCTTTTCAGTGCCCATATGTCTTATGGGGCAGTCAACAAGCTTAAGACCTGCCTGAATAGCTCTCATGCGGATTTCCTTGACCTCCTGACTGTTTGAGATACCTTCAATGTGGGTATCTGCACCGAATTCAAGATAAATCTTGTCGGCATAGTCGATTGTTTCCTGTGCCTTTCTTTCGCCGATAAGCTGGGGAAGGTCACCGCCTACCTCATAGCAAAGTGAAAGCTTGCCGTCAGAAAATGCGCCTGCGCCGGAAAATCCGGTTGTGATATGGCAATAGGGCTTACAGTTGACACACTTCTGGGTTTTATCTTTAGGGCAGTGTCTTTTTTCAACGGGCTGACCCTTTTCGACAATCACAATCCTCTTCTCTGAACCTTTTTTGATCATTTCAAGGGCAGTGAAAATGCCCGCAGGACCTGCACCTATAATAACAACATCTTTTTTCATTTTTATTTCCTCCAAGGGTGATTAGTATAGTCCGGACATAAAAAGAGACCCTTATCACGGAATAGATAAAGATCCCCTTCAAAATATTCCTCTTTAGTTTAACATTTTTAAAGAGGGTTGTCAATGGTATTTTGAATTTACTGCCTCAGTCACTGGTAACATATAGCGACTGATTTAACAAAGCATTATAAAAATTTTAAGAAAACTGAGGCTGTGACTGTACTTCCAACATGGCTACCTCTTGCAGTGCCTAAAATTTCTTTGTGCCTTGGGGCGGCACAGAAATTTTGACCGCTGCGCCATTTCGCTCTTCCTTCTTCCGCCACCGGCGGCGGTCGGGCTCAATACCTGGTCCCTCAGGTTCGGGACCAATCGGCCATAATAAAAAAAGCACCCACTATATGTAGGTGCTTTTCTGAAAATGGTCGGAGTGACGGGACTTGAACCCATGGCCTCTTGGTCCCGAACCAAGCGCGATACCAAACTTCGCCACACCCCGATGTGCAACATGATGTATTATACATGATTAAAAACTAAAAATCAACTGTTTTGTGACTTTTTGTCAAATAAATTTATAATCATATTATTCGAGTTCTGGCAATAAGGAAAACTTTTTCGGACAAAATAGCTATGTTTCTATTGAACATTACGCCGTTTTATAGTATCATATTGTAAGATGGTACATCGGAGGAAATATTATGGATAATAAATCAAAAAATAGTATTGATATAAAATCACTCGGCAAAAAAAATAGCAAGCAGAATGCAGCTCCTGAAAAAATAAGTGTCCCTTTTCTCTGTGCACTTATATTTTTCATTGTTATTGTCTGTGCTGTTATATCCCTGACGGCTGAACGCCCCACAGACATCGAAACAACTGTTGAAACAACTGAGCCTGTCACTCAGGCTGCTGTCATAAGCGAAGAAACAGTGGATTTTTCCACCATTCCCGAAAGCCTTGTCAAGCTTTATAACAACAACCCCGATGCAAAGAGCTTTGTTCTTCACTATAACACAGAAAATGCAGTTCAGCACGAAATTGATCTTTCATCGTATCTCGAATATGAAACTGTTCCCCTGTTTATGCAATGGGACAAAAGATGGGGCTACAACGAATACAGCGGAAGCTTTGCAGCTCTCTCAGCCTGTGGACCTGTGTGTCTGTCAATGGTTGCATTTCACCTGAAGAAGGATGCTTCACTCACACCTGTTAAAATGATGGAGTTTGCTGTTCAGAATAAATACACAACCAACGGAAACGGTTCACTCTGGAAGCTTATATATGAGGGCGGAGAAAAATTAGGGCTCAAGGTTGAAGAGCTTTCATTAAGCGAAGACAAGGTTATTTCAAACCTGAAAAAAGGAAATCCCGTTATCTGCATTATGGGCCCCGGTAAATTCACAACCTCTGGTCATTTCATAGTGCTTAAAATGTATAACGACGGCAAAATCTGGATTAATGATCCCAACAGCTATTCAAACTCAGCAAGAGGCTGGACCTTTGATGAATTCAAGGATGAAATAAAAAACATGTGGGCATTAAGCGTATAAAATCCGAAATAAAAAAAGAGAGGCAGTGCCTCTCTTTTTTTTATATGGATTTCAACGACTGTTCAATAGCAGAAAGGCCTTTGTCAATCTCTTCATAGCTTATGTTGAGAGGCGGCAGAAGCCTTAATTTTCTTTTTGCTGTCAGTGTCAGCGCACCGTTATCAATAGTGGCTTTCACAACATCAGCTGCCTTGACGCTCTCATCGAGTCTGACACCAATCATAAGTCCCAGGCCGTCAGTACCGATTACATGTGGCATATCAGATAATTTATTTCTGATATACTCCCCTTTTTCTTTGACCTGCTTAAGAAAAGCATCATCCATCTTCTTAAGAATATATTCAGCACCTGCCGTTGCAACGGGATTTCCGCCGAAGGTTGTTGCATGATCACCGGGATTGAATGTATCAGCAGTTTTTTCACCAAAAAGAACGCAACCGAGAGGCAGACCGCCGCCTATGCCCTTTGCAACTGTTACAATATCAGGGCTGATGCCATAATTCTGAAATGCAAACAACTCACCTGTTCTGCCGACTCCTGTCTGAACCTCGTCAACAATCAGAACAATATCCTTTTGCTTGCAAAATTCTTCAACCTTCGTGACAAAGTCTTTGTCAAGCGGCATAACACCGCCTTCACCTTGTATCAGTTCAAGCATAACCGCACAGACAGTGCTGTCAACGGCCTTTGTCAATTCTTCGAAATTGTTTGCTTCAACATGTATGAAGCCTTCTGTAAAGGGAAAGAAGTAGTTATGAAAAACATCCTGCCCTGTTGCTGCAAGCGTTGTCACAGTTCTGCCGTGAAAAGAATTTAAAAGAGTTATAATTTTATTCCTGTCAGTACCATACTTCTGAAAGCTGTATTTTCTTGCGCACTTGATAGCACCCTCGTTGCTTTCCGCTCCGCTGTTTGAGAAGAACACCTTCTTCATGCCCGTTTTTTCACAAAGAAACTTTGCTGCTTTTACGCAAGGCTCTGTATAATAAAGATTGGATATGTGCTGAAGTGTGTTAAGCTGCTCAGTAACAGCCCTCACCCAACCTTCTTCACAAAATCCCAGTGAATTTACGCCGATACCGCTTGAAAAGTCAATATATTCCTTGCCGTCAAAATCAACGCAGGTTGAACCCTTTCCCTCTTTTATGGCAACCGGGAATCTGCCGTATGTATGTGCAACATACATTTCATCATTTTCTTTGATAACATCAAAAATAGTCATTATTTTGCCTCACTTTACCATAAGAGTGCCGATACCTTCATTGGAAAACATCTCAATCAGAATTGAATGAGGTATTCTTCCGTCAATCATTACTGCCTTTTCAACACCTGATCTTACTGCTTTTTCACAGCTTTTCATTTTCGGTATCATACCACCGGAAATAATACCGCTTGCAATAAGCTGCTCAACCTCGTCAACATGAATTTCAGGTATCAGGCTTTTCGTGTCATTGATATCTTTAAGAAGGCCGGGAATATCTGTAAGTGTTATTATGTTTTCTGCTTTCAAAGCAGTTGCAATTTCAGCAGCCGCAGTGTCAGCGTTTATGTTGTATACCTGACCTTCATCATCCACACCGACAGTTGCAATAACAGGGATATATCCCTCCTCAAGCACCTTTTCAATCGGACCGGGATCAATTGCAGTTATGTCACCGACAAAGCCATAATCATATTCATCGGATTCAATTTTTTGGGCTTTTATCATTGCACCGTCAATTCCGCAAAGGCCGACCGCCTTACCACCGTTGACCTCTATAAGCGACACAAGATCTTTATTGGTTTTGCCTGCAAGCACCATCTGAACGATTTCTGCCGTTTCCTTATCGGTATAACGAAGACCGTTGACAAACTTTGACTCAATACCGATTTTCTGAAGCATACCGCTTATTTCAGGTCCGCCGCCGTGAACAAGAACTATTTTGATTCCGACAAGTGACAAAAGAATAATGTCGCTCATAACAGCTTTTTTAAGCTCGGGATTTATCATAGCATTACCACCGTATTTGACAACAACGGTTTTTCCGTAGTACTTCTGAATATACGGAAGAGCAGCCGTAAGCACCTCTGCTTTTATTTCATCTGTAATAAATTTTTCGTTCATTTCAACACCTCATCAGGTACGGTAATCGCCGTTGATTTTAACATAATCATATGTCAGGTCACAGCCCCATGCAGTTGCAGAAAAAGCACCCTGATTCATATCAATCATAATTTTGATTTCATTTTCAAGAAGAATTTCTTTAGCTTTTTCTTCAGAAAATTCTATACCGTATCCCTTTTCACAAACCTTGACTTCGCCCTTGCAAGAAGAAATATATACATCAATCTTCTCAACATCGAAGTCACCCTCGGTATAGCCGATAGCACAAAGAATTCTTCCCCAGTTTGCATCAGCGCCGAACATTGCAGTTTTGACAAGTGACGAGCAGATAACTGACTTTGCAATATCCTTCGTTGTCTGAATGTCTGTGCCGCCGTTGACTTCGCATTCAAGAAGCCTCTGTGCACCTTCACCGTCACCTGCAATAAGCTTTGAAAGTCTGACAGACACCGCTGAAAGTGCTTCTTTGAAGATTTCATAGTCTTCATTAAGTGAAGAGATTTCATCATTTTCAGCTTCACCGTTTGCCATGATGCAAACCATATCATTTGTTGATGTGTCACCGTCAACTGATATCATGTTGAATGTGTCCTTCACAACATCGCTCAGAGCCTTCTGCAGCATTTCAGATGTTATGCTGCAATCTGTTGTCATGAAGCAGAGCATTGTTGCCATATTCGGATGAATCATGCCTGAGCCCTTGCAGCATGCACCAAGATGCACTTTTTTGCCCGAAATTTCGAATTCTACGGCGCATTCCTTTGAAACGGTATCAGTTGTCATAATTGCTTCAGCGGCATCCTTGCCACCGTTTTCGGAAAGATTTGAAGCAAGCTCCGATGCTTTCTGTGCAATCGGTGTTACATCGAGAGTCATGCCGATAACACCTGTCGATGCAACGATAACGTCATTCTTATCTACGCCTGTAGCCTTTGCAGCTATCTCACACATCATTTCTGCCTTTTCAACACCGTCCTTGTTGCAGGTGTTTGCATTTCCGCTGTTGACAATAACTGCCTGAGCAAAGCCGTCTGCTATATTATTTCTTGTCACAGTTATGGGAGCTCCGTAAACTTTATTCAGTGTATAAACTGCTGCTGCAGCACATTTCTTATCACTGACAATCATTGCCAGATCTTTTTTTGTCTGATTTTTTCTGATTCCGCAGTGAATACCCGAGGCTTTAAAACCCTTACTTGCAGTAACTCCACCGTCTATGAATGTCATAATTATACCTCCTGTTATATAAGACCTGTCTTTTCATCGATACCCATGGCAATATTCATGTTCTGAATCGCAGCCGACGATGCACCTTTTCCGAGATTGTCAAACACTGCTGTAAGTGTAATTCTGTCATCGTTGCCGCCGATGAAAATATTAAGTTTATTTGTGCCTTCAAGGCCGACTGCTGAAAGAAATCCGTTTTCCGGCATTTCAGCAACATTAATAAAGAATGAATCTTTATAAAATTCTTTGTATAAATCTGTCAGTTCACTTTTTGAAAGCTTCTTTTCAAAAAGTTTTGTATGTAACGGCACGGAAACTGCCATACCCGAATGAAAATCACTGACTATGGGATTAAAAACAGGATAATCAGCAAGACCACATATCTTTTTCATTTCGGGAAGATGCTTGTGACTCTGTGTAAGACCGTACTGTCTCGGACTTTTATATTCATAAGCTCTGTCAGAGTTTTCATATTCACCTATCATTTTATTCCCGCCGCCGCTGTAGCCTGTTATGCTATGTGCAGTCAAAGGATAGTCGGCAGAAATTACACCCTCTTTGACAATAGGATAAACAAGTGAAATAAAACCTGTTGCATGGCAGCCGGGGTTTGCAATTCTCTTTGAATTTTTTATGCTTTCACAGTGCTCCTTTGAAAGCTCTGAAAAGCCGTAAGCCCAACCGTCAGAGACTCTGTGTGCAGTGCTGGCATCAATAACAACTGTGTTTTCATTTGTCACAAGTCTGACAGCCTCTTTAGCAGCTTCATCGGGCAGACAAAGAAAAACAACATCAGCTTCGTTCATCAGCTTTTGCCTTTCTTCACTATCTTTTCTTTTATCCTCACTGATTTCAATAAGACTGACCTTTTCGTGCTTTATCAGCTTGTTTTTTAATTGCAGACCTGTTGTGCCTGCCTGTCCGTCAATAAAAACTTTAATCATCAGTAACCTTCTCACTTGTATAGTTTTTATGTATTAATATGCAAACATATGCTATTATTATACATAATCATGTATATTTGTCAATAGTTTTGTGTATATTTATGATAATGTTTTGAATAAAATTAATCACTTATACAAAAAAGTGCCTCGCCGTGATGCGAAGCACTTTTTTATATCGATTTAAGAAATTTCTTCTTGAGCTGCAGCTTCTCTTGCCATTTTGTTGGCGGTTACAATACCGGTGATTTCCTCCATGTATGAACCATGAAGCTTGAATTTTGTTGAGAAAACAATAAGCGAAAGAATAACAAACACGGCAGGTAAAATAAGCATATTTATCATGATAGGCGTTTTAACAAGGGAGAACTCAGCTTCGCCCTTTGCAACGAGCATATAATTGTTGCCAAGGCTTGCAAAAAGAATAATTGCCTGGATTGTGTATGCCATTTTCTGAAGGAAGCCCTTCATTGAGAATGTGACCGACTCTGCTCTGTAGCCCATCTTGACTTCGCCATAGTCAACAACATCAGCAAGGAACACAGTCTGTGAAACGAACATTGAGCCTGTACCGATTGAAGCAAGAAGATAGAACACATCCATAAGCACAATATTTCCGATAACCTGCGAAGAAACAAACATACCGATGTAGCTCACGATGATGATAATCAAAGAAACCTGATATGTTCTTCTTCTTGATGTGAATTTCATCATAATCGGAAGGAAGAGAAGACCGAGAATTGAACCTACGGCTCCGAGTGCGCCAAAGAGTGATTGAGCTTCAACATCTTCAACAACATATTTGAAGAAGTATGCCGCAACACCTGACACCATATAGAAGCCGGTGTTTGAAAGCATTGCGAAAAGCATGAACACAAGAAGCTGATCATTATTTCTTGCAATTTTAAACACTTTTTTGAATGTGAATTTTTCAGCAGGCTTAATGACATGATTTTCTTTCACACGTGACATAGAAAGTACAGAGAACAGAATAAGACAAACGCTGAATATCAGAGCCAGTCTGCTGAAGCCCTGTGCATCATAACTGTCACCATCTGAATTCTTACTCAGAAGAGGAAGAAAAATGGGTGCACCGATAGATACGATACCCTGACCCAGGCCGGAGAATGTTCTTGCAATTGTTGAAAGCAAGCTTCTCTCACCGGGATCACTTGTAAATGAAGGAACCATTGACCAATACGGAATATCAGCCATGGTGTTTGTCATACCCCATCCGATGTAAAGAACGGTAATAAGAATATAAAGAGGTACACCTCTGATTCCGAAGTCAGTGAAAAGAAGGAACAGAACAATAGCATTTGCAACTGAACCTATAATTACCCAGGGTCTGTACTTACCGAATTTGGTTTTTGTGTTATCAACAATTGAACCCATCATCGGATCGTTGATACCGTCCCAGATTCTTGCCAAAGGTGTCAATAAGAGCAAAAATCCGATGTGAAGACCGAGAATGTCAGTAAGATAAATTGAAAGCCAGGAATAGAACATACCGTAGCTAAGGTCAAGACCGATAGCACCGATACCATAACCAAGCTTACTTTTCAGAAACTTTAAAGTTTTCATTTAAATGTCCCCTTTCTTTTTTTACTTATGCACAGATATTTCTATTTTTACCGGACAGGTCAGTTTTTCATTGACCTTCGAACATACGCAGATAACGTATTCCGGAAATTCGAACACATTGAAGCACAGATTATGTGCCATAAAATAGTTTTTGTTGATAAAAGGCGAAAAATCGTATTCAGATAAGCCGCCTGAAAGGCCGCTGCCAAGACATTTCAATATGCTTTCCTTCATTGTCCAGAGCCTTGTAAAAAGCAAATCAGGGTTATCTGATTTTTCCAGAAGGCTGAATTCCTCTGTGGTGAAAAATCTCTTTGCCACCTTAGGATTATACGGTCTGATTTTTTCCACATCGCAGCCGACCACATCATCAGAAACTGAACACAAAGCAATATTGTCGCTGTGACTGAGATTGAAGCAGATTTCATCACCGACAAGATATGGCTTTCCGTCCTCTTCACAGTCAACAACAAAGCTTTTTATGTTGAAGCTTTCATCAAGCACCTGACATAACATGGCTTTTGCACAGACAGAGTCTTTACGCTTAAGGCTGTCCTTGTCATTGAAATGAAAAGCAATTTTATCTCTTAATCTTTCGCAATCACTGTCGTTAATAACGGAAAAATCGCAAAAATAAACTTCAAGCATATTATTTCACTTTATGAAACTTTGCAGCTTCAACTGTATTTTTCATCAGCACTGCAATTGTCATCGGTCCACAGCCGCCGGGAACAGGTGTGACATAAGAAGCCTTTTCACTGACATTTTCAAAATCAACGTCGCCACAAAGCTTACCTTCGGCATTTCTGTTTATTGCAACGTCAACAACAACTGCACCATCTTTCACCATGTCAGCTGTTATAAGCTTTTCCTTACCCACTGCAGAAATCAGAATGTCTGCATTTCTTGTGAATGAGGGCAGATCTTTTGTCTTTGAGTGACAAACTGTTACAGTTGCACTTTTTTCAATCAGAAGAGCTGCCATAGGCTTTCCGACAATGTTGCTTCTGCCCACGATTACACAGTTTTTGCCCTGAACATCAATACCGTAATAATCAAGAAGAAGCATAACACCCATCGGAGTGCAGGCTGAGAAAACGTAATCACCAAGCCAGAGCTTACCGACATTCACTGCATGGAAGCAGTCGACATCCTTATCGGGTGAAATTGCTTCAATGACCTTGCTTTCGCATATATGCTTCGGCAGAGGAAGCTGGCACAGAATTCCGTCGATCTTGTCATCGTTGTTGAGCTCATCAATCAATGATAGAAGCTCATCTTCGCTTGTGCTTTCATCGAGGGCATACTCGTATGATTTTATGCCGGTCACTTCGCATGCCTTCTTTTTGTTATTCACATAAACTCTTGAGGCAGGATTGTTGCCGACAATAATAACTGCAAGTCCGACTTCAATTCCCTTTTGCTCAAGAACTTCAACTTCATCCTTGACCTTATTTTTTATAAAAGCGGAAACTTCCTTACCGTCAATTATCTTCGCCATCATTCTTATCTCCTTTTGTCTTTACGGTGTACTCCGTGTTCTTATCCTTGAGCTTTTCAGCCTTGCGCTGCTTTCTCAAGGCTTTCTTTTCTTCCTTTTTCTTTTCAGCTGCAAGCTCTTTTTCGGTCTTCGGCGGGAAGTAATCAACACCTTCAATCGGCTTCGGATTCTTTATATGCTTTGCAAGAAGCAGAATAAGCATTGCTCCGCAGACAAGCATAATACCCATTGAAAGAAGCTGTGAAACTCTGATTGTTGTTGAGCCCACATAAAGACTATCTGTTCTCATGCCCTCAACAATCATTCTTTCAATGCCGTACCAAAGTCCGTATGTAAGGAAAAGCTGACCGCTGAACTTACGGAACTTTTTATAAATGATATACAAAACGAAAAATCCGAGTATGCACCAGACAGATTCATAGAAAAATGTCGGATGAACATACAGATCGTTGTCGGCAATATACTGAGGAATATCTGCAATGCCTTCAAGGCCGTAGGACGCAGGATCTCTTTCAATCTGCTTGACGATAACGTCACTCATCATACCCCACTTCGGGTTGTTTGTCAGTGTGCCGAAGGCCTCCTGATTAGCGTAGTTACCCCAACGGCCGATTCCCTGACCAATGAGAAGGCTCATGCCTACCATGTCAAGCAAGTTATAGAAATTGAGCTTTTCTACCTTACAGACAATCCAACCACATAAAATACCGCCGATGATACCGCCGTAAATTGCAAGACCGCCTTCCCAGATTTTGAAAATCTCAGACAAATGCTGCGAGTAGTAATCCCATTTAAATGCAACATAATAAAGACGTGCACCGATTACGGCCCCGATTGTGCCGAAAAGCAGAACATCAATCATCTTGTCGAGATTGATCTTCCAGACATATGCTATTCTGCCGCCAAAAAGAACGGCAAGGGTAAAGCCGAACGCAATAATTGCTCCGTACCATCTGACAGATGTGAAGCCAAGGTCAAGCACATTGGTGACAAAAAATTCATGAGCAATGCCGCCAAAGCGAACAACTGTTTCAAATTCAGGCATGGTAAACCTCCTTATTCTTCCTCGGTTGATGTATATGCTTCACAGTCAGAATTGTTTCTGATAAGCGTTAAAACCAACACAAAAACGAAGCATGCAAAAGCAAGATCGCACAGCTGGAATCTGTGATTGCTGTTAATATAACCGGTAGCATTGACAAAAGTGAGAATAAGCCTTGGCACGCACAGCATAAAAGCAATTACAGCAGAGGGAAGACCGAAGCCTGTCAGACGCCATGTAAAGCCCTCACTGTAAACGCCTGAATTTATCTGTGCAAATGCCATAAGGAACATAATCATAAATGCAATCATGACAAGCTCAAAGAACAGATCAGAAACCTCAATGTAGCTTATCTGTCTGATAAATCTGTGAATCATTCTCATTGCAGCCCAACCGACAGGCGCAATCGCAAGAAGCTTGAGCTTTGACGCTTTATTTGTACCCTTGAAAAAGTCAATTGCAAGAATCACAAAATAAATTGCTGACAAAAGAGCAAAAATGCTCTGCATACCAACCGGCAAGGTTCCGGAGGTCATCAGTGTTTTAACAGAGCTCAGGCTCGGGATATCAAGAAGATATCTGCCGCTGTTAAGAAAGCTTCCTACCCAGTCACAAAGAAGTGAAAAGGCAAAAAAGGCTGTCACACCACCAAGAGCTGTGTTTTTGCTGTTTTCAAGGTCAAAGGCTTTTGTTTCCTTGCTTAAGAATGAAACCACAGCAAAATAAAGACCTGAACCGACAAGAATAATTAAAAGTAAAATATTAAGTATGCTTCCACCCTTATAAAAGCCGGTTTCAACATCGATAAATTTCAGCATCTGGAGCATTCTGACAACAGCAGCGACAAACGAAACTGCACAGAACACCACAGGCATAGGCCTTATGCTGACAGAAAGTGACTGTTTGATTTTCATATTTTATCCTCCGTATACACTCTTTGGTCAGAAGGTACATAGTTTTCAATTGAACGGAAGTTTTCTATTCTTTCATCCATCGGAACATAGCTTTTCTGAATTGCTATATTCTTATAAGCCGGTCTGATAATTTTGCCGCCTGTAAGCAGCTCTTCAATTCTGTGTGCAGACCAGCCTGCAATTCTTGCAGTTGCAAAAATCGGTGTGTAAAGGTCGTGAGGTATGCCCAGCATTCTGTAAATGAGGCCGGAATAAAGGTCAACATTGGCGCACATAATCTTATTCTTACCTTTGACCTTTCTGAACACTTCTGGCGTCAGCCTCTCAATGGAGCTGATAAGCTCAAAATCATCCTCAAAGCCGTTTTTATAAGCAAATTCCTTTGCCTTGCGTTTGAGAATAACAGCTCTCGGGTCAGACAGCGTATAAACAGCATGGCCCATTCCGTATATCAGTCCGCTGCCGTCGCCTGCCTCTTTACGGATGATCTTTTCAAGATAAGCAGAAAGCTCAGCATCATTTTTAACATCGCTGACATGCTCTTTGATATCTTCAATCATGTGACTGACCTTGATATTTGCTCCGCCGTGACGGTGGCCTTTGAGTGAACCGACAGAAGCCGCAAAGGCTGAATATGTATCTGTTCCGCTTGAGGTAAGAACTCGTGTTGTAAAGGTCGAGTTATTACCGCCGCCGTGCTCAGCATGAAGAATAAGGCAGATGTCAAGAAGCTTTGCCTCTTCGTCAGTGAATTTACGGTCAGCTCTGATTGAACGCAGAATTGTTTCTGCTGTTGATAATTCCTTCTTTTCGGGGTGGAAATACATGCTCTTGCCGTAAAACTTCATTCGCTTGACCTGATATGCGTAGCACATCATGACAGGCATCTGTGCAATAACCTGAACAGACTGACGAAGAACATTGTCCACTGATAAATCGTCGGGATTCTCATCAAAGGAATATGAAATAAGGATACATCTTGCAAGCTTGTTCATAATATCCATTGAAGCGTTTTTCATAAGAACATCTTCAATATATGTGTTGGGTAAAAATCTGCAGGTGCCGAGAATTTCTTTAAAAATCTCAACCTGATTTTTTGTCGGCAATGAGCCGAAAAGCAGAAGATAAATAACCTCTTCAAAGCCGAAACGTTCTTCCTTTTCGCATGCCTCAACAATATCGTTGATGTTGATACCTCTGTATTTCAGAACACCCTGTTTCGGCACTCGTTCACCGTCTTCCATGTAGTAGCCTTCGACTGAGCAGATCTTTGTAAGGCCTGCCATAACACCGGTTCCGTCAGGATTACGAAGTCCACGCTTTACACCGTATTTCCAGAATTGTTCATGATCGATTTTACTCTTTTTTTCAATTTTATCGCTCATTACTGCAAGCAGTTCAGGTGAAATCGGGTTTATTTTATCATACATTTTTTGTTCCTCCCGCTTACATAATCAAAATTTCCCATAATAATAGTATTTCTATTTATTTTATAACATAGACTTTATAAAGTCAATATATTACACGAATATTAATCAGACTTAAATTGATGTAGGATGGTAAATTATTATGAAAATTTACATGATATTAGCTACTGTACTTATGACAGTATTAATCGTTTTTCCTTTGACTTCAGCTGTCAGGCAGGATTCAGACACCGGAAGTGAAATCACCAATGCACATTATGCATCGGAAACGACAGAAAAAGAAACGGTCAATGTGCTCAGAGTGTCCTCCGGAAAGGTTGAAAGCGCAACAGTAACGGACTATATCATCGGTGCAGTTGCCTGCGAAATGCCCGCAAGCTTTGATGAAGAAGCACTGAAGGCCCAGGCAGTCGCAAGCTTTACATATTTCAAATGGATTCTGGCAAACTCTGACAATCCGAATAACGAATTCGGCGACATAACAGACAGCTCATCAACCCATCAGGGCTATCTCAACAAACAGGAAATGATGGATAAGTGGGGAGATAAATTCGACTACTACTATGAAAAAATCAAATCAGCCGTAAACAGCGTTGAGGGTGAATATCTCTGTTACAATGGAAGTCCCGTATTGTCTGTTTTTCATGCACTCTCATCAGGCATGACCAACAGCAGCGAAGATGTCTGGGGCGATACTCTCCCCTATCTTGTTTCTGTCAACGCACCAGGTGACAAATTAAGCAGTGACATTGATTCAACAGTGAATTACACAAAAGTTGAATTTGAGAAGATATGCCGTAAAGAAGGAATCACCTCATTCACAATCGGAGAAAGTGTTATCAGCGATTCCGGTTATGTGAAATCCATAACCATAGGTGATAAAAAATTGAACGGAACAGAAATGTGCAGAATATTTTCACTCAAAAGCCCGGTATTCGAAATTGAAGAAAGTGATGATGAAATATTATTTCATGTAAAAGGTAAGGGACACGGCATAGGCATGAGTCAGTACAGCGCCGACTTTATGGCAAGGCAAGGCAGTGATTATAAAGAAATTCTTGCACATTTTTACGCCGGCACTACGATTAAAAATGATTTATCATAATTGTTTACAAAGGCTGAAAAATAAGATATAATTGTCAAAAGAAGAAAATCGGAGGAAGTAAAATGTTTGTCAGAGTTAACAGCATAGGTATGTTCGGCATGTCAAGCTTCGGCGTCGGTGTAGAAGCATATATCGACAATGCTCTGCCCCGATTCGATGTTGTCGGCCTGCCTGATGTCGCTGTGAGTGAAAGCCGTGACAGAGTGCGCTCAGCCATGAAAAACTGCGGATTCAAATATCCCAACGGAAGAATTACCGTTAATCTGACTCCTGCAGACATAAAAAAAGAAGGCCCGGTTTATGACCTTCCTATTCTTATTGCACTTCTCATCGCCTCAGGTCAGCTTGAGTGTGAAATCAAGCGCTCTGCCTTTGTGGGTGAATTGTCACTCAGCGGCAAGATCAGACGAATCAAGGGCGCTTTGCCCATGGTTATAAAAGCCAAGGAGCTTGGTGTTAAAGAGATTTATGTGCCTTTGGAAAACGCAAGTGAATGCTGCGTTGTCAAGGACATAACTATTTATCCTGTTCAGAGTGTCAGACAATTGTTTGAGCATCTGACAACAAACAAAAAAATCAAGGCTGTCAACTCAAGATTTTACGGCGAATATGAAAGGCCGAAGGAATTTACCCCTGACTTTGCCGATGTAAAAGGTCAGTATCAGGTGAAACGCGCACTTGAAATTGCGGCTGCCGGCGGGCACAATGTTCTGATGATCGGCCCTCCCGGTTCAGGCAAAAGCATGCTTGCAAAAAGACTGCCTTCTATTCTGCCTAACATGACCTTTGAGGAGAGCCTTGATGTTACAAAAATCTATTCAATTGCAGGTGTTCTGCCCGATAATGTTTCTCTGATTAAATCACGGCCCTTCCGTTCACCTCACCACACAATTTCAACTGCAGGCCTTTCAGGCGGCGGACGCGTGCCAAGGCCCGGTGAATTGAGCCTTGCTCACCACGGTGTTCTCTTTCTTGATGAGCTACCCGAATTTCCGAGAATATCTATGGAAGCTATGCGTCAGCCGATTGAAGACGGAAAAATCACACTTTCCCGTGTTGCCGGCTCACTCACATACCCTTGTGAGGTTATGCTTGTGTGTGCGATGAATCCCTGCCCCTGCGGATACTACGGACATCCCACAAGGCCCTGCACATGCTCAAAGGGTGCACCCGCAAAATATCTTTCAAAGGTCAGCGGTCCCCTTCTTGACCGACTCGACATTCACATTGAGGTTCCTCAGGTAGATTTCAAGAAGCTGTCTGACGACGAACATGCTGAATCATCTGCTGAAATCAAAAAAAGAGTTAACAAGGCACGTGAAATACAAAACAAGAGATTTGCAGGCACCGACGTTACCTGCAACGCAAAAATGACACCTGCACTGACAAGAAAGCACTGCGCTCTTGATGAAAAAAGCAAAACCACACTTGAGAAGTGCTTCACAGCAATGGATCTTTCAGCCAGAGCATATGACAAAATTCTTCGCATTGCAAGAACAATCGCAGACCTTGACGGATGCGAAAACATTGAGCTTGAGCATATCACAGAAGCAGTGCAGTACAGATCCCTTGACAGAAAGTTCTGGGGCACAAATAATTAGCAGCCATAAAAGCAGCGACCTGATTTCAACATCAGGTCGCTGTAATTCTTTATTGTTGATGTTATGCAGTTGCTACAAGAAGGAAAGGTGTCAGAGCAATCATGAACTGACCGATATAATATGTAGCGTGATTGAGAATGAAGTTCATCGGTGTGTTCTTGTCTTTTGCAATTGCGAAATACATCGGTGAAAGGATAACGTCTGAAAGAAGGAAGAGTGCTGCACCGATTGTGTAAACAAGATATGACACCTGACGTGTCTTGATGTATGCCCAGAAGGCTGTGCCGAGCATTGTGCCGAGGATAAGGCAGTAAACTGTTACGATTGCGAAGAACTTGCCGTATTTCTGCTTTGTGGGCTTTTCAAGAGCAAGGTTAACAACAGTTACAATAACACCGATAACAAGGGGAACAAGCATATCCTTGATTCCGAACTTTGCGTGAACATACATTGCGCCCATGTAGAAGAAATGACCGATACCGAAGGAAATGAAGCCCATATTCAGATACTGATCATTATGCTCGGGATAAAGCCACTTCTGGTCGAGATAGATGTCACCCATAAGACCGAACACTTCACCGACAACGATAGGCAGTGCATACTTCCATACATCAGGATAATCTGTGTTTCCGAATGCGCCTGTTACAGCTGTGAGGATGAAGAAAATGCTTGTGATATTTTTAATATAAACGCCGAGAACACTTCTCTGCTTGTGACACTTGACCATAAACAGAACAAGTGAAACCATACCTAATGCTAAACAAATATAAGTTAACATGAATTTACCCTCCGATTTTATTAAAGTTAAAAGTCAATGCTTATGCCACGTTCTTTTCTGAGAACTGCAAGCTCTTCAGCGATTTTTGCTTTTTTGTCATTAGTAAGATCATAGAAGAACATGGGAATTGCACACAGAAGCATACTGATACCCGGAACAATGGAAACAAGTGAGAACATTGCAAAACGAAGGTGATCAGGCATTTCTGTGGCAGCAACAACTGCAGTTGAAGAAAGCATCTGTTCAGGCTTAAGGCCGATAACCATATACATAATAACAATACCTGATGTTGCGAAAGCATTACCGATCTTGTTGATAAAGCCCTGACAAGCCGCACCGAGTGCATTGTCACGGAAACCGGTTTTGAGCTCCATATAGTCAAGACAGTCGCAAATCATTGCAAAGCATACTGTGTTGATAACGCCAAGAGGAATGCAGGAAATGATGATGAAGGGAATGCAAGCATAAAGGTTCATTGTGAACCAGCCGACAATTGTTGTAACAATACTTGCTGCAAAGCCTGCAAGGCAGCTGACAATGACAAGCTTTTTGAAGTCAATCTTTTTCATGAGCTTAGGCATAAGCAGTGTTGCACCGAAAAGGCCGATAATTGAGCTGATCTGGAAAACAGTTTTAACGGTTGAAATACTTGCTTCAATAGCAGCGATTCTTTCAGCCTCAGTTGCAAGCTCATCAAGCTTCGGACCGATATAGAAGGAATA
Organism: Acutalibacteraceae bacterium; assembly: GCA_045533205.1. GTDB lineage: Bacteria > Bacillota > Clostridia > Oscillospirales > Acutalibacteraceae > UBA6857. The sequence goes on along the minus strand of JAZSHL010000093.1, from coordinate 31,225 downwards.
TCTTGCAACATGAATTGCAGCTGCAGAAACCATATATCTGCCGCTTGAAAGCACACCCATGAGAAGCACAAGAACAAGAGGCTTACACTTGAAAATTCTGCTGAGCTGTGAGGGCTCACCCTTGACCGGTCTACGAACAGGCATCTTAACTCTTTCTTTAACTCTGAACACAAATGCATAAAGCACTGTGCCAAGTCCGACAGTAACAATAGCCATAAGAAGATATTTTTTCTTCTGTACGGTAAGAGGATCAATAGCTTCAGGTGAATTTTCAACCCATGCTGCAATAATAAGACCGATTACGAGGAAGAGAACCTCTGGCACTGCAGAACCGATTGAGTTGAAAATCTTACTGATTGAAATAACAGAGCTTCTTTCTGTTGATGAAGGAGTGATAACATTGGGAATGCCCCAGAAGGAAACATCTCCGACGGTGTAAATCATACCCCAGAAGACATAAACAAAAGCTGAATAAACCATCATTTCAACCTTACCGAGATTGGGGCTCAGATACATAAGAAATGTCATTATAGCAATCGGGATAAGAGCGAATTTGATAAACGGCTTCATCTTTCCGCTTTTAAGATTGCTTCTGTCAACAATCATACCCATCATGGGGTCATTGATTGCATCCCAGATTCTTGCCAGAAGCATAAGAAGAAGAACAAACAACGGTGTAAGCTGCAGAACATTGAGATAATAGTCACTGATATAGCTTGACATCAGGGCGTAAATCATACCCTGTCCCATGCCTGCGACACAAAATGCAGTCAATTCTTTTTTAGGCACATATTTTTTCTCTTGCATTTTATAACCTCCGAAAACAAAAATTTGCTTCATACATTCTAACACATTTTTGCGGATTTTTCTATCAGTTTGTCTTTATTTAATCATTTTGAATGTAGAAAAAATTTGTCATAATTTGTGCTTTTTGCCAAATATTTTTTGTTAACAACTTTCAAGTTGCTTTTACTATACAAATATTATATTATTGTACTGTAAGAAAATATGAAAGGATGTCTGCTGACTATGAAACAGCCTTCTGAATACTTTGTAAAAACCTTCGGATGGAAATCCGAAAGCAAAACAGATGACAACTATATAATTATCAAAAACAATGTCAGGCTTTCACTTCTGACCGAAAGACTTCTTCGTGTCGAGATTGACAATGACGGCATTTTCACTGATGAGCCGACACAGAGCATCATTAACCGCAGCTTCTGCTCACCTCAGATAAGAGTGATGGAAGACAACGATATAGTCATCATTATGACAACAAAAACCATCTTCCGTTATGACACTGCCAACAAGAAAATGATAGGTATTTCACTCAAGGGCGGTAAAAACCTGACCGAATACAACAAAGGCAATCTTAAGGGTACATACCGCACACTTGACATGACAGCCGGCGCAGTCAATCTCGGAAACGGCGTTATGTCAACTGAAGGTGTTGCTGTTATAGACGACACAAAATCACTGATTCTCAAGCCCGACGGCACAATCGGCGAAAGAAGAGAAACTGTCAGGGATGAATATTATTTCTGTTATAACCACGACTACAGAGCCTGTCTTAAGGATTTCTTTTCACTGACAGGTCAGGTGCCCCTTGTGCCGAGATTCTGCCTTGGCAACTGGTGGAGCCGCTACAAGGCATATACTCAGCAGGAATATATTGATCTTATGAATAAATTCCTTGAAAAGGAAATCCCCATCACGGTTGCAACTGTAGACATGGACTGGCACTGGGTTGATGTTAAGGAACGCTTCGGAAAAAGCGGCAGTAAATTCAATCTTATTCCGGGAAGAACAGATTTCATTTTCCAGGGCGACGGTTGGACCGGCTACAGCTGGAACACTGAGCTTTTCCCCGACTACAAGGGATTTTTAAAATGGCTGCATGAAAAGAATTTCAAAATTACTCTTAATCTTCATCCGGCACAGGGTGTGCGCTTCTTTGAGGACATGTATGAAGAGATGGCAGAAAGAATGGACGTTGATCCAAAATCAAAAAAGAGAATCAATTTCGACATAACAGATCCTCAATACATAGATGCTTACTTCAATGTGCTTCACAAGCCTTATGAAAAAGACGGCGTTGACTTCTGGTGGATTGACTGGCAGCAGGGCAAAAACACAAAAATCAAAAATCTTGATCCCCTCTGGGCACTCAATCATTATCACACACTTGTTGATTCAGACACTGACTCAAAGCGTCCCCTGATACTTTCAAGATATGCAGAGGTTGGCTCTCACAGATATCCTCTCGGATTTTCCGGTGACACAAAAATCTGCTGGGATGCTCTTGAATTCCAGCCCTACTTTACAAACACTGCAGCAAACATCGGTTACACCTGGTGGAGCCATGATATAGGCGGACATCATATGGGCGCAAAGGATGACGAGCTTTACACACGTTGGGTGCAGTACGGTCTTTACAGCCCGATTATGCGACTTCATTCAACAAGCAATGAGTTCATGGGCAAGGAGCCCTGGAAGCACGAATACACGGCTGAAATCATTGCAGTCAACTGCCTTCGTGAAAGACACTCTCTTATCCCCTACATCTATTCAATGAACTACCGTACACATAAGGACTGCATTGCTCTTTGCGAGCCTATGTACTATCAGTATCCGGAAATCAAGGATGCCTATGAGGTTAAAAATCAGTATTTCTTCGGTTCAGAGCTTCTTGTTGCTCCGATCACAACTCAGAAAAACAAGAAAACTAACCTTTCATGTGTTGATGTCTGGCTTCCCGAAGGCAGATGGACTGATATTTATACCGGATATATATATGAAGGCAATCAGAGAATCAGAATGTACAGAGGAATTGAAAGTATTCCTGTTCTTGCAAAGGAAGGCGCAATCATTCCCATGAGCGTGAACGACAGAATCAACGATTCCAAAAACCCGAAGGATATGAAAATCCGTATTTTCAGAGGCAACAACAGCTTCCGCCTTTATGAGGATGACGGCGAAACCAACGAATACAAGAATGGCAACTTTGCCATAACTGAATACTCTGTCAAAGAGCAGCTCGGTAAGCTCACCTTCACTGTTTCGCCTGCCGAGGGCAATCTCAGCTCACTGCCGAAAAAGAGAAGCTACACATTCATTTTTGAAGATGTCTGCAACGGTGATATTGCTGTCACTGTAAACGGCACAGAAGCAAAATCCGACATTGACAGAAAGAACGAAAAGCTTTATGTAACAGTCAAGAATATTGCACCCACTGCAGAAATCGTTGTTGACATTGACAATGCAGTTGCAAGAGCTAACTCCGATAAGAAAGAAAAGGTAATTAATCTTATCACTAAGTATCAGCTCGCTGTTAATTACAAAAAGTCAAAATTCTCCTCATTCCTGAAAAATATCAACGGAAAAATCCCCTCCTGTGATGAGTGCTTCAAAGGCCCCATTGAAGAAGTTCAGAAAATGCTTTAAGCATTATTCTTTCAGACAGAGCGACGCTGAATGCGTCGCTCTGTTCATATAATATTTATAGACAATTTAAAGTTGCTGTGATATAATGCTTAAAATTAATTAAGAGGTAAAACAAATGAATATTGCTAATAAACTGACAATCATCAGGGTTGTGCTTGTCCCCCTTTTTGTTCTTTTTTTGCTGACAGACTTCACACCATATAACCGTTGGATTGCTTTTGCAATTTTCGTGATTGCAACAATCACCGATAAATTAGACGGCACCATAGCAAAAAAATACAACATGGTGACAAACTTCGGAAAGTTTATGGACCCGATTGCAGATAAGCTGCTTGTCAGCTCAGCTCTGATATGCCTGACTGCTCTTGGTGAAATCCCCACATGGATTGTTCTTGTCATCATTGCAAGAGAGTTCGTAATCAGCGGAATAAGACTCATCGCAGCAGACAACGGCGTTGCAATTGCCGCAAGCTGGTGGGGAAAGCTGAAAACAATTTCACAGATGGCGATGATAATCATCATCCTGATGAACATTCCTGCACTAAACATTTTAGCACAGATTGTTATGTACCTTTCAGTAGTTCTTACTATAGTGTCAATGATAGATTACATAGTCAAAAACAGATCAGTGCTTGCAATGGACACAAAATAAAATCAGCATACATAAAAAATCCGATGTCTTTGACATCGGATTTTTTAATTACCACTGCATTGTGATATCTTCTTTTTCGTACTGGCTGGGATACTTATCCTGATAATAGTTTTCAAGTGAAACTGAAAGCTCGCCGTCCTGTGTCAGATTGATAACAGTGCAGCCACGCTGTGCACCCTCTGAATTAAGGTTTGTATATGCAAGATAGTCAATGCTCATGCCATAAACAAGCTTGATGCCCTTATATTCAAGGATTGCGTTGTTGACATGGTCATGACCGCAGAACATACCCTTTGTTGAGCCAAGCTCAAGCATTGTTTCAAAAAGGTTTTCAGGATATACGCCGTGATATGACTGCTCGCCATCTTCGTGGAACCAACCGTCATAATACTTCACGTTTTCAGTATCCTTATATCCGTTTGCCTTGAATTCGTCCCATGCAATCTGATATTCCTCAAGAGGAATGTGGAAAAATGCAAGGGATGAGAACATTTCGCAGTCGGGATCAATTGCCTTATTCTGTGCATCAATTGACAGAACGCTGTTCTTATACCACTCAATCTGGTTTTCATGAATATTGTCATACTTCCACATGATGCCGAGAACATCACCGTCTGTGTATTCATGTGAGTCAAACATATAATATGCGTTTGTAACGATACCGTCAGAGTTCTTAACCTTGATCACATGATTGCCGTAGCCGTCAACATCTGCAGGGCCTTCCTGATAAAGTGAATACTTAAGGCTGTCGTCACCCCAGAGGTCTGAAACGTGCTTTCTGTCATGTGTTGCATAAAACTCTGAATCGTGATTACCGAAGCAGACTGTGTAATAAACACCAAGCTTTTCCATAAGAGTAATCAGCATTCTTGTGGAAATATCGTTATTGAAGGTGCCTGCCTGGAAGGGAACGGGATATACCATATCGCCTGTGAGAACAACAAGGTCGGGCTTTTCAGCTGTGAGCATGGCTGCAACTGCATTGAGAGCCTTTGCGTCCTTATCCTTTGACATAGCACCGCCACCGATGTGGATATCAGTAAGCTGAACAACCTTGAGGTCACGGTCTGTTGTGAATGTCCAACAGCCTTCTTCATCAAGCTCAGGCACAAGCTGATCTTCATAAACAACCTGTTCAAATGACTCGGCTTTTTCAAAATTTGATTTGACAATTGCTTCTGTTGCAGGTGAAAAAGCAAAAGCGATGGTTGTTATGATTGACATAATTCCGCTTAAAAATTTGATTAAAAAGTCTGGCATAATTCTTTCTCCTTTATATGTAATTATAGACCTATTATATATCAAGCAATATTTAAAATCAATAACATACGGTAAAATTATTAAATAATTAATTTAGTTTTAAAACAAGAAAAACAGGAGATATCTCTCCTGTTCAACTGTTAAGCATCCACACCATGAAATTCAGATAACCTGCAAAGCTTACCCATAACAGATAAGGAATCTGCAAAACACCTGCAAGCTTATCCGTCTGATAAAAGCTGACTATCATGAGTACTATAAGCATCCACAGCACAACAAGCCAGACGAATGAGAAGCCGTAGGCCTGAAAAACGAAAAATAAAACACTCCACATAAAATTAAAAAACAGCTGAAGTGAATACAGAATAACATTTCTGCTTTTGATTTTTCCTTCACTTTTCATAAATACCCGAGCAATTCCGATGCCCATCAGAATATACAGAATTGTCCATACAACAGGAAACAGAATATCCGGAGGTGTAAGCGGGGGTTTTTCAACAAGCTTGTATCTTTCCATACCTGTAGAAGTAAGAAAAGATGAGAGTGCTCCGACTGCCAGAGTCAGTAAAACAGAAATCGAATATGTTTTGATTTTAGCTTTATTCATAATAATCACCGTTAATATTATATAAATATAACGCTGAATTATTACAAAAAAGCCACTGACTTTTCTGAGTCAATGGCTTTTATAGCTTTTATGTTAGTTATCTTTTTGCTGAATAAACAATTTCAACTGTTTTTCCCTTAACCTCAGGAGCCCAGTGGTCGCCTGTCTTGATCTTTTTGAAGGCAGCCTCATCTGCAGCAACATTGACACTTGAAACATCCATTGCATGAGTGAATGCGTAATGGTCAATTTCTGTTACCGAAGCAGGAATATAGAGATAATCAACTGCGGTGTAGTTCAATGTGTCTACTCCAACATACTGAAGGCCCTCAGGAAGTGAGCGATAGACATTTTTAAGGCCGCTGACTGCCGAGCCGTCAGTTGTCTCAGGCTTGCTGTCCTTGTAAGAATAAACCTCTTTAAGATTTCTGCTCATAAGGAATGAAAGAGATTCAATTCTTTCAAGACCTTCAGGCAGATAGATTTCAACAAAGGCCGAATCAAAGAAGCATGCTCTGCCGATTTTCTTGACAGTTGAAGGAACAACATATGTCAGAACATCACTCTTATACTGCTCATAATTTTCTTCTTCAACAGCCATGTCATATCCGTGTTTTTCATTGAGATATGCAACATAATTTGCAGGGCAGAAAATAATTTCTGTCATATCCTTACTGTAAAGCACACCGTCAACATCACAATAATTCTTATTGTCTTTGTCAACAATTATCTGCTTGAGTGCATTAAGCTTATAGAAGCTGCCACCGTTGAGATTTTCAACATCTTTGCCGATATATACCTTTTCGATGTTAGTATCCCACTTGAAAGCCATATTGGCAATTGAAGCGACAGGCTTTGTTTCATCCTTTTTGATTTCGCCGTTTTCAATTGTGCAGACATAATCAATGCTTAATTCTGTAAGCTTTTCTGTGTTGATAAATGAAGTAAGCTCATAGCCTCTGAATTCAGGTTCTTTATCTTTTTCTTCGCTTTCAACAAAATACTCTGCAAAATTACAAAGCTCGTGGTATTTTTTCTCTGCATCATAAACAAGCACTGCCTTCTTATCGAGAAGACCGCTGTCATATTCGGGAATCCACTTGCTCTCTTTTTCTACCTTTTCAAATTCTGCTTCGCTTGCAGAAATATAAACAAATTCATTACCTTCAAACTTGCCGTCCTTTTTGTCAACTGTGTCCCAGAAGGCATGGTGACCAATATGGGTAACCGATGAGGGAATGCGAAGATAATTAGATGAACGGTTGTAGCTCATTGCGTCTGAACCGATATATTCAAGCCCTTCAGGAAGTGAACGGTAAACACCGCTGAGCTTTTCAACTGCTGCATAACCGGTTTCGTCACCGGCGGTACTTGATTCATATGAATTTATATCTGCAAGATACCAGCATCTGAATATGGACATGCTTTCAATTCTCTTAAGTCCCTCAGGCATGAAAAGTGATGCAATAGGAACATCATAGAAGCAAAGCTGACCGATTGTTTCAACTGTTGAGGGAAGAACATATGTCAGAACCTCGTTCTTATATTTTGCATAAAATTCCGGATTATCAGGCCAGATAGCATCATTATAGCCATATTTTTCACGAAGGTATGATGGATGATTCATAGGATAATAGACAATTTCTGTTTTATCCTTGTTATAAAGAACACCGTCAATATCGCAATAATATTCATTTTCTTCGTCAACAATTATACGTTTCAGTGCCCTACAGGTGAAAAATGCCTTGCTGTCAATTTTTCTGACACTCTTACCGATATAAATCTCTTCAACAGTTTCATCGCAGTTGAAGCAGAACTGCGGAATTTCAGAAATCGGCATTGTTTCATCTTTTACAAGTCTGAACTTCGAGCTTGAACCGCTGAGAAGCTCTTCGGCAGTTATGTTTCCGTCGGTTACAAGGTCATTTTTTCTCAGATCTTCAATTGTGAGAGCATAGTCAATATCAAGCTCTTTGATATATCCGGTATTGTTGAACTTAACAAATTCATATGTGCCGTCCTCAAGCTGATTATATTCAAAGGGCTGACGGCTGACAACCTTTACACTGAAAAACATGGAAAGTCCGACAGCGATAAGAAGAAGCACAACGAAAATAATCTTTTTTAAAGTGAAATTTTTAAAAGGCTTGTCAATATGAGGTGCTGCAAGACCGTCAATGCGATAAGTCCAGATTTCGTCTTCGGGAATATCAAAGTTGACATCGACGGGTGCAGTCATACCTTTATATACTTTCTGCTTTTTGTCTTTTTCTTTCATGTCAATCCTCCTTATCCTACGAAGCCGCCGCTGACTTTTTGACCCTCTTCCTGAGCCTTCATTTCAGTAACTTCAGCACGGCGCTGAAGAACCTTTATAACCTTCGTCTGCTTCTCGTTGTCATAATCCCAGAAGAAATAAGGAATAGTCATGAGAAGATAACCGATGATATCAATTACAAGCGGAACTGCGATAATATTGAATCTTGCACTGTCAATGTAAAGAACATCCCAGTTACTGTTGAAGCCGAAGCCGAGAAGAAGAAGCGGAATGATAAGACCGACAAATGAGGTGATAGGGCCTGTAAACCAGCCGAAAACACCTGCAAAGCTTTCAAGTCTTTCACCTGAAAGATACATCTGATAGTCACCGATTCTGGTGTTCATATCATGACCGGCAGTGGTGGGAATGGTCTTTGTCATTTCCATGAAGAACATGATAATGATACAGGCAATACCGCAGGCATGAACATTATCACCAAATAACCAGAATGCACCGACAAGAAGTGCATTACCGAATGCTCTTGTAAGCTGATAGAAAATCATAATCTGCTTATAAGAGAATCTCTTGAGGAAATAGGGTGCACACAAATCGGGTGGAGTGCCGGCAAAGGAGATAAGATTCATGATGATTGTATACGGCAGGCCTGCAAGTCTGAAGGTATAAAGATAAATAATCTTCGGAAATTCAAGCATACCGTTACCAAGTGAGTCGATAAGACCAACCACGGTGTTAATAAGCAGATATTTATTACGCAGAACACCGAACATACCCTTCCAGAAGTTGATCTGAACCTTCTTTTCAAGGGGCGGCTGCGGAATTCTTTCCTTAAGTCTTATAGCATAGAACATTGTGATTGCTGCAGGAACGATAAAGCAGATGGGATATACCCAACGGAAAAGATTGATATCTTCCCATTTTCTATCGAGTGAGTCGACAACAACGGGAATAATAATCGAAACAATTGTATGAATAAAGTGAGAAAGCTTAACAGGATATGTACGTACAAGAAGTCTTTCTTCCATGTTTGGGCTGATAGTTTTTGAAACAGTTTCAAGGCTGTTGCCGAAGCCGAAAATGTTATAGCAGGCAAACAGGAGGTTTGCAGTCCATACTCTTGTAACCATATCCTCAATATTGTAAAGAGGAAGCCAACCTACAAGGATAACCATAATGCACTTGGGGACAACATCACAGTAAAGTGAATACTTATATCTGCCGAATTTCGGGATAAGCTTTTTACGCCAGAAAATATTTCTTGAGCCTGCCCAGCCGTTCCAGAGAATATGGGTGCCGAGAATTTTCATGGCTGATGAAGCGTTGATACCGATACTTGCCATATTGTTGAGATAAACAATAAGCGGATTAGTCGAAGTTTCAAGAAACTCAAACTTACCGAAAATCATCGCAAGACCGATAACAATAAGCGAGAAATACAAGCCGTAAAACTTTCTTTCTGTTTTCTTCGGAAGGAAACCGAGGTTATCGTTGATAATCCAACCGATAAGTGTCCAGATGTAGTTAAGCGGCATATTGATGATGCCGATGAATGAGAAGGTGAGATAGGGCAATTTGTAGTGATACATGAAAAGACAGCATGTAGCAAAAAAGCCTATCGCCTCAAGCATTTTTGTGCCGGTGTAGTTACATCCTATACCGAGGAACAGATCTTTATATTCCTTGTAGGGAACATATTTTCCTTCGGCAGGAGTTTTCCAGTGAGTTCTGATTTCAGAGAAAAGTGATCTGACTTTTCCAAGAGATTGTCCCTTGTTATTGTCGCTCATTTTTCTACCTCCTTTTTCTCCTATATTTAGATAATTGTATCATAAATAATCAATAATAGCAATTCATTTTATTGTCAAAATGTAAATTTTATACAAATTTTTAAGTTCTTCAGTTATCCCAACTCGGGTTTATCACAAAATTCAATTATGGCTTCACCCTTGACTAAGTCAGATTCAAAAACAATAATCTCGTTTTTCCCCTCTTTGAGAATACCTGCAGGCACATAAAGTGTTTTCTGAGGGCCGATTTTCCAATATCTGCCAAGATTAAAGCCGTTGAGCACAACAAAGCCTTTTGTAAAATTATCAAGTTTTAAAAATGTGTCTTTTGCCTCTTGTATATTAAAGCTGCCCTTTAAGAACATTGATTTTTCACACGGCATTTCATCTGAAAACTCAACCAAATGAAGGTTATTCATCTCAAGCGGATATACATCCCAAGAAAAATGAATTTTTCCGTCAAGAAGGCATCTGCCTGCAATACCTTTTTTACGCATCATTTTTGCGCCGAAGTTTGCTCTGCCCATGTTTTCACAAAGCACAGTTAGCACATCCCCTGCTTTTGCAGTTATCTTTGTTTCAAGTGAATCGTTAATATAAACTACTCCCTGAAGATTTCTGTTGACATAAATCTGTGCTCTGTCTCCTAAGCTTTCAAAGGACAGTGTAACATCGTTATAATCTCTGTTGAGAACGGTTGTGTAGGCAATATATCCGTAGCCCTGATTATAATACTCCATACATTTCGGAACGTCAGAGTGAACAGCTGAAGACAGATTTTTGAGGTTGTCAAACAGAGAGCCGTATTCATTGAGTTTTACTTTGCCATAGGCAATTTTTTCACGGTCAGCAGGGATTTCAGGCAAGGGCTCATCAATATATTTTTTTATAACCTCACGGACCTTACGGTACTTTTCTGTCACATCACCGCACTCAGTCAGCATTGCATCATAGTCATAGCTTGTGACATCGGGTGCAAACTTTTCGTAATGATTTGCACCGCTTGTAAAGCCGAAGTTGGTGCCGCCGATGAACATATACATATTGAGGCTGCCTTTTTTCAGCATATCATCAACTACAGCTGCATAGTCATCTGCACTTGTTGTATGATGCTTTTCATCGCCCCATGCGTCGAACCAACCGTTCCACATTTCCATGCACATTTTAGGTGCATCCGGATAAAGTTCATCATGGGCTCTGAAGTTTTCTTCAACTCTGCTGCCAAAGTTCAGTGTTGAAAAACAGCCTTCAACAGAGCCGTCAAGAAGATTCTCTTTTGATGTGCCGTCAGAAGTGAACAAGGGTACATCAATCCCTCTTTTTATGTAACCGTCACGAAGATATTTCAGATATTCTCTGTCGTCACCGTAATAACCGTATTCATTTTCAAGCTGCATCATAATAACAGGTCCGCCGTTTGTGCAAAGCAATGGTCTTACCTGTTCAAAAAGCTTATCAAGATATGCATCAAAGTGCTTTATGTATGATTCATTTGAACAACGGATTTCAATGTCACTGTCTGTCTGAATCCACCATGGCAGTCCACCGAATTCCCATTCAGCACAGATATAGGGACCGGGTCTCACAATAACCATCAGATTTTCCTTCTGTGCTTCCCTGATAAAAGAAGCAATATCAAGGTTACCCGTAAAATCATATTCGCCCTGAACCTTTTCGTGCATATTCCATGCACAATATGTTTCAACACAGTTGAGTCCCATAGCTTTCATTTTTCTGAATATGTCAGGCCATGTATCAGGCATATTACGGAAGTAATGAACTGCACCTGAAATAATTTTAATGGCTTTTCCGTCTTTTATGAATTGATTTTCTTTAACTTCAAAAGTCATATAATCATCCTTTCCCTTTTATGTATTAAGGCTACATCGTACACCATTGATTATATATCTATCAGAACCTGTTATCAAGTGAGAAATAAAAAAATTCAAAGAACTGTTTTACAATTATAAAAAGCTGCCGGAATCTCTTCCGACAGCTTTGACTGTTATTTTATTAATTATTTAACTTCAATTCTCCAGCCGTAGGGATCTTCTCTCTTTCCCCACTGGATGCCTGTGAGTTCATCATAAAGCTTCTGTGTGAGCTCACCGATGCCGCCGTCACCGATTGTCATAACATCGTCCATATAACGAAGCTTACCGACAGGTGAAACAACTGCAGCAGTACCTGTGCCCCAGACTTCTTCAAGGCTGCCGTTCTTTGCAGCTTCAACAAGCTCGTCAACGGAAATTCTTCTTTCCTCAACCTCATAACCCCAAGCCTTACATACATTGATGATGGAGTTACGTGTGATGCCGGGAAGGATGCTGCCGTTGAGTGCAGGAGTTACTACCTTACCGTTAATTTTAAACATAATATTCATTGCGCCGACTTCTACGATGTACTTTCTCTCAACACCGTCAAGCCAGAGAACCTGTGAATAGCCTGCATCGTGAGCCTTAACCTGAGCGATAAGAGAAGCAGCATAGTTACCGCCTGTTTTTGCAAAGCCCATGCCGCCCTTGACAGCTCTTACATAGTCATCTTCAATCCAGATACCAACAGGAGCAAGACCGCTTTCATAGTAAGCACCTGAGGGTGAAAGAATAACCATGAACAGATATGTCTTTGAAGGAGCAACACCGAGGAATTCGTCAGTTGCGATTACGAAAGGACGGATATAAAGTGATGTGCCGGGGTCTGAGGGTACCCAATCTCTGTCAATGTCAACAACTGCCTTAACAGCGTCAACAAACATATCCTCGGGAATTTCGGGAATGCAGAGTCTTTCATTTGAAGCATTAGCTCTTTTTGCATTCATATCGGGACGGAAAAGATAAATCTTGTCATCTTCGCCTCTGTATGCCTTTAATCCTTCGAACATTTCCTGACCGTAATGGAAAACCATTGCACTAGGATCAAGTGAAATGTTGCCGTAGGGTACGATTCTTGCATCGTGCCAGCCCATGCCCTCTGTGTAGTTCATAATGAACATATGGTCTGTGAAAATGTGACCGAAGCCGAGCTTCTCGCCCTTTGCAGGCTTAGCCTTGGGAGCAGTTGTTTTTGTGATTTTAATATCCATTATAAACACCTCTTATTCAAAATCGTAGCCTGTTTTAAGGGCCTTTATGTTAATGTCGATAAGATTTGCCTTTTTGGGAGGAACAACCTTCTGAACTGTTGCTTCAATTCCGTCGAAATCCATTGATTCACATGCTTTCATGAGCTTACCCATAAGAATCATGTTAGCAAGAGTTGAAAAGCCTTCGTCCTTTGCCATTTTTGTTGCGGGTACATAATATGTAGTTACATCTTCTCTTTCAACCTTTTTGCTGATAAGAGTTGAGTCAACGATAATGATACCGCCCGAAACAACATCGTTTTCATATTTTTCAAGTGAAGGAAGGTTCATAGCAACAAGAATATCGGGGTTTGAAACGATGGGTGAACCGACAGGCTCGTCGCTGATGATAACACTGCAGTTAGCTGTGCCGCCACGCATTTCGGGGCCATAGGAGGGAAGCCATGAAACCTGCTTGTCAGCGATAAGCCCTTTGTATGCAAGAAGCTTACCTGCGAAAAGAACACCCTGACCGCCGAAGCCGGCAATGAGAATCTGTGTTGTGCTCATTATTCTTCCTCCTTCTTTTCAGCATCTCTGTCCTTATATACACCGAGAGGATAATAAGGAATCATCTTTTCTTCAACCCACTGAAGAGCCTTTTCAGGTGACATACCCCAGTTTGTGGGACATGTTGAAATAACTTCAACAAGGGAGAAGCCTTTTTTATCAATCTGATTCTGGAAAGCCTTTTTGATTGCCTTCTTTGCATTTCTTACATTCTTAACGTTATTAACTGCAACTCTTTCGATGTATGATGCACCGTCAAGCTGGGAAAGCATTTCAGAAACTTTTACCGGGAAGCCGCAATGACTTGTATCTCTGCCGTAGGGTGAAGTCTGTGTAACCTGACCGGGAAGTGATGTGGGAGCCATCTGACCGCCTGTCATACCATAAATTGCATTGTTAACAAAGATAATTGTGATATTTTCATTTCTTGCAGCTGCATGAACTGTTTCTGCAGTACCGATTGAAGCGAGGTCACCGTCACCCTGATATGTAAACACGATGTGATTATCGGGATCTGAACGCTTAAGACCTGTTGCAACTGCAGGAGCACGTCCGTGAGCAGCCTCAACCATGTCGCAGGCAAAATAGTTATAAGCGAGAACTGAGCAGCCTACAGGTGCAACACCGATTGTCTTGCCTTCAATTCCGAGTTCGTCAATTACTTCAGCAACAAGGCGGTGAATAATGCCATGTGTACAACCGGGACAATAATGGAAAGGAACATCACAAAGTGACTTGGGTTTATCAAATACTACCATTATCTGTTACCTCCTTCGTTTGCTTTTCTGATTGATTCAAGCACCTGCTCAGGTGAAGGAATCATGCCGCCGACTCTGTTGCAAAGAGTTACGGGCTTCTTTGACTTTGTGTAAAGTCTGATATCTTCAATCATCTGACCCATTGAAAGCTCAACAGAAATAAAGCTGTTAACCTTTTCTGCAGCTTCCTCAAATGCCTTCTGCGGGAAGGGCCAGAGTGTGATGGGACGGATCATACCAACCTTGATACCTTCTTCTCTTGCCTTGACAATTGCATTTTTTGCAACACGTGCGGCAATGCCGAAAGCAGCAACGCAGATTTCTGCATCGTCCATCATATATTCTTCATACATAACTTCGTTTTCTTCAATCTTTGCGTATCTTTCGTATCTTTCAAAGTTGAATTTTTCGAGTTCCTCAGGGACAAGTGAAAGAGAGTTGATGATGTTCTTCTTTCTTTCACACTTTGTGCCTGTTACAGCCCATGATTTATCATAGGACTCAACAACTGCTTCTTCGAGTGATACGGGCTCCATCATCTGGCCCATAGTACCGTCAGCGAGAATCATTGAAGTCATTCTGTATTTTTCTGCAAGGTCGAAGCCTTTGATTGTGAGGCTTGCCATTTCCTGAACTGATGAGGGAGCAAGAACGATCATTCTGTAGTCACCGTGGCCGCAGCCCTTTGTTGCCTGGAAATAGTCAGACTGTGAGGGCTGAATGCCGCCAAGACCGGGGCCGCCTCTCTGAACATTAACAACAAGCGCAGGTAAATCACTGCCTGCAAGATATGAGAGACCTTCAGCCTTGAGGGAAATTCCGGGGCTTGATGATGATGTCATAACTCTCTTACCGGTTGATGCAACACCGTAAACCATGTTGATTGCTGCAACCTCGCTTTCAGCCTGAAGGAAGCAGCCACCGATTTTAGGCATCTTCTTTGCCATATATGCGGCAATTTCAGTCTGAGGTGTGATGGGATATCCGAAGTAATGACGGCAGCCTGCAAGAATTGCAGCTTCAGCAATTGCCTCATTACCTTTCATAAGTACTTTTTCAGCCATTTTTTCTAACCTCACTTTTCAACCTTGATAATACAATCAGGGCACATTGTTGCGCAGAATGCACAACCGATGCACTGGCTTTCATCTGTCATTTCTGCGGGTGAATGACCTTTTGCGTTGATTTTATCCTTTGCAATAACAAGGATTTTCTTAGGGCAGGCAATTACACAAAGTCCGCAGCCCTTGCACATGTCTGTATTAAACGTAACCTTTGGCATAAACTTACCTCCAATTAAAATAATTTACTTTGTAGCTTCAAAGGGAAAACCTTCTCGATTCTCTCCCCTGCTTTTTCACACAGTGACTCTTCAACAGTTGTGAAGCACAAGGGTAAAGCTGATTTTTCACATAGCTTTAACACTTCGTCTTTTGTTGACAAAATATCGTCAACAGTTGTGATTGAGCCGAGATTTGAGTTGTTGATAATTCCCGTAAACTTCATTTTAGATGCAGCTTCAATTTCTTTAAGAACAATGAAGGCATCCTCGGCATTTTTAGTCAGCGGACGGAAGAAATTCACAACGAAAAACATCTCGTAATTATTCTCTGACATCAGAGAATCTGAAAATCTGCCAAGCGCCACAGCCCCTGCATCATCACCGCCGATATCCATAACTGCATAAATGCTTTTGTCATGTACGACACGGTACATAGTCTGAGGAAGAGAGGGAATGTCCAGGTTTGTGTTTGCAAACTCGGAGCAGATAAGGTCTATTCCTTTATCCTTCAGCTCTTTTTCACTGTCCTTTGTGCGAAAATAGGGATTTACAATATCAAGGTCAGCAATAACAACGGGATGATTCTGTTGTTTAAGATAAACTGCATAATTTACTGCAATATTTGTTTTTCCGCTGCCGTAATGTCCGGCAAAAAGACTTACACGCTTTTGCAACATAATCCCCCTTCACTTGAGCCTTATCTGATATTATAAAACTTTTATCTTCTTTTTTCAACAAAATTGAACCTGCAAACTGCAGAAAATGTTACCATAATCGCAATTTGCTTTGTTCATTTTGCCAACATGTCAATTAAAGCTTATTTCTCTGAATCTTGCCGCTGATTGTTTTGGGAAGCTCATCTCTGAACACAACGATTCTCGGATACTTATAGGGAGCTGTATTTTTCTTGACATAGTTCTGAATTTCTTTCTTGAGCTCTTCTGTCGGCTCAGTGCCCTTTGTAAGAACAATGCTTGCCTTGACAACCTGTCCTCTTACTTCATCGGGAGCAGCAGAAACACCGCATTCAAGAACATAAGGAAGCTCCATGATAACATTTTCAATTTCGAAGGGGCCGATACGGTAGCCTGATGACTTGATAACGTCATCAATACGGCTGACATACCAGAAGTAGCCGTCTTCGTCCCTCCATGCTGTGTCACCTGTATGATACATACCGTCGTGCCATACCTCAGCTGTTCTTTCTTCGTCACGGAAATAACCCTTGAACAGACCGCAAGGCACTTTCTTATCAGTTCTGACAATGATTTCACCGGTTTCACCGTCGGGACAGGGATTGCCGTCAAGGTCAACGATATCAATGTCATATCCGGGAATAGGCTTGCCCATTGCGCCCGGCTTAGGTGTTGTGCCGACGAGATTGCCGATTGTAAGAGTTGTTTCTGTCTGGCCGAAGCCTTCCATAATAACAAGGCCTGTTGCCTTCTGGAACTGATAGAATACCTCGGGATTCAGCGCCTCACCTGCAGTTGTTGCATATCTGATTGAGGAAAGATCATACTTTGAAAGATCCTCTTTGATAAGCATTCTGTACATTGTGGGAGGAGCGCAGAAGGTAGTGATATTATATTTTGCGAACATCGGAAGAATTTCTGAGGCATCAAAACGGTCAAAGTCATAGGTAAATACTGAGCCCTCGCTCATCCACTGACCGTAGAACTTACCCCAGAGTGCCTTACCCCAGCCTGTATCGGAAATTGTGAGATGCAAATCAGTCGGCTGAACATTATGCCAATATTTTGCTGTAATGAAATGTCCGAGTGCATATTTATATGAATGTGATGCAATTTTGGGATAGCCTGTTGTGCCTGATGTGAAGAACATGAGCATTGCGTCATCGCCGCAAGCTGTCTCCTCTGTTCTATCAAAGATACTTCTGAAGAGCTTGTATTCACTATCGAAGCTTCTCCAGCCCTCTTTTTCACCGTTGACAATAATCTTATGCTCAAGCTTGCCGTATTTTTCCGCAGCAATATCAACCTGATTTGCTGTGTCACCGTCAGCAGTGCAAAGAATTGCCTTGACGCCTGCTGCTTCAAAGCGGTATTCAAAGTCATGAACAACGAGCTGATTTGTTGCAGGAATGATAATCGCACCAAGCTTATGAAGTGCAAGCGCTGTTATCCAGAACTGATAATGACGCTTGAGAACGAGCATAACTCTGTCGCCCTTTTCAATGCCAAGACTCTTGAAATAGTTAGCTGCACGGGCAGATTCCTTTTTCATTTCCTTGAAAGTGAAGCGTCTTTCGGTTTTATCCTTTGAAACATGAAGCATTGCAAGCTTGTCAGGGTATTTATCAGCAACAGCGTCAACAACATCAAATGCAAAATTGAACTTGTCTTCATCAGTGAAGCTGATATCCTGAAGCACACCGTTCGCATCTTCAGTTGTTTCAATGAACTTTTCAACAACAAGGTCATGCTTTGCCTTTGTTGCAGTGCGCACCTCATCACTGACATGCTGCTCAATTGCTTCTTCGCCTGCAATAACAACTGCAAGGAAGGTGCAGTCTTCACCGTCAACAGCAATCATGCCGTGAGGAGTGGAGCTTCTGTAATAGATGCTGTCCCCTGCTTCAAGGATTTCTGTGTGCTTACCCACGCGGATCTTGAGCTTACCTGAAAGCACATAGTCAAATTCGTGTCCGCTATGGGTTGTTGTTGCAATTTCTTTGTTCTGAAGCTCTTCTTTATATTCATACTTTGCAAGATAGGGCTCAGCCAGCTTGTTGCGGAAAAGAAGTGCAAGATGATCAATTTCAATACCGTCATCTTCATCCTTTGAAATAATTTTGCCCTGATTCTTTCTTGTGACTGTATATGATGAAAGGTTACTGCTTCTGCCCTCAAGAAGGTCAGTTTTGCCGATACCGAACACCTTTGCGCACTTATGAATGAATGAGAACGGCAAATCATCAGCACCCGATTCATATGAGATATACTCCCCGACGCTCAGGTCAACCTTTTCTGCCATTTCTTCCTGACTGTAGCCTGCGATCTCACGCATTTCCTTAATTCGGAAAGCCACCTCTTTAAGTTCATTGTTCATTTTGTTGAGTTCCATTAAATTACGCCTCCTGACAAAAAGAATTTTTTATAAAAAATAAACCCGTCCCAAAGTTTCCTTTGAGACGAGCAATAATCAAAAATTAATACCCGCGGTACCACTCAAATTGCAGATTTCTCTGCCACCTCAAGCTCCAACAAGCCCTATGCATTAACGCAGCAATCACGAAAGGTATCTACTAATCAAAAAGATGTTCGGACCTTCAGCTCAGAAGTGATAGGAAACTGAAGTGTTGTTTGCCGGCTTTCCAGCACCGCCGACTCTCTGTGAAACGCTGACTTCTTCCGTCTTCGTCATAGCCTTTGATATTCAATTTGAAAGTATTTTAGCACTTTAAGAACTTAAAGTCAATATCTTTTTTTAACTTTTTTAAACTTTTTCTATTGAGAAAAGCTTCATTGCATTTTTATAAAGAATCTTCTCTCTTTCCTCGGTCGTAAGGTCAATTTTATTGAAGCGTTCAAACTCCTGTTTGTGGCTCCACATAGGATAATCTGTGCCAAAAAGCACCCTGTCAGCCGTATACATTTTTATAAGCTCTCCTACTTCTTCGGCATTCAGCCAATCGAATGATGAAGAGCAGTCAACATAAAAGTTTTTGTATTTATGAAGCTTTTGTGCTGCCTCTTTCCAGCATGACCAACCGCCGAAGTGAGCACCTATTACAACTAAGTCAGGATACCTCTCAAGCACAGGTATCACATTATCAGGGTTAGAAAAAGCATAACGCGTGTCACCTGTGTGAAGATAAACGGGAAGCACACCCTCACATAATTCATAAATTCTGTTGCATTTTTCGTCGTCTATTCTGAATCTCTGAAAATCCGGGTGCATTTTAACACCCTTCAGTCCAAGCCTTTTTATTTCTTCAATGTCCCCTTTAATATTTTCGGAATCAGGATGAAGTGTGCCGAGGCCTGTCATTATACCACCGCTTTTTTTAACAGTTTCTGCTATAAAGCTGTTGATGGAATGAACCTGATGAGGCGTTGTTGCAACAGAAAAAATAACATAATGGCTCACACCGATTTCGTCGCCGTGATTAATCAGTGTGGAAGCTTTTCCGTCATAATACATATCAAGATCATAAAAACTACCGATGCTGCCGACAGCCTTTTCAGCTATCTTATCGGGATACACATGACAGTGGCAGTCAATAATAGGACAGTTCATTAAAAATCCATCTCTTTTTCGTCAAAATTTTCAGGTGCTCCGAATAAACGAAGCACCCATTATAATTATTTAAGCTGTTTCAACTGAGTTTGCCTTCTGAAGTCCGTATTTAACAATGGCTTCTTCACGCATTTTGTATTTGAGAATTTTGCCTGCTGCATTCATGGGGAAGGCCTCAACAAAGTCAACATATCTGGGAACCTTATGTTTTGCCATATGATCTCTGACATACTGCTTCATTTCAGCTTCTGTCATTGTTTCGCCCTCTTTAAGAATAATACAGGCAGCAATTTCCTCGCCGTACTGTTCATCGGGTACACCGATAACCTGAACATCGCTGACCTTCGGATGAGTATAGATAAACTCTTCAATTTCCTTCGGATAGATGTTTTCACCGCCACGGATAATCATATCCTTGAGTCTGCCGGTGATCTTATAGTTTCCGTCCTCGGTCTTGCAGGCAAGGTCGCCTGTGTGAAGCCAGCCCTCTTTATCAATTGCAGAGGATGTAGCCTTTGGCATCTTATAGTAGCCCTTCATGATATTATAACCTCTTGCAACAAATTCACCTATCTGTCCGACGGGAAGATCTTCGCCTGTTTCGGGGTCAACTATCTTGCACTCAATTTCAGGAAGTGCGCGACCGACAGTGCTTACACGGACTTCAAGTGAGTCATCGGTTGAGCTCATTGTGCAGCCCGGGGAAGCCTCAGTCTGACCGTAAACAATAGTGATTTCCTTCATGTTCATCTTGCCGACAACGTCCTTCATTGTAGCAATCGGGCAAGGTGAGCCTGCCATAATTCCTGTTCTCATGTGTGAGAAATCGGTCTTTTCAAAATCAGGATGCTCAAGCATTGCAATGAACATTGTTGGAACGCCGTGGAAAGCTGTGATCTTTTCCTGATTTATGCAGGCAAGTGACGGCTTCGGTGTAAAATACGGAAGCGGATAAAGAGTTACACCGTGAGTCATTGAAGCTGTCATGGCAAGAACCATGCCGAAGCAATGGAACATGGGCACCTGAATCATCATTCGGTCAGCAGTGGAAAGATCCATTCGGTCACCGATACATTTGCCGTTGTTGACAACATTATAATGTGTGAGCATAACGCCCTTGGGGAAGCCTGTTGTGCCTGATGTATACTGCATATTACATACATCGTTGGGATCAACAGTTGCTGCAATTCTGTATACCTCTTCAACAGGAACATTTTCTGCCCTTTCGATAGCTTCCTCCCATGTCAGACAGCCCTTCTTCTTAAAGCCGACGGTGATAACATTTCTTAAGAAAGGAAGTCTGCGGCAATGAAGCGGATTTCCCGGCTTTGTGTTTTCAAGCTCAGGGCAAAGCTCGCTGATGATATTCGAATAGTGTGAATCACGGTACTGCTCAATAAGAATAAGAGTATGAGTATCGGACTGCTTGAGAAGATATTCGATTTCGTGAATTTTATAAGCTGTGTTGACAGTTACAAGCACTGCGCCGATTTTTGTTGCTGCCCAGAAAGCAATATACCACTGAGGGATATTTGTTGCCCAGACTGCAACATGGCTGCCCGGCTTAACACCAAGAGCAAGAAATGCTCTGCAGCATTCGTCAACATCGTCACGGAACTCTGCATAGGTTCTTGTGTAGTCAAGGGTTGTATATTTGAAAGCATACTGGTCAGGGAACTCCTCAACCATTTTGTCAAGAACCTGTGAAAAGGTCTTTTCAATAAGTGCTTCTTTTTTCCATACAAATTTACCTGTGCCACTGTTATTTGAATAAAGATGACTCTTCTTTCTTGAGGGAGCCTGGAATTTCTGCATATACTGAACAAAATGAGCGAAAATAACATCAATTTCTGTAAGCTCGGGCATCCAGTCAGGGTTCCATTCAAGTGAAATGAAGCCGTTATAGTTGATTGAAGAAAGAGCATTGACAACAATTTCAACAGGCACCTCACCTTCACCGATAAGGCAATATTCACGCTGACCGTCAATGACAGCTGAATCCTTAAGGTGAACATGTCTGATATATGCACCAAGGTTTGTGATTGTAACTTCTGTGTCCTCACCCTTTTCGCAGAATGTGTGATAAACATCCCATAATGCTGCAAGTGAATCAGATGCAAAATCCATCAGTACATCACGAAGAACAGCAGTATCAGCGAACATTCCGCAGGTTTCAATCAGAACTGTTACCTTCTTTTCGGCTGCATAATCAACAACCTCTGAAAGGCAGGCAACAACATTATCTCTTGCGCCTTCGTTTTTGCCGGAAGCATAAACCCTGACAAAAGGCGCCTTGATACCTGATGCAAAGTCAATACACTTTATGATATACTCAGCGTTTTCCTTGACATTTTCTGAGGAAATGTCAACACTGATATCAACGCAGGGCACAGATATGCCTGAATCGTTGAGCTTTCGCATTGTTGCAGCTGAATTATATTTATGGAAAGGACCGTCTTTTTCCGTCAGGTCGGAAACAAGAACATTGTGAAGTTCAATACCCTTGAAGCCGATTTCCTCAGCAAGTGAAGTGAAATCCTGCCAGGAATAATCCTTCCATCCGTTTATTGAAAAAGAAAGCTTCATCATAGCTTATTACGCCTCCTCATATACAATCTTATTGATTGCGTTAAGATATGCTCTGATACTTGCGCCGATAATGTCGGTTGAAATACCCTTGCCGGAATAGAGCTTGCCGTTGTTGCGAAGCTTGACAAGAGCAGAGCCCATTGCTTCCTGACCTTCGGTGACTGCCTGAATTTGGAAATCGTCCAATTCATAATGATGGCCGACAATCTGCTCAATTGCAAGGAAGGCAGCATCAATGGGGCCGTCACCGACAGCAAGGCCACGAATCTGTTCACCGTCCTTGCTGACTGTGATATTTGCAGTTGCAGAAATAACATTGCCGCTGTTGATTACATAGGATTCAAGGAAATAGGTTGTGGGAACCTGCAGAGCTGCTGAAGCAACAATTGCATCAAGCTCCTTTGAACCGACAGGCTTTTTGCGGCTGATACGCTTGAATTCCTCATATACCTTTGAAATATCTTCCTGTGAAAGCTCATAGCCGAGGCTCATAACAGCCTTTGTAACCTCTGAAATGTCGTCATGCTCGTTAAGCGTAAAGCTGTCATTACCGGTACCGATTGTTGAGTCGAAAGCAGAAGTTTTAGACTTCTTTGAGCTTGCAATCCATTCAATCTGCTTTGAAATTCTGTGGAATTCAGTCATTTTAACCGGAGCTTCAAGCATGAATTCATCACCGTGAACCTTAACAGCCATACAGACAGGCTCAAGTGAAGCAGCTTCGTTGCCTGCAATTGATGTGACCTTGATTTCTCTGACACCTGATTTGATTGCAGAAACACAGCAAGCTGTTGCCATGCTCATTTCGTCACTGCACTGAACACCGACATTCACATTTTCAAGTCCTGCGACATTTGCATATACATCGTCAACAAAGGTTGAGATTTCATCTGCCAGCATTGTACCTGCAGCATCGCAGAGTGTAACAGTTGTTGCACCGGCATTTACTGCAGCAGAAATTGCATTGTAGAGAAAATCAACTTCACTTCTTGTGGCATCATCTGCAACAAACTCAACATCATTGCAGAGACCCTTTGCCTTCATAACAAGGTCTTTGATCATTTCAAGCACCATGGGAGGCTTCTTTTTGCAGATATATTCCATCTGAACAGTTGAAGTGGGAACAACGATCTGAATTCTGGGCTTATTTGCGCTTTTAAGTGCCTCTGCAACCCTTTCAACATCCATTTCATCAAGGTTGACAGCAACAGAAAGTGTGCTGTTTTTAACACATGAAGCGATTGACTTGATAAGAAGTACATCAGTTTTTTCTTTTGTGATACGGGGAAGCTCAATAACGGAAACATTTACCTTATCAAGTAGCTTAGCAATTTCGATTTTCTCTCTGAAAGAAAGCGTATAGTCGTTCTTTTTTGCTGCCTGCTTTAATGTAATGTCGGCAATTGATAATTTTTCCATTTCTAAAACTCCTTTTCGTTTCATATTACTTCTATCACTGTTGCGAAGAGTAAAAAACTAAAAAAATCCTTGAAATTACATAAGTAACTTCAAGGACGAATTTAATCCGTGGTACCACCTTGTTTACCGTTTATACGGTCACTCTTCAAGACTCTGACAAGCCTTTAGCCATGATAACGGGGCATCCGTGACTGCCTACGCAACCGAGGTCTTCAACAGTCCTGCTCGGAAATGAGACTGAACAATCAGCTTGTATCGGTTCGCACCAACCACCGACTCTCTGAAATCAAAGGCATGAAAATTCATAATTTCGTCAACGCATTTGTGATATTGGAATGGATTTTACCACAAAGAATTTAAAATGTCAACACTTTCGCACTTTAAGATTTGAAAAAAATTATTTTGTGCCGAAAATTCTGTCGCCTGCATCACCGAGTCCCGGAACAATATAACCCTTTTCATTAAGCTTTTCGTCAAGCGCAGCGCAGTAAACATGCACATCGGGATGTGCCTTTGTGAAGGCTTCAACGCCCTCAGGGGCAGCAATGATGCACATGAAACGGATGGAACGGGGCTTTCTGAGCTTAATCTGTGAAACAGCATCAATGCCTGAGCCACCGGTTGCAAGCATGGGGTCAACAACAAAAACATCTCTTTCGCTGATGTCCTTAGGAAGCTTGCAATAGTATTCAACCGGCTGAAGTGTTTCTTCATCTCTGTAAAGACCGATGTGTCCGATTCTGCTTGAGGGAACAAGGCTTGTTATTCCGTCCACCATGCCAAGGCCTGCACGGAGAATAGGCACAACAGCAAGCTTCTTGCCGCAGATGTGATTAACCTTTGTTTTGCAGATGGGAGTTTCGATTTCGATTTCCTCCAAGGGTAAATCTCTTGTTGCTTCATAACACATGAGTGTTGCAATTTCAGAAACAAGTGCTCTGAAATCCTTTGAGCTTGTTTCCTTGTTACGGAGAATTGAAAGCTTATGCTGAATAAGCGGATGATCGAAAATCGTTACATTATTCATAATATATATCCTTTCCTGTTGAATTCCTTTTAACTATTATACTACATCCGTGAAATAAATCAATAATTAATTTGACATTTTACAGTTTTAAATGTTAGAATTAAGGCAAATCTAAACATTGTGTGAAATTATAAAAACACTTGAAGATTGCTCTTAATTATAGTATTATATACAGTAACAGTCAGTTAGTCAGAAAGAAGGCAGAAAATGTTAAAAGAAAAAAGAAATATCCTGTCGGAAAACAAGTTTGTCATCCTGTCATTTATCGCCGCAGCATTCACTATGCTCGTTATTTACATGTGCAACGGCATGATTCCTCTCGGTGAGCATACTATTCTGAGAATGGACCTGTATCATCAGTACGGGCCTCTTTTCGCTGAGCTTTATGAGAGAATACTCGGTGGCGACAGCCTCATATACTCATGGACATCAGGCCTCGGCAGCTGCTTTTTAGGCAACTACTTCAACTATCTTTCAAGCCCCATAGGTGCGATTGTTGTTTTCTTCGGGCATAAGAATGTTACCGAAGCAATTGCAACAATGATTCTTCTCAAGGCTGCTCTTTCAGCAGGCACATTCACATGGTATATCAAAAAGTCACTTCACAGCAGCTCCTGCGCATCTGCTGCATTCGGCGTTTTGTATGCCTTCTGCGGTTATATGCTCGCTTACTACTGGAACGTTATGTGGCTTGATGCGATGATTCTTCTGCCTGTTGTTCTTCTGGGTATTGAAAGAATTATTGATAACGGAAAAATGGGCACCTTTGTTGTCGGTCTTTCTCTTTCAATGTTTTCAAACTACTACATGTCTTACATGCTCTGCATGTTCTCCGTTTCGTATTTCTTTTATTATTATTTCAAGAGCTACAGCCTCACCTCTTTTGTTACAGGCGAATACATTAAGGGCGCTGCATTCAGAAACAACAGATTTCTCCGAAGCGGTATAATCTTCACCTTCGGCGCTCTTGCATCAGCAGGTCTTATGGCCTGTGTGCTTCTGCCGGTTTACAGCATTCTTCAGTCCTGCTCAGCAACCTCCGGCACCTTCCCTAATGATCCTAAAAGCTATTTCACCTTCTTCGATTTCTTTGCAAATCATCTTGCAAATCTGACAACAACAATCAGGTCAAGCGGTGACGATGTTCTGCCCAATGTTTACTGCGGTGTTCTGCCCCTGATTCTTGCTCCCCTTTTCTTCTTCACCAAGTCAATCAGCAAAAAAGAGAAATTCGCAACGATTGCACTTCTCACTGTTTTATATTTCAGCTTCAACATCAACATATTCAATTACGTCTGGCACGGTATGCACTTCCCCAACGACCTTCCTTACCGTCAGTCATTTATTTACTCATTTGTACTTCTGATAATGGCGTATAAAACCTTTATGCGTCTGAATGAATTCAAGGCACGTCACTTTGGTGTTGTTGGTGCTGCGCTGGTTATCTTTGTTGTTTTGGTTGAAGAGCACACCTCAAAAAATGTCACTGCCGGATCTGTTATTTTCTCGCTTGTTCTTATTGTTCTTTATGTGCTTGTTCTTGCAATATTTAAGGATAAGCGCTTCCAGGCTGCCTCAGTTGCTGCACTTCTTGTTATCTGCGTGTGCAGTGAAGCCATCATGTGTGACACAAGCACTGTGCATATTTCTGTCACGAAGGACCCCTATGTATCTGATTATGACGATTTCAGCACTGTTAAGGACACTCTCGATACAATTGAAGACGGTGACTTCTATCGCATGGAGCTGACCGACCTTCGCACACGAATGGATCCCTCATGGTACTATTATAACGGTGCATCTGTTTTCTCATCCATGGCATACGAAAGACTTTCTAACCTTCAGGATGATATGGGTATGATGAGCAACCGGATTAACAGCTATACTTATAATCCCCAGACACCTGTTTATAATATGATGTTTTCAATGAAATACATTGTCAACAACTACACCCCGGATGCACTTGCAAATTCACCCAACTATTCACCTGTTACTTCGCATTCAAAATTCACCGCATACAAAAACAATTACGTTCTGCCAATTGCCTACTGTGTTGACAGCAATGTTGCCTCATGGGCAACCGACAATTACCTTGAGCAGTGGAGAGCAAACACCTCAGGCGATCCCTTTGCACTTCAGGGTGATTATTTCAACCTTGCAACAGGTGGTCTCGGCAGTCCCTTTATAAGACTTGATCCCGACAGCTTCACATATTCCAATGTTGAAGCTTTCACTGAGGATATGAGCTCTTACAGCTTCTATTATGACAAAATTACTGATGATCTTGACGGCTCAGTGACAGCATATCTTTCACCGAAGATTGATTCAAATATATATATTTATTTTGAAATCACAGGTGCAGAGTCAAAAAGCATAACCGTTAACTCGCCCATAGGAACAATGACACACACCGCAGATCAGAACTGTATTCTCGATCTCGGATACTACAATGTCGGAGACACAATTTCAGTTAATATCCCCGTTGAAGCCAACACAGGCACAATTAAATTCTACGCATATGCTCTCGACAAAGAAATCATGGATGAGGGTTACGCTGTTCTTAGTGAAAGCCAGATGCTCACTGAAAAATTTGACGACACTTACATCAGGGGCAGATTCACAGCAGAAAACGATTGCCTTCTCTACACCTCAATCCCCTATGACAAGGGATGGAATGTTTATATTGACGGTGAAAAGGTGCCTGAAGAAAAAATCGTCATGGTCGGCAAAGCACTTTTAGGTATTATGGTTGACAGCGGAAACCACACAGTTGAATTCAGATACAAGATTCCTGCGATGAAGGAAGGCATACTCATCACAATTATCACTGTGCTGATAATTGTTGCGTATTACCTCATCAGAAGGCTGAAGCTCAGAAGCAAAAAAGAAAAAGCATATGAGATAAAGTATAATTGCATTGATAACAGCTTCTCATCTGATGTGTTCCTGCCCGACACTAACCGGGACGAGATCGCCGAATATTCCGACCGGGCTTCACCTGATAATGCTTATTATGATTATGATGACTATCCGGTCCGTGAAGTATTTTCACCTGAAACAAGCGTAAAAAGAGAAGTATTCTCACCACGAGCAGATATTCAGGTAACTGATGTAGACACTGATCAGCTTCCTATAGAAGCACCGGAAACGAAAGATAATGAATAATTAAAAGTAAAACATCCCGTTAGCATACGGGATGTTTTCACTGTGAAAAGAAGTTATTTCATGTTCTTTTCGTAGGATTCGATCATTTTCTTAACCATCTGGCCGCCAACTGAACCGGCTTCACGTGATGTGAGGTCGCCGTTGTAGCCTTCCTTAAGGTTAACGCCTACTTCTGAAGCAGCTTCCATCTTGAATCTGTCAAGAGCGCTTCTTGCTTCGGGTACCATGCCCTTTGAACTTTTAGCCATTGTTTACACTCTCCTTCAAATAAACTGTTTGCGTTTGCATTTATATTTTGTGAGATTCAGATGAATATATTAGTGTAAGTATTTGGAAGGTTATTTGCTGCCTGATGAGCATTTTCTGTTAATACATTCAATAATTTTATTCATTTTTTAAGGCTCTTTTAGCAGCAACGCAAAAAAGAAAGAAAAAATATTCATTTTATTTAAATTTATATTGCATATTATTGCATTTTAATGTATAATCTATAAAA
Source organism: Acutalibacteraceae bacterium (assembly GCA_045533205.1). Taxonomy (GTDB): domain Bacteria; phylum Bacillota; class Clostridia; order Oscillospirales; family Acutalibacteraceae; genus UBA6857. Next base: position 2,564 of record JAZSHL010000093.1, on the reverse strand, counting down.
ATATGTGCAAGGAGGTTTTTTATATGCAAAAAGAACGTATTATTGACATGCACGTTCATTCCGATAATTCACCGGACGGAAAGCATTCGCCCATGTTCATTTGCGAGCAGGCTGTTGCAAAAAATCTTCGTGCAATTGCAATAACTGATCATTGTGAGGTTGACAGCTATTTCTCTCAGAAATACAATCACATGATTTTTCATTCATTTTTTGAAAGCAGCAAAGCAAGAACAGCCTTTGAGGGCCAGCTGCTTGTGCTTTTAGGCATAGAAATAGGTCAGCCCTGCAGCAATCCCGAGCTGACTAAGAAGATCATCAGCACATATCCTTTTGATGTTGTTCTCGGCAGCATTCATAAGCCCAAGGGATATGAATGTGATGTCAAGCAGATTCCTTATGACAAAATTGATATATACGAGTTCATGAAAGGCTATTTCATCGAGCTTTCTGAAATGGCTGATAAGGCAGATGTTGATATTATTTCTCATATCACATGCCCTATGCGCAGAATTCAGTGCACATATAAAATGGATTTCGATTACAGCAGGATACAAAAGGAAACCGACATCCTTCTCGACACCATAATCAAAAGCGGTAAGGCCCTTGAAATCAACACCTCGGGAATACGCCACTGCATGGGAAGACCCATGCCGGATAAGGACATTATAAAGCGTTACAGGCAGCTTGGCGGAAAATATGTCACCATCGGGTCAGACTGCCACACAGCATACGATGTGGGCAACGACATAAAGGAAGGCATGAAAATGGCAAAGGAATGCGGCTTTGATAAGCTGACCTTTTATATTGAGCGTCAGAGAATGGAAATTGAAAATAATATTTAAGGAACAGATCTAATGAAAAAAGAAAACACAAACAGCTTTATCAAAATTGATAAAAAGACACTTATAGGAATTACTGCCCTGCTAATCGGTATTATGATTTTTGCAGGTGTGCTCACACAGGTTGTTCCGACCGGTGTTTATGACACTGCAGAGGACGGTTCAATCATTAACGGCACCTATCATGAGATTCCGAGAGAAGAAGTTGGATATAAATTCTACAGAATATTTCTCTCCCCCATTGAAACCTTTATTTATTCCACGTCAGATGCAATGACGGGGGTTATCATCATTCTGGTTATTATTCTTATCGGCGGTACCTTCCTTATCCTGGACAGAAGCGGAATCCTGAAATATCTCATGTCAGTTATCGTGGATAAGTTTTCGGCAAAGAAATATACTCTTCTTGCAGTTATAATATTTGCATGTATGCTTCTTTCTTCATTTGCAGGCATCCTCGAAGAATCGGTTACACTTGTGCCGATGGCCGTTGCAATCTCCCTTTCTCTCGGCTGGGACTCCTTTGTCGGCTTAGGTATGAGCCTTATATCGGTTGCCTTCGGATATTCAGCAGCAACATTCAACCCCTTCAATGTCGGTATTACCCAGTCAATGGCAGGGCTGCCCATGTTTTCCGGTGTTCTTTTCAGAATTCTCGTTTTTGCAGTTATTTATGCTGTTCTTGCCGGCTTTCTCATCACTTACGCAAAGAAAATTGAAAAGAATCCTCAGAAATCTGTATGCTACGAAAGTGATCTTGAACTGAAAAAAAGATTTCTCAACAAGGACGAAATGGAAAAAGCCATGGCAAACCCCAAGCTTGGCAGAGCATCAAAGGCGTTTGTCAGTTGCCTTGCTGCAGTTCTTGTTATAACTATAGCTTGCTTGCTGATAAACATTATTGTCAAAAATCAGGCAGTTTCAGACATAATCGGTTATCTTCCCCTTGCCTCAATGGCAATTCTTTTCACTGTTGGTGGCCTGAGAGCCGGACGCCTGAGTGGCTACAACAAAAAAGAGCTTGCTTCAGTTTTTGGTGAAGGCATCAGGACAATACTCCCCTGTGCACCGATTATTCTTATAATCATTTGTGTTACATACATTCTCAAAAAGGGTATGATTATTGACACTATGCTTTATTGGGTTTATAACCTGATAAAAGATGTTAATCCGTTCTTTGCAATCATTCTTATTTTCTTCGTAATCTGTATATTCGAATTCTTCATCGGCAGCGGCTCTGCAAAGGCATTTCTTCTGATGCCCATTCTGCTTCCTCTGGTTGACATGATCGGCATAGGCAGACAGAACCTCATTGTTTCCTTCTGCCTGAGCGATGGCTTATGCAATGTTCTTTTCCCCACAAACGGTCTTCTGATGATTGCTCTTGGTATTATCAACATCTCATATATTAAGTATATAAAATGCTCATGGAAGCTGTTTCTTGCCGTTTTTGCAGCATCTGCAGGGCTGATGCTTCTTGCCACTGCAATAGGCTATTAAGGCGTTTTAGTGCAAATACAATACATATTATAAAAGCCATCGACCAGATTGTCGATGGCTTTATTCATATAAAAAAATGCACCCCAGAAGGGCGGCACTTCACAAGGATGTTAAGCCTTAAAATTCGCTGTTTTTGCACATAACTGCGTTAAAAATGCTCGAAATCCGCAAGGATTTCTGCGCTTTTCGCCTTGTTCTGCATCAAAACCATCTGAATTTTAAGGT
>JAZSHL010000095.1:0-4172 GCA_045533205.1 Acutalibacteraceae bacterium | reverse complement strand
GAGATTTAATCCCGCCGAGTTTACGAAGAAAAATCTTTTTTATAAAACTGCAGAAGGTTTGAGGAATTCTCTGACTTTATCATAACTGTAGCGGCTCACGACTGTCGGAATAAGAGGCTGTGAAAAGTCAGACGAATAAATTAGACGAGCGCCTTTCTGTCGGAAAAGCTGGGCCGTAGCGGGTTGCAGGATTAAGCATATAAGTAAGGCACACTGTGAAACTCACGAAAGACGGCACAGATGTCTGTAGCAACGTGAATTGTCGGTGATGATGTTTCTGAAAAAAGATAAAACACCGAAGAATTTATTAAACAGACAGAGCAAATAACTTTTGCTCCGACAACTTCACACTTGCGGACTGCTATATCAGAAGCGTGCTTTTGCTTCCTTTTGTCACAACCGACAAAAGGAAGTGCCCTCGCGGCACGAGCGAAGCAAGGCTTATTTGGAATTCGGATTTCGGAATTAGGAATTCGGAATTGCGGGGAAGGCTGTAAGGAAGATTAAATGCCGTCAAGTTATAAAAGCTTGCCCACAGAGGAAGGCGCAGCCTTGATGGAAGGGACAAAAATGACATCGGAAGACGGTCTTTTTGCATAAATAAAGGAGCTGTATTTTTACAGCTCCTTCATTATGTAATTTTAAGTTTTTCTCTTACAGCTCGGTCTGCTTATAAACCGGCTTATCCACAAACAGCTCAAAGGGATTTGAACGGCCGCCGTTGGTCTGGATAAGGAATTTTGCAAAGCCGGGGAAAATGAGGAAGGGGATGCTCTTGTCTGCACCTGCATTCCATGCCTTTGCTGCGAAATAGTAGCAGTTGAAAATGGGATCCCACCAGTTTACACTTTTGATTTTTTTGCTTACACTTTCAAGCTCATCTGCATCAAGGTCTGTTGAGCGACCGATAAGTGAGCCGTAATGAGTGAGATCAGACTCAAGGTTGTAATAAACGCCACCACCGCGGGGACCTTCAGTGCCGAAGCAGCCGACTGATACCGTGTCGTAGGCTGCAAGGTCGTATTTTCCGACCTTTATTGTGGAATCAGTGAGATTCTCAAAGTAAAGGAAAATATGCCAGATGCCTGTGTTTTTGTTCTTTTCAGCACATATCCACATGGTTGCGACATCTGCATCATCTGCTGCAGAAACAGTGAAGGGTACCATTGCAAAAAGCATGACAACTGCAAGAAGAATTGCTGTGAATTTTTTCATTAGTATCAACTTCTTTCCTTTTTAAAAATATAATAATAGACAAAAGTTAAGAAATTGTTAACTGTATATAAAAAAGAATAACAGGTGCTGTTATTCTTTTTTTGTCTGTTATTTACTTTTTCTGTCCGTAATAAGCGTTGGGACCGTGCTTTCTCATATAGTGCTTATCGAGAAGATACTGCTCGATGGGTGTTGCATCGGGATTAATCTGCTCTGCATGATATGCCATATTTGCAACGGTTTCCATCACAACGGCGTTGTGCACAGCCTCGTCGGGAGTCTTGCCCCATGCAAAGGGGCCGTGCTTATAAACAACAACACCGGGAACAGCCATAGGATCAATATTTCTGAAGCTTTCGATAATCACGGTGCCTGTTTCTTTTTCGTAGGCTCTTTCAACCTCTTCGGCTGTGAGCTGCCTTGTGCAGGGAATTTCGCCGTAAAAATAGTCTGCATGAGTTGTGCCGTAGGCGGGGATTGCTCTGCCTGCCTGTGCCCACGAGGTTGCCCAGGTTGAGTGAGTGTGAATCACACCGCCGATTTTCGGGAAAGCCTTGTAAAGCTCGATGTGTGTGGGTGTGTCTGATGAGGGGTTGAGCTTACCCTCAACAACATTGCCCTCAAGGTCAACAACAACCATATCCTCGGCTGTCATAACGTCGTATTCCACTCCGCTGGGCTTTATAACAACAAGACCTTTTTCTCTGTCGATACCGCTGACATTGCCCCATGTGAAGGTGACAAGCCCGTATTTCGGCAGATCGAGGTTTGCTTTGAGTACCTTTTGCTTAAGTTCTTCGAGCATGAGAGTCATCCTTTCAGTTCGATTTGTTCTTCAACAACTCTGACAAGACCGTCCTTGAGATAAATCTCAGGCTCCCAACCGAGAGTTTCAAGCTTCTTTGAGTCAAGAACTGCATTTTCAATCAGGGAGAAGCCTTTCGCTTCCTGCTCGGTGGGCAGATCGAAAACAACCTTAAGTCCCTTTTCAGGGAAGGCTTCAACAAGGGTGTGAGCGATGCCTGCAATGGTTGTTATGCATTTTTTTGAAGCGATGTTATATGCTTGTCCGTTTTCACCGTCAAGCAGAATTGTCAGAAGTGCAGTTATTGCATCGGTGACATAAGTATAGGAACGAAGCTGCTCACCGCGGCTTTTCATAACGATATCCTTCCCGTCAGCAATGCATTTCGGAAAAACAGCAACAATTTTTGAGTCGCCCTCTTTCATGCCGGGGCCGAAAATATAGCTGAGTCTGCCGATTTTTACGGGGAGAGAATATTCATCTGAATAGCTCACTGCAAGGGTTTCGCAGCCCTTTTTGCTCAGGGGATAGCATGAACGGACCTTCAGAGCATCAATTGTTCCGTAATCGTCTTCACCGATTTTTTCAAGGCCCTTTGTTGTGCCGTAAACCTCAATTGTGGAAACATAAAGAAAGCTTTCAGCATTCACTCTCTTTGCATAGTCAAGAAGATTCAGTGTGCCGATGAAGTTTGTCTTCATGGTTTCAACAGGATATTCCGAATATTCCTTCGGCGCCGCATTTGAAGCACAGTGAACGATGAAATCTGTCCTTTTGTCTGTCGTGAGAGGCTGACAGACATCCTGAACAAGAAAGTCAAGGCAGTTTTTGCCTTCAAATTCACAGAAGGCTTTTCTTGCTCTTTCCTCGTTTCTGACAAGGGCGATGACTCTGACATTCAGGTTATCCTTAAGGCTTTTGCCTAAAACTGCACGGATAACGTATGAACCGATGAAGCCTGTTGCACCTGTCACAAGCAGGGTTTTGTTTTTCAGCTTATCCCATGAAAGGGAGGCGTTTATGATTCTGTCGGTTTCAGTTTTAACAACGTTTGTCATGTCTGCCACCGATATCAGCGTGCACCGGCTTTAATGTAAGCCTCAAGAAGTGCGATGTGCTCTGCAGTTGTAACCTTGAAGTTGGTTTCTTCGCCCCATACGATGTGAACATTTTCACCAAGCTCAACAAGAAGAGTACAGGTTGCAACTGTGTCGGTGATACCTCTTTTAACAGCTTCCTCATGTGCCCAGATAAACTTTGAAAGGAAAAGGGACTGGGGTGTCTGTGTTCTTGCAATGAGGTTTCTGTCAACGATTTTTTCGCTGCCGATCATATCTTCACTGTAAAGAAGAGCCTCTGTTGTGGGAACGCAGGTAATAGCTGTGCCGAACTCCTTAACGCCCTCAATGTTTGTGTCGATGATTGCATCGGAAAGAAGAGGACGCACTGCATCGTGGATAACGATGACGGAATCCTCGGGATAATTTTCCTTAAGAGCGTTCATGCCGTTTCTTAAGGATTCCATACCTGTGTTGCCGCCGGGAACGATGTGAGTGAGCTTTTTGATGCCGTAGGTGTCGCACCATGAGCGAAGCTTTTCTTCCCAGCCCTTGAGGCAGACAACAACAACCTCGTCAATATTTTTATTGTTTTCGAAAGCCTCAAGAGTATAGATGATGATGGGCTTTCCGAGAACCTTGATAAACTGTTTGGGAACATTCATTTTCATTCTCTGACCTGTTCCGCCTGCGATAACAAGACCGATATTCATGTTTATACCTCCGTTTTAATCTGAGTATCTTTTATGATTATTAACTGTTTGCCTGCTAATATAATACATTAACCTATATTATAGTTTAAACAACGGTTTTTGTCAATGTTTAGCTGATACGGCTCTTGCGACAGACGGAGCCATCAGTAAGAGGCACAAAGAAAAAACACCCGAAGCGTCATTCGCCGACATCCCATAAGGCAGTATTTGTTTCTCGAAAAAAATTCCCTGTATTATTGCCAAAAGCCTCGCAAGGCGACAGCCTTGCTGCGTTTTGTGGCTTCAATACAAGAAATTTTCATTTCTTACGAAACTGCGAAGCACTTTAAAATGCGAAATAGCTTTGCAAGAAAAGGCGAAAATCACCGATAATGCTGACGC
>JAZSHL010000108.1:0-14383 GCA_045533205.1 Acutalibacteraceae bacterium | reverse complement strand
AGTGTACCGCGAACGATGTGGTAACGAACACCGGGAAGGTCCTTAACACGGCCGCCACGAATAAGAACAACACTGTGCTCCTGAAGGTTGTGACCTACGCCGGGAATGTAAGCTGAAACTTCGATTCCGTTTGTAAGACGTACTCTGGCAATCTTACGAAGTGCTGAGTTCGGCTTTTTCGGTGTAGCTGTCTTAACTGCTGTGCAAACGCCACGCTTCTGAGGAGAGTTATGATCTGTCATAACATTCTTCTTTGAGTTGAGGCCTTTGAGAAGAGCAGGAGCCTTCGGCTTCTTGACAAGTGTTTCTCTGCCGTTACGAACTAACTGGTTAAAGGTAGGCAAATGTAGCATCTCCTTTCTGTAAATATATCTGTACGCATAATCGCACACTTTGATATTATAGCGAATTATGTCAATAATGTCAACAACATTTTTTCTGTTTCAGTGAATTTGTAGAGTTGCTTATTTTCACAAGGATTATTGGCATATTTTGTAGTAAATATTAACTAAAACAAGCAAAATAAGTGCCTATAAGCAGTATCTGAATTGTTTTCTCCTCCCCTGTCTGTGATGCAGAAAAAAAGATTACCGGTGTACTCTCACGAGTACACCGGTAAAAGAGGGATAATTTATTTCACGTGTAATCCGATAAGATTAATAGTGAGATGCACCACAGTTACATGTGGGCTTCATGTTGAACAGCTTCCAGAAGAAGCGTGCAATGCTGTAGAACAGACGTCCGAGCCATGTATCGTTGTGACACATACAGCCGCAGGTTTCATCGCCGTAGATGAGGTTCTTACAATCATCACACTTGCCGTCACCGTCATTGTCAGCATGATCTGTTGCGGGAATCACTTCATAGGGTGATTCGTAGCTGCAGTTCAGACACTTCCAATAAGCTGTGTGGCCTGCGCGTTCGCATCTGGGCTCAACTGCCTCAACGATAAGAACATCTGTCGGATTCTGAAGAACGCCGTCTGCATCATAGATGGGACCGTGGCTGAGCTTGTCAATAACGATTGTCTCGCTCTTTTCACTACATCTCTCACATACCTGATAGCCTCTGCCTGTTACGCCACATGTTGCAGGCTTTGTAACAATTACCTCGCCCCATGCATGTGAGCCGGGAGCCTTAAGTTCTTCGGAATCTTCAAACTTGTTGAAGTGGCAAACTTCACAGATATATTCTTTTGAACCGTCTTCAGTACAGGTAGGTTCAACAACCTTCCAGAGCTTCCATGTATGTTCGCCAACTTCTGTCTTTTCTTCGACATCAGCACAAACTGTACAGATTCTGTAGCGTCTGATACCTGTTACGCAGTCACCTGAATTTTCGTCGCTTGTCCATTCGCCCCAGATGTGCTTTGTCTTGTCAGCGGGGATGATTCTTGTTACTGAGTGACCGCAGCCGTTGCCGCAGACACTTACTTCAACACCTTCATCCTTACATGTGGGTTCTGAACCGCCTTCAGCATCTGTTGTGTAGGGAAGCATATCGTGACCGAGTGCTGAGCCATCAACCTGCTTGTCAATTGTTGCAGTCTTACAAACTGTACATGTAGCAATCTGCCACTTATCTGTTGTACATGTTGCAGGTCTTGCAGGATCGTCAACATATTCGCCGTACTTATGATCTGCCTTGCTGCCGTATGCTGCTTTACATACTTCGCAGACTGCAAGCTCTTCACAGGTTGCTGTGCCGCCCTTACAAGCTTCTGTCTTGCCTGTGCCGCATCCGTTTACACAAGCCTTACTGTGAGTGCCGTCACCGTTGGATGTCCATGTGTCTGAATAGCTGTGTTCCTTAGCTGTTCCTTCTTCTGTTACAACCCAAACATAACCGCAATCGTCACAGGTATATGTTGTGTAAGCATCCTGTTCACAAGCAGCTTCTGTTCTTACAGGAGTTGCATCTGCGCAGTCAGCCTTCTTGCTGTTGCCGCAAACACACTGCTTGCCGTGTGTACCGTCATTGTTTGATACCCATTCATCAGCGAACTGACAGGGAACTGTTGCGTCAACTACGCCGTCTACACCGTAAGCGTCACAGTTGAGACACTTCTGGCTGTGCTGATCGTTTTCGCACTTGTATTCACCTGCAAAGTTATGAGCAAGTGCAGGATAAGTAAGCTTATCTATTTCTGTGTTACATCCTTCACAGACCTTGTGAGCACTGTAGCCTTCCTTAGCACATGTTGCTGCAAGAGCAGGAACATACTTAAGGCTTGTGTGGTTAGCAGGATTCTTTGAGCCCTTTGTGAATGTTACGTCTTCTTCATCAGGAGCATCGATCTTTGCATTGCTGTCGCAACGTGAACAATCATAATAGAATGTTGCAGGAGCTTCACAGTTAGCAATATTCTTTCTGTGAGCAATGTCTGTGATTTCAATTGAGTAATCGTGACCGAGAGCTTCGCCGAATTCAAAGGTTTCTGTACCCTTTGTCTTACATACTGAACAGTGTTCATAGTATACAGCCTTGTCATCACAGGTAGCTTCTGACTTGAGGTATTCATCATAAACGATTTCAACAATTTCGCCGTCAACTTCGTCAGTAACGATACCTACCCATGTATGAGGCTTCTTTGTATCAGGCTTAACGAATGTTGCTTCGTCATCTGTATCTTCACTTGTTACCTTACAAACTGAGCAGTATACATAGTATGTTTCATCTTCTGTGCATGTTGCCTCAGTTGCCGGGAAGAGATATTCTTCCTTGCCGTCGAACTTGTGTCCGCCAACAACATCTTCATAGTAGAGAGCTGCATTGTCAGCTGCATTTTCTTCGTTCTTTGCATTCGCTGTACAACGTGAACAGTCGTACCAGTAAACTGCCTTATCAACGCAGGTTGCAGCTTCCTTAAGGTGAGCTGAATCCTTGATCTTCTGTGTGAAATCGTGGCCAAGAGCTTCTTCACCTTCAACCTGCCAAGATGCGTAGCAAACGTCACAAGTGTGGATTTCGTAGCCGTCTGCTGTACATGAAGGCTCGAACACTTCGGGTTCTGCGTCAACGCAAGCTGTCTTGCCGCCGAGTTCAGTGCCTAAACCGTAAACATCGCAACGGTAACACTTGTAGTTGTGATAGTGAACTTCTGTTCCGTCAACCTCTTCAATGAAGCTGTGGATTCTGTTTTCTGATGCAGTGAAGTCGTGACCGAGAGCTGAACCGTATTCTTTGTTACATACCTTACAGATTGCCTTGTCAAGACATGTTGCCTTGCCGCCTGAGCAAGCTTCCTTAGCATCAGCTTCGCCGTTGAGGCCGTATGCATCGCAGTTTGCGCACTTGCGGTTGTGGTATTCAACACCGTCTTCAACGAACTGTCTGATTTCGCCTGTGAATTCGTGAGCATTAAGTTCGCCGTATTCAGCGCCGCAGACTTCACATTCTGCCTTCTTCTGGCAGGTTGCTGTACCGCCGTAGCAAGCTTCTGTCTTGCCCTTGACTCTGCCGACACCTGTTGTGCCACAGCCGTTCTTACATTCGTATGCGTGTGTGCCGTCATTATTTACAACAACGTCACCTGAATAGTCGTGACCGATTGCGGGAAGAACCTTACCGTCAATAACAGTGGTACAGTCTTTACAGTAACCGTAGTCTGCATAACCGTCTTCTTCGCAAGTGGGAACCTTACCGGTGAAATCACCGAGATTCTTGTGGTTGTCCTTATTAAGGCCGATATTTTCACCAACCTCAAGAACAACGTCACAGCCTGAACATACCTTATCAGCTTCATGACCTTCAATTACGCAAGTTGCTTCGATATAGCCTGTTTCGATAACGGGATTGTTACCGTGGTTGTTGGGATCTTCGTCAAGGATTGCACCTTCGCCGACCTTAACACCGCATTCGCAGATGATGTCGCCTTCGTAACCCTTAGCATTACATACGGGAATAATTGCGTTTTCAAAATGGTTGTTGCCTGAATGGTTTGCACCATCAAGTTCCTTGATATCTGTATAGCTGTGTCCACAAACCTTACATTCATAAGATGTGTAACCCTTTACACTACAGGTTGATGCTACATCAGCTGTGATTACATATTCACAGTCTGCTGTTTCTGTATAGTTACAGTCAGGGCAATATCTTGTGTGCTTGCCGCCTTCTGCAACGGGAGCCCAATCTGTCATGTTGTGCTTTGTGGTTTCAACGTATCCGCAATCTGCACATTCACGATAGTGGTTAACTGTTTCGCCATCTTTATAATAGTAGTTACCGTAAGCACAGTTTACTTTGCCGCCAACCTTACCGCAACCGTTCTGACACTTATATGAATGTGTGCCGTCAAGGTTGTTTACGATATTTGATTTGTCAGCATTAGCTGTGAAGTTGTGTTCAAGTGCTGTGCCGGTCTTTTCCCATGTGGAGCCGTCAACGTCTTTGCTTGAACAGCCGCATTCTGTACATTCATAGTAGTAAACAGCATTCTTTTCACAAGCTGCTTTTTCCTTAAGGAATGCATCTGTTGCAGTTTCTTTCCAACCTACATGTGCGCCATAACCACCGTCAACATCTTCAAATGTGCTCTTGTTGGGGTCAACAGCACCGCACTGACAGCTCTTGTAGTAAACAGCATAGCTGTTACAGTCAGCTGCTGTAACAAGATATTCAGTTGCTACAACTTCCTTGTCGTAGATGTGAGGAATGTTATATGAACAAACGTCACAGACGCAGTTCTTGTCGTCATCTGAATCTTTACAGTTCTGGGTTACAGAACCTGCAGTACAGCCGGGACGCTTACAAGCAGCAGTATGAGTACCATCGTTATTGCTTGTAGCACCTGCCATGTCGTGGTTATCGGGATCGATAGCATCTGTTACCTGCTTGATATTACCGCAGACTGTACACTTTTCATAGTGTGAACCTGTTGCTACGCAAGTGGGTTCAACTACGGGATGAGTAGCATCTTCAAATGCTTCATAGGTGTGATCATTAACTTCAATCTTATGGCTATTGTCGTATGAACATACCTTACCGTGAGTGCCGTCACCGAGGTCGATAATTTCACCGTAGTTGTGGGCATCGGGATTGACAGGATCTGTTACCTTCCTGATATTTCCGCAGGTTTCAACACTACACTTTTCATAGTGTGAGCCTTCTGTTGTACAAGTTGAAGCAACAACGGGATGATCAGCATCTTCAAATGCTTCATAGGTGTGAGCTTTAACTTCACTCTTATGTGCACTGTTGTGTGAACATACCTTACCGTGAGTGCCGTCACCGAGATCGATAATTTCACCGTAGTTGTGGGCATCGGGATTGACAGGATCTGTTACCTTCCTGATATTTCCGCAGGTTTCAACACTACACTTTTCATAGTGTGAGCCTTCTGTTGTACAGGTTGAAGCAACAACGGGATGAGCATCATCTTCAAATGCAACATAAGTGTGATCTGCTACAGCTGTTGTATGAGCTGCATTGTATTCACAACGGTAACCGTGAGTGCCATCACCGAGGTCGACGTATGTTTCGATATACTTATGTGCGTCAGCGTCAACGGGAATCTCACGTACTTCTGAGAGACCGCAAGCACATCTGTATGTACCTGAGCCGGGAGTTGTACATGTGGGATTGGTGATAATATCGGAATCAGCAAGAGTCCATGTATGTTCTGCAACCTCTGTCCATTCAGTGCCGCAGACTGAACACTTCTTACCGTGTGTGCCGTCACCCTTATTGGTAAGTGACTGTTCCCATGTATGCTCAGCGGGGTCATCTACAATTCCGTCACCGTCAGCGTCGTAAACCTTGAGTTCTGAAACACCGCAGTTTTCGCAAAGATAGAGATCATAACCGTCTTCTGTACATGTATGACCGGTGTGACCAAGAGGAATTGTATAGCTGTGGCCGGTTCTTTCACCGTGAATGAATGTATTTGTTGAGTGGGGCTGACCACAGATTGAACAGCTTACTTTGAATACACCGTCTGTTTCACAGCTCTGTTCTGAAACCTGATAATAAGAGTCAGGATTATTCTGCCATGCGGGTGAATGAGTATCTGTTCCTCCGCAGGTGGTACAAGTACGTGAGTGGGTTGTATCGTTGCCGCCCCAGGTGCCTGTACATTTAGCAAAACCACCGTTAGCCTTTGAATTACCGTTGAGGCCGACAACTGTGCAGGTTGCATCAGCGCCAACACTTGTACACTTTCTTGAGTGTGTGCCGTCACCGTTATAAACCCAATCGCCCTCAAAAACGTGAGCTGTGCCAGTGTAGTTAACATTATATGTTATACCGTTTGTTTTGACATTACTTATAGTGGCATTGGCGGCAAGTGTAGTTTTTGCGTCTGTTGAAAGTTGCCAGTTGTTGAAAGCATAATGCTCTGTTTCACTGGGGCCCTTTGCACAGGCAACAGGTGCTGTTACAGAACCGTTGTACTTACACTTCTGCTGGTGATCGGTGTTGTTGCCACATGCACAGCCGTTGAAATAAACATAATAGTCTGATGACTGGAATGTAACCGTGCAGGATGTTGTCTTATTGCCACAGGTCACACTGAGTGTTGATGTTGCTTTACCTGTTGAGGAACTATAGTTTGAAATAGCATCAAAAACAGTATGGTTTGCACTGACTTTAAAGGAATGGGTAGCGGAGCTGATTGTATAATCTGTGGTACAAGCACTGGTTACAGGCTGAGGATTCAGGCTGTAGCTACAATCTGCAGTCCAGTTAACACCGTACTGATCTTTGAAGGCTGCAGTGAAGGTCTGTGAAGCAGATGTTCCGTCATTAGGAACAGTAATTGTCTTAGCTGAGACACTAGTTACAATCTCGTTGCCTGTAGGCTTATGCCAGTTCCATGTGCCTTCGGTTGTTCCGTTAACAGTACCTGTGCTTCCGTTAGGAATAAACTCTCTTGAGAAAGTACCGTTCCAACCAAGATCAGCAGTCCATTGACCGGAAAGAACCTGAACACCGTTAATTGAAATGCCCTTAAGCTTGACATTGGCTGTTCTCATACCTATATTACCAATATCGAATTTGATTTTTGAAGGCCAACCGGCAAAATCCTTGCTAAGTTCGTAGTCTCCTTCATCGCTCTCAATCTTATCAAGGTTCCATGTTTCTGTTGTAGTGGTTCCTGTACCGTTCTTATCGATATGGGTAACTGTAGCTGTAGCATTAGCACCGTTACAGGCGTCACTGACAGAAAAACTCATTTTAACATTATAGTTTGTGGGTGCAGCGGCTTCTGCCTCTTCAGGTGCAACCCACACCCAACAGGACAGCACCATAAGCACTGCAAGCATGAGTGAAAATGATTTCTTAATTTGCTTTTTCATACTTTGTTTTATCCCCCTTAATAAAGTGGTTTTGAATTTTGACCTCATCAGTCTCACTGCGTTCGACAGCTTCTCCAAAGGAGAAGCCTTTTTGCCTTCTCCCGTGGAGAAGGTGGCAACCGTAAGGCTGACGGATGAGGCTAATTCAGATTTTTCCTTCGGGCTTTCACCGAAGCGCTGTTATAAAGACTGAAAGATTAAACGTTCACCGAACACATCTGACCTCCTTGTGTTTAACCGATTAACACATTGTTTCCTTTCATCAGTTTGCACCTTTCGGTGCGTGAATTTGCAAAAGGGTAGAGTAACCCCTATAATTACACATACTCATTATAAAAGATTAAGGCAATAAAATCAATACTATGTGAGGTAATTTTTAGGTAAAATTTAAGTGCCTGATTTTGTGCAATTTGTTAAAAAGGTGTGAAGGGACACCTCACCCATCACTTCGTGACACCCTCTCCAAGGAGAGGGCTTTATGCCTTCTCCCATGGAGAAGGTGTCGAGCAACACGAAGTCGGATGAAGATTGTTTAACCTCACCCGTCACTTCGTGACACTCTCTCCAAGGAAAGGGCTTTTATGCCTTCTCCCATGGAGAAGGTGGCAACCGTAAGGTTGTCGGATGAGGTGTTGAAACAAAATACATTTTATGATAATATACTAATCAGCTAAAGGGAGTGCTTAAAATGAATGAGTTAAAAGCAAACACAGGATATAATTCCGATTTAAGAAATCGCGCCAGAGTATTAAGAAAAAATATGACAAAAGAAGAGCGACACTTATGGTATGATTTTTTAAAAGCTTATCCGATAACAATAAAAAGACAACGCCCCATTGAAACCTACATCGTTGATTTCTATTGTCATTCAGCACGATTGATAATTGAAATTGACGGCTCACAGCATTATACAACAGAGGGACAAGAATATGATCGTATTCGCTCTGATGTTATTGAAGCATATGGTTTGGAGGTTATTCGGTTTTCAAACTATGAAATAAACACCATGTTTTATGAAGTGTGTGAATTGATTGACAAAAAAATTAAGGATAGAATTGTTTAACCTCATCAGTCTCACTGCGTTCGACAGCTTCTCCAGAGGAGAAGCCGTGTTTGAATTATCCCGAGTAGAAGGTGGATGAGCAACACGAATTCGGATGAGGATTGTTTAACCTCACCCGTCACTTCGTGACACCCTCTCCAAGGAGAGGGCTTTATTCCTTCTCCCATGGAGAAGGTGTCGAGCAAAGCGAATTCGGATGAGGCCGGCCACGTAAAAGAAAAGATGCAGAGTTTTTTCTGCATCCTTTTCATTATTATTCATATTCAGGCAGCCAATCCCTGTGAGCCACAAGCAGCTCATCAACCATGGCATAAATATCCTTGATGTTAAGCTCTCCCCCGGTGAGAGGATCCATCATTGCTGCATTATAAATGTATTGCTTCTTTTTTGTTGCAGCAGCTTCAATTGTGAGAAGCTGGGGATAAATGTTGCTTGAGTTCATTGCTGCAAGCTGTAAGGGAAGCTCGCCCATATAACAGGGAGTGATACCGCTGCCATCAACAAGGCAAGGAACTTCAACGCAGGCCTCCTTGGGCAGATTGGGAATAAGACCGTTATTAAGAACATTGCCGCCGATTTTGTAGGGCTTGTTGGTAACGATTGCTTCCATTATATATGAAGCATATTCTTCTGAACGTTCATGAGTTATCTTACCGTCAGCAAGAATTTCATTTTTCTGCTTCTCCCAGCCCTCAATCTGATTCACACAGCGTCTGGGGTATTCGTCAAGAGGAATGTTGAACTCGTCAATCATTTCTGGATATCTCGTTTTAATATAGAAAGGATTATATTCAGCATTGTGCTCACTGCTTTCTGTGCAGTAGTAACCAAGCTTATCTATATAATCAAAGCGTACCATATCCTCATGCTTTTCTGTGGCATTCTTTTCTTTAGCTCTCTTTTTGATTTCGGGGTAAAGATCGTTGCCGTCTTTGTCGTGAAGCTCAAGAAGCCATGCCATATGATTGATACCGGCAATGCGGTCAACTCTGCCTTCGATTTTATCTTCCATGCCGAGCTTTTTAAGAAGATCCTTTGAACAACCCTGAACGCTGTGGCAAAGACCAACGGTTTTGACCTTGGTGTAACGGAGCATATAGCCTGTGAGCATCGCCATGGGATTTGAATAGTTAAGAAGCCATGCGTCGGGGCATACCTCTTCCATATCATCGGCAAAGGCTTTCATAACGGGAATTGTACGAAGGGCACGCATAATTCCGCCGATACCCATTGTGTCTGCAATTGTCTGACGAAGTCCATATTTCTTCGGAATCTCAAAGTCAATAACAGTACAAGGCTCATAGCCGCCCACCTGAATTGCATTGACAACGAAGGAGGCGCCTCGCAGTGCATCCTTTCTCTGTTCCTCACCGAGGAAGGTTGTTATCTTTCCCCTGCCCTCGTTTATGTTTCTGTTTATTGCACTGAGAATTATCTCGGATTCCCTGAGTCTTTTCTCATCAATGTCATAAAGTGCGAACTCACTGTCACGAAGTGCAGGTGTGCACATACAGTCACCTATAACGTTTCTTGCAAAAATCGTGCTGCCTGCACCCATAAATGTTATTTTCATATTGCTTTCCCCTTGCTTTATATTTTACTTTTTGTTAAAATAGATTTATAGAAGCCTGTATAAAGAATAGCACAATCAAAACTGCTTTGCAATACAGCTTTTTAATTTATTTTACGGAGAAGAATATAATGAAGGAACTTAAATTTTACGTTATGGCTGACCCTCACTTTTTTGACACAGCCCTCGGCTGCAGCGGTGAGGAATATGAAGACTTTATGCACTACGAGCAGAAATGCTTTGCAGAAACAGAAAGCATCAATAAAAGCGTTTTTGAGTTTCTGAAAAAAGCAGATGAAGCCGATATTGTGCTTATCGTCGGCGACCTCATTTTCAACGGTGAAAGGCAGAATCATGACGGCTTTCTTAAGCTGCTTTATTCACTGAAGGAAAGTGGCAAAAAAATTTATGTTGTCACCGCTGACCACGACTTCAAGTGGAAGGAGGGCGACACCTTCGCCTTCGGTGAAAACGGCAGATATTCCCCGAAGCATACCGAAAGAGATGAGCTTCCTGACTTATACCGTGATTTCGGCTTCGGTGATGCAATTGCTCTTGATGAGGATAATCTTTCATATGTTGCCCAGCTTTCAGATGATGTCCGTCTTCTTGCTATCAACTGCGACAACAAAAAGGACGGAAAATACTACTTCAAGGATGAACAGTGGGAATGGATTGAAAAGCAATGCGAAAAAGCAAAGAAGGATAAGCAGACCGTCATTGCAATGTGTCACTACCCCATTCTTCCCGGTCAGCCTTTATTCTCTCTTATTTCGCCCATGATGATAAGGGATGCTCATAAGTTCGCCTGCTTCCTTGCAGACTGCGGAGTGAAGATGATTTTCACCGGACACATGCACAACCAGAGTATTAACATAATAGAAACGGAAAAAGGCAACAGAATGTATGACATCACAACCGGTGCCATAATTGCTGATCCGGCTTTTATAAGACTCGTTACAATCAAAGACGAAAACACTGCAGAAATAAAGAGTATCCCAACCCCCGACTTCCAATGGGACACCGATGACTGCAAAAAGTATCTTTCCGATATGTTCGACAGAATGATTGTCAATGTGCTGACAGATATGAAGGATGACACCATCCGTGCCATGAACAAGTTTCATATTGAAGATAAAGGCATAACAAAGAAGGCTCTTCACCTTGCAGGTAAATTCATCTGCTCGGTCAAGCTCGGCACCATGTCCCGTCTGCTGATTATCAGGTGTGACAAAAGCATCAGGGATGTTCGACTTCTGGATTTTGCAACGGCTCTTGTCCGTCACGTCTTTGAGGGCAATCAGCCCTTTATTGAGGGTACCGCTGAGGGTGATCTGTTTCTTGGCTTCCTTAAGAGAATGCGCCCTGTGCTGAAAAGACTTGACATAAAGAACCCAGACGGAACAAGGGCAGATCTTTATGATATCCTCAAGAATTCCGCAGGTAACTATGACATTGATGATTACAACGCCGTTCTTGAGTTCTGATTCTGAAGCATTGACTTATTATCTTTAATCATGTTAAAATACTATTGAAAAAACAAGGAGTGAAAAAACATGGCAACTATAAAAACCTTTCCGATAAATCCCGGCACAAACCTGTATAACCTTATGCAGGCAACTGCTCTGAATCTTTCACAGCAGGGCTTCGACAGTGATCTTCAGATGCTCAACCCACAGTCAGGCATGCTCACTGTCAGAAAGGATTATGACGACATTAAAAAGCTTCTCGGCCTTGGCTACCAGAGTAAAGTTACCTTCACCGTTCTCAACGGCAATCAGCTTAACATCAGCATCGACAGTGACTGGACATATGTACTCCTCGCGTTGCTTATCGGCTGTTTTGTAATTTTCATTCCTTTAATTACAGGCGCCATTGGTGCTGTCGGTCTTTACGGTCTTCCCGACAAGATTGAATCTGCTGTGACCAGTGCTCTTGCACAGACACAGGGTGCTGCTTATGCAGGTCAGCCTTATCACCAGCGGTATCAGCAGCCACAACAGCAATATCATCAGCCGAATCAGCAACAGTTCCAGCAGCAGTTTTATCAGCAGCAACAGTTCCAGCAGCAACACCAACAGTTCCAGCAACAACAGGTTCAGCAGCAAGTTCAGCAGGACATTCAGCAGCAAATTCAGCAGGACATTCAGCAGCAAGTTCAGCAG
Organism: Acutalibacteraceae bacterium; assembly: GCA_045533205.1. GTDB lineage: Bacteria > Bacillota > Clostridia > Oscillospirales > Acutalibacteraceae > UBA6857. The sequence continues at coordinate 2,290 of JAZSHL010000108.1, read as the reverse complement.
CCTCCAATGGGTAGCTGACAATAATTCAACATATCTTAAAAGACTGGCAGAAATATCCTGTCAGTCTTTTTCTTTATGCGCTTCCCTTTTCGCCCCTTGTTTATTGTTTACTGATTCTTTACTGAAAGGCCGTATTGCACTATACAAAATCGACACTTTTGTTCCATATTATCACAATTAACATTCCGTTAACATTTTGCACTTATTTATTCAACATTTATTCATATGTTTTTGTTATCATTTTATCACGATGTAACAAAATGGGATTTATTTTCAATTTTGTTGTTTTTAAAACACTTTGAGAGGTCTTGTTGTGAAATCAAAAAAGTATCAGTTTGAAGAATTGGAAAAAGTAAATTCAATAACAGAGCTTGTTGAAAGAAGCGCAAGGCTTTATCCTGAAAACATTGCTTTCAGATATAAAAAGAAAAAGCTCTCTTTTCAGAAGACTTATTCAGAGCTGCTCGGTGACAGCAAGCGCTTCGCTTCATATCTGCTTTCACTCAATCTCAGAAAAGGACATGTTGCTCTTCTCGGCGCCTCAGGCTACGAATGGATCACAGCATACATCGGTGTACAGTTTGCAGGCCTTACTGTTGTCCCCCTCGACAAGGACCTGGAGTGTGACAAGCTCATTGCACAGATTAAAAAATCTGACACAGATTTTCTCTTTTTTGACAATGCCTATTCAAAAACTGCGCAGGAGATTGTTTCTGCTTTTTCCGGTGAGCTTGACAGCTTCATGATGGAAGATCCCCTTCCCGAAGCAGAGGGAGAAGTCTTTTTCCCGACATCGGACCCTGACAGACTGTCTGCCATTCTTTTCACCTCAGGCACAACGGGAAGCAGCAAGGGCGTAATGCTCACAGAAAGAAACATTGCATATAATGTCACCTGCGGCTTAGGTGCTATAAATTTCGCTGTTGGCGAAGATGTTGCACTTTCAATTTTGCCGCTTAATCACGCATTCGAAAACACCTTCACGGTTTTCGGCGGAATATATTCAGGCGCAACGGTCTGTATAAGCCGTTCACTTAAATATCTTCAGAAGGAAATCAAGGAATATCAGCCGACTGTTATGCTTGTTGTTCCTCTGATTGCTGAAAAGCTTTTTGAAAAAGTGGAAAGCACTGTAAAAAAGCAAGGCAAGGAAAAAAAGTTTCAGAAGGCGCTTAAGCTTTCGGCTTTTCTGCAAAGGTTCGGCATTGACATCAGTGATAAGCTTTTCGGTGAAGTGAAGGAAGCCTTCGGAGGAAAGCTCAGGACCCTCATCTGCGGAGGTGCTCCCCTTAAGGAAGAGCTGATAGAAAAATATCACGCTCTCGGCATCAATCTTCTGCAGGGCTACGGTCTTACGGAGTGCTCTCCCCTTTTGTCGGTTAACTTCTATAACTACCACAGAAAAAATTCTGTCGGCAAGGTCGTTGATACCTGCGAAGTAAAAATCGTTGACGGTGAAATCTGGGCAAAGGGCTCCACAATTTCTAATGGCTATTATAATGACGAGGAAAACACGCAAGCAAGCTTTTCTGACGGTTGGTTCAGAACCGGTGATTTAGGCTACATAGACGAAGACGGTTTCCTTTTCCTGACCGGCAGAAAGAAAAACCTTATCATTCTCTCAAACGGCGAAAACGTTTCTGCCGAGGAGCTTGAGGACCTTCTATATACCCTGCCTTATGTGGAAGAGGTTATAGTTTACGGTCAGGATGATAAAATCACAGCAGAAATTTATCCGAAGGAGGATATTCAGACTCCCGAGGTTAATGATATCTATAAAGATATAGGGGAAATAAACAAAAATCTCGCTTACTATAAGCACATCGGGGCTGTCGTAATAAGGGAAACACCGTTTCCGAAGACAACAACGAAAAAAATTATCAGAAAGAGAGAAAATGTGACATGATCAAAAAACTCAAAAGAATCCTTGCAGATTATACGAAAGACGGCTACAACAACATCACAAGGGACACAGACCTTAAATCCGGCCTTGGCCTCAACTCACTCGAGCTTGCCGAGCTTGCCTGTGCTGTTGAAGACGAGTTTGACATCGAAATCCCCGACAGTGCAATGCGTTCATTTGTTACCGTTGGTGACGTTATCAAATTTATTGAAGAAAACCAATAAATATTTTGGATACAGAAAAAGGGGCTGTAAAAAAAGTGCAGACCGCATAAAGCAAGAAAGATAGAGGGTTTCTTTCGGTTTTAACCGCCAAAGAAACCCTTTAAAAGTATAAAAATCATTACAAACAGACAAAAACTGCGTTTTTGTGTTTTATGCTATAAAC
>JAZSHL010000094.1:0-13994 GCA_045533205.1 Acutalibacteraceae bacterium | reverse complement strand
GCAGTTTCGTAAGAACTGAAAATTTCTTGTATTGAAGCCATAAAACACAGCAAGGCTGTCGCCTTGCGAGGCTTTTGGCAATAATACAGGGAATTTTGTTCGAGAAACAAATACTGCCTTATCGGCTGTCGGCATACAGGCAGTCTTTTTTTGTTATTCACTTGTCATATCTTTATTAATGTGTTAAAATAATACAAATATATATAGGAGGTGGAAAAATGAAAATTGCAGTTATCGGTGCAGGTGCAAGCGGACTCGTGACGGCAATTTCTGCAATGCAGAATGCCATTGAAAAGAAAGTTGATTGTCATGTGACGCTTTTCGAAGCGAAAGACAAGGTTGGCAGGAAAATTCTTGCCACAGGTAACGGCAGATGTAATATGCTGAACATGGATGCTGAGCCCTTTTATTTTTCAGTCAACAGCTTCCACTCCTATGCAATCGGCAGATATAACGCTCAGAGCAATCTTGAGTTTTTCTCCCGCCTTGGTCTTTACACAAGAACAGACGAGGAGGGCAGGGTATATCCCTTGAGCAATCAGGCATCAACTGTGCTTGATATTCTTCGTCTTGAATGTGAAAATCTTAGAATCAAAACCGTAACAGACTGTGAAATCACATCTGTAAAAAAGGATAAAACAGGCTTTCTTATTAACAATGATATGCACTTTGATAAGTTAGTGTTAGCCTGTGGCGGCAAAGCAGGTGTTAAAAGCTTCAACGGATATGACCTGCTCAGGCAGCTCGGTCACAAGGTGACAAAGGCTACACCTTCACTTTCAAAGCTTAATGTTGCTGACACAAGCCTTGTGAAGCAGCTTCAGGGTATAAGGCACAAGGTCAGGCTCACACTGACTGTCGGCGGAAGATACATTACTCACGAGGACGGTGAACTTCTTTTTGCAAAATACGGCCTTTCAGGTATAGCTGTTATGCAGCTTTCCGCATATATAACCCGTCTTTCTGAAAAGGACGGCAAAGCAACCGTATATGCTGATTTTGTTCCCTGCTATGACTATAGCTTTGTTGCAGATGCAATGAAAGCTCTGATTGACAGAAACTGCAACATCAAATCAGAAAGCCTTTTGTCGGGCTTTATGCCGAAAAAGCTTGGTGAAGCAGTGATTAAGGAAATGGGTTATGATGTCAGCCAAAGAGCAGCGGAGCTTAATGCAGCAGATTTGATAAAAATTGCAAAAAGGGTGAAAAAATATCCCTTTGTTATTCATTCAGTCCGTCCCTTCGAGGATGCTCAGGTCACGGCAGGGGGAGCAGATACAAGCCTTTTCAACCCGAAAACAATGGAGTCAAGGCTGCATAAAGGCTTTTACGCAGTCGGTGAGGTGCTTGATGTTGACGGCCTGTGCGGCGGTTATAATCTGATGTGGGCATGGTCAAGCGGCAGACTCTGCGGTGAAAGTATAATCGGATGACCTCATCTGTCAAATATTGCAATGCGAAGCATTGACGTAGAGGTAAAAGAAACCATAACTTACGGAGTTGTATATAAATGATCAGAATAAACGAGGTCAAGCAAAGTCTTGACAGCACAAAAGAGGATCTTTTCAGATCCTGCAAAAAGATTTTAAAAATCAAGGACGAGCAGATCAAGTCAATGACAATTGCCCGTCAGAGTGTTGACAGCAGAAAAAAGGATAATGTTTTTTTCTGTTACACCGTTGATGTTGAAATTGACGGCGATGAAGAAAGACTTCTCAAGAAAATCAATTCCAACAAGCTTCAGATTGTTGAGCCTTATAAATATGAAATGCCTGAAAACAAGCGGAATTCTGCTTTCAGACCTGTTGTTGTCGGCTTTGGACCTGCAGGTATTTTTGCTGCTCTGACTCTTGCAAGGGCAGGACTTAAGCCTCTTGTGCTTGAACGGGGCAGAGATGTTGAAGCAAGAACAAGAGATGTCAACACATTTTTCACAACGAGGGTTCTTGATGAAACCTCAAACGTTCAGTTCGGTGAGGGCGGTGCAGGCACTTTTTCAGACGGAAAACTCACAACGGGCATAAAAAATACCCTTTGCCGCAAGGTTTTTCTTGAGTTTCACGCCCATGGCGCACCAGAAGAGATTCTCTATTCGGGTAAGCCTCATATCGGCACAGACAAATTAGCCGGTGTTGTCAAAAATATGCGTGAAGAAATCATTGAGCTTGGCGGTGAAGTTCTGTTTGAAGCAAAGCTCACCGATGTTATTGTGTATAACAGCTCAGTTCAGGGTATCACCTATGAGAAAAACGGAAAAAGCTACGACTTTGAAACCGACACTGCCATTATTGCAATCGGACATTCTGCGAGAGACACGGTGAAAATGCTTTATGCAAAGGGTATTCAGATGATGCAGAAGCCTTTTTCTGTGGGCACAAGAATCGAGCATCCGAGAGAGCTTATCGATAAGGCACAGTACGGTGCTTTTGCAGGTCATAAGGCTCTTGGTGCTGCAGACTATAAATTAGCATGTCACGGTGAGCATGAAAGGGGAGCATATACCTTCTGTATGTGCCCCGGCGGAACAGTTGTGGCAGCAACAAGTGAAAAAGGCGGAGTTGTTGTCAACGGCATGAGCGAATGGGCAAGAGACGGCAGAAACTCCAATTCTGCATTGCTTGTCAATGTCTATCCTGAGGATTTTCCCTCAGAGCATGTGCTTTCAGGGTTTGAGCTTCAAAGGCAGATGGAGCAGAAGGCATTCATTCTCGGCGGCGGTGACTACAGTGCACCCTGTCAGCTGGTGGGCGATTTTCTTAAGGGAGAAAAATCAACAAAGCTTTCCTTTGTTGATCCGACCTGCCCGACAGGGGTTACACCCTCTGATATAAGACAGGTGCTTCCTAAAAAGGTCACTGACACAATGGCAGATGCAATTGTGCAGATGGATAAAAAGCTCAAGGGCTTTGCTCTTTACGATGCTGTTCTCACAGCACCCGAAACCAGAAGCTCATCACCTGTGAGAATCCTTCGCGATGATATTTATCAGACCAATGTCAGAGGTCTTTACCCTTGCGGTGAGGGAGCAGGCTATGCAGGCGGAATTGTTTCTGCAGCCGTTGACGGAATTAAGTGCGCTCATGCAGTGCTTGAAGATGAGAGATAAAAAAGTTTTGCCAAAGCAGTAGTTAAATAATTTGCTGTTTTGGCATTATTTTTTATTAATTTAAGGTACATATTAATTAAAACTGTATAATGAATGTAAATCGGAAATTTATGGAGGTCAGATTATGAATTACACAGAATGGGCACAGCAGGAGCTTTCCTCACTGCCTAACACAAAAACAGCATATCTTTATAAGCAGCAGGTTATTGCACGTATGACAGAAAGAGCAAACGAGCTTGTTAAAATGGGTCTTAACGATAACAAGGTTATCAATGAGCTTATAAAAGACGAATTTAAGAATATAAAGCAGGAGTTTTATTCTTCACAGAAAAAGAAAGAGGAAAAAATCAAAAAGAAAACCTTCGGTAAATTAGGTGTACTGGGCGTTTTTGCCGCAATTCTTCTTCTTGTTGTTTTCTATCTTGCAGTCAGCTTTATAACAGGACTCTGGGGTAAGACATGGCTTATACTTGTCTGTGGAATTCTTGGCACAGCAGGTGCAGGAATGATTTTTTCTTCCGGAAAGATTGGTTCGGGAAAGCTTATATATAATTTTTCTTCCCGTGTACTTATGGCAGGGGCAATCATGATTTTTGCAACAGTGTTCTTTCTTCTTGCAACCTTTGTTTTCCACTTGCCGAGTGCATGGTTGATTTTCCTTTTAGGTGTTGTTGGTATGCTTGGTGCTGACTGTGCCATGGCTTTTGCAGCAAAGCAGAAAACAGCCATTTTCACCTGTCTTGTTTATGTTCCGATAATTGCGTCTTTAATTTATGTTATTACAGGTCTTATCGGCATCATTCCATGGCATCCCGGCTGGATCATCATTGTTCTGTCACTTGTTGCCGATATCGGCATCGCAGCTGTAAGGGTTGTTAAAAACTCACAGAAAGGTATGGAAGAGGAAGAATGGGAAGAAAACTAAAGGCTGAGCTCTGGGACAAGATGCACTATCTGTTCCGTGACTTCAACGACCGTATGGTTCATCTTGAGCTGCACTACGATTTTGAAATTGACGCAGAAAAGCTCAAAACGGTGCTTATCTGCTTCTTTGAAAAGGCACCTGTTCTCCACTCCAGATTTGTGGATAACCATGTCAGCCCCTATTGGGAGGTTATGCCCTACAGTGTAGAGGATGTTCTCACAGTATCCCGTCCCGATGACCTGCAGTCAGCTATTGATGAATTTCTCACACAGTATATTCCTCCCGAAAGTGATCTGCAGATGAAGGTTGCTCTTTTTTATCATGAGGGCAAAAGTGTGCTTTGCATGGTGGAAAACCATATGTGCATGGACGGCGGCGACTTCAAATATTTCATCAGAAGCTTCTGCAAGACATATACAGACTATGTTGAAAAGGGCATAAGCCCTCTGTCTTTGCGTGAGGGTACAAGATCCTACGACTCTGTTTATTCTGCATTTTCAAAAACCCAGGAAAAAATGGCAAGAAACCTTTATAAGAACGTCTGTGCCAAGGATGATCACAAATTTCCTCTCACTGAAAGCAGAAAAGATGATAAATCCTTTATTGCAAGAAGAAAGCTGTCAGCTGATACCTTTGCAAGAATCAGAGCCGTGGGCAAACAAAAGGGTGCAACAGTCAACGATATGCTTGTTGCCGCATATTTCTATTCACTTTATGAGCTTGCGGGCTACGGCAAGGATGAGAGCGTAACAATTTCTTGTGCTATTGACTTAAGACGCCATCTCAAAAACGATGAGGGTCAGGGTGTTACCAATCACACCGCATTCATGCAGTGCAACATTCCCGAGCTTGGCAGAAATATTTTTGATACTCTTCAGTTTGTTGTCAACAGCACAAACAAGTATAAAAACGATAAGTTTATGGGCCTTTACGGTCTTCCTCTTCTGAAGCTCGGATACCGTCTGCTTCCGCACAGTGCCAGTGAAGAGATTATCAAAATAGGATATTCAAATCCACTTCTCGCCATGAGTAATATCGGTATTCTTGACCACACGGCACTTGCGCTCTGTTCACATGAGCCTACTGACGGATTCATGACAGGTGCAGTGAAATATAAGCCTTATGTTCTTCTTTCTGCAACATCAATGAGAAATGTAATAACGCTTTCGATGTGTGTCAGAGGTAACGAAGAGGATAAGAAAATCGTTGACAGATTCTTTGACTTGTTCGAAAAGAACATCGAGGTTCTGGCACAGGGATAATTAAATAAACAAAGCGATGAGAAACAAACCTCATCGCTTTTGTAGTATATATTCATATTTTTGCCCTTAAACAATTTCGCATCCGCGGTCAACTGTTGTGCAAAGGAAGGAATTATCCCAGCTCTTTTTCAGCTCTGAAAGGCAGCTTTCTGCTTTTTCTCTGTCATCAAATATACCGAAAACACTCGGTCCGCTGCCACTCATGCAGCAGCAAAGGCAGTCATGCTTTCTCATAACACTCTTGATAACTGCTCTGTCTGTAACCTCAATAAACTGCTCAAAAACGTTACCGACTCTTTCGCTGATACCTTGCCAGTCATTGTTTACACAAGACAGAAGCATACCCTTTGTGTCAAGATGACGAACTCTTTCGGCAGTGTCAAAGGCAGCATATGCCTTGCCGGTTGAAACATCCTGCAACGGCTTTACAATGATGACATATTTCTCTGAAAGGTCAGGCAGATGTGAAAGAACAGTGCCGGTATATTGGGCGAGCATTGTGCCGCCGAGTGCGCAGAAGGGCACATCAGCGCCAACCTTTGAGCCGATGGAAACAATGTCTTTTTCTGAAAGCTTTGCACCGAAAAGCTCATTCAGAGCCACGATAACTGCTGCACCGTCTGCACTTCCGCCTGCAAGACCTGCAGCGTGGGGGATTTTCTTTTCAATGTGAATTCTGATTCCGCAGTTTTCTTTTTCTGCACCTTCAAAGAAAGCAGCGGCTGCCTTATATGCAATGTTCTTTTCATCGCAGGGGATGCCGGGAACATTGCAGGTGATTTCGATTTTCTTTGTGTCGGTCTTTTCCACGGAAATATCGTCATATAACCCGACAGACTGCATAATCATAAAAAGGTCGTGATATCCGTTGTCGAGTCTTGAAAGTATATCGAGCATAAGGTTGATTTTTGCATAAGCTCTGACTGTAATTTTCATCATTTTACCTCCTCGGTTTTATACATATATATTATAGAATAAAATCAATATCTTATCAACATAAAAATAATAAATAAAATCACATAATATTTATTTTTTGCATTGACTTTTATTTTTTTGTGTGATAAAATACTTTGAAAGAAAAACAGCAAAGAGAGAAACCGGCAAGGTTGCTAAGGCTTTTTTGTCAATGCTTCATATTTATGAGTTGATGAAAACCTTGCTATGCAGGGTTCTTTTTTTATGAATAAGGGTAATCAGGAGGTCATCATGAACGGATTGTTTAAAGCAAAAAAGATTTATCGTTCAGGTGCTTTTTCTTCTTTTTCATTGGCTGTTGAAGACGGAATTGTTGTTTCCGATTGTCAGACAACTGATGTTGTTGATTTCGGTAATGCTTATGTTTTTCCCGGTTTCGCAGATGTGCATGTGCATTTGCGTGAGCCGGGTTTTTCTTATAAGGAAACAATTAAAACAGGCACATTGGCTTCTGCTCACGGCGGATACACTGCCGTCTGCTCAATGCCTAACCTGAATCCCGTTCCCGACAGCAAAGAAAATCTTAAAAAGCAGCTTGATATTATAGATAATGACGCTTGTATATCAGTTTATCCCTACGGCTCAATCACTGTCGGTCAGATGGGTGAGGAGCTTTCCGATATGGACGGTATGGCAGAAAATGTAATTGCCTTTTCCGATGACGGCAGGGGAGTTCAGTCTGACGAAATGATGGAAAAAGCAATGCTCAAGGCAAAGAAGCTGGGCAAAATGATTGTTGCTCACTGCGAAGTGAATGAGCTTTTAAAGGGCGGATACATCCATGACGGCGAATATGCAAAGAAAAACGGACACAGAGGTATCTGCAGTGAAAGCGAATGGGCACAGATTGCAAGAGATATTGAGCTTGTGAAGAAAACAGGCTGCGCCTATCATGTCTGCCACATTTCCACAAAGGAAAGCGTTGATATTATCAGAAAAGCCAAGGCAGAAGGTGTTGACATCACCTGTGAAACAGGCCCTCACTATCTTGTGCTTTCCGATAAAGACCTGCAGGAGGACGGAAGGTTCAAAATGAATCCGCCCCTTCGCTCAGAAGAGGACAGACTCGCTCTTATTGAGGGTATCAAGGATGGAACAATCGACATGATTGCAACAGACCATGCACCTCATTCAGCTGAAGAAAAGGGCAGAGGACTCGAAAAAAGTGCAATGGGCATTGTCGGCATTGAAACTGCTTTCCCGATTCTTTACACAGAGCTTGTTCTTCCCGGCATCATTTCCATGGAAAAGCTTGTGGAATTGCTCGCAATCAATCCCAAAAAGCGTTTCGGCATTGAAGGCGGCACCGAAGAAGGTCAGCAGGCAGATTTCACTGTTATTGACCTTGATGCTGAATATGAAATCAATCCTGATGAGTTTTATTCAATGGGCAGAGCAACTCCCTTTACAGGCAGAAAGGTCAAAGGTAGAATTCTTCACACCTATGTAAAGGGCGAAAAGGTATTTTAAGAAAGGAAAAAACATGAAACAAGGTATTTATAAGGTTCTTAAAAACGAACAGCTTACAGAAACTGTTTTCCGTATGGTACTCGAGGGCGACACAACAGCTCTCACTGCACCCGGTCAGTTCATCAACCTTACAGTTGAAGGCTTTTATTTAAGAAGACCTATTTCCGTTTATGACTGGGATGAAAACACTGTCACAATCATATACAAAGTAGTAGGCGAGGGCACTGAAAAAATGTCAGAGTGGAAGGCCGGATACGAGTGCGACATTCTCACAGGTCTCGGCAACGGCTTCACAATGTCAAGAAGCGGTGACAAACCCCTTCTCATCGGTGGCGGTGTGGGTATTCCTCCGCTTTACGGTCTTTGTAAGAGACTTATCGCAGAGGGCAAAAAGCCGACGGTGATTTTAGGCTTCAATAAGAAGGACGAAATATTCTGCGAAGAGGATTTCAAGGCAATCGGAGCTGAAACAATCGTTACAACCGTTGACGGCTCTGTCGGTGTTAAAGGCTTTGTAACAGATGCAATGAAGGATCTTGATTATACATACTTCTACACCTGCGGTCCTATGCCTATGTTCAAGGCAATTGAAAAAACTGCAGTCGGCAAGGGCGAATACAGCTTTGAAGAAAGAATGGGCTGCGGATTTGGTGCCTGCATGGGTTGCAGCTGCAAAACGAAGTATGGCAACAAGAGAATCTGCAAGGACGGTCCCGTCCTTCAAAGGGAGGAGATTATATGGTAAACACAAAGATCAATCTTTTAGGCTTAGAGCTTGATAATCCTGTTATTCCGGCTTCAGGCACCTTCGGCTTCGGCTATGAATATGCAGAGCTTTATGATATCAACTGTCTCGGCTCAATCTCCTTCAAGGGTACAACACTGGAAAGCCGCTTCGGCAACCCGACACCCAGAATTGCAGAATGTACAATGGGTATGATAAATTCCGTCGGCCTTCAGAATCCCGGTGTTGAAAAGGTTATAAGCGAAGAGCTTCCCAAGCTCAAGGCAGTTTATAACAAAAAAGTTATCGCAAATGTCGGTGGCTTTTCAATCGAAGAATATCAGAAGTGCGCTTCACTTCTCGATAAAGAGGAGCAGGTTGGTATACTCGAAATCAACATCAGCTGCCCCAATCTTCATGCCGGAGGTAAAAATTTCGGTGTTTCGGCAGAGGGTGCAGCAACTGTTATTGAGGCTGTTAAAAAGGTTACAACAAAGCCCGTGCTCGCAAAGCTGACACCCAATGTTACGGACATAACCGAAATTGCCGCAGCCTGTGAAGAAGCAGGTGCAGACGGTATCAGCATGATAAACACACTTTTAGGCATGAGAATTGACCTTAAGACAAAAAAGCCTGTTATTCACAACAAAATGGGAGGCTTCTCAGGTCCTGCAATTCTCCCTGTTGCACTGAGAGCTGTTTATCAGGTCTATGAAAAGGTGAATATCCCTATTGTAGGTATGGGTGGTATTTCATCAGCAAATGATGTCATCGAAATGATGCTCGCAGGTGCCACAGCCGTTCAGGTCGGTGCCGCAAATTTAGTAAATCCCTTTGCTTGCCGTGATATCATAAACGACCTTCCGGCAGCAATGGAAAAATATAACATAACAAATCTTTCAGAAATTATCGGAGGCGCTCACTAATGGGAAAAGACGTAATTATCGCATGTGATTTCAGCAGCAAGGAAGAGGTTTTGACTTTCCTTGACAAATTTCAGGGCAAAAAGCCTTTTGTTAAAATCGGTATGGAGCTTTACTATGCTGAAGGTCCTGCAATCGTAAAAGAAATCAAAGCAAGAGGACACAAGATTTTCCTTGACCTCAAGCTTCACGATATCCCCAATACAGTTAAAAAGTCCATGGCCGTACTTTCAAGACTTGATGTTGACATCTGCAATCTTCATGCGGGCGGAACAAAGCGCATGATGGAAGCGGCTCTTGAAGGTCTCACAAGACCCGACGGCACAAGACCCCTTCTCATCGCTGTAACACAGCTGACATCAACAGACCAGGAAAGCATGGAAAACGACCTTCTTATCAAGGAGCCTATTGACAAGGTTGTTATGCACTACGCAAAGAAGGCTGCAGAAGCAGGTCTTGACGGTGTTGTATGTTCACCCCTTGAAGCAGAAAAGGTTCACGAAACCTGCGGCAAGCAGTTTCTCACAGTAACTCCCGGTGTGCGATTTGCTGACGGTGATGTTGGCGACCAGAAGAGAGTTATGACTCCTGCTGAAGCTAACAGAATCGGTTCAGACTATATCGTTGTAGGAAGACCCATCACTGCAGCAGCAGACCCCGTTGCAGCATACGAAAGATGCCTTAGCGAATTCGTTGGCTGATTTAACAATGTAAATTCAAAAGAAAGGATAGATTAACAATGAAAAAACTTATCGCAAAAGACTTACTTTCCATCGGTGCAGTTTTCCTTCGCCCCGAACAGCCCTTCACATGGGCAAGCGGAATCAAGAGCCCGATTTACTGTGACAACAGACTCACTCTCACATCTCCCACAGTCAGAAATGATGTTGAAACAGGTCTTGCAAAGACAATTTTAAAATATTTCCCCGAATGTGAGGTTGTTATGGGTACCTCAACTGCAGGCATCGCACACGCAGCTATCGTTGGTCACATTCTCGGCCTCCCCATGGGTTATGTGCGTTCAGGCCACAAGGACCACGGCAGAGGCAACCAGATTGAAGGTAAGCTCGAAAAGGGCCAAAAGGTTGTTGTTGTTGAAGACCTTATTTCAACAGGCGGCAGTGTGCTCGAGGTTGTTGAGGTTCTTCGTGAAGCAGGCGCAGAGGTTCTCGGCATCGCATCAATCTTTACCTACGGTATGAAAAAGGGTATCGACAGAATGGCTGCAGCAGATGTTGTTAACTATTCACTTTCAAACCTTGATGCAGTTGCAGAGGTCGCAGCTGAAGAAGGCTATATCAAAAAGGAAGATATCGCACGTCTTCTTAAATTCAGAGACAATCCCTCCGACGAAAGCTGGATCGGAGGCGCAAACTGATGAGAAGCCTTATCAATATTCTTGACCTTTCCGTCGAAGAAATAGACGGTCTTCTTGATGTTGCCGATGATATTATCGCAAACCCCAAAAAGTACAGTGAGGCATGTCACGGCAAAAAGCTTGCAACTCTTTTCTTTGAGCCTTCAACAAGAACAAGACTCAGCTTTGAAGCTGCAATGTATGAGCTCGGCGGGCATGTTTTAGGCTTCTCCGATGCAGGCTCATCCTCAGCAACAAAGGGCGAAAGCGTTGCTGACACAACAAAAATGGTTAACTGCTATGCTGATATTATTGCAATGCGCCATCCCAAAGAGGGTGCACCTCTTGTTGCGTCAATGCACTCAAAAATCCCTGTTATCAATGCGGGTGACGGCGGACACAATCACCCCACACAGACTCTGACAGACCTTTTGACAATCAGAAGAAAAAAGGGAAGACTCAATAATTTCACCATCGGATTCTGCGGTGACCTTAAGTTCGGCAGAACAGTTCACTCCCTCATTCAGGCTCTTTCAAGATATGAAAACATCAAAATTGTTCTCATATCCCCTGATGAACTCAAGCTTCCTTCCTATGTTAAAAAGGATGTGCTTTTGAAAAAAGGCATTGAATATGTGCAGACAACTGACCTTGAATCGGTTCTTCCCGAGCTTGATGTTCTTTATATGACAAGAGTTCAGAGAGAGCGCTTCCTCAGTGAAGAAGAGTATATCCGTCTTCGTGACAGTTATATTCTCACAAGAGAAAAGCTTATTAAGAATGCGAAGGATGACCTTACAGTTCTTCATCCGCTGCCCAGAGTCAATGAAATTTCCGTTGATGTTGACGATGATCCCAGAGCTTGCTATTTTGAGCAGGCACTCTGCGGCAAGTTTGTACGCATGGCTCTTATTATGGAACTTTTAGGCATTCACATTGATTGAAAGGAGAAGGAATAAATGAATATTGATTCAATTAAAGAGGGCATTGTTATTGACCATATCACAGCCGGCAATGCCATGACAATTTATAATCTTCTCGGTTTCGACAAGCTCGAATGCAGCATTGCAATCATCAAGAATGTGTCAAGCAAGAAGATGGGCAAAAAGGATATTATCAAGATTGACAGCAACATTGAAATCAACCTTGAAGCTCTCGGATATATTGATCCCGGTGTCACAATTGATGTTATCCGTGACAGTGTGCTTGTTGAAAAAAGAAGCGTAGACCTTCCCGAAAAGCTTCACGATGTTCTCAAGTGCAAAAATCCCCGTTGTATCACATCCTGTGAGCAGGAGCTCGAACAGATTTTCACACTCACAGACAAGGAAAACAGAGTTTATCGCTGTATGTACTGTGAAGCAAAGGCATAAAAGTCAGACAACCGCTGAGGAAATCTCAACGGTTGTCTTTTATCTTTTTTTGCCCTTCAGCTATTGACAAATAAATTTGTCTGTGTTATTATAGTCGGGCACTTGAGGGTGTAGCTCAGTTGGTCAGAGTACTTGCTTGACATGCAAGGGGTCGGTGGTTCGAGCCCACTCATCCTCACCAAAAAATACCATTCGTGAAAAACGAATGGTATTTTTTTATCATTGCGAAAGCAATGGTATATCATCGCCGAAGGCGTATATCATCACACGAAGTGTGCATATCATCAGCCGTAGGCTGTATACTAGCTTTCGCAAAGATGATATACAAAACTGCGTTTTGATGATATGCAATTTCTAACGAAATTGATGATATACAAGGCTACCGCCTTGATTTATAATAAAACCCGTACCCGATTTTAACATAAAAGAAAAACTATTGATTTTTTCGTATAAAAGTGCTAAACTAATTATGCCAAACAAATCTTAATAACAAACAAAGGTATTCCTTTATTTTTTGTAAAGGGGTATTACACCCTTTTGTCTTTTTTATGAGAATCAAAAAAAGAATTCGTCAAAAACGCAATTCCACTTGATTCTCATAGGGTTATACCTTTTGTGATTAAGATTTGTTTGGCGACAATCGGAGTTGCGTTTTATGTGTGTCAGCTTCGGTTGGCGCACTTTTTTATTTGTGGGGTAAAATTGTGTAGCTTTTAGAGAGGAGAAAATAAAGGAAACAGACCACAAATGAAATTGTTGAAATGCACCGTCTTTATGCTAAATACGGCAACTTTGCCGAGGTAGACAGACAAATCAAAGAGGAAATAGTTTGAAGGGGAGAAATAATTATGGTTATTAAAAACAAAAAATCTGCATTTGTTGTTTCAGGTTTAATATATGGTTGCTTAATGGCCTTGTATTATGTTTTACAAGGCGATGTGTTAATGGCATTAAATATGTGTTTATTTGGCAGTGTTCTGTATGGTTTTTTACTATATTTATACACCGTCTATAAAGAAAAGAAAGCTGAAAACTTAAGAAAACAAATTGAAACAAAAAGAAAAATCATTTGTCATGGAGGTGCATCATACCGCAAGTCAAGTATAATCGCGATTGGTGGTTGGATGTTTCTTACAGAAGATGCTGTTGAATTTTACAAAACTATTGACAATTTAGGGGGGAAGAATATTGCTATTCTGTTAGATGAAATTATTTCTGTATCAATGAAAGGTAAGATTTTAAACATTGTCACAAAAGAAATGACATATTCTTTTATCGTACCTCAAGTAAAGATATGGAAAGAGAAAATCGAGCTAATTGTCGCAACATAATTTACGGCGCGGGGTACAAGCTCCGCGCTTTTTTTCTGCGCTCTTGGTGTTTCAATAGGGTATACTAAAAAAGTCAACAACTTGCTCGAAAAACCGAAATAATGATTATTAAAAGCAAGAAAAATGCTATGAAAATCGTACCTTAACGCCGTCAGGCGGGCTTGACATGCAAGGGGTCGGTGGTTCGAGCCCACTCATCCTCACCAAAAATCCCGTTCTCGAAACGGGCAAGGTTACTAAGGACAGATAAAATTATCGGGAGACACTTTGTAATGAAGTGCTCCCGATTTTTTTATATAAAAAGTGACACTTTCGGCTTGAAAGTGTCATAGTGGGTTATATACTTCAAAGCAACCATGCAGAAAAACAAATTCTTTTTTTCGGTATGTATGAGTGATATTGCAAATTTAAAATTTGCAGTGATATTTTTGATAAATCAAAAGTGATATTGAAGCCTTACGGCTTCAGTGTTATTTTATTCGCATAAAACTGTCCGAAGGACAATAACACTGTGCAAAGCACAATAAAACTGCGAAGCAATATCACTC
>JAZSHL010000101.1:0-46729 GCA_045533205.1 Acutalibacteraceae bacterium | reverse complement strand
GTTAAGGCTGTGCAGGAAAAAAGCGGTGGAAATTTTGAGCTGCCTTTAGGCACTCTTTATCCTGTTTTATATAGATTTCTTGAAAACGGTTACCTTTCTGACCGTGATGAGATTGTAAACAAGAGATTGAGAAAGTATTATCACCTTGAAGAAAAAGGAAAGGTTTTTTATGTAAAGCTTCTTGAGGAATACAGAAAAATTTCCGAGGGCGTCAATATGATTCTGGAAGGCGGTGACAGTGAATGAGCAGAGTTACACAAAAGGAACTGAAGGAATATTATGCTGAAGTTTCAGCGTCTGTGATTTGTTCCGGCAAAAAGAAAAAAGCCTTTATGGCAGAGCTTCAGAGTGATGTTGAAGCCTTTATTGGTGAAAACACCGAAGCCGGCATTGAGGATGTCAGAAGCTGCTTCGGCACTGCCGAAAGCATTGCACAAAGCTTTCTCGGCAACGGAGATGCAGCCCGGATCAGAAAGAAAATTGACATAAAAAAGTTTTTGCTTGTTGCTGTTGTTGCAGCTCTTTTGATTTACCTTGCATTTGTTGTCATAAGTCTCATTGACGTTCATACAGAAGCTCATGGCTATATGAAAGAGGGAATTATGATGATAAAGTCCCTTTTCAGAGGTGGTATAATATGAAAAAGATAATTGCACTTGCTCTGAGTGTTGCGCTGGCAGTTTTTTTCCTTGCTCCTGCTGTCAGCGGCCTTTCTGCGGCAGAGGACTCGAAGGAATATTTTGATGACGGCTCTTATGTTGTTACAGGCTTCAATGACGATGTTTCGGTTGACAGTGACCTCGACGCTGAGGAAAGCACGGAAATGTCATTCATTCAGAAGCTTATAGACCTGCTCAAAAGGATTTTAAGATTCTTCTTCGGTGAAAAAGCTGAAGGTAAGGATGAAAACGAAAGCAGCACAGTTAAATTCAGAACCATATCCAAAACAAAATATGCAAAATATTATGACTCACAGAACAAGCTTCTGTGGAGCGTGTATCTGACAGGCTACTTCAGATATGACGGTGAAAATGCAGAATGTACGGATGTGTCTGTTTCATATGAAATCAAGGATTCGGACTGGAATCTGATATCGGCAGAAGGCTCAAAGCAGGAAAATACTGCAACGGGAAGGTTTATAATCCGTCAGTATAAGCTGGGTGTGCCCTTGAAGCTGATCGAAAAAGAACTGACACTGATTTGCGACCGGAACGGATATGTAAAATAAAATAAAAAGGAGAGCTTCGGGCAAGGTGTTGCTCAAAACTCTCCTTTTAATATCACTTAATTGTTTTGACAAAGACAGGGCGTTGTACTCTTAAAAGAGCACAACGCCCGCAATACTTTATATTACTCTGGAAAAGAGAGACATCAGTATCTCAATAACCATTTTTATGAATTTTACAAGAATAGACATTTTGTTGTCAGTCCAACCGCTGTCTGAAGGCTCTGTGACTTCAACGAATTCACCGCGGTCGCTGTCATATTCAACAAACTGAGCAAGAATTGCCTCTTCGTCCCACACTGTGAGTTCACCGTTACTGTTGAAAAATGCAAGTGCAAGGTTGTGGAATTCTTCAGGCCAATCCTCGTGCTTAAGGTTTTTAGCAAACCATGTGGTGTCAGGGAAAAGGCAGGTTGATGCATCAACGGTGAGATCCTTTGAAATATACTTGTCTGTTCCCTTTGCTCTTGCTTCAGCGATATATTCTTCAGAGAAGGTTTCGTCGACTGTTGTGCAGGTTGCACCAAGTGAAAGCTCGGTTGCAGTTCCTCTTGCATCACCGGTGAGATTTGAATTTTCAATAACCGGTATAAAGGGCTTTCCGTATTTTGCAAGAACAATAGTGCTCATATCATGTTCCTGCTCGCAGTCAAGAAGAAGCTGCTCATATCCTGTGTAGCCTGTTTCTTCGTTGATTTTTCCGAGCTTTTCATGATAATCATCAGCTCTTTGAATAAGGCCTGCATATTCCTGTCTGAGTGCATCGTTATAGAACACTGCCTGTATAGCCTTATCGTAATAGCTGTCACTTATCATGCTCCAATAGGAGGGGAAGCCGCCGTAAGAAGCCATGATGATTCTGGGAATAAGTTCGTCACCTACCTGAGCGTATATCTCTTCAACAAGATCGGTTCCCCAACCAAGAACTGTTGCCATGTTGCAAACAGATACCATTGTTGTCAGAATAGTGTTGTATAAAGGATCATCAAAGGCGTTTTCACCGTAAATGGTCGCATACTGATCAATTACATCGGGATCAAAGTTGATCTGATTTGAGAAGAGGGCGCCTGCTGAAATGTAGCCGCCAAGAGCCGATGTGTTAAGTGCAAGGTTTGCAACGCGGAAGTCATGCTCATATTTTCCGTTGTGGCTGTTATAAATATAAGCTACGGCAAAATTTGCACCAAGGCAGCGGGCGTGGATGTTAACCTTGTCATGACCTGTTGCTGCGCACACTCTTTCAATGTAGGTGTCAAGCTGGTCAGCCACATCAAAGGGGCTGAGTCTCCAGTCATAATAGAAAACGTAATCCTTGATGTTATAGCCTGAAGTTTTTTTAGTTATTTTGCAGGTTGCCGGATTCCAATCTATATATGATCCAACCTCGGTAGTAGTGCCGTCCGGATCAAGGCGCCAATCATCATAAATAGGCTCGATGGAACCAACCAGCGAATCGATCCAATCGCTGTAATCACCGGTTAAGCATGCTTTTGCAAACTCTTCAAAAACGGGGCCTGCAACGCTGCCAATATATTCAAGTCGGTCAAGCTCCTTTGCATTGTCTGCAACGGTTCCGTCAGCTTTGATTATTGGTTTGTTGTTTCTGCCCATAAGATAAATAACGGGAATGTCTCCTTTGACTGTTTCTCCTGCAGCCATTACCGCAGTGGAAAAAACAGTGAACAGAAGCACAAGACACAGTAAAACGGATATGATTTTCTTCATAATAGTACCTCCATATTATTTTATGTTAATTGTATATTAACTAACAGATTTTGTCAACACAGAAGTCTGACATTTTTACAAAAAGGAAAAATAAATCAAGAATTATAAACGGCAGCTATAACATAAAAAGGAACTGTAAAAATCTTTTTTACAGTTCCTTTTTTTACTTTCGGAAAGTATTGAAGTGTGTTATTTTACTTCATCTGTGCCTTATAATAATTCATAAGACAGCCTTCGAGAATGATTGTCTTTTCTTCCTCGGTCAGCCCTTTTACATAAAGAGTGATGTCTTCAACGGAATCGGCAGTGATTACCTTTGCAGGAATTTCCTCAACTCCGTTTTTGATTTTCTCGCGGATACCGGGCACGAACACATAGTCACCGTGGCTGTAGTTGAACTGTCTGTCTTTGTCAATTGTGAAGGGGAGAATACCCCAGTTGATGCAGTTGCTGCGATAACGCTTTGTTGCAAATTCATAGCAGATGTTGCCGAAGCCGCCAAGCACCTTCTGACAGGATGCTGCCTGCTCTCTTGCAGAGCCGTCACCGGGTCTGCAGGCGAATACACATGAGCCGAACTGTGTCTTCTTTGCTGCTTCTTCACCCTTTTCGCATACCCTTGAAAGCACATCAATAACCTCTGCACTGCTGTTGCCGTCACGGCGTTTTGCTTCTTCGCTTGCCACGGCCTTTGCTCTGGGAACATAATCAGGCTCACGGCGGGAAAGGGCAAATTCAGCAAGTTTCAGGGGATTTGAACGGTAGGAGGAGGTTTCACCTGAGGGAATCAGCTCATCGGTTGTGGTGACATCGTCGTGAATAACACAGGCGAGCTTTAAAAGAAGGTTATCTTCAAGAGCATACATCTTCGGCCAGTCTGTAATGTTGGGGCCGAATCGAAGCTCTGATTCGGTATCAGCCTTGCCGAAGCCCTGATATACTCTCTTTTCATAAACGCCTTTTTCAAAGCTGTAGGCTTTATCGTAATCGGGAATTTCAACATCGGTTGCGGCGGTGAGAACACCCTGATTGAGTGCAGTTGCAGCGATTGAACGTGAATCCACAAGAGCAACAGAAGCGAGCTGACCGTCACCGGGCTTGCTGCCTTCTCTGTTGGGGAAGTTACGGGTTGTGTGTCTGATTGAAAGACCGTTGTTTGCGGGAACGTCACCTGCACCGAAGCAGGGGCCGCAGAAGCAGGGCTTGAACACTGCGCCTGCTTCAAGAAGCTTTGCCTGAACACCGTTTCTGATAAGGGCAAGGTTAACGGGTACACTTGAGGGATAAACAGAAAGATTGAAATATCCGTCGCCTGTGCTTTTTCCGTCAAGAATTGCAGCAGCTTCACAGATGTTTTCGAACATACCGCCTGCACAGCCTGCAATAACACCCTGATCGATATAGATTTTGCCGTTTTTCACCTTGTCACGAAGATGGAAATCAACCTTGTCACCGAACTGTGCCTTTGCAGCCTTTTCAACCTCATAGAGAATATCGGGATTCTGCTGAAGCTCATGAATTGTGTAAGCATTTGACGGGTGGAAGGGCAGAGCAATCATACTTTCAATTTTAGAAAGGTAGATTCTGATTGCCATGTCATAATATGCAACCTTTTCGGGCATGAGAGCCTTGTAATCATCGGGTCTGCCGTGAATAGTATAGAAGTCCTTAACCTTTTCGTCTGTTTCCCAGATTGAGGAAAGACAAGCTGTTTCTGTTGTCATAACATCAATGCCGATTCTGAAATCCATTGAAAGATTCTTTACACCCGGGCCCACAAATTCAAGCACCTTGTTTGTGACAAGACCTTCCTTGAACACTGCGCCGCAAAGAGCAATTGCAACGTCATGAGGTCCCACACCTGCCTTGGGTGCGTTTTCAAGATAAACCAGAACAACCTCAGGGGGATTGACATCCCATGTGTTGGAAAGTAGCTGCTTTGCAAGCTCGGGACCGCCCTCGCCCACGCCCATTGTGCCGAGAGCACCGTAACGTGTGTGACTGTCAGAGCCTAAAAGCATATTGCCGCACTTTGACATCATTTCTCTTGCATACTGGTGGATAACGGCCTGATTTGCAGGCACATAGATACCGCCGTATTTTTTAGCAGCAGAAAGACCGAAAACATGGTCATCCTCGTTGATTGTGCCGCCGACTGCACAAAGTGAGTTGTGGCAGTTTGTCAGAGCATAGGGGATGGGGAAAGTCTTAAGGCCGCTGGCTCTTGCTGTCTGAATGATGCCCACATAGGTGATGTCGTGAGAGATGAGAGAGTCAAACTTAATTCTCATTTTCCCATCGTCAGGTCTTGTATTGTGTGCGTTCAATATTGAATAGGCAATAGTGCCGTTTCTGTCATCACGGGGGGCAAGTCCCATTTGGGAAAGTCTTGCCTTCTGTTCTTCTTTTGTGCCGTCAATGAGCGTTCTGCCTTCCACAAGGTGAACACCGTTTTTTATAACCTCAATCATATTAATAATCCTTTCTTGAATTCGGAATTCGGAATTCGGAATCCGGAATTATATTCCTATTAACGAATTCTTTATCCGAAAGGTTGTTTTCAGATAAATTGCGAAGCAATTTCCCTGACTACTTACTACTGGCTACTGACTACTTTTTATCTGCGATAAACCCTGTTTATTTCTCTGAAATAGGCTTCGTCAATGCTGTCAAGACCGTCCTTGCCGATTCGGAAGGTCCAGTTATTCTTGTCTGTGCCGGGGATGTTCATTCTCGCATCCTTGCCGTAGCCGACCATGTCCTGAACTGCAACAATTGCAGTGTTTGCACTGCTTCTCCACACCGCTTCAATAACTGCTCTGCATGAGCCGCTGTAGGGTCCGCCGTCACCCCAGTTGTTGCCGCCGAAGCAGCAATAGCGAAGTGCAAAGGCACGTTCAGCCTCGCTTGCATCCCACAGCCATCCGAGAATTGTGTTGTTGTCATGTGTGCCCACATAGGCAACACTGTTTTTCGGGTAATTATGGGGCAGATGTGTGCTGTCACCGTTCGGGTCAAAGCCGAACTGAATAACTCTCATTCCGGGGAACTGTGACTCATCCAGAAGCTTTATAACATCCTCACCGAAGGTGCCGAGATCCTCTGCAATAATGTCTGCATCGCCAAGCGCCTGACTGACCTTTTCAAAAAGCTTCATTCCCGGGCCGTCAAGCCATTCGCCTGTTTTTGCAGTTTTGCTTTCGGCAGGCACTGCCCAATAGGATGCAAAGGCTCTGAAATGATCAATTCTCACACTGTCGTAAAGCTTGAGTGAAGCAGCGATACGGTTAATCCACCACTTATAGCCGTCCTTTTCCATTCTGTTCCAGTCATAAAGGGGGTTACCCCAGAGCTGACCGTCAGCGGAAAAATAGTCGGGTGGCACACCTGCAACATGAGTGGGGGCAAGACTTTCTTCATTAATCTGAAAAAGCTCTCTGTTGCTCCACACATCAACACTGTCACGGCTGACATAAATGGGCATATCACCAAGAAAACGGATGCCCATGCTGTTAGCAGTTTCCTTGAGACGGCGCCATTGTGTGAAGAAAATATATTGGGTGAAAATGTAAAAATCAATTTCGTTTCTGAAACTGTCTGTGTCATTTTTTGCATTTTCATATCTTGCGTGCTTTTCGTCCCATTCCCACCAGGGCTTTTCGCCGTAATGGTTTTTCAGTGCCATATAATAGGCAAAGTCGGGCACCCAGACATTCTGCTGCGCAAAGATATCGATAAGGGCCTTTGTGTCATCATTTATTCTCATAAAGGCTTTTCTGAGAGCTTCAAGCCTTGCACGGTAGGCGAAGGAATAGTCTGCAGCATAAACAGAGCCGCTGTATTCGTTCTCTTTCATTTCGCTTTCTGTGATAAGGCCGTCACGGAAAAGCACTTCCGGATCTATCAGGGCAATGTTGCCTGCAAAAGCACTGCAGGAGCAGTAGGGTGAGCCACTGCCGTCAACGGGATTGAGGGGCAACACCTGCCACAGATGAAAACCCATGTCACACAGTTTTTTGCTGAAACGGATTGCTTGCTCACCCATAACCCCGATGCCGTATTTTCCCGGCAGAGAGCTTATGTGCAAGAGCACACCCGAGGATCTGTAATTTATCATTGTTTCACTTCCATATGTGCATTTCAGTTTATTATACATTGTATTACCTGTCCTTGCAAGTGAAAAGATGAAGAAAAATAAAGAAAAACACGACGAAATTGACAAGGCAGGTTGAAATTGATATAATTCTTTGCAGAAAAAACAATACTTAAGTCGCAGGTAAGCTGTTAAGGAGGAAGTCCCATTGAGTAAAATGGCAAAAACAGAGCTTTTTGAAAATATGCCCATACCAAGGGCAGTTTTTTCCATGTCCGTTCCTACGGTTATAAGCTCGTTGGTTATGGTTGTTTATAATTTAGCCGACACCTTCTTTGTCGGCATGCTGAACAATCCTGTGCAGAATGCGGCTGTTACTCTTGCTGCGCCTGTACTTCTCGCTTTCAATGCGGTCAACAACCTTTTCGGTGTGGGCTCATCAAGCATGATGAGCAGGGCGCTGGGTGTCAAGGATTATGAAACGGCGAAAAAGAGCTCTGCAACGGGCTTTTACTGTGCTCTGGTCTGCGCTCTGATCTTTTCGCTTGTGTATACGGCCTTGAGTGCTCCCGTGCTTTCTCTTTTAGGCGCAGATGAGGAGACTGCCGAAGCCACAGGGCAATATCTGATGTGGACAGTTTCATTCGGTGCAGCCCCATCAATTCTCAATGTTGTTATGGCATATATGGTGCGCTCGGAGGGCTCTTCTCTTCATGCAAGCATCGGCACAATGAGCGGCTGTATACTGAACATAATTCTTGATCCGATTTTCATTATGCCCTGGGGATTGAATCTTGGTGCTGCAGGTGCAGGCCTTGCAACCTTCATTTCAAACTGTGTTGCACTGCTATACTTCCTGACACTTAACATTGTCAGAAGAAAAAGCACCTTTGTCTGTATAAAGCCGAACATGGTGTCAAAACGCAGGAAAGTTATTTTCGGCATCTGTGCCGTTGGTATCCCCGCTTCGATTCAGAATCTTCTTAATGTTACGGGCATGACAATTCTCAACAATTTCACGGCAGATTTTGGCCCCGATGCAGTTGCTGCCATGGGCATAGCCCACAAGATAAATATGATTCCCTTGCAGGTTGTGCTCGGAATATCTCAGGGTATAATGCCTCTTATCAGCTATAACTATTCAGCAAAAAACTATAAGCGCATGAAGGCCTTTCTCATTTTTACCACGAAGATTGTTCTTTCACTTTTGACGGTTGTAATGGTGGTATATTTCATTTTTTCAAAGCATATTGCAGCACTTTTCATCGACACACAGAGCGTTATTGACTATTCGGGAAAATTTCTTCAGGGAATGTGCATCTGCTTGCCATTTCTGTGCATGGATTTTCTTGCTGTGGGCGTTTTTCAGGCCTGCGGAATGGGCAAGAAGGCCCTCACCTTTGCGATACTCAGAAAGATTGTTTTTGAAATTCCCCTTATATATGCTCTTAACTACTTTTTCCCTCTTTACGGCCTTGCATGGGCACAGACCTCGGCAGAATTTCTGCTTTCAATCATTGCGGTTATTGTGCTTGTGAAAATGTTCAGAGGCTTTGACAAGCAAGCGCTTGTTGACAAAAAACAGAGCGATTGATAAAATCTTTCACAGACAGAAAATATTATAACGAAGGAAGATAAATATGAAAAAAACAGTTTCAGTTATAGGCCTTGGCAACAGAGGAACAGAATATATGAGATTTCTCAGATCCTTTCACTCATCAAAGGTTGAAATCCATTCCCTGTGCGACATCAGACAAGAGGCTCTTGACGATATAGCTCCTATATACAATATCCCCGAGGAAAGGCAGTATCTTTCCACAAAGGAGTTTTTTGCAAAGGGTGTTGTTTCTGATGCTCTCATCATCTCAACGCAGGATGCAAGCCATTATGAAATAACAATGGATGCGCTGAACACAGGCTATAAGCTTATTCTTCTTGAAAAGCCTGTCAGCGGCATTGAAGAGGAATATAAGCAGATACGCGAGAAAGCAAAGGAAAAAAATGCACTTCTCATCATCTGCCATGTGCTTCGTTATTCCAATTATTACAGCAAAATCAAAGAAATTATTTCAAGCGGAGAGCTGGGTGAAATCGTTTCAATCAATCACACTGAAAATGTGGGCTATTTCCATTTCGCTCACAGCTTTGTCCGCGGAAACTGGCGCAATGAGTTCACCTCAACTCCCTCAATTCTTGCAAAGTGCTGCCACGACCTTGACCTTATTGCATGGTTTATCGACAGTCCCTGCGTTTCGGTAAGCTCTGTAGGTGGCATAAGATATTTCAAAAAGGAGTGTGCCCCGGAAGGCGCAACAGAAAGATGCATGGGTGGCTGTAAAGTGAAAAAGGACTGCCCCTACGATGCTGAAAGACTTTATATAACCGATCCCTTCTACAAGGCCACCTTTGTCAAGTATATGAAGCGCACACTTACGGGACATCTGAACAGCACAAAAGCAGATGTTTACAGTGCAATAAAAAACGGTGAATACGGCAAGTGCGTTTTCCTCAATGACAACAACGTTTGTGACCATCAGGTGGTAACAATGACATTTGAAAACGGAGCTGTCGGTGTGCTTAACATGACCGCTTTTTCAGACAAATGCTTCAGAGAAAGCCATATTATGGGAACAAAGGGTGAACTGATAGGCTACGGTGCAAAGCTTGAAAAAAGAATCTACGGCGGCAAGACCTGTAAGATACACACAGGAACAGCAGACATGTTAGGTCATGTTGAGGGCGATATCCGTCTGATTAACGGCTTTGTGAAGCTTCTTTGCGGTGAAACAGATGACCTCACTGACATCACTACAATTGATGCAACTGTTATAAGCCATGACATGGCTGTTGCTGCAGAGCAGTCAAGAAAGAACGGCGGCGTGCCTGTTCTTATGAAAAAGGAATAATTATTATTCAGCACTTCGCACAGAGGTGCTGATTTTTTTGTAAAAACTACTTTAACTTTCTCTTTATTTATTGTATAATAAATTGATTATGCCTATAAAAAAGGCAAAACTATGGTAAAAGTCAGGAGGGACAGCAAATGTTTGTAGACAAAGCGATAATTAAAATCAAAGCAGGTGACGGCGGTAACGGTGCCGTTGCATTTCACAGAGAAAAGTTTATTAATGCAGGCGGCCCTGACGGTGGTGACGGCGGCAAGGGCGGCGACATTGTTTTTGTTGTTGATGACAATCTTTCAACTCTTGCAGACTTCAAGTATAAAAGAAAATATAAAGCCCCCAACGGCATGGATGGTCAGGGGGGCAGGAGAAACGGCAGGAAGGCAGAGGACCTTATTATCAAGGTGCCGAGAGGAACCGTTATCCGTGAAAATGAAAGCGGAGCCGTAATGGCAGATATGTCAACCGATGACCGATTCGTTGCTGCAAAGGGCGGCAGAGGCGGTTGGGGTAACAGCCATTTTTCCACACCCACCCGTCAGACACCCCGCTTTGCAAAAAACGGTGCCCCCGGTGAAGACTGGGAGGTAACTCTTGAACTCAAGCTCCTTGCCGATGTGGGACTTTTAGGCTTTCCGAATGTTGGCAAATCCAGCTTCATTTCAGTTGTAAGTCAGGCAAAGCCCATCATTGCCGACTATCACTTTACGACAATTACCCCTGTTCTCGGTGTGGTATCATTAGGTGAAGGTTCATCCTTTGTTATTGCAGATATTCCCGGCCTTATTGAGGGCGCCAGTGAGGGCGTCGGCCTCGGACACGCTTTTTTAAGGCATGTTGACCGTTGCCGTATGCTTGTTCACATTGTTGATGTTGCAGGCAGCGAGGGAAGAGACCCCATTGAGGATTTTGAAAAAATCAATCTTGAGCTTGAACGCTTCAATCCGGAGCTTTCTGAAAGACCGCAGATTGTTGTTGCAAACAAGATTGACCTTGCAGAGGATGAACAGCGTGAGCGCTTCAGAAGCTACATCGAAAACCTCGGCTATCAGTATTTCGAAATGTGTGCTCCAATTCTTGAAGGCACAAAGCAGGTTATTGATGCAGTTGCTGCAAAGCTGCAGACACTGCCTCCCGTAAGACAGTATGAAACGGAAGAAATTCCTCTTGAAACTCTTCTCAAAAAGCAGGATACAGGCTTTACCATCACTGTGGAGGACGATGTATATATCGTTGAGGCAGAGTGGCTTATCAAGATTCTCTGCCGCACAGACCTTGACGACTATGAATCACTTCAGTATTTCCAGAGAGTTCTCATTTCAAGCGGCATTATTGATGCTCTTCGTGAAAAGGGAATTCAGGAAGGGGATATTGTAAGCATTTACGATTTTGAGTTTGAGTTTATGAACTGAGTAAATTCGGAATTCGGAATTCGGAATTCGGAATTTAAGGCAAGACCGAAAGTTTTGCTGAAATCTGCCTGATGCTCTTATCGGGTATCCGAATAGAATTTCTGTCCGGATAAAAAAGAAGGACAATTATGAGATTATACGATAAAAATTGTGATGTTAATAATTTAAGCCCCCTGAATCTTGCCTTTGTAGGTGACACGGTCTTTGACCTTTTTGTCAGGGAAAAGCTTGTGTGTGAAGCTAACAGACCGGTCAACAGGCTGCACAAAAGTGCAACAAAGCTTGTCAAGGCATCGGCTCAGGCTGAAGCAGCAATTAAAATTACGGAAAAGCTGACGGAAAAGGAGCTTTCCGTACTGAAAAGAGGCAGAAATGCCCATACTAACCACAAAGCAAAAAATGCAGATGTGGTTGACTACCATTACGCAACAGGGCTGGAGGCTCTTTTCGGATATCTTTATTTGAACGGAGAAACAGAAAGACTCCGTGAGCTTTTCGAGCTTATAGTTGAAGAAGAAACAACTGCCCCCTGACCCCTAACCTCTAATCTGTGTTTGCTTTTAATAAATCACTGTGAGGTATTTTATGAAGGCAAAACGCATACTTATAGATTTATTATGCTGTGTCGGTGGCTCGGCAATTTTCAGTGTTGCTCTGAATATGTTTGCAGTGCCCAATAACATTGTTCTCGGAGGTCTTACGGGCCTCGGTACAATTGTCAACCACTTTTTTCCGTCGGTACCAATCGGAACTTTTATATTTATGCTGAATGTACCTTTGTTTATTTCTGCAAAGCTTTTTCTGAAAAAAGGTGCTCTTTCACGGACAGTGATTGCAACGGTGATATTTTCATCCCTGATTGATATAGGCGCTTCCTTTATCCCTGCCTACAGAGGGGATATAATGCTGACTTGTATTTTCTGCGGCATTCTGTCAGGACTCGGCCTTGCTCTTGTCTTTCTCACAGGCGCCACAACGGGTGGAACGGATATCATTGCAATGCTCATAAAAAGCAGAAAGCCCAATTTTTCCATGGGTAAAACCATGCTTGTGCTTGACGGCCTTATCGTGCTGATTTCGGGTGTCGCCTACGGCGAGATTGAAGCTATCATGTATGCGCTGATTGTGATTTTCCTCACCTCAAAGGTGATTGACTATGTGCTTTACGGTGCTGAGCACAGCAAAATGCTTATGATCGTGTCGGACAAAAGCAGAGAGATTGCCGATGTGATAATGGCAGATTTCATGAGAGGTGTGACCTTGCTGCAGGGCAGAGGAGGCTTTTCGGATAAGCCGAAGGAGGTTCTCTGGTGCACTGTCAGGGCAGCGCAGGTGAGAAACATCAACCGCACCGTCAAAGCCATTGATCCGAAGGCGTTCACTGTTATATGCGATGCAGGTGAGGTTATTGGTGAAGGGTTTACTGACTAAATGCAGAATTGCGCCCGACTTTTGCTATAAAATAAGATTCACCCCGCCACTTTTGTATGGTGAAGGGATGATGACCAAGTTAATTGCATCTGCGGTGTATTGTGAGGAATAATATATATTGATTATAAAGTAATGTTGAAAAGGAGTGTAGCTTATGAATGCTAACGGTTCAAATGACAATTTCTGGCTTATTAAGACCACTGAAAAAAAGGTCAATGTTAAGGGCGCAGCTTATCTTGACATGACGGTCTGTGATAAAAACGGTGAAATGAATGCAAAACTCTGGGATTACAGCGAGCTCTCACACGGTGAATATGCACCGGGTGACCTTGTAAAAATCCGTGGCAGTGTGACCGTTTTCAACGGCAACAGTCAGCTGCGTATTGATAAAATCAGAAAGGTGAACGCCAATGACGGTGTTGACGTTTCAGATTTTGTGCCCACTGCAGAATATTCGGGAGAAATGATGCTTGGTCTTGTGATGAACATCATCGCATCAGTTAGAGATGAAGAGCTGCAGAAACTTACATATGCTCTTGTAAAGGACAGAGAAAAGGATATTCTTCACTGGCCGGCAGCATTCAAGCTTCATCACGCAATCAGAGGCGGACTTTTATATCACACCCTTTCAATCATAAAGCTTGCCGAGGCTGTTTGTCTGATTTATCCTTCAGTGGATAAGGACCTTCTTTTCTGCGGCGCAATCGTGCACGACCTTTGCAAAATTGATGAGTTCGAAATCAGCTCTGCAGGTCTTGTCACAGGCTACAGTGTGAAGGGTGAACTTATCGGTCACCTTGTTATGGGTGCAGTTAAGATTGCCGAAAAGGCAAAAGAATTAGGCATCAGCGAAGAAAAAACGATGCTTTTGCAGCACATGGTTATTTCTCATCACGGTGAGCCGGAATTCGGTGCTTCCGTAAGACCCATGTTCCTTGAGGCCGAAATTTTAAGTCAGCTTGACAAGCTGGATGCAACAATTTATGAAATCACATCAGCAGTGTCAGAAGTCAGCGAGAGTGAATTCACCGGCAGACAGTGGGCACTCGACAACAGAAAGCTCTATAACCACGGCAGAAAAGAATCAAAGCCGAAAGCGATTCTTGAGTAAATTCAGAATTACAGTAAAATGAAGAGGTCAAAGGTAATTTGTTTCCGAAGTATTCACATAACGGTTATACTTCTCTCCCCTGACTGCTGACTACTCAGATTTATTCGTTACACAAAGCAAAAAATCTTTTGTTTTGTAAGGAAAATTAAGTAAAAAGGTAGAAAAAATAAAAATAAGGTTGTATTTACAAATAAAATATGTTAGTATTACTGTAAGTTATTGTGTCAAGGAGGATATGCTGGATGAGAGTTATCACAGGCTCTGCAAGAGGAAGACGTTTAATCACCCTCGAGGGCAACGATGTCAGACCAACAACAGATATCGTGAAGGAAGCTCTTTTCAGTATTATTCAGTTTGAGCTTGAAGGCAGAAAGGTTCTTGACCTTTTCGGCGGATGCGGTCAGCTGGCAATCGAAGCCCTTTCAAGAGGTGCCAAGGATGCAGTTGTTGTTGACTCGTCCAAAAAAAGCATTGAGGTTATCAAGCAGAACCTTGAAACAACGGGCTTTACCAAGCAGGCAGTTGTTGTGCTTTCAGATGCCGAGGCATTCCTTTCAAGACGAAGTGAAAAATACGACATAGCTCTTCTTGACCCACCCTATTCCAAGGGCATCATCGAAAAGGTGCTGCCGAAGGTTGCGGCTGTTATGAACGAAGGCGGAGTTATCATCTGTGAGGCTCCCTTCGGTGATGAAATGCCGGAAAGCGCAGGCTCCTTCGCTCTAAAAAAGAAGTACAGATACGGAAAAACAGGTCTGTTCCTTTACAGGCTTGCAGAAGAATCGGAAATCTGAAGAGGTGGAAATAAATTGAAAGAAAGAATTGCAATTTATCCAGGCTCCTTTGATCCGGTAACGGAAGGGCATCTTGAAATTATCAGAAGAAGCTCAAAGCTGTTCGATAAAATTATAGTTGTTGTTATGACCAATTACCGCAAGACGGGGCTTTATGCTTTCAGTGTGGAAGAACGTATGGAGCTCATCAGAAAGTGTACCGGTGATTTAAGTAACGTCAGCGTTGATTCATACATGGGACTTCTTGCTGACTATGCCAAAAAGAAGGACGCAACGGCAATAGTCAAAGGTCTGAGAGCTGTTTCAGACTTTGAGGATGAGTTTCAGCAGGCACTTGTTAACAAAAAGCTTAACGAGGAGGTTGAAACAGTCTTTCTTGCAGCAAGTTCCGAGCACATGTTTTTATCTTCGAGCATGATCAAACAGATTTGCCAGCTCGGCGGAGATATAACCCCGTTTGTTCCGGGAGAAATTAAAAACGAAGTAATAGAAAAGTTAAAGAAAGGGTAAGTGAATATGTCAAATTTTTATGATCTTGAAACAGACCTTGAAGTGGAAGATGTGTCATCAGGCACAGAATACGAAGAGTATGAGGAGATAACCGAATTCGGCGCTTACGATGCAGAGGATGCTGATTCCAAGTGGGGCGAAATGGATTTCGAGCAGCTTGTTATGGAAATGGCTGACATTGTTGCAACAAGCAAGAAGTTCTTCTTCTCAAAGAAAAAGAGAATCGTTAACGGTGAAGAGCTCACTCATCTTGTTCAGTTCATTCAGCAGAAGCTTCCCGGTGAAATCGTTGCAGCAAGAGATATCCTCGAAAGAGAAGATGCAATCATCACTGCAGCCAACGATGAAAAGCAGGCTATTCTCACAGCAGCTCACAATCAGGAAGTTGAAACTGTGAACAAGGCAAAGGCTTATTATTCAGAAACAATCAAAAAGGCACAGGAGGATGCAGCGCTTATCATTGCACGTGCAAAACAGCAGGCACAGGAAATGGTTGAAGAAAGCAACATCTATAAGCTTGCAAGAGAAGAAGCTGACAGAATCAAGGTTAACACCGAAAACGAAACACAGGCTATGGTTGCAAAGACAACTGATCAGTGCAACGAGCTTAAGGATCAGGCAAGACAGTATGCAATTTCTGTTGTTGAAGGCGCACGCAACTTTGTTGCAACAAGCCTTGCAGGTTATCAGAATGTTGCAATGTCCAACCTTGACCAGATCAGCAAGGTCAACACCCAGTTCCAGAGCGAATATTCAAATCAGGTAAAGTCACTCGGCATTGCTAAGGACTGATTGAAAAGCACAGACATCAGTGGCGAAAAAACAGGCTTAAGCTATGCTGACACAGCACCTTTGCCTGTGAAAGACAAGTGAAATATGAGAGCAGAAATGAATTTTTCTGCTCTTGTTTTTATTTATGGTGATTGACAAAAAGGAGTTAAATATGTAAAATAAAGATGTGAGCTGTTCACAGAATATTTACAATAGGAGATGATATGTTATGTGGGAAAAAATAGTAGCATTTTTTATGTCAATCATTGCCTTTTTTGCAGGTCTGTTCGGTATTGACATGGGACAGCAGAATAATTCAGAATATGTTTATAAAAACTATGCTTACGGCTCTCATGAGCGACAGGTTATGGATTTATATCTGCCCGAGGAAAACGACGGCGAAGTCGGTCTTGTTCTGATTATTCACGGCGGAGGATGGATCGCAGGGGACAAGGACGGATATGAGGCTGCACTTAAAACCTGCTGCAACGATCTGGGCTTTGCTGCTGCGGCTATCAACTACCGCTATATTTCCGAAAAGATTGATATGTACGACATTATCGACGATATCGATGCTTCTCTTGCAAAAATAAAAGAAACAGCTGCCTCAAAGGGTATCACAATAAACAAGGTGCTTCTCACCGGCTCTTCAGCAGGTGCACACCTTTCAATGCTTTATGCCTATTCACAAAAGGACACTGCACCCATTACTCCTGTGGCTGTTGTGAGCAACTGCGGCCCGACAGACCTTTCCGATGAAAACTTCTTCATCAACAATGACCTGGGCGACGAAGAATTTGTTTCACTTCTGTTCTCTTATGCCTGCGGTCAGAAGTTCACTTATGCCGAAAGAGCATTGGCAAAAGAGGCTCTCAAGGCAGTGTCACCCCTTTATTATGTTGATGAAAACACAGTGCCCACCGTCATCAATCATGGTCAGAAGGATACTATCGTTCCTTACAGCAATGCAATTGCCATCGTTGAGAAATTCGAGCAGTACGGTGTAACCCATTATTTCAACAGCTATCCCAATTCAGGTCATGAGCTTGGCAAGGATGAAGAAAACATTGATAAGGCAGACGATCTGCTTTATGAATACCTTATGACCTATCTTGGCAGAGAAGCAACAGCAAAGTGGTAATTTTATAAGCAATACGGACGGAGCTGTAAGCGAAAGCGTTACAGCTCCATTTTTTATAAATTTTTATTGTATTAGTGCTTCAAAAGTGCTACAATCAAAACGGAAAAAATATTTCAAAGGAGTGTATGAAATGGAAAAATATGATATTCTTGTTGTTGGCGGCTCAACAACAGGCTCATGGTTTGCAAGACGAATGGCTGAAAGAGGCCACAAGGTGCTTGTGATTGAAAAGGAAAAGCCTGATGATGTTTCCCGTGCATATGACATTTTTCATATGTCAAAAAAGGAGATGGAGAAGTTCGGTCTTGAAATTCCCGAGGAGGGTTCAAAGGAATTCGGTTTCTTCTTTGAGGGCTCACCCATGCTCTCTCCCTACGGTAACTATCCCAAAAAGACAGTGCCGAACACAATTGTAGGTCTTCACAAGCATGAATACATAATGATGATGAATGACTATGCTGAAAAGGCAGGCGCAGAAATTATTTACGGCGCTGCATTCACAGATTTTATAAAGGAAGGCAAGAAAATTGTCGGCGCAAAATATAAGACAGAGGAAGGCGAAAAAGAGGTTTATGCAGACCTCATCGCTGACTGCACAGGTATTCCGGCTGTTGCAAGAACAAAGATGCCCGATGATTCAACGGTTGAAAATTATAAGCTGACACCTGAGGACATCTTCTATGTTGTGCTTTATTATGCAGTTTATGAAAGTGAAGACGTCAACCCCATGGATCTTCATGCTTCATTCCTTAACTATAAGGCTGTCTGGTCAGCACCCTCGGGTAATCCTCACGGTGCAATTCTCGGCATCGGCGGCAACTACAGCTACGCCTATTCTGAAGAAGTATTCAAGGACTTCAGAAAGAATGTACCTTGGCCGAAATATACCGTTGAAAAGGTTGAAAAGGGTATGACACCCTATCACAGAGGCATTTATTCCTTTGTTGACGATAACTTTATCGCTCTGGGAGACACTGCCTGCCTTACAAAGCCTACCTGCGGTGAGGGCTGCACCTCATCACTTGTGCAGTGCACCATTGCAGTTGATGTTATTGACGGACTTCTCAAGGAAGGCAAGGAGCTGACCAAGGAGAATATGTGGAGCATCAACAAGGAATATCTTAAGCAGCAGGGTATTGAGTTTGACTCGATGAGAGCAATGCTGAAGGGTGTTGTCTGCACATCCTATGACGAAGCAGAATATATGTTCAAAAAAGATATCATTTTCTGTGAAAAGATTCTCGGTGGCGGCGGAGCTGACCTTGTTCTGACTGCAGGTGACATTGCAAAGCTTGTTTCAGGCTTGCTCGGTGGTGTTGCGGCAGGTAAGATCAGAGCTTCAACTGTCAAGAAAATTGTTAAGGGACTTCTTCAGAGCGGTGAAATTACAAAGCTTTATGAGCAGTATCCCGAAACTCCCGACGGATATTGGGAATGGAAAAAGAAGGCTGATGCTCTGTGGGAAAAGGTAGGTCCTATGAGTGACATCTGCGACAAAAAGATTCTTCAAAGACTGAACATAAAATAACAAACCGATGAAAAAAGGGTGGCACAGTGTGAGGATGTTGGTTCCTTGCCTGTTGCTGCCCTTTATTTTCGGATATTCACTGTTCCGATTGTAATAAATCTGTTATAATTAGTTATAGCACTTGTAATTTACCCCATGTAGAATAGCATTGTACCAAAGCGAAAGGGAAGGAAAGAGGAAAATGTATAACGTTCTTGTTTGTGACGATGACAGAGCTATTGTCCGTTCAATCGAAATTTATCTGAAGGCAGACGGCTATAATGTAATCACCGCCTATGACGGAAAAGAGGCACTTGAAAAAATGAAGGAGAACACCGTCCATTGCATTGTGATGGATATTATGATGCCGAAAATGGACGGAATTTCTGCAACGCTTGAAATAAGGGAGCAAAGCAATGTGCCGCTTATTTTTCTTTCGGCAAAAAGTGAGGATACAGACAAAATTACAGGCCTCACCTTTGGCGGAGACGATTATGTGACAAAGCCCTTCAACCCGCTTGAATTATGTGCAAGGGTGAAAAGTCAGATAAGGCGCTATGTTTCTCTCGGCTCAATGGAAGAAAAGGAAACCCTTATCACAACCGGCGGACTATCTCTTGACACAGAGGCAAGAAAGGTTACCCTTGACGGTGAAGAGGTCAGAGTCACTGCAACGGAATATAAAATCCTCGAATACCTTATGGTGAATATGGGTAAAACTCTTTCCTCAAACCAGATTTATGAAAATGTCTGGAACGAAAACGCCTTTTCAACGGAAAAAACCGTTACGGTACACATCAGACGGATTCGTGAAAAAATCGAATTCGACACAAAAAATCCGAAATACATAAAGGTGGTGTGGGGTATTGGATACAAAATTGAAAAAATTTAACCTGTCGTTTCTTCTTAAATTTGTTGCAGTTGTTCTTTGCATTTTCTGCATCGGAGGAACAGCAGTACAGCTTCTGTCGGGCTTTGTGATGGCAGAAGAAAGGGAGCTGACAGAAGCAAATTTTGTGGATGCCTTTTACATGGAAGGCAAAAACGCTTCTCTTTTTGAAACGGAAAGCTTCAAGGGTGAATTTGGCCGCTACAACAGCAAGCTTGCTTTCATCATTTCAACCTACGGCGACGGAAGCGAAGGTGCATATCAGAAGATAATGCAGAGCAACGAAAAAGAAAACGAAGAAAAGTTTTCAAGAGCAAAGAGAAATCTTATTGCAACAATTGAGCAAAGAGAAGGCTTTTTTGATTATCTTGTTGCTCTTTCAAGCGGCGACATAATTAAATGCGGATTTGTACAGGCAGCTGACGAGCATGATTCCGACAATTTCTTTTATGAAGAAGAAATTTTTGATGCCGATGTTGATTATGAGTGGATATCAGGCAAATCCTTTTCCACAGATAAAACAGTTTATGAAATTGCCCTGACCGAACAGGCAAGAGAAGTGCTCACACAAACAAATGCTGATGGCGTGGTTTATCTTTCATCTGAAGCGGCTGTGCTTGACAACAGCACAGATGAAACCGTTGCAGATTACCCTGCAGGATATTATTTCTTCAAGGTTGATGAAAGCACCCTGGCAGAAAACCTCAATGCTGACGGG
Source organism: Acutalibacteraceae bacterium (assembly GCA_045533205.1). GTDB lineage: Bacteria > Bacillota > Clostridia > Oscillospirales > Acutalibacteraceae > UBA6857. The sequence continues at coordinate 26,499 of JAZSHL010000101.1, read as the reverse complement.
ATTTTCAGCTATAGCCATTTCACAAGCTATGAAGGCTTCACAGAAGAATACAAAAAACAGATGATATATCTTGAAGAGAATTATCCGTCGGGAAAATACTATATCAGAGATGTGCTGGGCAACACCTATACGAACATAGACTCACTCGATGAAAAATCAACTGATGAGGAAATCGCAACAGCCTTTGACAGGTTCGGCTTTTACACCTTTGAAAGTGAAAGCATGGGCAGCATGGTGCTGCCCGACGGACGTTATTACACAGGCTACTCCTTTGTTTCAGAGCTTGAAGGTGAAATTTTCGATGAGGGCGTGGTCCGTTATTACACAGAGCCAACAACCTTCACTTATCCTGCGACACTGCCGACAACAACCTTACCTGAGGTTACGGCGGAAAGCACTGTGCCCACAAGGGCAGAAGACGGTATGACTGTGACAACAAGAGCTCCTGCGGTGACTGCACCGTCGGCAGCACAAAACGACTATAACGGCAAAAGCCCCTTTGTTGTTCTGACTGATAAGAACACGGACATGACTGTTTTTGTCGGTGTCGACACACAAGCAGAGGCCTACAAAAGCAAAGAGTGCCGTTTTTCACAGGTCAATGTCAGAATTGTTCTTGCCCGTGACATTGCAAAGGATATAGTCAGAATCTGCGGCACGCTTGTGATTTTGTTTGTTATACTTTTCATCTTTCTGCTTCTTTGCTCGGGCAGGCGCTTCGGCGACAGAGAAAAGGTATATATGTTCAGGCTCGACAGCATGTTCACCGACTGGAGAATTATTATCGACTGCGGCGTCGGCTTTCTCATTTTCATGCTGATACCGTGGGTTATTGATGAGTTTTTCTTCAGCAGCAATCCGAATGAAACAGTTATTGTTGTTCTCGGTGCTTTGTGTGCGGCTATCGGTGCGCCGGTTCTTGATCTTATTCTGTTTGTCACAAGGCACATCAAAAACAGGTCACTTTTCAAGAGGTTTTTCCTTGTGTGGCTTGTTATAAAATTCTCTGAGATTTCGTCAAAGGTGCTGAAAATTGAAAGCAGATTTTTAAATGGACTTATACTGCTTGCAGTTCCTGTTCATGTTGTTTCTTTGTGGTTCGTTTATGTAACAAGCGTTGTTGGAAACGATGATTTTCAGCTGCTTATCTTCCCGTTGCTGTTTCTTTATGATGCACTGATTGTCTGCCTGTTTATCCGTGAAAAGAAATGGCTTTCATTTATAAACGAAAAGTTTCTTTATGTGAAGCACTTCGGAATAACTACGGCAATCAGAGCTGCAATAATCATATTCATCAATGCTGTGGGAATTTTCTTCGGCAGCCTTGAAATGGTCAGCAACCACACTTTCTTTATTGCAATTCTTCTCGGCCTGTTTGACAGTGTTATGCTCGTTGAGCTGTTCCGCTTTGTCGGTGGCGTGAAAAAGATCTTTTCTGCCCTTGAAGAAATACAGAAGGGCAACTACGATGTGCAACTTAATCTTTTATCTCTTCCGTCAGCCCTTCGTGAGCCTGCAAAGAAGCTTATGAGCCTTCGTGACGGACTGAAAACGGCAGTTGACGAAGCGGTGAAGCAGGAACAGACAAAAACAGAGCTTATCACAAATGTGTCACACGACCTGAAAACACCTTTGACAAGTGTCATCAACTATGTTGAGCTTCTTAAAAAGTGCGACATTGAGGATGAAGAAGCCAGGGAATACCTCGATATTCTCGGTGAAAAAAGCGACAGACTCAAAAAGCTGATTGAAGATCTTGTTGAAGCCTCAAAGGCATCAACGGGCAACCTGAAGGTTGAGCTTATGGAGGTGTCCCTCAACGAAATCACCAGTCAGATTATCGGTGAATTCAGCGACAACCTTGATGAAAAGGGGCTTTCGCTTATAACCTCCTTCCCGCAGGAGAATATCATTGTCAGAGCAGACAGCAAAATGCTGTTCCGTGTGCTTGAAAACCTTATGGGAAATGTGTCGAAGTATGCTTTGGAAAACACAAGAGTATATCTGAATGTGGAAAGACGTGGCGGCAGGGGAGTTATCTCTGTCAAGAATATTTCTGCTTCACCTCTTAACATTACGGCAGAGCAGCTCAAGGCAAGGTTTGTCCGGGGCGATGAGTCAAGAACAACCGACGGCAGCGGACTCGGTCTTTCAATTGCAGAAAGCCTTTGTGAGCTTATGGACGGAAGACTCAATATTATCATTAACGGCGACCTGTTTGTGGCTGAAGTTATTATATGATAGCCTTATGTCAGCTTCTCACAGCGGGTTACGCATAATAATAAAAATATCAGCACCCGAGGAATCGGGTGCTGAAGCTTTTTCATAATGAAATTTTCGGATTATTTAACCTTGTGATATCTCAGATGGCACACATCGTCACCGTTTGCAATGGTTTTGGGCAGGTCAAGCTCTGATGAATATCTTTCGCCGATGCCTCTGTCACCGCACATGGCGATATCGCAAAGCATTGCGATTTCCTCGTCGGAGCAGCCGGCCTTCTGCCATGCCTTGACGAGTGGACAATAATGAAATTCAATTTCAAGCTCGTCATCAGTGGAGTTTTTGATGTCCATTTCGAAAACCCATTGAGCAGGCTTTGTGAAAAGCGTTTTTCTCAGGCCCACAAGAGAGTCGGTCTTGCCTTTTTCAACAAAATTTTTACCCTGCATGAGACCGCAGCGACGGACGGCAGCTGAACCGAAATCCTTCGGGTCAAGGCCTCTTTTCTGTGCTTCGTCACAGAGAAGATAAAGCCATGTTGCACGGTGCTCAAGCTGTTCACGGACAGCAACGATAATCGGATTTTTGATTTTTGCTTCATTTTTTACCTTGCTCATTTAAATTCCTCCGTTTTTTATATATGTTTGTTTTTTAATCAGCAAGAGAGTTTTTGAAATAAAGAATTTCACCTGTGGGGTTGAAGATAACACCCGAAACATTTTTGCCTAAGCCGTAATATTCTGACTGCTCATACAAGGGGAGAGTGATACAGCTTGAGGCGAGATATTTTTCAGCCTTGACCGTTGCGTTGAGTGAGGACTGCTTTCCGTCGGCACTTTTGATTGAACGGATGATCTGGTCATACATGGGATCAGAGAAGTTGCAGATGTTATAGGCACTGTCGCTTGAATAGCGAAGAACACCGTTGAAGGCAGTTACCGATGAATAGGAAACACTGCACAGTGCAATTTCATAGTCGCCCTTTGACACTCTCTGGCTGAGAGCTGTTTCGTCAACAGCTTCAACGAAAACATTGAAGTTTACGCCGAGTGTCGACTGCCATGACTGCATGAGCCGTCTGACGGTTGCTTCGTTGGCTTCACTGCAAAGAACCGTGACATCCATATCATTCTTTTCAAGCTGTGACAGACCTTTTTCCAGAAGAGCCTGAGGGTTGTCGCTTGAATAGAAGTTGAGCTTCTGCGCTTTATCACGGTACGCCTCACCGAAGATAATCATTGATGACGGGATAATGCCGGTGGCAGTGAAGTCACCCATTTCACTTTTGATAAGCTCCTTATCAAAAGCGGCGGTAATGGCTCGTCTGATATTTATGTTATTAAGGCTTTCATTTTTGCAGTTGAAAACAAGTGAGAAAACCGAGCTTCTGAAATCCCTGAGGGAATATTTTTTGCTGTCGGCAATTGACTGTGCCTGTTCAGCGGTTAAGGGAGCCACATCGTAGGTGTCGTTTTTGATTTTCTTGAGTCTGGTTGACTGCTCGTTATTGATGGAAAAATAAACGGAAGAGGGCTTTACGTTTTCTCTGTCGTAATAGGTGTCGTTTCTTCTCAGAGAAACGGAGGAATCATCTGCCCAGTTGTTGATATAGAACGGGCCGTTATAAAGAAGATATTTGATTCCGAGACCGTATTTGCCGCCGGTTATTTCAAAAAAGATTTCATCGCAGGGCATGCAGGCAGGCTCAAGAAGTGCATAGAGAAAGTCAGGGTCTGCCCATTCGAGAGTTATTTCAAGTGTATAGCTGTTTTTTGCTTTTACGCCCAGTGTGCTTTCATCGGCAAGACCGTTGTTGACACGGGCAGCATTTTTGATGCTGTAAAGATTTTTTGCGCCTGGGGACTTGGTTTCAGGGCGCAGAGCTCTTGTCAGGCCGAAAACAAAATCCGAAGCGGTTACATCTGTGTTGAAGCTTTCCTTGTAGTCCTCGCCGATGAGTGCCCCTGCATAGGAGGAAACACGCCATTTGCAATCCTTGCGCAGGTGGAAGGTGTAGGTCAGGCCGTCACGGGAAATATCCCAGCTTTCGGCACAGCCCGGAGCAATGTTGCCGCTTTCATCAATGGTGACAAGGCCTTCGAAGCAGTTGGCAATGATATTTTTTGCGCCCACATCAGAAATGATCTGAGGGTCAAGAAACTGTGGGTCCTTATCTATGGGGCAGACTATCTGGGCATCAAGCCCCTTTGAGGAGCAGCCGAAAAGCCCGAAGCATAAAAGAAACACAAGAAGAAGACAGATTATTCTTTTTGCCATTTTTTTCATTCCTTACTGATACAAAATCGTATATTTTTCTTTTTTCGAAAAAAGACAGACTGCTTTCTTGCTATAATAAAACGAAATATAGTGTGAGGTGATTATAATGGATCAGTCTGTAGTACCGTATCTTTTGATTGCAGCTTTGCTACTTCTTATTATAAACAGTATATTCTTATTTATTTTGCTAAAAAAGAAAAATAATAAAGAATATGAGCGTATTTTAGAGCAGGAAAAAGAACGTGGAATACAAATACAAAAGCTTTCTGAAGAAATAAAAGCAGGTCTTCGTGCCGAGTTTTCACAAAGCCGCATTGAGAGCATGGGTGCTCAGAGTGCACAAAGGCAGGAAATCAACGCAGCGATTGCACAAATGAACACTAAGCTTTCGAAGATGACCAACGACAGCTATGAGTTCAACATGAAAATGTCTGAGCTTATGACCGGAAAGCTTCTTGAAATGCAGAAAAACAACGAAAATAAGCTTGAACAGATCCGTCTGACCGTTGATGAAAAGCTTAACGAAACTCTCACAAAAAGGCTTGATTCCTCCTTCAAGGCAGTCAGTGAGCAGCTTGAAAATGTTTATAAATCCTTGGGCGAAATGAAGGTGCTTTCCTCAGGTGTGACGGAAAACGTGACCTCACTGAACAGAATCCTTACCAATGTAAAGGCCAGAGGCACATGGGCAGAGGTTCAGCTTGAGGGCCTTCTTAATGAAACTATTCCCGGTATGTTCGAAAAGAACTATATGCCAAATCCGCTTTCAAGAAGCATTGTTGAGTTTGCCGTCAGGATTCCGTCAGGCGAGGATAAGGACTCTGTCACTTATCTTCCCATTGACTCCAAGTTCCCCGTTGAAGCATATATAAGGCTCTGCTCAGCGGCAGACAGCGGTGATGCTGCCATGGTTGAATATGAAAGAAAGAGCCTCGAAAGCACAATTCTCACTCAGGCCAAGGAGGTCAGAAAATATATCAACGAGCCTTCAACAACTCCCTTTGCTATTATGTATCTTGCAACGGAGGGACTTTACAGCGAAATCATTTCCTCCAAAAACGGAATTGCAGAGCGCTGCCAGAAAGAATATTCGGTTATGATTGCAGGTCCGAGCACAATAACGGCACTGCTCAACTCACTTTCTGTCGGCTTCAGGGCAATGGCTATCAACGAAAAGGCCAAGGAGGTCAGACAGATTCTTGCTGCAGCAAAGGTGCAGTATGAAAAGTTCGGCGTTGTTCTGGATAAGGCGAAAAAGAAGATCGACGAAGCAGGCAGCGTGCTTTCGGACGCCCAGAACAGAAACAGCATCATTCAGAAAAAGCTCAAGGGTGTTGAAGCCATAGAAACAGACACCGCCTCCAGGCTTCTCGGAATAGAGGAAGAAATTATATGAAAAGTTTAGGATACTACAACGGCAGGTATGATGAAATAGAAAACATGCAGATTCCCATGTGGGACAGAGCCGGCTTTTTCGGTGACGGCGTTTATGATGCCACATATTCGAGAAATTACAGAATTTTTAATCTGCAGCAGCATGTTGACAGGTTTTACCGCAGTGCAAAGCTTCTTGAAATTGATGTTCCCCATTCAAAGCAGGAGCTGATGGCAATTCTCACAGAGCTTGTGCAGAAAATGGATACAGGCAACAACTTCGTCTATTGGCAGGTAACAAGAGGCAGCGGAATCAGAAATCATGTTTTTCCCGAAAGTGGCGAAAAGGGAAATATGTGGATTACAATAACTCCCAAGGATATAGTTGACACCTTTAAAAAGGTGAAGCTCATAACCATGGAGGACACAAGATTTTTCCACTGCAACATCAAAACAGTCAATCTGATACCTGCAGTTATGGCCTCACAAAGAGCAAAGGAAAAGGGCTGTGACGAGGTCGTTTTTCACAGAAACGGCAGAGTTACCGAATGCGCACACAGTAATGTTCATATAATTAAAGACGGGGCATTCATAACTGCACCCACAGATAATCTCATTCTTGCAGGCATTGCAAGGAGCAATCTTATAAAAGCATGCGAAAAGCTGGGTGTTCCCGTTTATGAAAGGGCCTATACTCTTGAGGAACTCATGGAGGCTGACGAAATTCTGATTTCCTCTGCAGGCTCACTCGGCCTTGCGGCAACGGAAATCGACGGCAAAGGTGTTGGCGGCAGGGCGCAGGATATACTTTTGAAAATTCAGACAGAAGTTCACAGAGAATTCATGGAAGAAACGGATATTTAAGCTTTGTGGCTATTTACAACCGATTAATTTAGAGTTATAATAAAGACTCACACAGAAAGGCAGGTGAAGTACCCGTGGCAGATTATTACAGAGCCTATGCAAAAATTGACCTTGATGCTATCGACCGTAACTTTGACACCATTAAGTCAAAGGTCGGCGACAAAATTAAAATTATGGCCGTTGTCAAGGCTGATGCTTACGGACACGGAAGTGTGCGTGTCGCATCGCTTCTTAAGGATAAGGCAGATTATTTCGCTGTTGCAACCTTGGGTGAGGGTGTTGAGCTGCGTCAGGCAGGCATCGGAAAGCCTGTTCTTGTTCTCGGTTATACTTCGCCGATGGAATATGAGCAGCTTCTGAAATATGATATAATTCCGACGGTGTATGATGTTGAGGAGGCAAGGCTGCTTGACGAAACTGCAGGCAGGCTTCACAAAAAAGCGACAGTGCATATTGCCGTTGACACAGGCATGGGCAGAATCGGCTTCAAGGATGACGAACAGGGTGTTAATGCGGTTAAGACGATTTCCCGATTTGAAAACATCGTTATGGAGGGCATTTTCAGCCATTATGCCACTGCAGATATGAAGGATAAGAGCTTTTGCGATCAGCAGAGGGAACGCTTTGACCGTTTCGTGTCTGAGCTGGAAAAGGAAAATATCGAAATACCCATAAAGCACATGAGCAACAGTGCAGGCACAATTGATTTCACTGAAAAATACGATATGATCCGTCTTGGCATTGCTCTTTACGGCTTGTATCCCTCCGACGATGTGGATAAAACTGCAGTTAAGCTGGAAAGCGCAATGGAGGTTGTCAGCCACATTATCCATGTCAAGACAATCGAAAAGGGAACCTCTGTGGGCTACGGCAGGGATTATGTTGCAGACAGTGAAAGAAAAATTGCAACCGTTGCAATCGGCTACGCAGACGGCTTCAAGCGCTGTCTGACGGGTAAGGGCTATGTGCTTGTCAACGGAAAGAGGGCTCCTCTTGTGGGCAAGGTCTGCATGGATCAGCTCATGATTGATGTGACAGATATTCCCGATGTGAAAACCGGCGACAAGGCAGTTATTCTCGGCAAAAGCGGTGACGAGCAGATTACTGCAGAGGATATCGGCGCAATGTGCCACAGCTTTTCATATGAGGTTATATGCACCTTTATGCCCAGAGTAAACCGTGTTTATTAATTGAAGCTTAAATCAGCTGAAAAGACTGCTGACTGAATAATAAAAGGGACGCCCGCAGCGGCGTCCTGAAAAAAGACTGGAGATACATGATGATACGTTTTGAAAGTGACTATACCCAGGGCGCAACACCTGAAATCATAGCGAGACTTGTTGAAACAAATATGGAAATGACACCGGGCTACGGTATGGATGAATACTGCATGTCTGCTGCAAAAAAAATCAAGGCTGAGATTCAGAGGGATGACGCCGATGTGCATTTTCTTGTGGGCGGAACACAGACTAACTTTACCTTCATTTCATCGGTTTTAAGACCACATCAGGGCGTTATCTGCGCCGAAACAGGTCACATCCATGTTCATGAAACAGGCTCTGTTGAAGCCTGCGGACACAAGCTTCTGCCACTGAAAAGTGCAGACGGAACAATCACTGCTGAGCAGATCGCTCAGCTGACTGATGCACACTATCAGGATGCAAACTTTGAGCACATGACACAGCCGAAGCTTGTTTATATTTCTTTCCCCACGGAGAACGGAACTATTTATTCAAAAAAGGAGCTTGCCGAAATTTCAAAGGTCTGCCGTGAAAGAGATCTCATTCTCTTCCTTGACGGTGCAAGACTTGGTTACGGTCTCGCTTCAAAGGCAAATGATCTGACAATGGCAGACATTGCTGAGCTTTGCGATGCTTTTTACATCGGCGGAACAAAGGTTGGTGCTCTCTTCGGTGAAGCACTTGTTATCACAAGAGAGGATTGCAAAAAGGATTTCAGATATGTTGAAAAGCAGAAGGGTGCTATGCTTGCAAAGGGCAGACTTCTCGGTCTGCAGTTTGACACACTTTTCACTGACGGTCTTTATCATAAGATATCAGCTCATGCAGCTTTGCTGTCAGAAAAAATCAAGGCAGCATTTGAAGAAAAGGGCATAGAATTTCTTTATGCTTCACCCACAAATCAGCAGTTCCCGATTCTTACACAGCAGCAGTATGACACGCTGGCAAAGGATTTTGTCTTTTCAGACTGGGGCAGTGTGGGGGATAAAAAAGCAGTCCGCTTCTGCACAAGCTGGGCAACTGAAGAGAAGAATGTTGAAAAGCTTATCAATGCAATAAAAGAACTGTAATTTCAATGATGAATATAAGGGGCTGTAAAAAAAAGTGCAGACCGCATAAAGCAAAATAGATAAAGGGTTTCTTTCGGTTTTAACCGCCAAAGAAACCCTTTAAAAGTATAAAAATCATTACAAACAGACAAAAACTGCGTTTTTGTGTTTATTATTTGTCAATTTCAGCAAGAAGACCGTCGATGATGTCGCACCACTGGTCGTAGCTTCTGGAGCCGATGTAGCTTTCGCCGATCTGATTTCCGTTTTCATCAAGGAAAACTGTTTCGGGAACGGAGTAAACCATGTCAAGCTTTTTTTCATTGAGAGTGTCACTTGGCAGAATGTTGAGATAGGTCACGCCTGTCTGTGAAATGATGTGCTTTGCCTCTGTCAGAAGCTCTGCGTTGTGAGCTCCGTCTGCAGTGACATAGACATCACAGGGGATACCCACAATCTGAAAGCCCTTGGATTTATATTCCTTGCTGATTTTTTCAAGGTCAGGCATCTCGTTGATGCAGGGGCCGCAGAAGGTTGCCCAGATGTTGACCATAGTCAGCTTTTTGCCTTCAAGAGCAGTGTAGTCAACCTTTTCACCGTCAACGGTGATGCTTTCGAATTCACCGAAGACACTGTGCTTTTCCGCACTTTCAGAGCCGGCTGTGTCAGAAGCACTGACATCGTTGTTGTCGATGTTTCCGTCAGTTGCTTTATCGCCTTTGCAGGCAGTGAATGTCAGGCAAAGAATGACTGCAGCGATAAAAACAGATAATAATCTTTTTTTCATAATAACACCTCTTGTTATTTTTTGATAAGGCCCGTAACAACCTTTTTGAAGCCTCCCTTAGTGCCGTTGCAAAGGTCAAGAAGACCGTCAACGCTCTTCTGGGAAAGGATACCTCCTGTGAAGCCGCTGAAGGAGCGAAGGGGCATATCCTTGATGGATTCGGTGATCATGTCGGGGTTTTCAGCGGTGAGAGCCACAACCTTTGCACCATTGGTGAGAAGACCGTAAAGAGCCTTGCCGAAGGGGCTTACTGCAACCTGACTTACAGAGCAATTGATTGTCAGATCACCCTTGCCGAACTCGTCATTGCAGGGGATTTCTCTTGCGAGCACTGCTTCAAATTCACTGTCGGGTATACGGCTTACTTCTGCAATGTTGTAATATGAGGGGGCTGCTTCCTTGTAGTCGGGCACTTCAGCATCGGGCTTTGCAGTCACAACGCTGACTGCACCTTCAAGGCGGATATCTCTTGAGGAAGCACCCACAAGAATCTTGTATTCGCCGCTTTCTGCGTGCCAGTCGCTGATGTTGACGTTATAGAAGCTGAAGGCTCTTTCATCAAGCTCAATTTCAACAGTTGTGCTTTCCTTTGCGTTAAGGAAAACCTTCCTGAAGCCCTTGAGCTCCTTTTCTGCCTTATAAATCTTGCTTTCGGGGGCAGAAACATAAACCTGGCAGACCTCTGCACCGGCAACACGGCCTGTGTTCTTAACGGTGAAGGACACTGTGAGCTTTTCACCCTCCTTAACCTTTTTGGCTGAAAGCTTAAGGTTGCTGTATTCGAAGCTTGCGTATGAAAGACCGTGACCGAAGGGATACGCAACATCTTTTTTAGCACTGTCGTAATATCTGTAGCCCACATAGATGCTTTCACGGTATTCAACCGTTCTGGGGCCCATGGGGAAGTATGCTGAAGCAAGGTTGTCCTCATTGTTGACGGGGAAGGTTTCAGCAAGCTTACCGCTGGGGTTTGCAATGCCGTAGACAAGCTCATAGCAGGCTTCACCTGCTGCCTGACCGCCGAGGTACATATTGAGAATAGCCTTTACCTTGCTGTCCCAGGGCTTCATCTGAACGGGTGAGCCGCAGGAGAGAACAACGATAATATTTTCATTGACCTTTGAAAGCTCTTCAACAAGCATAGCATGAGAAGCGGGCATATTGATGTGCTTTCTGTCGAAGCCTTCACTTTCAAAAGCGTCTGTAAGACCGATGAACAGAAGAACTGCGTCCTTGTTCTTTGCTGCTTCACAGGCCTCTGCTATAAGCTTTTTGTTATATCCGTCACCCTTGAGGGAATAGCCGGGAGCATATGTGAATGCCTGACCTACCTTTTCAAGAGCATCGGTGAAGGAAACTGTCTTATAGGGATTGATGTGGCTTGAGCCTGCGCCCTGATATCTTACCTTCTTTGCAAGAGCACCGACAACTGCGATGCTGTGATATTTTTTGATGGGAAGGATATTGTCTTCATTCTTCATAAGAACGGCTGACTGGGCAGCTGCCTTTTTAGCAATCCTGTGATGTGCGGGGAAGTCAATGGGGAAGCCTTCGCCTTCGTTTTTCTTGCAGTCGAATGCAAATTTAATCATGCGAAGGGCAATCTTGTCGATATCCTCCATTGTGATTTCTCCGTTTTCCAGGGCAGCTTTGATGTTCTTGTTGTTCATACCCTTATTGCCGGGCATTTCAAGGTCAAGACCTGCTTTGATACCCTTGACTCTGTCGTTAACTGCGCCCCAGTCACTGACAACGATACCCTTGAAGCCCCATTCGCCGCGAAGAATGTCGGTCAGGTAGCGCTTGTTGTCTGAAAGGTATTCGCCTTCAATTCTGTTGTAGCTGCACATAACGGTTGTGGGCTGCTCTGTCTTAACGATATGCTCGAAGGCAGGCAGATAAATTTCACGCATTGCTCTTTCATCGGCAACGGTATCAATGCACATTCTGATATGCTCTTCGTTGTTTGCACAGAAGTGCTTGAGGCTGACGCCGATTCCGTCCTTCTGCACACCGTGCACAAAGGCAGCACCCATACGTGAGGTGTGGAAGGGATCTTCTGAAATGTATTCGAAGTTTCTGCCGCAAAGAGCACTTCTTTTGATGTTCACACCGGGGCCGAGCACTGTTGTAACCTTGAGAGCCTTTGCCTCGTTTGCGATTGTGGCACCAACCTCTTCCATGAGCTCAACGTCCCATGAGGAAGCAGTTGTAACTGCTGTGGGGAAGCAGGTTGAGGTTTCGGATTCCTGCATGATGTTTGTGCCGGCAGACTGCTTTTCTTTTCTGAGTCCGTGAGGTCCGTCACTCATCCATACAGAGGGAACGCCCACTCTTTCAATGTCGTTTGTGAGCCAGAAGGTTTTGCCTGAAAGAAGCAGAAGCTTTTCATCAAGGGTAAGCTCGGAAAGGATTTTCTGATAATCTTTTTCGTTCATGTCTGTTCTCCTTTTATTCGTATTTATAACCATCTTATATAATAACAAAAAATACAGATTAATTCAATAGGTGAAGACAAAAAAAGAAAGGGCTGCCGAAGGGCGGCACTTCACAAGGATGTTAAGCCTTAAAATTCGCTGTTTTTGCACATAACTGCATTAAAAATGCTCGAAATCCGCAAGGTTTTCTGCGCTTTTCGCCTTGTTCTGCATCAAAACCATCTGAATTTTAAGGTGCTAAGCAGTTTTTATTGAGATATTTTTCGTTTAAAGGAAATGATAAAACTCCCGTAATACTCGCGTATTTCGGGAGTTTTTCGTAATGTTTAAGCGGAAAAGAGCCAATAAAAACCTTAACTTCCTTGTGAAGTGCCGCCCAAAGCAGTCCTTCCTTAAAAGTTATCAGATAATGTAAAGTTTAACAATGTTAAGGAAAACATCAAGAATCTTGAACAGCTTTGAAAGGAAGGCGAGGAACTGATTCATTGCATCGCTGTTTTCGTTTTCTTCTTCACCGTTGTCATCAGGATCTACATATTCTGTGTTGACATCACCCTGTGTGGTGTCCTTCTGAATTGCGAAACGGTCAACAGCCTCAGCGCCGTTTTTGGTTACCTGATATGCGTCAAAGTAAAGGATACCGTCAACGATTCTCACTGCAGAGAACATGGGAGCATCAACTGAGAGAATCTTCTCGCCTCTGGGGAAGTATTCGTCTGTGAGTGAGGGATCATTCTGAATATAGGTCTTGACACCGCTTGTGCCTGAGATGACATAGGTTGTGCCGTCGGGCTGAACCTGTGTTTTATAAACGTTTCCGTCATAGTTGAGATATGCCTTGTTATATTCGCTCTTTGCATTTGAGATAAGAGAGCCTGTTCTCATATAAACATGGTCATGTCCTTGGAATACCATATCCACATCGAGCTCCGGCATGAGCACTGAAAGCTGCTCACGGATTGCACATACATCATCATCCTTATAGTGTGAGCCCTGTGAATAGGGTGCCTTATGAATAACAACAAATTTCCATTCGGCGTTGCTTGCTGCCATGTCCTCAGTAAGCCATGCAATCTGCTTTTGTGAAAGGCCTTCGTCTTCTCCGAGGTCGTTGGAGTTAAGAACAGCCACATGAACATTGTTATAATCGAAGGAATAGTATACACCGCTTGTGACATCCTGCTCGGGAGCATTGGGAAGAACGAAATAATTGTCAATTGCATTTGTGCCCATTCCCTCATGGTTGCCGGATGCGGGCATCATGTATGTGCTCATAAGCTCTTCTGAAGCTGTGTCAAACATCCATGCCCACTGCTTCTGATTGTCACCGTGGTCAACAATGTCGCCGGTGTTGACAATGAAGTCTGCATCGGGATAGGTGTTGAAGGCTGTTTCAACAACCTTTGCCCATGCTCTGTTATACTGCTTTTCGTTCTGACTCTGGGGGTCAGCCATGTGGAAGAAGGTTACCTCATCGCTGCCGTCAGCAGTTGTGATTGTGCCTGTTTCACTCCACCAATCTCTGTCTGCATCGCCGACACGGTAGTAGTAGGTTGAACCGGGCTCAAGGTCAGTGAGCTTTGCGATGTGTCTGTTCATATTGAACTCATATGTGAGGAAGCCTGCAATACCGATGTCGATACCGGGGAAGGAGCGTGTAACAGCTTCACTCTGAAGGTCAATATCAAAGTCTGCAGCCGTTGTTGCATTGCCTGTGAAGGCAGGCTCACTGTCAGCTTTATAAATTTCAATGTCACCGCCGACAGTTGACTTTGAATACCAGCTGATGTTTGCGCTTGTTCTGCTGTCTTCACCGAGGGTTACGCTCACCATTGTGGGAAGACGGAAGTTTTCTCTTGTAACGGGCACTTCAACCTGCTCTGTGCCGTAGATAACACCGTAGTCGCCGAGCTTTGTGGGGTTGCTGTCACTTGTGAAGTCGTTGAGAACATATGCAATATAAATGCCGATGCCCTCAAGCTGACTGAAGGTGATGTATTTCTGAATAGCAAGCTGATCAAGAACGTCATACAGATCCTCATAGGGGAGAATGCCGAGAGCAAAAACGGTATCAACGAGATTCATGTATGTGAAGTCGCCCTTGAGAACGTGGTCGAGAAGATAGTTGATGCCTTCGCCGAGTCTGTAGCCGATTTCGTCATCGTTGAAGAGCTTGTCAAGTCTGATTTCAAGCTTTGAGAGAATGCTGTCTTCAACAAGGTCGTGAAGCACAAGGTCAAGAAGCTTATCCCAGACCTTCTGTGCATTTTCGCCGCTTTCAAATCTTGCAATTGCATCCTGAACGAAAGCGTCGTTTTCTGCGTTTTCATTACCCTCTACCCAGTAGGTCATGCCTGAAAGAACAAGGTCGCCGAGTGTGCCGGGCTTGCTTGCATCACCGAAATGGAGAGTGTCAAGGAAGTTTGTGCAGGGAAGCTCTGAAACCTCAACTGCAAGAAGGCTTCCCACAAGATAATCGGCAAGCTCCATCAGATCGTCGGGATTTTTGATATAAAGGTCATAAATCTGACCGAGAAGGTCGTTGATGAACCACATGATGTTATCAACTGAGAAAATGTTATATCCGCCAAGGGCAATGCCGTCACCGATATAGGGTTCAAGGAAGCCGCCGATGATAGATGCAAGGTCAATATCAATGCTCTGCAGATATGCGTCAACACTGCCTGCCTCGCTTATATCGTTGACGATGCCGCCAAGATAGGTTTTGACAATACCCATAAGGAAGTCCTTGCAGTTTGCATAGCCATCTTCACTTCTGGTGCCGCCGTAAGCAAGAGCAAAGGCTGTCTTTTTGAATTCACCCTTTTCATATGTAACACCGTCAAAGGTGTATTCCTTTGCAGCGTCGAAATCAACGGAATCAATTTCCATTTCGCTTTCGCCGTTTGCAAAGGTTCTGATTGTAAGCTCACGGTAGGTGTTGGGATAGCCTGTTACGGAAGCTGTTTCAATGTCGTAAAGGACCTCACCGTCGTCATTGATTGTTGCAGCCACGTCGTCGGTGTGAAGGTGACCTGTGAAGGCATAATGAATACCCCATGAAGCAAATTTTTCTGCAACGTCCATATAGTCATCAAGAACGAATGCAAAGGAAATTGAGGGCTCAACAACCATGTGAGCTGCAAGGCCGTGATGAATCATAACCATGGGAGTGATTCCGTTTCTTTCAGCATCAGCTGCAAGCTCTTCAATCCAGCCCATCATTTCATCTGTGACCATGCCGCCTGTTTCATAGGTCTGATTCTCGTCAAAGGAATATTTGTTTGAGTCGATAACGATAAGACGGTAATCTTCGTCAAGATCAACAGCATAGGAAAGCTGACCGTGAACATTGTCACCGGGCTTTGCATATTCGCTGAAAGCAAGGTCATAGCCTAAATCAGCATAAACCTGACGGAATTCAGCCGCTGTTATACCTCTGCCAAGCTCCTCTTTGCCGTTGACAAAGGTGGATGCTCTGGGGCTGTTGATGTCATGGTTACCTGCGATAACGATGAATTCAACATCATAATTAGCTTCGTACTCTCTGAAGATTTTTGCAAGCTCAACATGAGCCTCATACTCACTGTCCTTGGTAAGGTCACCGGGAACAAGAACATACTTGAGATTCGGGTTGCGAATAAGCATTGTGTCGAGTGCTGTTCTCACAATTGAGTCGCAGTTACGGTAAAGCTTGGAGTTCATACTGCAGTAATCAATCCATGCCTGACAGTTATTGCCTGTGAGAGATTCGGGAAAATAGTGAGGGTCGGAGAGGGTGGCAAAGGAAAGCTCACCTGTTTTTTCTCCTCGTTCGTCTGCAGCTGTTGTTGTTGCAACACTGACAAGGCTGAACACCATGCACAGTGAAAGAAGAACGCACAACAGCTTCTTGAATTTCTTCATAAAAATTTTCCTCCTTCTGGGAAATTAATGATATATAACAATTTTACCATAAAAAGGAATAAAAATAAAGAATTTGTGCACTTAAAAAGTATTTTGTGATATCCGTCAAAAATAAGGAGACCTTTTTTGACAGAAGAGATAATAGTTTTGACTTATTGCACAAAATATTGCAGCTTTAACAGAGCATATTGAACAATGATTTTTTCTTAAAAAGGTAGAAATAAATTTATATCCGTGATAGAATATAGACAGATAAAACTACGGTGGTGAAAAAATGCAGAAAGAAAATAAAATGGGCGTTATGCCCGTCAAAAGACTCATAATTTCAATGTCCCTGCCCATGATGGTGTCAATGCTTGTGCAGGCGCTTTACAATGTTGTTGACAGCATCTTTGTCTCAAAGGTCTGTGAGGATGCTCTGACAGCAGTTTCCCTTTCCTTCCCTGCGCAGAACCTTATGATCGGTGTTGCAACGGGTACGGGTGTCGGTATCAATGCTCTGCTTTCAAGAAATCTCGGAGCCAAGGACTATGACAAGGTCAACAAAATTGCACAGAACGGTCTGTTTCTTGCTGTTGTGAGCTTTGTTGCTTTTCTGCTCTTCGGTCTTTTCGGCACAAGGCTTTTCTTCTCAACTCAGGTTGAGGTTGAATCGCCGATTTTTAACTACGGCGTGGATTATCTTTCCGTGGTCTGCGGCTGCTCAATCGGTCTTTTCGGTCAGGTCACAACAGAAAGACTTCTGCAGGCAACAGGCAAGACAACTCTTTCCATGGCAACACAGCTTGTGGGCGCAATTACAAATATTATTCTTGACCCGATTTTCATTTTCGGCCTTGGTCCCATTCCCCGCATGGAAGCAAAGGGCGCTGCCGTTGCAACGGTTATCGGTCAGATGCTTGCCTTTGTGGTCGGCATGATACTCAACAAGAAGTTCAACAAGGAAATCAAGTTCGGCATCAAGGGCTTCATACCCTCTGCAAAATTGATTTTTGATATTTATAAAATTGCGGTTCCCTCAATTGCCATGGTTGCAATCGGCTCCTTCATGACCTTCTGCTTCAACAAGATTCTTCTTGCATTTTCATCAACTGCAGCAGCAGTTTTCGGCGTTTATTTCAAGCTTCAGTCCTTTGCCTTTATGCCGGTATTCGGCCTTAACAACGGTGTAATTCCTGTCATTGCCTATAACTACGGCGCAAGAAAAAAAGAGAGAATCACTGCAACACTCCGCTTCAGCTGTGTTATTGCTGTTTCCATAATGGCAGCGGGAATGCTTCTGATGTGGATAATGCCCGAAACAATGCTTCGTCTGTTTAACGCAAGTGAGGACATGATGAGCATCGGTGTTCCTGCGCTGAGAATTATCAGCACCAGCTTTATTCTTGCCGGTGTCAGCATCAATCTCGGCTCTGCCTTCCAGGCTCTGGGAAGAAGCTATTTTTCAATGATTGTTTCTTTCGCAAGACAGATTGTTGTGCTTCTGCCTGTTGCATATCTTCTTTCAAAAACAGGTGAGGTTGAAAATGTGTGGCTTGCATTCCCCATTGCAGAGCTTATGTCCTTTGCCGTGACGATGATATGTTTTACTTATGTTTACAAAACCATAATAAAAAAGATAGAAAAAAAGCAAAATGCAACACAAGAGTCGCCATGTGAATAATTTCTGAACACTTTCTTAAAATTTGTTTCAAACTATTCTCAAATCAGCTTTTTTGGTGTATTATTTGACCGTGGCTGATGCAGAAATAATGCAAAGGCTGGTAAAAGCTGATATCTTCTGATTCTCTAATATCATGTGAAGTCCCGTTTGCCGTCAAAGGTAATCGGGGCTTTGCACTTTATGTTCAATTTTTCTATTGTAAAAATGACGGATAAATGATATAATAAACCGATTAGGAAGAAAAAAGACTGCGATAACACAAAGGAGGATGCAAATGATTTCTGTTGCGCTTGCCGCCTATAAGGGCGAGAAATATATTGAACAGCAGATTCGCTCAATTCTTTGCCAGCTGTCCCATGACGATGAAATTATTGTGTCTGATGACAAGCCGGGAGGACAAACTGAAAAAATTGTCAGAAGGCTTGCAGGGGAAGACAGCCGTGTTGTCTGGGTTGAGGGCAAAGGCAAGGGCGTTGTGGCTAACTTTGTCAATGCCATAAGGCACTGTCACGGTGATAAGATTTTCCTTTGTGATCAGGACGATGTGTGGCTACCCAATAAGGTCAAAATGGTGATGGAGCAGTTTGAAAACGGCGCAGACCTCGTTTTGCATAATGCCTATGTGACAGATGCAGACCTTAACATAACCGACCATTCATTTTTTGCAACAAGAGGCAGCAAAAAGGGGATTTTCAGAAATATCCTTAAAAATTCCTACATGGGCTGCTGTATGGCCTTTGACAGAAAAATGCTTAAGTTTATAATGCCCATTCCCGCAAACATTCCCATGCACGATCAGTGGATAGGCATAATCTGCGACATTTACGGAACGGTGAAGCTTATTGATATGCCCCTTATTTATTACCGTGTTCACGGAGGCAATGTGACGGGGGGAGAAACCACAACCGAGCAGAAGCTTCGCTGGAGAAGATACCTTATAAGAAAGCTCTACAGAAGAGTTTTTCTGAAAAGATAAGGAGAATTAAAATGAAAAAACTGAAGGTCAGCGGCTGTATCGTAACATACAATGCCAAGGATAAAATTTCACCCACAATTGAATCTCTGCTTGCCGAGACAAAGGGAGTTGACTTCACATTGTACATCGTGGACAACGCTTCAAGTGACGGCACGGCAGAATTTATCAAAGAGAAATACCCTGAAGTGATTGTGATTGAATCAGAAAAAAATTCCGGCTTCGGAGCAGGTCACAACAAGGTTATTCCCTTTCTTGAGTCAGACTATCACGCAGTTATAAATCCGGATATTCTTTTAAAAGAGGATGTTCTGACAGAGCTTGCGGAGTATGCCGAAGCAGACAGAGAAATCGGTCTTCTTTCTCCGCAGATACGCTTTGAAGACGGCAGACTGCAGATGCTTGCAAAGAGAAATCCCACAGTCAGATATCTGGGCAATCACTGGTTTCACAAGGGTGACGAGCCCAACCGTCTTATGACAGAGTACTGTATGCTGGATATGCCCGACGACAAGCCCTTTGAAATCACCAACGCAACGGGCTGCTTCATGTTCTTCAGAACAGAGGTATTCATGGAGCTGGGCGGCTTTGACGAAAGATTTTTTATGTATCTTGAAGACTGTGATATAGCAAGAAGAGTGAGCAAAAAATATAAGGCTCTTCATTATCCCATGGCAACGGTATATCACCTGTGGGAAAGAGAGAGCAAGAGAAACAAAAAGCTTCTTCTTATTCATGTTCAGTCCATTCTCAAATATTTTCTCAAATGGGGAATCAGATTTTAGAAAGGGGACTCCACGGGAGTCTTACGGAAAAGATAAATGGCAAAGGTATCGGTTATTATTCCTGCATATAACTCCGAGCAGTTCATTGCAGAAACACTTGACAGCGTTCTGAATCAGACTCTCAAGGATATTGAGGCTGTTATTGTCAATGACGGCTCAACTGACGGAACACAGGATATTATTGATGAATACTGCAAAAAAAGTGATATTTTCAAGTCATATATAAAAGAAAACGGGGGAGTGTCAAAGGCACGTAACTACGGACTCGAAAGAGCAACGGGAGAATACGTTGTTTTTCTTGATGCCGACGACACTTACACCGAAAAAAGCCTTGAGGCTTTTTATGAAACGGCAAAAAGAACAGGTGCAGACCTTGTTCTCGGAAGGCTTATGACCTTCGGCAAAAACACTGTCAGCAAATATAATGCATTTGCAGATAAGCTTGCAGCCATGGAAAGTGTTGACACCTTTGATATAACTCTTTTGTGGAGCTTTCTTGTGGGTAACAAGTGCTACAACAGAGAAAGGCTTCTTGAAAGCGGTGTCAGATTCCCCGACTATAAATATTCGGAGGAAGGCGCCTTCTTCATGTCCTATGTTTATACCGGTGCGAAAATTGCAGGCACAATGGAAAGCTGCATGTGCTACCGCCGTCACACCGAAAAGGAGGGCCTTTCCGTCAGTCAGACGGTCAATGCCCGGCTTGCCCGTTCCTTCTCGGGCTCACTTCAGGTGATTTATGAGGGTGCGCTGAAGGCACTGGAAAACGCTCCCGACAGTGTGGATAAGGAAGAATATATTCAGGAGGTTATTTATAAAACTGCCTACATTCTTCTTTCACAGTTTTACCGTCGCTGCTGGCAGAGTGACGATGAGTGTATGCTTTACTGTGCTCAGGAGTTTGAGCGTCTTAAGTCGCTGATGACAGAACGACGTTTTGAAATTATCAAGGGTACAGACCCTGACATACACCTTGACAATATGTTCAGAACAAAGAAAGAGATTGCCGAAAATCCCAACATTACAGTTATAATCAAAAAGTCAAAGAAGGATATGACAGCTCTTCTTGATTCTCTTTATAATCAGATATGCCCCATGTTTGAGGTTATTGTGCCTGAAAGCATGGTAGTCAAGGGGCTTATCCCCGAAAGATACACCTCAATGGTGAATCTTCGTGTGCTGCCCGACAAGGGATACATGAGAAAGGCAAGAAAGGCTGCAAGAGCAAAAAGAGTGGTGGCATTTTCAAAGCCGAAAAAGCTTGATATCAGAGACTTCAGGCTGACCTACCGTTTCAGGCAGATTCCCGAAAAAATCAAAATCATCTTTTTCCCGATTATGCTTCGAGGAATTGACTTTTTGCTGACAAAAAGGATTGTGAAATAAATGAAAAGCTTACTGTACAGGTTTTATGCCCTGATTTTTAATATCAGCCGTTTGCTTTTTCCTCTTAAGGAAAACAGGGTTGCTTTTGTTTCCATGCACAATGAAAATTTCAACGATTCCCTTGGCTGTGTTTATGAAAAAATCAAGGAAAGCGGAAAATATGAAACGGTGCTTATCACAAGGCGTGATCTGTCCCTTTCAGAGCCCTTGAGGCTGTTTTCGTTCTTCTTTCTGAAATCAAGGCTTCTGGCAAGCTCAAAGTATGTTTTTCTCAATGATAACTTCATGCCTATGGGAATGCTGAACTTCAGAAAACAGGCAGTTATAACCCAACTCTGGCACGCAGAGGGTGCATTTAAAAAGTTCGGAATGGATATACCTCAGCCCGAAAGAGTCAGAAAAAACGAAGCGGCCGGAAACAAAAAGCTCACATATGTGGTCTGCTCCGGTGAGGGAGTGAGAAGGATATATTCCTCTGCCTTTGCTATTGACGAAGAAAGAGTTCTGCCCCTTGGCGCTCCGAGAGCCGACTTTCTTTTCGATGAAAAAAACAAGCAGAAGGCAAAGGAGAAGCTTCTGTCACTTTATCCCGAGCTTGAGGGCAGAAAGGTAGTGCTTTATGCGCCCACATTCAGAGACAAGGCAGAAAGAAATGAGGATATTTTAAAGGTTTTCGACACCAAAAGATTTTCTTCTCTTCTGGGCGACAAATATGCACTTGCAGTAAGGCTTCATCCTCAGATAAGGCCCGAAAAAAGTGAATTTGAAAATGCAGTTGATCTGACAGACTATCCCGATGTGAGAGAGCTTGTGCTTTTCTGCGACATTCTGATAACGGACTATTCTTCAATCTGCATGGATTTTTCACTTCTCGGAAAGAAAACCGTATTTTTTGCATATGACCTCGATGAGTATATCGCTGAACGTGATTTCTATTTTGAATATGAAAAATACGTACCGGGAGAAACTGCAAAAACACTTGAAGAGTGTGCCGAAAAGGTCAGGGGCGACTTTGACGAAGAAAGAAACCGTCGGTTCAGAGATTTCAATTTCAGCTTTCTCGATGCAGAAAGCTCACAGAGAGTTATTGACAGGATAATGGAATAAAAAATACGCAACTTTCGAGTCGTACTCTAAAGAACAAAAAGAGTTAATGTAGCAAAAACTGCATTAACTCTTACTTTTTTGCACTGTCACTAAAAGTGGTGAGTAAGTGCGCTTTTAACGTTAAGTGATATTCTTTCCTTCGGAAAGAGTGATATTATGCACTTTTCGGCATAGTGATATTGAAATCTTCGATTTCAGTGTTATTTTATTCGCATAAAACTGTCCGAAGGACAATATCACAATGCGTAGCATTATATAACTGCGAAGTAATATCACTCGCCGCAAGGCGAATAAAACTGCGTGAGTGTCCTCAGGACACCCACGCATTACGTTGCGTATTTTTTTATTTCGCTTATTATTCAAATCAGAACAGACCTGTGATTTTTCCGTTTTCGTCAACGTCGATTCTTTCTGCTGCAGGGCTCTTGGGAAGACCGGGCATTGTCATGATGTCACCTGTGAGAACAACGATGAAGCCTGCACCTGCAGAAACCTTTACATTTCTGACGGTTACGGTGAAGTTTTCGGGAGCGCCCAGCTTTGTGGGGTCGTCTGAGAAGCTGTACTGTGTTTTTGCAACACAGACGGGCATCTTGTCACAGCCCATTTCTGTCAGCTTTTTAATCTGCTTCATGGCTGCGGGAAGAATTGCAATGTCGCTGCCGCCGTAAACCTTGGTTACGATGTTTCTGATTTTGTTTTCGATTGTGTCATCTGTGCCGTAGGAGAAGGAAAATTCTGAATTGTCCTCTTCTTCACAAAGACGGCAGACTTCTCTTGCAAGCTCTTCGCCGCCCTTGCCGCCGTCTGCCCAGACAGTTGAAAGGCAGACATTTACGCCAAGCTCCTTACACTTTGCGATAACAAAGTCAATTTCCTTGTCTGTGTCTGTGGGGAAGCGGTTAACTGCAACAACACAGGGAAGCTTATATACATTCTTTATGTTTGAAACGTGACGAAGAAGGTTGGGAATACCCTTTTCGAGTGCTTCAAGGTTTTCTTCACCAAGCTGAGTTTTTGCAAGACCGCCATGCATTTTAAGGGCACGGATTGTTGCAACCATAACAACTGCAGAGGGGGTAAGACCTGCCATTCTGCACTTGATGTCAAGGAATTTTTCAGCGCCGAGGTCTGCGCCGAAGCCTGCCTCTGTGATTGCGTAGTCACCCATCTTAAGAGCAGTTTTTGTTGCGATAACAGAGTTGCAGCCGTGAGCGATGTTTGCAAAGGGACCGCCGTGTACGAATGCGGGTGTGCCTTCAAGAGTCTGAACAAGGTTAGGCTTGAGAGCATCCTTTAAAAGTGCTGTCATTGCGCCTGCTGCCTTAAGCTCACCGCAGGTGACGGGCTTGTCTTCATATGTATAGCCGACGATGATTCTGGAAAGTCTTTCTTTAAGGTCAGTGACCGATGAAGCAAGGCAGAGCACTGCCATAACCTCTGAAGCAACGGTGATGTCAAAGCCGTCTTCACGGGGTGTACCGTTGATTCTTCCGCCGAGACCGTCTGTGACAAAGCGAAGCTGTCTGTCATTCATGTCGAGGCAACGCTTCCATGTGATTCTGCGCACATCAATGCCAAGAGCATTACCCTGCTGAATGTGGTTATCAAGCATTGCGGCAAGAAGATTGTTTGCGCTTGTGATTGCATGGAAGTCACCTGTGAAGTGAAGGTTGATGTCCTCCATGGGAACAACCTGAGCATATCCGCCGCCTGCAGCACCGCCTTTGATGCCGAAAACAGGGCCGAGGGAGGGCTCACGAAGAGCAACGGTAACCTTTTTGCCGATACGGCTCATGCCGTCTGCAAGACCGATTGTGGTTGTTGTTTTGCCCTCACCTGCAGGTGTGGGGGTGATAGCAGTGACAAGAACAAGCTTGCCGTCCTTTTTATCCTTTGAATCGTTTAAGAGTGAAAGGTCAATTTTTGCCTTGTAGTTGCCGTACTGCTCAATGTATTTTAAATCAACATCAGCCTTTTTTGCAATTTCTGTGATGTGCTTCATTTCGCACTGCTGTGCAATTTCAATGTCGGTTAAAAATGCCATGGGAATCTCCTCCGTTTTCATATCGTTATACATTATTATATATTATCGGTTCCTGCTAGTCAAGAAAAATGTTCCTGTCGATGACACCTGTTCCTGTGCCCATTCTGTTGCCCTTGAGCATATATTGCTTTGCTCTTTTCTGAAGCGAGGTGTTTTCGGGATAGTTCTTTTTGAACAATTGCCTTTTGCCGAAAATTCTGTCTATTGCCTGAACGTCAATTTTCATGCTGTAGCAGTGGGTGTAAAGTGAAGCAAAGGCAAGAATATTGCTGTCCGGAGCCATGAAATCACGGTTACCCTCAAAAAGAAGCCAGCTTTCCGTAAAATAATAGCTGTATTCATAGTCGGGGAAGTATTTTCCGAAAAATTCACCGGCTCTTTTTATGGAGTCAATACATTTTTCTTTTATGAGCTTTTCACCTTGTGGGATATGTATATAAACAACCTTTTCACCACGCTCAAAGGGGAGCTTGTCGTATCGAAGAGCCTTGCTCTTACACTCAAAGAGCTGAAACTGAAGCCGACCAATTCTGAAAAGCTCAAAGCAGACGTGATTTTTCAGCCAGCCGTAGTTTTTAAGCCCCTTGTTCTGGTTGTTTTCGCACCAGATTCTGATGTCTGACATGGTGTCATAATAAATCTCATCGCTGATATCCGTGGCAGAATATTTTTCTCTGACTTTCACTGCAAGACGAAGAATAACGGCAAGACGGATGATGTCATTTTCTTTTTTCAGACATGAAAAATCACCCCTTACACATTTTTCGGTGCAAAGGGTTATTCTGGTGTTCTCTTTTTCGGTGAGCTGACCGAGTCTTTTTATCAAGGACTCATCAAGACCGATTCTTTTTGCAAGAGATATCATAACTGCCACCTTTGAAAAATCAGTATTCTGCAGATAATTATACAATAACTGTTATCAGGTGTCAATTGTGATATCAGGCAAGTATCAATCTAAAATGACAAGTGGCTTTATAAGGTCGGAGGGTTTGTCCTTCATGAGCATGAGAGCCTTTTCGATGTTTTCAAAGCCGTGAAAAACATGGGTGATGAGCTTTTCGGGATGAATTCTTCCCGTTGTGATAAGCTGTGAAAGCTTTTCTGCTCTGCGTCTGCCGCCGGGCATAAGTCCGCCTCTTATCTGCTTGTGACTCATGCCGCAGCCCCATTCAACTCTGGGGATGGGGATTGTTTCACCCTCACCGAGATAGTTGACATTTGCGATGATACCGCCGGGACGGAGCATTTTCACCGCCTGTGAGAAGGTGTCATTGTCACCGCCTGCTATGATGATTTTATCAACACCGCGGCCGTGGGTTTTAGCCATAATCTGCTCTACGATATCACCCTCACGGTAGTTGATGATATCTGTAGCTCCGAATTCTCTTGCAAGCTGACAGCAGTTGGGACGTGAGCCGACAGCATAAATTTGTGCAGCGCCTCCGACAGCGCAGGCGGCAACAGACATAAGACCTACGGGGCCGATGCCGATGACAGCAACATTGTCACCGAATTCGAGCTCTGCAAGCTCGCACCCGTGAAAGCCTGTGGGTATCATATCACTTATCATGCAGGCAGCGCCGAGGTCCATACCCTCGGGGAGAAGTGCAAGGTTGCCGTCTGCATCGTTGACATGGAAGTATTCTGAAAAAACGCCGTCCTTGAAGTTGGAAAATTTCCAGCCTGAAAGCATACCTCCCGAGTGCATACCGTATCCACCCTGGGCCTCAACAGAATTCCAGTCGGGGGTAATGGCAGTTATCATAACCTTGTCACCGACCTTGAAATCCCTGACGTTGCTGCCCACATCAACAACCTCACCGACAGCCTCATGTCCGAGCACCATGTTTTTTCTTTCACCCAGAGCACCTGCCCACACCGTATGGATATCAGATGTGCAGGGGGCTATAGCGATAGGGCGGCAGATAGCGTCATTGACACCGCATTTGGGAATTTCCTTTTCAATCCAGCCGACCTGACCAACTTTAAGCATCGCAAAAGCTTTCATAATAAAACCTCGATTCATGTGATTGTTTTAAATATCTGTATTCAGGTATATTTTG
Source organism: Acutalibacteraceae bacterium (assembly GCA_045533205.1). Taxonomy (GTDB): domain Bacteria; phylum Bacillota; class Clostridia; order Oscillospirales; family Acutalibacteraceae; genus UBA6857. The sequence continues at coordinate 316 of JAZSHL010000101.1, read as the reverse complement.
CTTCGCAAAGACAAAATATATTCATGAGGAAAAAACAAAAATTTTATTCAAAAACCCTTGACAACCGACAAAGTATGTGGTAATATCATTAGGCAATTATGGAGAGATACCGAAGTGGTCATAACGGAACGGTCTTGAAAACCGTCGTACGTCCTGCGTACCGTGGGTTCGAATCCCACTCTCTCCGCCATTTTTTTATTTATAGAGAAGTCTTATCGACACCATGGAGAAGTACTCAAGTTGGTGACGAGGCGCCCCTGCTAAGGGCGTAGGTCGGGTAACCGGCGCAGGAGTTCGAGTCTCCTCTTCTCCGCCA
>JAZSHL010000111.1:0-4515 GCA_045533205.1 Acutalibacteraceae bacterium | reverse complement strand
GGCTTTCTTATTCTGCTTCATTTTTTCCTGTACCAATTCAAACAACTCCTTATCAACTATTGCGGGAATTCCTCCCGGTGTAATAACATCTTTAAATTTGTATTCACCGATATATTTTCGGTTGTGCAGCATACGGGCAACAATGTCAACATCTAACTTGGTTTTCTTGTGCGTGCGTACGCCTTGATAATTGAGCATATTTGCAATATGCTGCATTGACATACCTTCAGCATAGCTCTTGAAGGCTAAAACTACCGCAGGCGCAGTAACCTCATCAATTAAATAATTCTGCTCTTTGTCTACCTTGTAGCCAATCGGCAAAGTACCGCCGTTGTATTTACATTTGAGAGCATTTTCCATCATTCCTCTTGTAACCTTTTCTGCAAGCTCTACTGAGTAATATTCAGCCATACCTTCAAGCAGAGATTCAAGCAGAATACCCTCTGCTCCCTGAGATATGGTCTCTGTAATAGATACAACCTTAACTCCGTTCTTTCTCAGCATATTTTTGTAATGAGCAGAGTCATATCTGTTACGAGCAAAACGGTCAAGCTTCCATACGAGTATGACCTCGAAATGCTTTGAAGCACTGTCTTTTATCATCTGCTGAAATCTCGGTCTGTTGTCTGTTTTAGCAGATAAAGCTCTGTCAATATAGGTATCAACAATTTGGATACCGTTCTTTTCAGCATAGGCTTTACATTCACGAAGCTGACCGTCAATACTTTCTTCCTTCTGATTGTCGGAAGACTATCTTGCGTAGATAACGCCTATCATATATATTTTACCTCCTTTGGTTTTCTGTAAATATTGTAATTCATATACTTGTTTTTGTTAAATGTGCGGATGCGACTTTTATATCGCACCCGCTGTTTTTTATATGATTTCTTTTAACTTATCCCAATCTTTGTCCCATTCTTCAAACTCTTTTCTGCCTTGCTCACTTTCAAAGAAGGACACTATATCGGGAAGAAAACATCTGACAAGAGATTCAGCGGCATCCTCTGAAATGAGAATACCGCTGATATTATCAGAATTAACATTAGTTTCGGAATAATTAATTTTTACTTCATCACCCATAGGCTACCTCCTTATCTCGCATCCCTGTTTCGCTGTCGCTGAAGATATCTGTAATAGTGCTCACAGGCTTTCATAACAAAGTTTTCAAGGTCACTATCTCTAATTTTAGGAGCGACCTTCTGTAAGCGTTCAACAGAGAATTTTACTGTCGGCTTTTGATTTGCCTTTTCCTCAGCCAAGATTTCACCAATATGCTCAGGAGTTAAGCCTTCCTCTCTGCTGATAGCACGGAGCCTTTGAGCCTGAGATAAGTTTGGAGTAGCATCACAGACACGGATTTCTTCAACTAAATCAGCCTGTTCCACTTCATTAAGATATGAAAGCTCTACTGCAGGGGTAAATGCTATTCGTTCTTCATCAACAAGGTTAAGAAGTTCGGGGATGAGATTGTTTAATCTGATATATCTCTTAACTTGTGATGCACTGTCATTTTTTGAAATTTCTTCAACAGCCAACTTTGGTCCAACTTGGTCTGAAGTTAAATCCGTTCTCTCGCCCTGACTTTTAATTGCTTCAAGTTTCATCTTGTATGCCTTTGCTTTTTCACTTGGTAATATATGCTCTCTCTGCAAGTTAGCATCTACCATTGCAATAACAGCCTCTTCATAAGTGAGTTCATAAATGAAAGCGGGTATCATTTCAAAGCCTAATTTCTGTGCCGCATAGAATCTTCTGTGCCCTGAAATAATCTCATACTCTGTGCCGGATATTTTTCGAACAGTAAGCGGTGTAAGAATACCCCGCTCATCAATACTGTCAATAAGGTTTTGCATTTCCTCATTGTCAATTACCTTGTAAGGGTGATTTTCAAAGGGTTTCAAATACTCAATGGGTATTTTATTAGCCCACACATATTCTGTGCGGGCTTTCTGTACTTTGTCGTATAAGGTTTCTTTTGTGGGATTGTTTTCTTCAATATCACGGGGATATACTTTTGATTTTTGCTTAATAGCCATAATTATCTAATCCTTTCATAATAAAAATTGCACCTCATCGGGTACGTTCAAGTTTTCGTATTTTATTCATTTCTGCCTGATGCTCTTTTTGTAAGAGCTCATATAAATGAGGAGATTTTTCAAGAATCTGCTCCGCCTGTTTGAGTTTTTTTCTCAACGGCGTGATTTCTTGTGTTATCTCCTTACGCATAGCTTTGTACATCTCTTTTTCTTCAGGAGTATTTGCTCTGCGTTTTTTGTTGTCTGCCTTGCTTCGCTTTTCTTCAAGCTCGGCAATTTTAATCTTTGTTTCTTCAATACTCTGTGACAGGTCATCAGTAGTCTGAATCTGATTGTCAGTTAATAAATGATAATCAGCCACAAATTGCTTAATATCCTTTGCGGCATGTCTCATTTCAGGTGAGATAAGCATTGCATCTGCAACCTCTTTTAATAACTGAAACACCAGGATTATTAAGAGGAACATTGTATTTACATAAATAACTTCAGGTCTTTTGCCGTGCTCAATGCTGAACTCCAATTTCTTTCTTACCGATTCAAGAGGAAAGTATTTCCGCCTTGCATAGAAGAAGTTGTTCCAATCAGCAAGATGATGTCCGCTGTAATAGGTTTCGTTGAATCTTTTCTCAATGCCTTCTACTGTATAGCCAAGACTCACAACCCTGCCGCCTCTTTCCCAATCCTTTGCCTTAATGGTAAAACGTCTGTAATCAACCTCATATCCCATAGTGAATAGAACTTTTCTGAATTCGTCCCAGTTTGTAGCAACAGTAAGACAAATCTCAATATCTTCTCTGAGCATATCTCTGTGTGTTTTCTTGCCTTGTTTGTGAAGCCAATAGGCAGCTTTCTCTCCACCGTAGAAGGGTGCGTTTTCAAGAACTGATTTCCCTCGTTCTTTGCAGATAGCATCAGAAATCTCACGTAGCTTGTAATGGTCAGAAATATGATTTTCAAACTTTCTGCCTGTTCTGAAAGAAACAGAATTTACAACAAAGTGATTGTGCAGATGGTGATGTTTATCAAGGTGAGTAGTAACAACAATTTCATATTCAGCACCCCACATTTGCTTTGCGGTTTCAACACCGATGCTGTGACACTCTTCGGGTGTTACTTCATTTTCTTTGAAGCTCTGATAACCGTGATAAGCCACATTTCCGCCAAGCTTTCCGTAATGAAGCTTGGTTGTCAACATATGTTCGTAAGCTCTTTGCACAGGACAGTTAATTGCAGATACATACAGTTTCTCATCAGTCTTCTTATCGTTCTCGGCATATTGCAGAGTTTGGTACAAATCCTCATCAAGATACTTTTTATCAATGGTTTTATCAGGATTTTCAGCATACTGAATAACCTCTTTAAGTCGGCTCTTTACGGGCCAGAATCCTGTGATAGCAATAAGTCATTCACCTCCTTTTTCGGCAAGAGTATTTCGCTGTGGATTTCATCAATGAGAGCGAGTAATTTTGCTTCGGTTTTGGGTGCCATTTCATAATTGCAGATTTCACAGAGCTTTCCGTAGAAAATAAAAAAAGCATCAGGCAACACCGTTCTTGGTGCAAATCCCAATGCTCTCTTTGTTACATATTCACTTGTTGATAATCCGCATTTAGAAGCACATCTCTCAATTTTCTTTTTGTTTTCAGGTGTTATCCTAATTTCAAGCCTTTGTGTTTTGGCTTTTGGTGTAGTGTTCATATCACCATTCCTTTCATCAGATTTTAGGGATTAAGGGACCCTAAAGAATTTGGAGCTTGCCGTGCAAGTTCCCTGCTCGCTACGGTGTAGGACAGACATCTGTAAGATAATTAGGTGCTCCGTCTGTCTTCCTTCACCGCAGATAAGGGCGCCCTTAATCAAGTGTTTTGTGTGGCACCGTAAGTGGTGCCATATTTTTCTTTGTTTGTTAAAGTGATGCCAAAGGTGGCACCGTTTTTGAGCCATTATGGCTCAGGTGTTGTTTGTGCTAAGTCATTAAACACCTCCTTTCATAATAAATTTGTGGGGGCAGTTATTATAAAATGTGACGCAGTATTCATATACCCGAATTCAGGCTTTCAGGCATAAAAAATACACCTATCAAATTTTCATTCAATAGGTGCATTAAACTATTTTCTTTTCCGAAAAGCCGTAATCAACTCCTGCATACTTCTCATAGGCTTTGCCGATTTTTCTTATGCGTTTGAGTACCGCTGAGTGCGTTTTATAGCCGAGCTTTTCTGCAATTTCTTCAAGTGGCTGTCCCTTCATCCGCAGTTCGAGAATCTGTCTGTCCTTGTCTGTCAGCGTTTCAAGAAATCTGTTCACTTCAATTTCAGCCAGCACATATTCTTCAAAATCCTGCGTTTCATCGTGAATTTCCCATTCCTCGCCGTCGTGACTTTCGGCGTAGTCTTCCATAAAGCATTCAAGGGAAATCAACGGGTGCTTTGTACGGGTGTGATACCATTGTCGGTAGAAGTCGGTTTTCTGTCGGCTG
>JAZSHL010000043.1:0-25214 GCA_045533205.1 Acutalibacteraceae bacterium | reverse complement strand
AGCACTTTAAAATGCGAAATAAGTATTCAAGAAAAGGCGAAAATCACCGATAATGCTGACGCATATCGGTGATTTTTAACGAATTATTGTGTGCTTAGTTCACATTTTAAAGAAATACTTCCTTACCGGATGTCGGCATATTTCAAGGCAGCCAATATAATTTTTCTTTCGCTTACGGTCTGGGATATTCCTTTTCACCGGTTATAATCTTCAGCCAGTTGTCAAAGAAGTCGGCAATTTTCTGAATGAACTTTGAAATTGTGTTCATCAGTGACTTGAAGATGTCGTTGGGAACCTGCTCAATATTTTCTGCGAACAGATTTGAAAGGTCAAGAATAAACTCAGTCAGGTCACCCTTGAGAAGAACATCAATCATTGAGTTGAGTCTTGCATCATTGCCCTTGTAGGAGTCAATAACAGCCTCATTGTTTTTGTAGCGGCAGTTGATGTTGGAGTAAAGAAGGACATAAAGGAACAGCTCAGTTGTATCCTTTGCAGCCTTGAAGCGCTTTGTGGGCATTGTTGCAAACTGAAGCTTTGATGTGTCGTCAGGATTGTTATTGTTCATAACAAGATTGAAAAGACCTTCCATAGTCTTCAGCTCTTCAGGATCAATGATACCTGCTGAAATCTTCTGTGCAAAAAGAGCTGCTGTTGCATCATACATATAAGCGAGATAGCTCTTTGAATAAACATTGATGATTTCAAGTGCAGCATTGACGGGACCTTCTGAAAGGAACTTGTTGATAATGGCAGGAAGAAGCTTCTTGCCAAGGCGCATACCGTCCTTATATTCACTCTTAAGAAGATTTTCAAGGCTGAGTCCCCATGTCTGAATCATAGGTCTGAAGTCAAATCTGCCCTGATTACACCAGTTATACTGAAGAATGTCATCAAAGCCTGACTTTTCAAGAACAGTTTCATAGAACTCATCTTCTCTGACGGTTTCAGAGCCTTCGAACTGAATTGTTACATCAGTGAAGTTGGGATAGAACATATGGCCAAGGAAGTTAGCCATTTTTGTTGCGTTAACGGAAGCAGCATTGTTTTCCATTGTATAGAGCTTGAAGCCGCCGTATTTTTCGTTGAGCACTCTCTTAAGATATGTATTGAGGTTTGCCTTTGCAAGAGAGATGTCATCCTTTGTAACAGTTACGTTCTTCCAGAAAAGCTCACCGGTGCCGTTATAAAGATAGTCAACGCTGATACCAAGCATTTCGCCCTCGATGAGCCCCTGAGCGATCATCTCATTGACATCTTTACCACCGTCTTCAGGGAAAACGAAGCCTGAAGATGAATTGATGACTGCATTCTGGAAATTTTCCATGTTGGTAACATCATTGATGATTTCATCAAGCATACCGGGTTCTTCTTCCTCAGCTGCAAACACGGGAACACACATGAATGTGCCCATAAGCAATGTAAGAGTCAGAAGAATACTTATAAACTTTTTCATAAATTACACTCCTCATTCATAATTCGTAAATGTAAATATTATTTACCGAATATATTCTAACATCTTTTGAAGTCAAAGTCAATAACCTGTTGATATGAGAAAATGTATTTATTGCACCTTTGGGTAAAAATATGTCTAATTTCGATAACAAAAAATGATTTTTTTGTTGACTTTGCATTTATTGCTGTGTTAGAATAGCTTATCCTATTAAATTTAACGGAGGGATACAATGTCAACTCAACTTAACAAAAAATACGGATTGTTTACCGCAATCTGTACCGTTGTCGGTACTGTTATCGGCAGTGGCGTTTTCTTCAAGGCAGAAGCAATTCTGAAAAAGACCGGCGGTGAGCTTCCTGTCGGTATTCTTGCATGGATAATCGGCGGTATCATCATGGTTATCTGCGCTTACGCTTTCTCTGTTCTTGCTGCAAAGCATGAAAAGGTCAGCGGCGTTGTTGACTACGCTGAAGCTCTTGTGGGCAAAAAGTATGCCTACTTCATGGGCTGGTTCCTTGCAATTTTCTATTACCCCACACTCACATCAGTTCTTGCATGGCTTTCAGCAAGATATCTGTGTGTTCTTCTCGGCTGGGGTGAAACCGGCGGCGAATGTATGACAATTGCAGCGCTGCTTCTTGTAGGCGTGTTCGTAATGAATGCACTTGCTCCCAAAATCGCAGGTAAGTTCCAGGTTTCCGCAACAATCATCAAGCTTATTCCCCTGCTTCTCATGGCAGTTGTAGGCACAATCACCGGCCTTACAAACGGTCTTCTCATTGAAAACTTCAAAGAGATTCCCCTTGTTCCCGGTGTTACAACAGGTGAATCTGTTCCCGGCGGTCTTTTCGCTGCAGTTGTTGCAACAGCTTTTGCATATGAAGGCTGGATTTGTGCAACAGCAATCAACGCAGAGCTCAAGGACGCAAAGAAAAACCTTCCCAAGGCTCTCGTTATCGGTACACTTATCATCGTTGCAGTTTATATCACATACTACATCGGCTTCTCAGGCAGTATCTCAACAGGCGAGCTTCTCAGCGTTCCCGCTAACGAAGGTGCAAAGATTGCTTTCACATCTGTCTTCAAGAGTCTTGCAGGTACAGTTCTCTTTGTTTTTGTTATCATTTCCTGTATGGGTACTCTCAACGGCCTTACACTCGGCTGCTCAAGAGCTATCTATTCAATCTCATCACGTAACATGGGCCCCAGACCTGACGTCTTCAAGCAGGTTGACTCAAGCACAAACATGCCTGTAAACTCCGCTTTGTTCGGACTTCTCATCAGCGCATTCTGGCTCGTTTATTTCTACGGCTCAAACCTTGTTGCAAAGCCCTGGTTCGGCAACTTCTCCTTCGACTCATCAGAGCTTCCCATCATCACAACCTATGCAATGTATATTCCCATCTTTGTTGCAATGCTTATCAAGGGTAAGGATTACGGCGCAGTTAAGGGAAGAATTGCTCCCATCCTCGGTATCGTCGGTTCAATCGTTATGGTTGTTGCAGCTGTTATCGCTCACGGTATCAACCCCTACAAGGCAGGACAGGCAGCAGATGAGCCCTATTTCTCATTCCCGATTCTCTTCTATCTCATCGTATATGCTGCAATCATGATTGCAGGCGTATTCTTCATGAAGAGTAAGAAAGCTAAGAAATAATTCAAAAAGCATATATGGGCAACACTAATTGTGTTGCCCATATTTTTTATGTAGCAGTTGTGCTACCTGACAGGCCGAAGCTGACAGACAAGGCCTGATCAATTTTATACATATCATCCTTATCAAGATTGCCCATTTTTTCCTTCAGCCTTTTTTTATCGAGAGTTCTAACCTGCTCCAATAATACTATAGAATCCTTTGAAAGCCCGCAGGCATGTGCATTAACCTTGATGTGAGTGGGCAATTCGGTTTTATATCTTCTGCTTGTTATCGCAGCTGCTATAACGGTCGGGCTGAATTTGTTGCCCACATCGTTCTGAACAATCAGTACCGGCCTTATCCCACCCTGCTCTGAGCCTATCACGGGGCTTAAATCGGCATAATAAATATCTCCTCGTTTGATGGACATAATGCTCCTCCCTTTTATATTTGTCATCAATAGTTTTGCCGTCATAAGGAGCTTTTAAACGATGGGGAGCAATATTATTTTATGTAGTTTTATAAAACAAGTGACGCACATCCTTTTATGATGTGCGCCTTTTAATTTCATTTGATATTTTATGAATAGAAAAAGCTGTAATTTCTTCCTTCTTTTTCCGATGAAATCTTCTGAATTAATCCTTCCTTCACATATATCTTATAATCTTTTTCTTCTTGCGTGAGAGTAATAACATCAATTTCTCCCTGTGACACAAACCCATGAGATGAAGCTGAAAGAAGGGTTATGCAACCGAAAAGGTCAGAAAAATCGTCATCCTGCAGAATCAGTTCATTATATGGGAGCTTCATTTCACCGCATTGCAAGGACATTGTTCCGTCAACAAGCGTTATTATTATGCCCTCAAGCTCATCAGGAGATGTGATTTCAAAGGTCATATCTCTGTCCTCTGTGAGACAGAAATTGCCCCTCACCTGTCTTTCAGCATCAGATACAAGCACTTCGCTTTCAAATTCCTTCAAAGTGAACTGCTGTGCTTTCCCCGTACAGCCTGTCAGCAGCATACACAGCACAACAGACATCATCAGACAAAAATAACGAAGCTTCATCAGATTCCTCCGAAGGGCCTTTATTTTTCAAAAAACTTGAACACTCTCACAAATTCACTGACAACATCAGAAGGCAGCATTCCCGTTCTTGACATTCTTTCGGAAAGAACATCAGCTGTGTGACCGTGGATATAAACGGAAACAGTAAGCGCATCGGCAAGTGAAAACTCCTGAACAGAAATTCCGCCGATAAGGCCTGCAAGAACATCACCGCTGCCGCCCTTGGAAAGCCCGTTGTTGCCGGAAGCATTGACATAGGCTCTTTTACTTTCAGGCTCGGTAACGACCGTATTTGCTCCCTTCAACACAAGATAAACGCCGTGCTCCTCGCTGAAGGCTCTTGCACAGCCGACAGTATCAGAAAGAATAACCTCAACAGGCTTGCCGCAAAGTCTTGACATTTCCTTCGGATGCGGTGTGAGAACAAGCTTACATTTCGCCCTTTGTAATATACTTATGTCAGATGCTATTATGTTTATTCCATCTGCATCAACAATAACCGGCACCTCTGAATTTTCGAGCACTGCACAAAGCACTGCCTTCGTGTCCTCGTTGACGCCAATGCCGCAGCCGATTACAATTGCATCAAACTTAGAAAGCTCTGAAACAAGCTTTTCTGCAGCAGCTGCCGACAATGTGCCATCCTTTGTTTCTTCAAGAGGCATAAGCAGAGCTTCTGTAAGCTTTGCAGAAACCGGGTTATAAATACCTTCGGGGAAAGCCACGGTTACAAGACCTGCCCCGCTTCTTAAAGCAGCCGATGCCGCAAGAACAGGCGCACCTGCCATTGTTCTGCTTCCACAAATGCACAGCAGATGACCGAAGCTGCCCTTGTGAGCCGTTGTTTTTCTTTCGGGGAAAAGATTTCTCACTTCAGTTTTGTTATATGTATAAAGTGAGTCACGGACAAGACTGTAGCTGTCTTCGGGAATACCGATATTTGCAATGATTATGTCACCGCAGCACTCTGCGGCAGGATGAATGATATGAGCAGGCTTAAGTGCAGAAATCGCAATTGTGTAATCTGCTCTGAAGCATGCGGGATCATGATATCCACTGTCGCAGTAAACACCACTTGGCATATCAACTGCAAATTTAAGTCCTCTTGCTGCAGACATTTCTGAAAACAGTGAAGCCAGCTCCTCACCGATTTTGCCGTAAAAGCTGAAACCGAAAACAGCATCAACAATAACATCTGCATTTTTAATAACATTTATTGCCTTTGTCTTATCCGCATCGTACCATACGGTGGGAATTGACAGATCAAGCACCAGCTTATACATATAAGTTGCTTCCTGACTTCCCGGATATCCCGATGCCAGCACAACACAGGCATTATATCCGTTTTCGGCAAACTTTCTCGCAATGACAAAGCCGTCACCACCATTGTTGCCCTTGCCGCAGACAACAACAACATTTCTTGCGTTTATCTTTTCCTTTTCAAGAATGTTTCTGATGTTTCTGGTACAGGCGGCACCTGCATTTTCCATCATACGCTGATAGGAAAGTCCGTATTTGGCAGTATACTGCTCAACGAGTTTCATTTCATCGGAATTAAGAAGTCTCATATAAATAACCACCTTTGAGTTAAATTATCTGTCGCTCCTGCAGGACCAGCCAAGGGTGATAAGCTCGTCGCCCACTTCCTCGCCCACATGGTGATATATTTTTCCGTCACTTCCGACTGCATACCCGTCATAGACCAGAAGGGTTACCCCTCCTTCAATTTTAACTATGTATTCAGGCTGTCTGACAATCTCAATCTCCTTATACATATAAAACACCTTTTTTATTTTATAGTATCAGCAGGGAAATATCGAAATAAGTCGAAGATTGCGATAATAGAAAAACATTCTGCACAAAGAGCACTTAATACTATGCCATTATATCATATTTATGCCATGTGGGCAAGAACAATTTAACTGAGTTTAAAAATTACACGCAATTGTAATTGATCGTTGCGTTTATAGCTCCCCAGGGTGCGTTTTCTACCTCACCCTCAGACCAAGGGACATTGATTGTGGTGAGGTTGTCACAAAAGCTAAAAGCATCTAACTCAATAAACTTTGGTGTTCCTTTGAATGTTACATTTTTCAAATCATAATTGTGGGAAAAAACCTCCTGATAAATGTTTTCAATGAAGGCAGGTATTGTCAGTGTTTGAAGAGCTGAACCACGGAAGCGATAGGGGTAAATACTTTTTATGTGTGTGCCATCCCTTTTCAAAAACCAGCTTTCGTCTATTTCTGTATATTCACCCGATATAATATCTGCGCCCGAAAACACTCTTGCTGTAATATTCCCTGATGGCACTTCGGCGTTGATAAAACCGTGTGGAGTTAAAGCATCGATGTAAGCAGTGACTTCTTTCCACTCGCTATTCTCACGGATGAACCACCGTACGACCTGCTTGTATGCTTCAATAGTAGTATAGAAACCGACTTCGGTTTCTTCATACACATTTTTAGTAAAGCCTTTGTCATACCCCATATCCTGAAAACCGAACAAGCCTACTGTTATAATTCCACCGTAAGCAGGTACATTCGCATAGGCTATGCCGTCACTTCTCAGGATATAAAAGTGAAGTGCCGAAAATGTCTGAACATCTGACGGCAACATATCAGCAGGAAGAGTATCAACTACGTATATGTTGGGTACAGTAGGAATACCCTGCGAAGCCAAATATTCCTGCATAGTGTATACATCGTTGCCGGGATATAAATATATCTCGTTTTTCTCTGTCTGAACAGTTTCCGTAACCCTATACACAGCGTTCTCATTAATGTCTGAGGTTGGGAGCTCGGTGACATCAATTACACCTGATCCTGAATCACCTCCAGAAATCATTGTGCCCGTTATCGGCTCTCCCTTTGAATTGTGGGCTGTAACACCTTGAGCAAGTGTCTGTGGTGTGACCGTGTCTGCTGTCAGGTCAAATTTAACCTCACCGCCGAAAATCAACTTATTAACAGCCAATGTAATCACCCTATCGTAATAGTTTTGCCACCGGCAGCATTTTCACTTTCGACATACGGAATCGCAGCAACAGTCACCTGTGACAAATAGTTATAGCCCTCATCAGGCAGAATTGTCTGCTGTGTTGTTGCAGGTGTGACAGCCTTGCTTTGCGCAACTACATCTTCACTGCCTGACATTTCACCTTCAACCCCCAGCACGGTCACACCCTGACGGATATTTGCAGGGATAAGCTTTCCCTTTTCTGTTTCGTCAATTGTCACCTTACCGCTGCCGTCATGATATCCCTGAGGAATCGTATATTCATCATCCTTCGATGAAATAGCACCCGTAACTGATCCGTTATTAGGCATGATGCCTTCAAGCTTTGTGCCCCTTGCGTATGCTGTTTTGCCTGCAAGAATTTCTGCAACCGCTGCTGTGGCATCCTGTGTATCTGCATCGTAGTCACATGTGCCTGTGATTATCTCGCCTGACTTATCGTGAGCTGTGAAGCCTCTTAAAAGCTTATCCTGTGTGACAGTATCTGCAGTTAAGTCAAACTTGACTTCTCCGCCGTAAACTAATTTATTAATTCCCATAGTATAATCTCCTTTTTTGTTTTAACCTATGTTCAGTGTATATCCGCCGGACTGATTACCGACCTCATAATAAGGAATAGCTTCAACCTGAACATTTTCATTAAGATGTTTTTCTCTTGTTTCAAGGTGTTGCGCATACACTTTGGGCGTCACCTCGTAAACGCCTGAGTAAGTCACACAATCACCTGTGATGTATATTTTTCCGTCGATTTCAATGTCGATTGCCTTATCTTTTCCGATGCCGACTTCGACACCCTTGCTGTTAAAAGCATTAACTTCAATCAAGTTTATACACCGTCCTCAAAAAGTGTTGGCGTAACATTAAAAGCAACAATTTCTGTTTCAGGCACCGTGCCGTCTGTAAGCTCAGCACGGGTATCCATAAACAGCTCACCAACTTTGAAGCATGCCGTTTCCTTTGCCGTTAAAGGTAAAAGCACCTTGAAATATTCGCTTGCTGTAATTGACTCGTCCACGGGTATTTTGCCCGCAGTAAAAACCTTATGAAGAAGTGCCGGATGACTCTTTGTACACTTGCTTTTAAAAATAAATTCAAGTTTTTTTATCTGACTCAAGGGAAGATAAACAGTGATAGGCAATGTCGGTGTTGTGTTTCGTTTCACTGATACCTGAGTTTTGCTTGGCATATAATTCTCCTTTCTGCTGATAAAAAAGATAAAAAAGAGGTAATAAAACCTCTCTTTTTCTAAATATAGCGCACATCTGCCCCGATATATTCTGTTTTAAGACCACTGCCCCGGATCTGTCCTTCAAGGTGTTAAGAACAAAATCTTTATGTGGCTACAATTTAATGTTAGCAGTAAAAAATGCCTTTGTCAATAGTTTTCGGAACATTTGTTCGCAAAATTATTCTACTGTCTTTTTTATCGGCAGAGCCTTTAATATATAAATCAGATAAATCAACGGAACAATTATGAGAACTGCAGATGAAATAATTTCATTTTTGAAGGTCATTGCCTCCTCATTCATGAAAACACTTAAAGCATTAAGCAGCGAGTGTGTGGCAACACAAGGCAACAGACTTTGTGTTTTATAGAACATAACTGCAAACAAGATGCCGGCCACTGCTGCGTATAAAACCTGAAGCAGATTTGACATAATGTCGGTTCCGCTGCCGTTAACAAGATTTATGATATGTCCGATTCCGAAGGTTATGCCTGATACGATAATCGCTGACCTGACGTTATCCTTGCACATTGCTTTAAACAAAAAGCCACGGAAAATAATCTCTTCAAGAAAGCCGACTGCAAGCATACTCAGAACATGAAGAGCTGATTCAACAGGTGAATAGTTAAGCTTCACGCCGAACCAGAGATTAACTGAAACAATCAGCACCAGCGGAAGATAAAACAGCATCTTTGATGACGGCACACAAGCCCTGCAAAGTCCGTATTTTCTGAAAAGATCATTCTTTTTCATCCAGATTATCAGAACAGCAGACATAACAAGTGACAACGGTGCTGTTACTGACTTTTCAACAGATAAATACTCAGACACTCTGTCTGCAACACTCATGAGCACAACATAGGCAACAATCCAGACTATCGAAAAAGCAAGCTCACTTTTTTTATATAAACGATTCATCTTGTCCTCCTGTATCATGTGTTCTGCAATAATTATAGCACAGAATTCACAAAATTCAAATCTGTTTCTACAAAGATTTTCAGAAAGCTAAAGCACAGGGCAAATATACCCCCTGTGCCGATTATATGATTATTTCTTATCTTTTCTGTGTTCGTCGATATGCGAAGCAACCTTTTTGTCGTTGTTGAACATGAACAGGACAAGTGACAGCAGACTGAATACGCCTGCGAAAACACCTGTGAGCTTAACTCAGTTTGTTCATTCTGCGCATTTTTTCCTAGCCCCTAAAAAGTGGATGTAAAAAAACGAGTTTTTTTACATCCCCTTAAACTGAAATTACATATGATACATTAAATAGCCTGAACTGAACTGAGCTTAGCATTCACACCAAACAATTAGCTGTGTGGCCTATCAGCCTTTTCAACAAACTCAATCTGCCTTAAGCTGTGTAATCAGAAATCAACTTTGTGAACAGCTTAAACAAAGATGCAATCCAGCGGAATAAAGACATAAGCTTAGTCACAAGTGTAGGCTCAGCTGTGGGACGTGAAATAAAATCAATATCGGCACAGTTGTCTTCTGTCATATCAGACACAGTGTTTGTTGAGTAATCATTCACACGGAATCTTGCATAGCCGGAATTTTCAACTGTCACACCTGTTCCACTGAGGAACTTTTCAGCAAGAGCCTTACCGCTCGGATCAAAATCGTCATGATGCACATTCTTGATTAACCATGTAGTTTCGGGGAACAGGCATGTTGAAGTGTCAACCTGCTTATCCGGAGAAATGTAATCACCGTAGCCAAGCGCAACACGGCTGCTGATGTATTCTTCAGAAAGAGTTGATCCCACATCTGCGCAGGTTGCACCAAAAGAGGTATCCTTTAAACTTGCAAGAGCATCTGACAGCTCGTCGTAGCCTTCAACAATGGGAGCATTGAGAAACCCGTATTTTGCGATAACACCGATATGGATATCATAATCCTCTGTGAAGGTATTATAAAGAGTTTCTCTGCTTTTTATAATTTTTTCTCTGTAAGCAGTGATTTTGTCAATAAGGCCTGCAAAATATGTACGTGCTTCAGAGCCTTCCTCACCAAACATAACATTCAGTGCCTGATCATAGTCCTCTTCTTCAACAAATGTCCAGTATATCGGCTGTGAGGCGTAGCCTATCGAATGGAAAAGGGCAGGAATCAGAGCCTCGTAAAGTCGGTCATAAAGCTTTTCAACGTCATCGTAAATAGTGTCAGCTACACCAACCTGTGTAAGCAGATCAAGTGTGGTTGTAACGATTTCATCAGCGATAACGGGAATGCTGATACCAATGCCAAAGTCGATTTCGTCACAGAATGTCAACTGTTCAACATATCTCTGAATGCTTTTGCTGTCAAAATCAATCTGACCGCTGAAGCCCTTACTGATGACAGTGCATCCGTCAGAAAGCACATCACAATACATTACATTTTTAACAAGTCCTTCACTGCCGTACTTTTCGAGATAAGCAGTGAGAAGGCTGCCGCCGAGACATCTTGCAGCTAAAGACACCTGTTTTTTGTTTGTTGCCTTAAGAACAAGCTTGATATAATCGTGAAGTCTGTCTACATGCTCATAAGGGTCAAGTCTCCAGTCAAATCTGAACATATAAGCATAGAAATCATATCTGCCGTTTTTAAACTGATCCTTTGATGCAATTTGCTCTGACTTTGCAATCACTTCTGAAGGAACTCCGGTTCCGTACTGAGGGTCACCGTTACCGTCAAAAATATTTTCTGCGAACAAAGGTGAGATTTCATCATAGATAGCCTTGCCGTAATTTTCCCATTTATCAGAGGGCAGACCTTCTAACAGGAAAGGAAAAAGAATATTTGCACAGGCTTCAACAATTTTATCCTTTGTGTCTTCGTCGTTGTCGCCGCCGAGGCTAATGTCACCGATATCAGCAACAATCTCTTCACCGTCAGCGTTGAAAATGGGTTCACTGTTACCTCTGATGTAAACAATCGGTGTTACTTCCTCTTGTGAAGCTGCAGCAGAAAAAACAGGCATAGCCACAGTCAAAAGCAAAACAAGAGTCAAAACAAGCGATATTGATTTTCTCATAAAATATCCCCCTTAAATTATTCATACAAAGTTTAACATAGATTTCACACTATGTCAATTAATCACTACGCATTTAGGGCTTAAAAAAAGTGAAATAAAGTCAGCCGTTAAGCCGGCGAAAAAAAGAAAGGCACTTCACGTGAAGCGCCTCAGACTGATGACAAAGCTCACTCCTTTCGGAATGAACTTTGTCATCAGTCTGTACGGCACACAAGGTGCCGTTATTTTTTGTGTTTACAGCTTAAATTAGCAACAAAAAAATTTCGGTCAGACTACTTACTTTTTTCTTCTATAATCACTGCAATTATAAAAACAAGCAAAAATACAACAAAATATGCAGGGAGGACAAATATCAAAAGAGAAATGCCAGTATAGAAAATATTCTCGCTGCTCATTAAAAATCCCAAAAAAGCCGCAATTAAACTTATTGCTACAAGAACAATACCAATAACACCAAAAATTTTCAGAATTTTATTCATTTTATTATTCATATGAATCCATTTTTCTTTAGTGCGCTTTTCTTTTTTCATAATATCACCTAATTTGATTATATAGTAATAAACTTTAAAAGTCAATCCGTTAGCTCGACGGGTAACCAAATCAAGGCGGAGCCTTGTATATCATCAATTCCGTAAGGAATTGCATATCATCAACTTCGCAAGAAGTTGTATATCATCAATGCAAAGCATTGCATATCATCAAGCCGACAGAATACACACCTAAAGGTGTGATGAGATACAAGGACGGCATCGCCGCCCTTGATGATATACACGCTGACGCGTGATGATATACCAAGCCTGTCGGCTTGGATAAAAAAATCCGACAAGTCGAAACTTGTCGGATTTTTTGGCCCGCCCAGAGGGATTTTGTCCCAGTGCTCCCGCGCCTATCGCCTCACTCCGCTCGGATGAAATCTGCTTCGCAGATGAAACTAAATCCGTCCTTATCTCCCGACGAAGTCGGATTTCATCACGAAGTGATTTCATCCCACGAAAGTGGGATTTATCCCGTCCGATAGGACGGATTTAGTTGAAAAGAACCCACACTTGTCGTAGACAAATGTGGGTTCTTTTCTGGCCCGCCCAGAGGGATTCGAACCCCCGTTCTTCAGAATCGGAATCTGCTGCGTTATCCAGCTGCGCCATGAGCGGTAATATTCTTTTTTCAAAACTCAAGCGGCAGACTTCTCCGCCGCTGTGTTTCTCAAATTATTCAGCAAGTGCTCTTTCAAGCCAGATCTTGCCGATATCCATTGCACTGTAAAGACCTTTCTTTTCTGTCTTCTGCGCAATTCTGTCGTGTGGTCTTATGTTGGGGTCGGTGTTGATAAGCTGAACAGACACTCTGTCAGCGACCTGAAGACCATCCATCTCTTTTGTTGAAAGAATCTGGAAAACTACAACAAATTTGTCGCTCATGTTTCCGTAATAAATTGTGTTACCTTTTCTGACAAGGGGCTTTTCCTTATATGTCAAAAATTCATTTTTCTTTTTTGTTGCCATTTTAGACCTCCTGCTTAATTCTGAAGATAATTCTTCACAAGCTCCTGCAAAAGCTCATCCCTGTCAACACGGCGGATAAGACTTCTTGCATTATTATGCGTTGTGATGTATGTCGGGTCCTCTGAAAGAATGTATCCGACAATCTGATTAATGGGATTATATCCCTTTTCAACCAAAGCCTCATATACTGTTGTAAGCGTCTTCTTCATTTCGTCGGGAGAGCTGGTCTGAAGCTTGAATTGTATTGTTTTATCGATCATCTTGTGACCCTCCTGTCATTAAACTATTTCGTTGTCATTCATTATATCTTATTTTTAATAATAAAACAATGGAATTTCAAATTTTTTTATAAAGATTTTCTTACAAAATTAATCTTTTTGCCTGTTTTTTTCATGATAACTGATTTATTTGTCGCTTTTTTGAGCACTTTCAGCTTCGGTACCTTCTTTCTGTGTTTTAAAGCTGCAGCTCAACGCTCCTGTCGGACAGTTTCGCACACATTTGCCGCAACGGATACATTCACTGTCATCAGGCCTTCCGGACGGATCCACATTCATCGGGCATTCCCCTTTGCACCTTCCGCAGCTGACACATTTTTCACTGTCGCAACGAAGCTTCATCACAGATACCCTGTTAAAAAGAGCATAAACAGCACCTAAGGGACAAATGTATTTGCAGAATGGTCTGTATATTATAACCGAAGCAACAACAGTCACTAAAAGAATGACAATCTTCCACCCATACAAAAAGCCAATAGCGCCACGGAGCCCCTCGTTGACGATTGTAAGAGGCACTCCACCCTCGAGCATACCTGCCGGGCAGATGTATTTGCAGAACCAGGGGCTCCCCTGCCCCGTTGCATCAAGAGCAAACATCGGAAGAATTATAACAAATATGGCAAGAATAACATACTTCAGCTTGCGCAGCAGTCTGTCGCCCTTGAAGGACTTAAGCTTTTTCGGAAATGGTATTTTATTGAGAAGATCCTGCACAAGGCCAAAGGGGCAAAGCCAGCCACAGACGAATCTGCCGAAAATCGCACCGACAAAAATCAGAAAGCCTGACACATAAAGCGTAATTTTATTGTTTCTTGAGCCGACAACAGCCTGCAAGGAGCCTATCGGGCACGAGCCGAGAGCTCCCGGGCATGAATAGCAATTGAGTCCCGGCAGACATATGTGCTTGAGTGGGCCCTGATATATTCTGCCTTCGATAAAGCCTGTCAGAAAGCTGTTCGTCAGAAGTGCCCACAAGGTCTGAACAGCATGTCGCCTGCCATCGCCCTTATTCTTTTTTGTTTTATCCTTTATCTTATCCAATACCGATACACTCCAGACAAATTCTTACAGCCTTTGAAAAAACTGCTTGGGCTTCACCGTGATATATTCCGATAATCATCATTACAGCACCGATGGCAGCTAACAGCACTCCATAAAAAGGAGAAAGCTTATTTTTCATTTTCTTCACCCTTTTCTTTACCTTGATTAAATAATATCACATATTATAAAATTTTTCATCAATTATCTTGAAATTTTATCTTTACTTAATTATATTTTCTATCGACAAAAAGCGACAAAAAGTGAGCATTAATTCTTTATTAACAATTTAATTGCCAATATATGTATATAATAGAAAGATGTCCGATGAACTCGGCTATCTTTATTCGGGAGGTGTGCAACTTGAAGACTGCCGGAATTTTCAGTGCCGAAAAAAGAAAGGTTCTTTCAAGAGCCGCATATGTTGCTTTTCCGCATTCATTGCCTATTCTTGCCGGCTATGGCTTTCTCGGTCTTACATACGGCATCTGCATGAGCGTAAACGGCTTCACGCCTTTGCATACCTTTCTGATGAGCACACTTGTTTTCGGCGGCTCTGTTCAGATTGTTTCAGTGTCCCTGTTAACAAGTGCATTCGATCCGCTCAATGCTTTTATAATAACATTTATGCTTTGTGCAAGACATATTTTCTACGGCATATCCATGCTTGAAAAGTATCGCAACCTCGGCTTGAAAAAAATATATATGATTTTCGGCATGGTTGACGAAACCTTTTCAATAAACTATTCAGCACAGCCTCCTTCTGATGTTGACAAGGGCTGGTTCATGTTTTTTGTGACAATTTTCAACCATATTTATTGGATTGTCGGTTCAACTCTCGGTGCAATTTTCGGCTCTCTCATTAAATTCAGCACAGAAGGTATTGACTTCGTTATGACGGCTATGTTCGTCGTTATTTTCATCAATCAGTGGCAGAAGGACAAAAGCCACATCAGTGCCCTTTTAGGTCTTTTTCTGTCAGGTGCTTCCCTTCTTATCTTCGGTGCAGACAATTTCATCATTCCGTCAATGATTCTTATTCTTCTCGCACTTCTTCTTTTAAAGAGGCAACTTGAAAAAAAGGTTGGTGATGAAGATGACAGGTAAACAGCAGCTCATAACAGCGGGTATAATAATTTTAGCAACACTTATAATGCGCTTTGCACCATTCATTATATTTCCTGATAATAAGCCGACACCGAAAACAATCAGATATCTCGGCAAGGTGCTACCTGCCTCAGTTTTCAGCCTTCTTATTGTCTACAGCCTTAAAAATGTCAGCATTTTCGAGGGCAGCCACGGTATTCCCGAGCTTATCTCCATCGCAGTCACTGCTGCTCTTCAGCTCTGGAAAAAACAGATGCTGATTTCAATTTCAATAGGAACAATCTGTTACATGATTCTTGTTCAGTTTGTTTTCTGAAAAAGGAGAACGTATGAAAAAATCGGAAAGAATTATAACATACTGCATCGTTGCAATTTCGCTGATTGCTGTTCTTATAATGGGCATCAATCTGGAAGTGAAGATGTCGAAGCTTTCTGAAATTGAGCCGGTGGTTGTTTTCACACCCGAAAGCACTGTCACGCAGCACTATGACGCAACCTTCGCATCAGACATCACAGAAACAGTAAATCATTTGCTTGGGCAAATTACTTCTGAAGCTGAAACAACGCAAGCCTGCACCGAACTGACATTATGTCCGACTGAAGCTGTCAGCACACAGGCAAGCAGTGCAGACAGCAGCATCGGCGACAGCACGGTTGAACAGCCTGTTGTCTCCTCATCTGTTTTACCGGAAGCCGAGGTTGAGCAGTCAACAACTAAAGCCACGGTAAACCCTGAAGAGGTTGAGCTTTTTGTGACAAAAAGCGGAACAAAGTTTCACATTGCAGGCTGTGCATATCTTTCTAAAAGCTGTATTCCGATAACTTATCAGGATGCAATGGAGAAAGGCTATTCACCCTGCTCCAGATGCTTCAAAAGCAGTGAAGAATAAACGAACTGATTCCCGACAGATATTTCTGATAAAAGCTCAGAAAAAATCTGTCGGGATTACTGTTTGAATAAGTTTTTTAAAACATGTCAAGGCTTTACTAAGAGGTGATGTCATTGATAAATGTTCTTTTAAGAGGCGTGATAATTTATCTTGCTGTTATTATCACGGTAAGGCTCATGGGAAAAAGACAAATAGGTCAGCTTCAACCATCGGAGCTTGTGATCACAATACTCTTGTCTGAAGTGGCTGCAATGCCTCTTGAAAACAGCTCAATGCCTATAGCCTCATGTCTTGCTCTTATATTCCTTCTCGCATCATTAGAAGTATTATCCTCCTTCTTCAGTGTTAAATCCATCGGATTCAGAAAGCTTGTTGAGGGCAGCTCTGTTATGGTGATAAAGAAAGGAAAAATTCTTCAGCAAAACATTCATTCTCTTCGATACAGCATTGATGACCTTCTTGAAGCTCTTCGCCTGAAGGATGTTTTTGACATAAATGAAGTGGATTTTGCTTACATTGAAACCAACGGTTCTTTAAGCGTAAAATTAAAAAAGAAATACCGTCCGCCAATACCCGATGACGAAAATTCCCACGACGGAAATATTCCGTATGTTGTTATAAGCGAAGGAAAAATTGTCGACAAGGATTTTGAATATTGCAACATGACACAGCAAAAAATTGAAAAGGCTTTGAATAAAAGAGGTCTGAATGAATGCGATATCTTTCTTATGACCGCAGACTATGAAGGGAACTTCTGTATCATTGAAAAGCAGGTGAAGAAAAAATGAGAAGGGTTTTAGTTTCTGTTGTTCTTCTGATTCTGGCCTTTTTCTTCTGCTTTGTTTCATTTTCCTTTCTTAAGATGGAGATTCGGATTTTTGACGCTATTCTGAATGAGTGCCTTATTCTGACTGAGGAAGAAAGCTATTCACAATCGGCAGAAAAGGTTAAAGAGGCTTCCGACTTCTGGAACAGTAAAGAGGGCATATTCAAGTTTCTCATTGACCTGAATCTTTGCAGAAGCATAGAAAACTGCCTTGAATCAGTAACCTTTTTGATAAATGAAGAAGAATACACCGATGCAAAAAGCAGCATAAACGAATGCAGGGATATCTTAAAGCAGATTATGGAAAACGAAAGCTTTTCACTTGATATTATTTTGTAAAAAAGCAGGCACACCAGCTACCAATTAAAAGCTGATGTGCCTGTTATGTTTTAAAAGACATATTTCAGAAAGTCCTTGTTTCTTGCTGCAATTTCTCTTAAGGAGAAATAAATCTGATTTCTGTACTGTCTGGGATTTGAAAAAACACCCACGCTGTCTATACCCTGCCTTTCACAGATGAAAAGTGCTCTGTAGAGGTGGTATTTCTGTGTGATGATAATAACCTTACTCTCGGGATAGTTTTGCAGAAGATTATCTACACTTTCTCCCGTTGAAAAGCCGTAACGGTCAGTGACTATTCGGCTTTCGTCAAAGCCCTTTTCTTTGCAGAAATTCACCATGGCAGTAACCTCGTCATAAGAAGGTCCGCTGTCGTCACCCGACAGAAGAAGTTTTGCATTTTCGAGCTGCTCAGCAACAGCCATCCCCTCATAAAGTCTGTCCTCAAGCATGTGTGAGGGCTTTCCGTCTCTGATTCCGCAGCCGAGAACAACAATGTAGTCGATATTCTCAAGCAGTGAAATCTCATCACGGGTAAAGATTTTTTCGTCCTGAGAAAAAATCACATAAAAATTCACGGTGAGAACATATGCACCCATAAGCCACACTGCAACAAGCATAATAATTATAAGTCTTTTAAGTTTTTTATTAATTTTAACCTTCTTTTTCATTTTTTCACCCTTCATGGCAGTTTTGTCTGCTGAATTTTAAAAATACAGTTTGACTGTCTGTGAAAAAATTATAAGGCTGACGGCTCTCTTTTTCAAGACCGTCAGCCCTAATGTAAGAATATCTTAAGAAAGTTATGCCTTTTTGCACTCAAAGCATACCCAGCCGCCCTCTGTGTGACGTGCAATAATGTCAAAGCCGTATTTTCCGAAAGCGTCAATGACATCCTGCTCTCTTGTATCGATGATGCCCGAAGTGATGAAAACAGCATTATCCTCCATATATTTTGCAACATCCTTGCAGAACATGATGATAACATCAGCAACAATATTTGCCACAACAACATCGAACTTACCGTCAACCTTGTCGGTGAGGTTGCCCTGAAGAATTTTATACTCAGGCTTGCTGAATCCGTTGGCTTCACCGTTTTCCTGTGCAGTTTTAACAGCCAGAGCATCAATGTCAACACCTGTTACCTGCTTTGCACCTAAAAGAAGAGCAGCAATTGAAAGAATGCCGCTGCCACAACCGATATCAAGCACGGTTGTGCCCTCTTCGATATGCTTTTCAAGTGTTTCAAGGCAGAGTCTTGTGGTTTCGTGTGTGCCTGTGCCGAAGGCAAGCCCGGGCTCAATGTTGAGCACCTTTCTGTCTTCTGCTTCGTAGTCATCCTCCCATGTAGGTCTGATAAGAAGCTTTTCTCCGACGGGAATAGGATGGAAATACTGCTTCCAGTTGTTTTCCCAATCTTCATTTCTGCATTCACTCAGAACAATTTCGCTGTCGATACCCTCGGCAGCATATCTTTCACGAAGAAAAGCAACTGCCTCCTGAGGATTTTCCTGAGGTGCAATGTATACATGTACGATTGCCTTTGATCTGTCCTTTTGCAGAAGGTCCTCATCAATAAGGTCGATATGAGCTATCTCCCATGCTTCCTTTTCAAGCTCACTGTAATCTTCAATATAAATACCGTAGGGAACAACCATAGAGGCTATGTCCCCTGCTTTGTCAACATTTTTTGAATCCACACTGATTTTAACTTCCGTCCATTGACTCATATTTATTTCTCCTTTTTCAGAATAATTAATGAAAGAGCATCAATTTTTGCCTTATTGCCCTGCATAACGCCACCGAAAATCGCCTTTGTGTTATGCCAGTTTTCGGGCAGATAGTAGTCTATTTCATGCTCATTGCGGTTGACGATAACAAGAATTTCATCCTTTTCATCATATCTTACATAAGCAAGACAGCCGAGCATTTCAGAAACAGTGACATATTCGCCCTCTTTCAGACAATGGCACTGCTTTCTCATCTGACCGAGAGCCTTATAGTAATCAATAAGCTCACTGTTTTCCTTTCCCCACGGATAGCAGAAACGGTTGAAGGGATCTTTATATCCCTGCATGCCTGCTTCATCACCGTAATATACCGACGGCACACCGGGGAGAGTGAACTGAATTGCTGCTGCAAGCTTCAGAAGCTTAACACCCATATCATACTGCTTTTGGGTTAGCATTCTTCCGCTTTGCCAATACCTGTCCCGATATTCGCAGCTGTCACCTGCAAGGTGAGTTATGGCTCTCATTGTGTCGTGAGTTCCGATGTGATTCATCAGAACATCAACGCAGCATTTGGGATAATTTTCGGTTATGGTAAATATCTTGTTTGAAAAGCCTTCAACTGCACCGCTTCTTATAAAGGATATAATTGCATCTGCGAAGGGATAATTCATAACTGAATCAAGCTGCAGACCTGAAAAATATCTTCTGCGCTGACCGTAACTGAATTTATTAGAAGCATCCTCCCAGACCTCACCGAGAACAAGGCCTTCTGCATTTTCAGCTTTGACTGCCTTTCTGAATTCGTCAAGGAATTCATCGGGCAGCTCGTCGGCAACATCGAGTCGCCATCCCTTTGCACCGAGCTTCATCCACTTTCTTGCAATGCCCTTTTCACCTGCAATGTAGTTTATGAAGTCAGGGCTTTCTTCTTTAACCTCGGGAAGAATGCTGATGCCCCACCAGGAATCATAATCATGGGGATACTTTCTGAATTTATACCAGCTGTAATAGGGCGACTTTTCTGACTGAAAAGCACCAACAGTGTTGTACCGTCCGTATTTGTTGAAATATTTGCTGTCATCACCAGTATGGCTGAAAACACCGTCAAGAATAACAGATATACCATTTTCCTTTGCCTTTTTGCAAAGAGCTGAAAAGTCCTTTTCAGTTCCGAGAAGAGGGTCGATTTTCTCATAATCGGCCGTGTCGTATCTGTGATTGCTCTGTGCTTCAAAAATCGGGTTAAGATAGATACAGGTAACTCCAAGAGATGCTATGTAGTCAAGCTTTTTCATTATTCCCTTAAGGTCACCCTGAAAATAGTCGTTATTGAGCACCTTGCCGTCTTTTGTAGGCTTCCAATAAGGCTCACCGTATATATCATCACGAAGTATTCTGTCTTCGGGAACATTTTTCTTTTTTTCTCCCGAAAAATAAAATCTGTCGGGAAAAATCTGATATATAACTCCGCCCTTGAGCCAGTCGGGAGTTGTAAAATCTTTCTGATATACTGATAACTGCCAGGCATCTCTGCCTTCAGATAAAACGCCAAGGCAGTCACCGTTATGTCTTATGCAATGTCTGCCCCAGGGTGTGTCATATTCAAAATGATAGAAATAAATCCCCGCTTTTTCACTGACATAAGACAGTGACCACCACTCCTCACTGTCCCCCTCCATTGAAAGCCAGCTGAAGGGCTTATGTATGTAGCTGCCGTTATCCTCTCTGATAACAAGATAAACAGCACTGCATTGCAGATGTCGGGGAAGCACAATTCTGAAATTAATTGCCTGCCCTTCCCTGACAGCGCCGTAGGGACTTTTGTGAAGAGAGCTTCGGGAATTAAAGGGTATATATTCCATGGAACACCTCAAAAAGTAATTAATGATAAATTTAATGCATATATTTTTACAAATGAATCGAATAGAATGGTGGAAAAGCTATGTTTGTTGTGTCAATTAAATCTGATAAGCTCAAAGTAATACTCATTTTTTGCCTTGTTGCAGCATTGGCCGTCATTGGCGGGCTGACCTATGTTTCCATGACTGAGGTTGCTCCCGCAGCAAAAATAGGCGGCGTTGTGATGAAAGCTGACTCAGCTGAAGAAAGAATTGCTTTCTTTTCACAATTCGGCTGGGAAATCACGGAAGAGCCCACATCCGTCAAGGAAATACTCATTCCGACAGAGTTTGACGACACCTACACTCAGTACAACGAAATTCAGAAGAATCAGGGTCTTGACCTTGAACCCTTCAAAGGAGTCAGAGTCAAGCAGTGGTGCTATGAAATCAGAAATTATCCCGGATATGAAAACAGCGACGGGCTGATTCAGGGTACCATTCTTGTTTATGACGGAGTTGTTGTGGGCGGAGATGTCTGCTCACTTGAGCTTGACGGTTTTATGCACGGCTTTGCAAAATAAGCTTATTCGATAATCCAAGCCTTGATTGTGTCAAGAAGGCTCATTTCAACAGTTGCCTTCATGTACAGGCCGTCTTCACGGTATTCTTCCTCATGAACAACACCCTCTTTACGGATTCGTGCAGCGATTGCACCGGCTGAAAAGGGAATGAGAAGCTCTGCCTTTCGTCTTGTGGGAGGAAGCTCCTTTAAAATTGCATCAAGAAGCTCTTCAAGTCCCTTTTCCTTTAAGGCTGATATCATAACGGTTTTGCCAAAGGTGCGCATGTTATAAATGTCCCCCACAAGGTCACACTTGTTCATAACCGATACAACGGGCTTGTCCTGACAGCCAAGCTCGTTCAACAGATTTTTTGTAACCTCAAGATGCTCTGCAGCATGCTCGTCGGAAGCATCACAGACATTGAGAATAACCGTTGCATGAGAAGCCTCTTCAAGAGTTGACTTGAATGCTTCAACTAATTTATGGGGAAGGCGTCTGACAAGGCCTACGGTGTCGACAAGCATAACCTGTCTTCCGTCAGGCAGAGTCAATGCTCTCGATGTGGGGTCAAGGGTTGCAAACAGCTTATTTTCTGAAAGCACACCTGCGTCAGTGAGTGCATTCATCAGAGTTGATTTTCCTGCATTTGTATATCCCACAATTGCAACTGTCTGCACGCCGTCCTTCTGACGGCGTTTGTGCATCTGTGCTCTTCTTTTTTCAAGCTCTTTAAGCTCATCTTCGAGCTTTTGTATTCGTCTTCTGATGTGTCTTTTGTCACTTTCAAGCTTGGTTTCACCGGGGCCTCTTGTGCCGATACCGCCACCGAGTCTTGAAAGGGATGTGCCCTGACCTGCAAGTCGGGGCAGCTGATATTTAAGCTGGGCAAGCTCAACCTGCAGTTTACCTTCTGCCGTTCTTGCACGCATTGCAAAAATGTCAAGAATAAGCATGGTTCTGTCAATAACTCTGACACCCGTTAATTTTTCAAGATTTCTCTGCTGTGAGGGTGAAAGCTCACTGTCAAAAATAAGAAGATCAACATCCTGACTCTGACAGAAGGCAATAATTTCTGCCAGCTTACCGACACCGACAAAGGTTGCCTTTTCGGGGCTTTCCTTTTTCTGAATAACTTTCCCCACAACCTCTGCGCCTGCAGTATGAGCGAGTTCCTCAAGCTCGTCAATAGACACCTCTGCATCAAATTCACCTGTGTCAACACTCACAAGAAGAGCTTTTTCAGTTTCAACCTTGTTTTCATAAAGAGCCATGATTCCACCCTCTTTGCTTTTGAAATGTTTTTATGATTAAAGTACGATAAGTTTCTTTTCGCATTTTGTGATATTGACACAGCCTTCATCAGTAACGAGTGCCATATCTTCAATTCTCACACCAAATTCACCGGGAAGATAAATGCCCGGCTCAACTGTCACAATGTGACCTGCTTTAAGTATTTCCTTGCTTGAAGGATTTAATGTTGGAAGTTCGTGGATTTCAACTCCTACACCGTGACCGAGCCCGTGACCGAAATATTCACCGTAGCCTGCGTTTCTGATGATATCTCTTGAAACGGAATCAACTTCACTGCAAGGCACTCCTGCCTTGATTTTCTCGAGTCCTGCCAGTTGTGATTTCAAAACAGTCTCATAAACCTCAACCTGCTTTGAGGAAACCTCACCCACTGCAACGGTTCTTGTCATATCCGAATGATAAAAATCAACAACTGCACCGTAGTCCATAGTGATAAAATCACCGTTTTCAATTTTTTTATCTGAGGGCACGCCGTGAGGAAGTGAACTGTTTTTGCCGCTGACGGCTATTGTCTCAAAGGACAGAGCATCAGCACCGTTTTTGAGCATGAAATATTCAAGCTCAAGTGCAACATCCTTTTCTGACTTTTCCGTGGAAATGAAAGTGATAATATGCTCGAAGGCTCTTTCGGAAATTCTCTGTGCTTTGACAATGGCATCAACTTGTGACTGTGTTTTGACCTTTCTGATTTCGTCAATTGCTTCATCGAGCTTGCCATCACAAACAGTATCAGCAAAATCCATTGTTTTTGCAATTTCAGTATATCTCGACACAGTTATTCTCTCACTTTCCAGATGAAGAACAGTAATGCCGAGCTTTTTGAGAAGTGAAGAAATATCTTCTTTCATATTTTTAAGAAGCAGAATTTCATCACAGGCGGTTATTTTATTCTGTGCAGCCTCAATGTATCTTGAGTCAGTGAGAAAATATGACTTTTCTTTTGTAACAACAAGATATCCGTTTGAAGAATGGAAAGATGTGAAGTAACATATATTTTCCTCACTCATGATAAGAGCGGCAGAATTATTGTCACTGAAAAACATTTTGAGCTGATTTAACATATATATCAAGACCTTTCGTCACCTTATTATATTAAAAAACCACCCATAGGAATAGGAAGTCCTTGGGTGATTTTTCACTTGATTACTTAAATTTGCGCTTACGAGCAGCTTCAGACTTCTTCTTTCTAGCTACTGACGGCTTTTCGTAATGTTCTCTTTTACGAACCTCCTGGATGATGCCATCACGTGAAGTCTGTCTCTTAAAACGTCTGAGAGCACTGTCGAGTGACTCGTTCTCTTTAACTTTTACCTGACTCATTTATATTTCCCTCCCTTACCTGTTAGCAGGGGTATATTTCCATTCAAGGATACGCAAACTATTATACAATATGCTTTTTGACTTGTCAAGAAAAATCTGCAATAAAACTATCAGTTTTTTGCGATTTTTTTGTTTTTTCTTTATCTTACAACGATATTTACAAGTCTGCCCTTAACATAAAGCTCTTTAATTACTGTTTTTCCTGAAATTTCAGCAGCAATTTTTTCATCTGCCTTTGCCATTGCAATAGCATCTGCTGACTCAATTTCAGTGGGAACGTTAAGCTTTGCTCTTACCTTACCGTTAATCTGAACAACGATTTCAATTGTTTCGTCAAGGCATTTTGCTTCGTCATATGTAGGCCACTGACTGCAAGCGAGCATATCGCCACCGAACACAGCTTCGTTGATTTCTTCTGTTACGTGAGGTGCGAAGGGGTTAACAAGAAGAATAAGAGTCTTAAGCTCGGCCTTATTGATTGTGCCCTTTGCATAAATTGCGTTGAGAAGTGTCATCAGTGCTGCAATTGCAGTGTTATACTTAAGAGCTTCGATGTCTTCGCTGACCTTCTTGATTGTCTTGTGGAAGGATGATGAAAGCTCTGCTGAATATTCGTCACCGTCAGTGAGAATTTCCTGAAGATTCCAGATTCTGTCAACGAATCTCTTACAGCCCTTAACTGAATTTTCTGACCAGGGAGCAGCCTGTTCATAGTCACCCATGAAAAGAACATAGGTACGAAGAACGTCTGCACCGAGAGCATCAACAACCTCGTTGGGGTCAATAACATTGCCGCGTGACTTACTCATCTTTACACCGTCGGGGCCAAGGATAAGCCCCTGAGCAGTTCTTTTGGCATAAGGTTCTTCGCAGGGAACTGCACCGATATCATAAAGGAACTTGTGCCAGAAACGTGAATAGATAAGGTGACGTGTTACGTGTTCCATACCGCCGTTGTACCAGTCAACAGGCATCCAGTATCTGAGTTTTTCCATATTTGCAAGTTCGTTATCGTTGTGAGGATCAATATAACGAAGGAA
>JAZSHL010000081.1:0-65988 GCA_045533205.1 Acutalibacteraceae bacterium | reverse complement strand
TTCTTTGTGCAAACGAAAGCAGCTGCAGCAGCTACTGAAACAGCAGCGAAAACAGCGATGCCAACGGGTGCGGAACCAGTGTTTGAAGTGTCAGCGGGCTTTGTTGTGGGAATAACAACGGGAGCGGCTGTTGTATCTTTCTCAGCTTCAGTTGTTGTCTCTTCTGCTTCAGTAGTGGTTTCTTCAGCCTCAGTTGTTTCTTCTGTGGTTTCTTCCGCAGAGGTTTCTACTGTGGTCACTTCCTCGGTTGTCTGTGAGGTTGTGGGCTCTGTTGTGACGGGATCCTCCTTGCGGCCGGATACACTTTTCACAACAAGACCGATGATGAGAGCGAGTACGATGACCACTGCCATGATGATGAAGTACCACTTCTTATTCGGGTTGTCTTCGTAGTCATCAGCTTCGTTGTCGGCAAAGGCTTCCTTGAAATCATTTTTGTCCTTGGATGTGACGCTGCTTGCGCCGTCAGGGCGGGTAGCTCTCGGTGGGGGAGCTGTGGTCGGCTTGACCTTTACCTGAGTGCTTGCTGTCGGTGCTGCAGAAGCACGGGCTGATGCTGCTCTGACATAGTTTTCAAGCTCCAGTCTCATCAGGAACGGCGTTGAAAATCTTTCTGTCGGATTGAAGGCCGTTGCCTTGAATATTATTTTTGCAAGCTCATAGTCAGCACCTGCAGGTGTGGGGAAAAGGTCACCTCTCAAGCGCTTTGCAGTTGCATTTTCACGGTCTGATAGCGAAATGGGTGCCGGAAAAGGTGGCAGGAAGGGACCTCTGTTGTTGTTAAGAAGCTTGTAAAGCACAACGCCGAGAGAATAGATGTCTGATGCTGTGTCAAGGCAATCACCGGAAAAGAGCTCGGGAGCTGAATAAGCGCCGATTTCACGATCGCTGTTCTCGGCCTCGCTGATTCCGAAATCGCCTAATTTATAGTTGCCCTTGTTATCGACATAGATGTTGTCAGGCTTGATATTGTGGTGCATGATGCCTTCATATCTGAAGCCTTCAAGTGCATTTGAAAGATCCCAGCCTATTTTAATCACTTCGCGTGCATTGATACGGTCTGCTTTGAGATGGTCACTCAGGGGTGTGAGCAGCTCCATGAGCATAACAACATAAAAGCAGGAGCTTTCCTTGACAATGCCGTAATTTTCATAACTGACGATGTTTCCGTTATCCTTCAGCTGGAGCATCTTGTCCATATTGGCTCTGACATTGGCTTCAAGAACGGAAAGATACTCATCAACAGTGTTATATTTTCCGGATTCGATCACACGCTTGAGAGCGTTGTTATCAGCGGGGAACTTCAGTGTTTTGACACACATATATTCAGTTGCTCCGTCAAGCTGCTTTCTTACCTTGAAAACCTTTGAGCTTCTGCCTTCGGCAATTTTTGATTCAACATACCACGAGCCGAACAAAGGCTCGGCCATTTTTAACTTTTCAATTGTCAAATCAATCAACTCCTTTGCTGTAAGATATACAAAAACATAATATCACCATTATCAGATTTAGTCAAGTAAAGCCATTTTCTGCATTCTTTTGCCACGCAGGAACAAGCAGAAATTGTGCGCTGATAATGGTAAAAAATCGACAAATAATGATATTTGCTATTGATTTAATTTCTGAAAAGATGTAAACTGAATTAAATAGGCAAAAATCATGTTAATTCTGCTAATAAAATATAAAAAGGTGAATAAATTGAAAAAAATATTGCTGTACCTTTCAGCCTTGTGCATTATACTGGCTGTACCTTTATTTAACCTTAGTAAGCTGTGTATAACCGGACAGAAGCAGAACACGGTCAACACAGACAAAGGCATAGCTGTGCTGGAAAAATATGACAGCTATGATGTTGCAAAAACAGAAAAGAAAATAAATATCAGCAACAACAAGAAAAGTCTGCGCTACGGCGGTACTGATGCGGAAATCAAAAAAGCACTATCCCGACTTGAAAAGGGTAAGACTACCTATAAAAAGCTTTTTTCAAATGTGTGTATTGCCGGTGACTCACTTATGAACGGCCTTGAGGTGTATGATGTGCTCAACAGCAACAAGCTTGTCACTCAGGTCAGCGCAAGACTAGAGCATCTTTCACAGAACACAGAAAAAATTGTCAGTATGAATCCGCCTGTTCTTATTCTTCATTACGGCATTAATCTTATCGGCGTGAGCGGACAAGAGAAAACAAATTTTATCAGCGCATACTCAGAATGTATAACAGTTCTAAAAAAAGAGCTCCCCGACACAAGAATCATTGTCAGTGGACTTTTTCCTGTTGACAGAAGCATTGCTTCTGCAGCAAGATTCGGAAAAATCGGGGAGTACAACAAAGCACTTTCAGTGATGTGCAAAAAGCTCGATGTGGAATTTCTTGACAGCACGCCTGTTTTAAAGGCTCATCCTGAATGCTACGGTGCTGACGGAATTCATCTTTCAAAAACTTTTTATGAAAAGTACTGGCTTAAATTTATTGTTAAGGAAAAGGGGATAGTAGGATGAAGCAGCTTATGATAAAATCAGGCGAAATTATCAGTGTGCTGTGTCTTATTATCTTTATAGGTCTTGTTACGGTTAACGGAACCGTGAGCGAAAAGAGTCTTGACGAGGTCGCCGAGAAGACCGTTTCTGCCATGGATCTTGAAGGAACTGCCAAAGGCGACCTGAAGCAGCTTCGCAAGCAGTTCGGTGCCGATGAGAGCGAGCTTGAGGAGTTCCTTTATTATTCCTGTGAGGATGTTATGGATGTAAGGGAGCTTCTTATCATCAGGCTTTCACCTGACAGTGAGGGCGGGAGCTTTTATTCAGCCATAGAAAAGAGACTGAATGAAAAAAAGACTCTTTTTGAATCATACGCTCCTGAGCAGAGTGCTATGCTTGATAATGCTGTGCTGGTCAGAGAAAAAGGCTTTATTTTTTATGCTGTGGGCGATGACTGCAGCGAAGTGTACGAGGCTTTTAAAAGCAGTCTATAATTTTTTCAGAGGTAAAGTAAATGGTATTCAGCAGTTCGGTCTTTTTGTTTATATTTCTGCCCGTGACTCTGGCTCTTTATTTCATTCCCGTAAGTCGTCAGAAAAGCAGGGAGATTGCCAAGAAAAATCTGGTGCTTCTTGTGATGAGCCTGATTTTTTACGCATGGGGGGAGCCTACATATATTGTTCTTATGCTTATCAGCATATTCTTCAACTATAATGCGGGTCTTGATATTGAATATAACTTGGAAAAAGGTAAAAGAAAAACAGCAAAGCTTGTTTTTGCTTTCACTGTGTTTTTCAATCTTTTTCTTTTAGGCTATTTCAAATATTCGGGCTTTGTTGCAGAAAACATCAGCAGCATGTTTTCTCTTAACATCAGACAGTCGGCCCTGCCGCTGCCTGTAGGTATTTCCTTTTATACCTTCCAGATTCTTTCATATGTGATTGACGTGTATAACGGAAAGCTCAGGGCGCAGAAAAAGCTTGTTCCCTTTGCCGCTTATGTCACAATGTTCCCTCAGCTTATCGCAGGCCCCATTGTGCAGTACAGTGATGTGGAAAAGCAGCTGTCCGAGCGAACAGTCACACTTACGGGCTTCGCTGACGGAATAGTGGCGTTTGTCAGGGGCCTTGGCAAAAAGGTGCTTTTTGCAAACACCATCGGTGCTGTTTACACACAGATTCTTGCTGACGGAACAGACAGAATGTCCATGGCAACTGCATGGATAGGCATTATATGCTACAGTCTGCAGATTTATTTCGATTTCAGCGGCTATTCTGACATGGCTGTGGGCCTTGGCAGAATGCTCGGCTTTGAATTTGTCAGGAACTTCAATTTCCCCTACAGCGCCAACAGCATAACCGATTTCTGGAGAAGGTGGCACATAAGCTTAAGCAGCTGGTTCAGGGATTATGTCTATATTCCTCTCGGCGGAAACCGTAAGGGCACAGTCAGAACGATAGTCAATATTATGATTGTCTGGTCTTTGACAGGGCTGTGGCACGGTGCCGCATGGAACTTCATTGCATGGGGAGCCTTTTACGGCGTGCTTCTTGTTGCAGAAAAGTATCTGTTCAGAAATGTGCTTGAGAAAATTCCGGATATACTTCGACGTGTTATGACAATGGTTATAGTCATGGTGGGCTGGGTGTTTTTCTCAAACACAGATATTTCTGCTGCATTCTCATATCTTTCAGCAATGTTCGGCATATCGGGCAACCTGATGTTCGACTCCGATGCAGCATATCTGCTTTCTACAAACGGAATAGTGATTGTTGTTATGGCTCTTTCATCCTTTGGATTTTTCGACAGAATGCCGCGCATTACAAACAAACCGCTCAGAATTGTGCTGACAGGCATGTTATATGTTGTTATAACGGTTATGTCAGTAGCCTATCTTATCAGTGAAACTTATAACCCATTCTTATATTTCAGATTTTAAAGGAAGCATTTATGGAAAACGGAAAAATTACCGAAAAACTGAATAAAATCCTTCAGGGAAAAAATGCGGTAAAGCTTCTTGCTGTTGTATTCATTGTCATTTTCTTCCTTCTTACTGCAGGTTTAGGTGTATATTCGTTTGTGGCAAAGGACAGAGAATTTTCGGACAGTGAGAACCGTGTTCTTGCCTCAATGCCATCATTCAGCCTGAACAGTATCATCAGCGGCAAATTCATGGAGGAGTTTGAAACATACCTTGCAGATCAGTTTCCCTTCAGAGATGAGGCGATTTCAGTCAAAACCTTCACTGACAGAATCTTTTCAAAGCGTGAGGAAAACGGTGTTTATATCGGAAAAGAGGGCTTCCTTTTCGACAGCCAGACAGCCTATGACAAAAAAGGCAACGCTGAAAAGCTGAGCCTTATTGATGAATTCAGCAGAAAATATAAGGATACTAAGCAGCTGATTGTAATTTCTCCGAACAGCAGCTATGTTTACAAAGAGTATATGCCGTATAATAAAAAGCTTTCTGACCAGTCTGTGATTATTGACAGCATATATTCGTCCTTACAAAGCAAGAGGCTTCGCAAACTTGACGCCGTAAGCATTCTGCAAGACGAAAAGGAAAAGGGTACTCAGGTGTTTTACAAGACGGACCATCACTGGACGACCGGGGGAGCATACAGTGTTTTTGTGGGTATAGCAGATCACTGGAAGCTTAACAGAGATGATGTGACACATGTTTTTTACCCTGTTTCAACAGATTTTGAGGGCACACTTTCTTCGAAGTCAGGAGTGCATGATTTTAAGGATACTGTTGAAATCTGCGTCCCTGCAAAGGCGGGCGGCTCCTATGTGGTGTCCTATGAGTCACAGCAGAGGAAGACAACCAGCTTTTTTGACAAGGAAAAGCTTTCTGAAAAGAATAAGTACGAGTTTTTTTTAGGGGGAAACTATGACAAGGTGATTGTCACCACGCTTTCACCTGACCGTGACACTCTGCTCATTGTCAAGGACTCATATGCCAACTGCATGATACCTATGCTCACACCTTATTTTTCAAAGATAATTGTTGTTGATCCAAGATATATGACAGAAAGCATCCACAGTGTTATGGGAGAGCATGATATAACCCATGTGCTGTTTTTGTATAATCTTAACACCTTCCTTGAGGACACTTCGATTGTGCCTGTGTTCAAAGCGGATGAATAAAATTCAAACAAGAACTCTGCCTGATTTTCAGTCGGGCAGAGTTTTTTATTTATATATTAACGCCAAATTAAAAATTATTATTTGGAAAAATATCAGGGGTTATCGGTTGTTATAGTCAGGGAAATATGTTATAATCTGCATGTATGTATTTAGAAGTCTGCCTTTTTAAGACTTCAATCAGATACAGTTGGTTAAAAGAGAAGAATTATGTCTGTATAT
Source organism: Acutalibacteraceae bacterium (assembly GCA_045533205.1). Lineage (GTDB taxonomy): Bacteria > Bacillota > Clostridia > Oscillospirales > Acutalibacteraceae > UBA6857. Next base: position 60,141 of record JAZSHL010000081.1, on the reverse strand, counting down.
TGTTTCGTTGCTATGCAATTTTTTCCTGATCAATTTAGACCAACGCACACGAAAAAATATAAAACACCGAAAATGAAAATACAGAATTAAGAAGTGGAAAATTCATCAGGAAAATTGAACGATAAGAATAGGGGGAGGATCAATGTTTGAAGGAAGTGAATATGCTTATTACGGAATGTATCTCGTCGGATTTGCGATAATGATGATCATTAACCTTAAGACGCACAAAAAATATGAGCTTTCAAAAGCAGTGACAATTGTTATCACATTGATAACTTATTTTGCAGGTGTTGCAGGCGCAATGATTATGGGTTCTGCTTATTCCGCTTTAATAGCGCGATTTGACACAGGCGGCTCTTCCGTTGCAATCTTCGGGGCTGTTCTTTTCACTCCGATTTTTATGACAGCCGTTGCATTACTTTTCGGGCAGTCGTGGCGTAAGGTAATGGACATGCTCGCACCGGGAATTTTCATAATTCTTGCCTGCGCAAAATTCGGATGCTTCATGTCGGGCTGCTGCCCCGGAAGAGAATGCAGCTTCGGTGTTTATAATCCTAAGCTTGAACTGACAGTTTTTCCGTCGCAGCTTTTTGAATCAATAACCATGGCTGTTGTTGTAGCTTTCTGCTTCTGGTATGCCTTCAGATATAAAAAGTGCAAATCGGGTTCGGTTTATCCCGTAACGGCAGCGGTTTATTCGGTAACACGCTTCTGTTGGGAATTTATGAGATATTATGAATATGAAGAAATGCGCCACATTATGTTTGGCATGACCTTCTGGCAGTTCTGGTGCATTATGATTATTGTTCTGTCGATAGGTTGGATTTTTCTTCTTAAAGCCGGAAAGCTTGAAGAAGCCGAAGAAAGATACTATGCTTTTGCAGAAAGCAAATATGCAGTTGTGACAGAAAAATGGAAAAAATTCAAGCACAGAAATGACAAAAACATTGTTCACCACAAAAAGAAGAAAAAGAAATAATCTTTAGTTATTTATAGTTTTTTATTCAACTTGGTTTTGTAGTTTTATATTAAACTTTAAATATAAAAATTCCGCAGAATGGGAGGAATGATAAGCTTAAATCGTCAGGTCTCAATGGCTGAGAGATTTGACATGAAAGCGGGGAAGTACCCCAGAAGAAATTATAACAGGAGGAAAAAACATGTTAGTAACAAAAAGAGAAGTCAAACAGACTTCCAAGAAGCTTCTCAGTATGCTTCTTGCTGTCATAATGATTATGACAAGCGTAAGCGTGTGCTTCGGTACCTTTGTTGTTTCAGCAGCTGATGAAGATTACATCGGTCAGCTTGCAGACAAGCTTAAGGACAGTGCATACTCAACCACTCTTGACCTTATTGCAGCAGGCAAAGATTCAGGTAGTGATGCAACCAGAACGGCAAATATTGTATTTGCCAGCTACAAGAATTATAAGCAGGCCGCTGAGCTGCTTCGTCTTCTTGACTCAGCAGTGAAATCAACCGACGAATGGGCAACAGCCGTAGCAGGCGGCACAGACCAGCAGGCAGCTTGTACCGGTGTTACAACCCAGGATATTTACAATGTTCTCATCAAAGAGCTTGCAAAAAAGCAGGTTAACACCGACAGTGGCAGTGTTCCGGCTTTCCTGAAGCTTGTTTACACCTGGGAAGGTGCAAGACTTCATGATGCAGCCGCTACAGGACAGGCATCAACATGGACAAATACCGTAACCTTCTCAACAACTGATATTCAGGGCTATCTTGCTCAGGCCGGTAAGGCAGCAAATGTTGCTTCATCAGTTGAAATGGGTGTTAAGTATGTTGTTACCATGCCCGGTAACCTTTATTATTCAGTTGCCGGTTCATGCAATACCAGCACCAAATATTATCACCACATGCTGTGGCCCGATGATGCTGCAGTTGATGCTCCCGCAACAAACGGCACCAACACAGAAGCTAAGACAAAGTTAAATGAGCACATTACTTATCTTAACAGTCTCATTGACCTTACATACGATCAGCTTCTTGAGATGGCTAATGCAGGTACACTTGATGCAAAGATTACAGAATACAACAACTCAAAGTCAACAATGACAACTTATGTTGGTTCATCAGGCACTTACAGTGCTCTCTTTGCTGATTATGCAACCGGCATCAACAACTTCCTTACATCAGCTCAGTCAGCTAAGGAATTCCAGACCTATATGCCCACAGTTGATGCATGGAACGATTTCGTAGACGCTAACCCCAATTACGGTGTATTCCAGTATCCCAACTTCGGTGCTAAAGGCTCCGCAACACAGGTTAAGCTTCTTGAAGACTTTGCAACCTTCAAGGCATACTATGATTACCTTGTAAGCGGCGGTGATATCTACACATATCTTATCGATAACAACTATATCGATGAAACCTATTACACAAACTTCTATGACAATGTAGTTGCTTATGACCTTCAGGATTCAAAGGATAAGGCAGATGCTCTTTACACCAAGTATTCAGTATCCATTGCTTCAATTGACGGCGAAGAATTAGCTCCTGACCTTGAGGAAAAGCAGATTGTTTATTCAGAGCTCTGCGGTTATATCAACGCAATCGGCGCTTACAGTTCACAGGTGGTTAATGCTGTTTACTATGACGGCTACGCTTACCTCATTGACCTCAGAGAAATGCTTAAGTGCGATATCAACCCGGCAGTTCTTTACCTTGCTGAAAATGCAGATAAGAGCTTCACAACTCTCAGTAAAGCAGCTCTCTGGGCAAAGATTGACGAAGCAAGAACACAGGAGGCAGATCTTGCAGCTCTTTACAATGATGTAAAGAACAACGTCGGACAGACAAGAGCTGACGAACTTCTTTCTGCTATCAAAAATTCTGCAAGGAATATGATCGAAAACCTCTACAAGACTCTTGCAGACCGCTTCACTACAGAAGTAAATAACGCATGGGATGTTTATGTAGAGCTTGGCAAGCCCACAGCACTTAAGGTTGAATCCTTCCTTAAGCTCAGTGCTGTTATGGTTTCAATTGAGCCTGACATTCTCACAGACCTTCAGGGTGTAGGCAAGGCAGGTTATGTCAGCCAGACAACAATTGACAGATATAACGAGCTTATGAAGGTAGGCGGCATCTATGAAATCTGGAACGCTTATGCTTCATCCTTCGGCTTCCCCGATTACAAACAGACTCAGCTTCAGTATGATCCCCGTCAGCCCTATGATAATGATGAACTTAAAATAGGTGTTGACCCTGTAACAGAAGCTGAAATGCAGAATCTTATCACAGCTCTTGATAAGATTATCACAAGTGACCTTGTAGGCGATCTTCTCGGCGGACTTCTTAATCCCGATGCTGAAGAAGGTGCAGAATTCAACCTCGGCACAATGCTTACAGACCTTATCAAGGGTGCACTGTTCACAGATGATTTCATCAACACTGTTGTTCAGATGCTTTACCCCCTTGTTCTTGGTGAATTCTCAAAGGTTTGGGCAACACTTCCTACCAACATCGACTATTCAGGTATGAATGTTGTTGTAAGATACAGTAAGTCACTTCACGACATTCTTGATGCAGGTAATTTCGAGATTTATCCCGACCTTCTTGCTCAGAAGCTCATTGACCTCGGCTACGGCACAAAGTATGCTGATAATATTGCAGCACTTAAGGCTGCAGGCGGCGATGCTGACTCATGGGAGTCACCCAAGCTTGTTGACTATAATACAGGTAAGCTTATGCTTTCCTGGGGTGTAGATGAACAGAAGGAAAAGCTTGAAGCCGGTGAAATTACACAGGCAGAGTTTGATGCATACTTCTATGATGCCTTCGAACATGCAACTGCAGGTCTTCTCCCCCTTCTTACAACTCTTATTACCAATGTACCCTGGGCTCCGGATAGGGTTGACAACATTGCTACAGGTGGTACACTTGTCATTACCCTCAATGTATCCCTCCAGCTTGGTTCAGAAGGTAACCAGGGTTACGCTAATATGCTTGTACCTGTTTACGAGCTTCTTGGTGTTCCTTACACACCTGTTAGTGAGATCAACGGCAGCACAGATGTTTCTTACGTTCTTGAGCAGATTCTTGCTCCTGTCTTCACATTCCTTGGCGAGCTTGGTGAAGAACCCGTAGATACAATTCTCGGCGTCCTTCCCAACCTTGTTTACGCTCTTGCATTCCGTATGGCTAAGCCCATGCTCAATATGCTTAAGACAAGAATCACTTATGTTGCAAATGCAGGTATTGCCGGTGACGTTCTTTCCGATGGCGCTGCTATCGCAATTGGTGACATGCTCATCACAGACGAAGAAGACGCTCTTCTTCCCAACAGCATGTTTGCAGGCGGCCTCAACTCAATCCTTGAGCACTTCGGTCTCAGTATTCCTGCTATCGACCAGGCAACTCTTGCAACTCTCGGCTCACTTGATAAAGTTGATACAAGCAGAGCTGCATACATCTATTCTGGTCTTGAAGGCACAGGCAAGGCTTACTCAATCACAGCTGACAAGGCTGATGTAGGCTACTACCTCCTTTCATATCTCCTCAACGTAGTTAAGGATGAAGCTGCTCTTACATCACTTCTTGGTCTGTTCATGACTCAGAAGGATGAAAACGGTGGAGTTATCAAGGACGCAGAAGATAAAGCAATTCCTGACGAGGAAGCAATTGCAGGCGTTAAGAAGGTTATTTATGAAGACCTTAACCTTGACGAAATGAATGTCGGCGATGTTATCGCTGCAGTCGCTGAGCTTGCTAACCAGGTTGAATACGGTATTGCTCCTTATTATTGGTATGCAGGTGAAAACAATTCACCCGCAGGTTCAGCAGCTGCTGATATCTATCTCAACCCCAACAATGACTGGACAGAAGATAAGGCTGAGTATCTTTACAATAACCTTGAGACACTCCTTACTTCAATCTTCGCAATGGCAGGCCTCGACCTTGATGAAACAACTGAAGAAGTTGACGGTTCAATCGAGGGCGCTCTTAGCGGACTTCTTAATGAAAAGCTCTTCACAAACAAGACTGTAACAGCTCTTGCTAAGCTTCTCGGTTCACTTTCAGACCTCAATTCACTCCTTGCTTCCAAGGATGAAGCAGAAGGCGAAGAAGCTGAAGAAGGTCTTGCAATTGACATCAACAAGATCATCAAGGACGAGCTTGGTATCGACCTTTCAGTTTACGCTCAGTATGCCGGAATCGAAGAAGATGCTGAAATCGACTTCGGTGTAACAGATGCTGATTCATTTGTGGCAGCTCTTACAGAGCTTCTTGCTCCTCTCCAGCCCCTTCTTGATTTCATCCTTGCCGGTAAGGATCTTACTCTTATCGACAGTGCAATCACACTTCAGGGCTATAAGGGCTATGACAATGCAATCATTCCTCTTCTTGAGGCTCTCGGTGCAGCTCCCGCAGCTTACACAGACGGTGCTGACACACTTGCACTCACACTTAACGCTCTTGTTGGCGTAATCAACAAACTTACAACAAATGATCCCACAGTAGAAAAAGACGGCGCTATCTATACTATTATAGATATCCTTCCCGGTCTTCTCTTCTACATTTCAAGCAATGCACTTTCACAGGGCGTAGACAAGCTTCTCACTCCTGTTTATGCACTTCTTGACACAATCCGTCCCATTTATGACATTAACCTTGCAGAAATGATTGCAGGCATTGAAATCGGTGATGAGGGTGCAAAGAAGCCTCTCGGCATTGATATCAAGAATCTCACATGGAACGCAATCGTCGCTCTTGTTGAAGACCTTGCTCTTAAGGATGTGGATCTCGGTACACTCCTTACTGATCTTGTTCAGGTAATCTATGATATCTCTGATGATATCGCAGTACCTTACACATCAGCTTCAACACTCAACAGCACTTGGAAGAAGGGTGCTTACAACGCAAACTTCAGCCAGGCTGATATGCTCACAGTTATCCTTTCATTTGTTCTTGATTGGGCTGCAAAGGACGGCAATGCTGCTAAGCTTGACGCTCTTCTCAAGACAGAAGGACTCATTTCTTCAATCATCACAGTATTTGAAGATGTTGAAATCACCTACGGCACACCCGACTGGATGTACTGGTTCGAGTCAGAAGAAGCATTCGACGCTTACATTGAAAGCGGTGCAGGTCTTCCCAACACACTTGCTTCAATCGATTGGGAAAACATCGAAAACAATGACTGGGATAAAGAAACAGCTCAGTACCTTGCTGAAAATCTCGATGTGCTCGTTGACCTTATCATCGGTATGATCAACGAAGGCAAGACTGATGCCGAAGGCAACGCTCTTCCCACAAACCTTGCAGACCTTCTCAGCGGTCTTCTTAACGGTCTTGTGAGTGCAGATACACTCAATGAACTCGTTGGTATGATCACAGGTCTTCTTGAGGATATTGATGAAAACCTCATCAACACAGTTGGTTATCTTCTTGATGTTGACATTGCAGGCCTCAAGGCTTACACATGTGAAGCAGAAATCAACTCAATCAGCGACTTTATCAACGAACTTGCAAATGTTCTTGACACCTATGCAGGTGCTCTTATCGACTGGCTCTTCTTCGGTGATGACTACAGATTCGCAAAGAAGCCCGGTGCAGAAGGTCCTGTTGACACAATCGTTATCAACGGCGGTTACGGCTATGAAAAGGGTCTTGCAATGATTATTGAGGCTCTTGGCTGTGAGCTTCCCGCAGAAGCAAACACCAAGTCAGTTCTCGGTGCACTTGCAACACGCGTTGAAGAAATTCTTGCTGATCCTATAGACGAAGTTCTTGAGCTTCTTCCCAACCTTATTTACTTCCTCAATGCTAACGGTGCAGGCGTTGCAGTTGACAATCTTCTCCAGCCCGTATATGCACTTCTTGATAAGCTTTCAGCACTTGGTCTCAATGTAAGCCTTGCTGATCTTCTCAAGATTGAGAAGGATGACGGAACAGAAGTCGCAATCGACCTTGCAAACCTTTCACTTGCAAATGTTGTAGAAATCGTTTACGGCGCAACAGGTCTTCCTCTTGATGCAGCAGCTGACATTCTTGTTAACTTCTGCACAGGTAAGATCACAAAGGGCACATACATCTATAAGATGGAAGCAGCAAGAGAAGATGTTGTTACAATTCTTCTTGTTGTAGCTCTTGAGCTTATTTCTGACGATGCCTTTGCAACAAAGCTTAACGAAATGCTCAAAACTGATATCGTAACAGGTATCAAGGGTATCTTCTCAGGCAGCGAAATCATCTATAAGGCTCCCGATTGGAATTATATGGACGGTAAGGAAAATGATGGCGTTATCGAATATATAAATGCTATCACTTCCTATCCCAACGACTGGACTGAAGAAAAGGCAGAATATCTTGCTGAAAATCTTCCCGCACTTGTTGACACTGTTATCAGGATGGTTGAAATTAACGGTAAGAAGTATGACTCACTTTCAGCACTTCTTCAGGATAATGTAAACATCTTCACAACAGAAACTCTCAACAGCCTCCTTGATACTATCAAGAACCTTCTCGGCAATATTGATGCAGAGCTTCTTAAGGTTGGCTTCATTCTTGATGTTGACCTTGTAGGTCTTATGGCTTATGAAGTTCCCGCAGGTATTGATACTGTCGACGAATTTGCAGACGAACTTGCAAATGTTCTTACAACATATGCTAAGGGCGCAGTTGAATGGCTCCTTCTCGGCAGAGACTTCAACCTCATCGTTAAGGATGCAGACGGCACAGGCGAAGGCCTTGAAGCTGACGGCTCATACATCACAATCACTGGCGCACAGGGTTATGCAGAAGGTCTTGCACTTCTTCTTGAAGCACTTGGCTGTGAAAACCTTCCCGCAGTATATGATGTTGAAAACCTTGATACAGCAGCTACAGTTAAGGCTGTTCTTGCCTCACTTGCAGCACGTATCGATGAAATCTTTGCGAACCCCGTAGAAGAAGTTCTTGATCTTCTTCCCAACCTTATTTACTTCCTCGATGCTGACGGTATCGATGCGGTAATCACAAACACAACAGCAGCTCTTATGGCTCTTGTTGATAAGCTCGGTGTATTCGGCATCAGTCTTGACATCAACGCACTTGTTGATCTTCCCGGACTTATGAATATTGCTGACAAGTATGAAGAGGGCGAAGAAAAGATAGCTCTTGACAATCTTACACTCGCAGCCCTTCTCAGAGCACTTTCACTTATGACAGAGCTTGATTTCACAGAGCTTCAGAATGTACTTGTACCCTTCGCTCTCGGTGAAGCAGTTAAGTACGATTCAGTGAGCGCAAGCGATGCTTATAAGATGGTTTATAAGACTGACCTTGACAAGCATGACATGATTTCAGTTATCGTAACAGCAGCTCTTCGCATGTTTGTTGAAAATGAAGACAATGCAAAGAAGCTTGATGAAATGATCGGCACAGAAATCATTTCAGCTCTCAAGGATGTATTCGCAGACGTTGAAATTTCTTACGTAGCTCCTGAATGGGATTACGCACAGACCGGTGACGGCGAATATATGCTCACATATCCCAACAACTGGAATGAAGCTACAGCAGAATATGTTACAGCTATTCTTCCCGAACTCGGCGATCTTATTGCAGGTCTCATTGACAGTAACTATGAAACACTCAGTGAGCTTCTCAACGATAAGGTTAACGTGTTCACAACTGCAAACCTTCAGTCAATTGTTGACCTTATTGCAGACCTTCTTAAGGATATCGATGACGGTCTGCTTGATGCAGCAGGTGTTCTTCTCGGTGCTGATGTTGTAGGCCTCAAGGCTTATAAGGCTCCCGAAGGCATCACAACAGCAGACGCATTTGCAGCTGAACTTGCAAACGTTCTCAACACATATGCAAAGGGTCTTGTAGAATGGCTCCTTCTTGGCAACGACTACACATTCTTTGTTAAGGAAGTTAAGGACGGTGCTCCTGTTGACTTCATCACAATCAACGGTGCTAACGGTTATTCCGAAGGTCTTGCACTTCTTCTTGAAGCTCTTGGCTGTAAGAATCTTCCTGCAGCAGACGGCAAGACAGAAGACATCGTTACCGGCGTTCTCGCATCACTTGCAGCACGTATCGACGAAATCCTTGCTAACCCCGTCGAAGAAGCTGTTGAACTTCTTCCCAACCTTATCTACTTCCTCAACACCAACGGTGTTGCAGCAGTAGTTGACAACACAATTGCAGCAATCACAGCACTTCTTGAAAAGCTTGAAGTATTCGGTGTTAATGTTGACATCAACGAGCTTGTAAATCTCAAGAAGCTTATGAAGATTGAAAACACTGATGCAGCCATCAGTCTTGACAATCTTACAGTTGCAGCACTTCTTGAAGCAGTTTCCTACATGGTTGAAGACCTTGATCTTACAGTTGTAGAAAGCGTGCTTGTTGGTTTCGATCTTGGCACAGTTGCTCCTTACGCTTCATTAAGTAAGGAAGTCGGCACACCCAAGAAGATGACACTGGAAGCCAAAGACACTGTTACTGTTCTTGTTAACCTTGTGGTTCTTACAATCGCTGACGAAGACAATGCAGAGTTTGTTGAGAAGCTTGTAGGCGAAAAAGCTTATGCAATAATCGAAAATCTCTGCGTTAAGGGTGTTGTACCTGCTGACATTCAGGAATTTGACTGGAAGTTTACTGACAGAGCTGACACTGATGAAGTGTTCTCAGCACTTGCAACTTCAGACCTCTTTGAAAGCGGCAAGTACGGTCCTCTCTACACAGAAGAAATGGCAAACTACATCGCTGACAACTTCGGCGGATTTGTAGACAACATTATTTACCTTCTCGGTCTTGAGATCATTGAAGGTCAGAGTGTTGACAGCCTTAAGGAACTTATCAATGACCTTCTCGGCGGTTCACTTTACAACAGTGCAAATGTTATTGCAATCCGTGATGCTCTCGCAGGCATTCTTGCAGGCATCAAGGACCTTGAAGTAAACGGCAAGAATGTTGGTAAGTACATTACAGAAGTTCTCAAGCATGCAGAAATTGCTGACATTGAGGCAGTTGCTGCTGTTGAGGTTCCTGAGTTCTCAGAAGACAGAGCAATGTTTGTTGAATATCTCTGCAACGTTCTTGAACCTCTCTATCCCGTACTTACATGGGTACTTGCAGATGATGATATCGCATTCTTTGTAAATCCCGACAGCACAGATGCTATCAAGCTTGAAGGCGGTAAGGGTTACCAGTACGGTATCATTCCTCTTCTTGAAGTTCTTGAATGTAAGGACATCCTTGCTCCTGCAGATTACTATGCAGCAGTTGAGGCAAACGGTGATGTAGTACTTACATCAATCCTTGATCCTCTTCTTAACAGAGTGGATGAAATCATCAACAATGATCCTGCTCAGCAGATCCTTGATATGCTTCCCAATCTTATCTACTTCATCAACTCCAACGGTATTGACACAGTAGTTAAGAACACTCTCCACACTGTTTACGGTCTGCTTTCAGCAATTGCTCCCATCGCTGAAATCGATCTTTATGAACTTATCGGCATTGACCTTGCTGCAATAAACTTTGAGTGGCTCTTCGATAAGCTTCTTGAAGTTATCAAGGATGCAACAGGTTATGAGTTTGCAACTCTTAATGCAAGCGCAATTGCTGAGCTCACAGTTGGTAAGCTTGAATCCTATGATTCACTCAGCGGTAAGACTGCATACAAGATGGTTTACACCGAAGGTGAAAGCGGTAACAAGGCTGAGATGGTAACAGTTGTAATGAGACTTATCATTACATTCATCATGCATGAAAACAACAGAGAAGCACTCCTTGGTCTTCTCAGAGATAACCTGGGTATGACAGCAGATGCTGAAAAGTATGTAAGAGGTCTTCTCGATACAATGGCAGCAGTTTCAACTGAAACATATCTCGGCATGGATAAGTCTCTTGCAACACTTTACTACCTGTTCTACGGTGCAGAGATCGGTGTTGGCGAAACAACTAACGGACTTAAGGATATCAATGCACAGTGGCAGCAGATTCTTAAGGATCTCGGTATGTCAGACGACCCGAACGAAAAGACAGTAGGTAATCTTCTTGCTCAATTCCTTGACAAGTATATGGAAGATGTTCTTACATCAGAAGGTATTGCTCCTAACGGATTAATCGCATTCTTCCAGAAGATAATCTCCTTCTTCGAAAAGATTATCGAATGGTTCAAGGGCTTGTTCAACTGATATTGAATGTCGGATGACAGTGTAGCATCCGTTTACAGGCTGACAAATAAGTGGAAAAACCCGTAATGCTCCGGCATTACGGGTTTTTTATGATTTCAGTTGATTTTTTGAGGCATATATGGTATTTTAATTGGGTAAATAATAATCTTTTTCAGGAGGTATATATGATGAAAAATGTATCTTGTGCAATTTACGGTGCAGGCTCTCTCGGCACTGTGCTGGGCGCTTACATAACAAAAAACGGAGGCAGGGTTGACCTTATCAACCGTAACAAGGCACACGTTGCAGCATTGAAAGAAAATGGCGCTGTTATCAAGGGTACTGTCAATATGACTGTTCCCGTAGTGGCACTCACTCCCGACGAAATGACAAAGAAATATGATGTTATTTTCCTTATGACAAAACAGCTTTATAACACTGAGGTTGTCACCATGCTCAAGGATTATCTGACAGAAGATGGTGTTGTTGTGACACTTCAGAACGGTATTCCCGAGCCGGGAATTGCAGAAATCATTGGTGCAGAGCATACAATGGGATGCACTGTTGAATGGGGTGCAGCTCTGACAGCTCCCGGTGTATGCACACTGACAAGTGAAACTGACAGCCTTTCATTCCACATGGGCAAAATGCAGGGCATTACCGATGAACAGTTTAACACAGTTAAGGAAATCCTCGAGCTTATGTGCCCTGTGCATGAAGAAAAGAACCTTATCGGTGCACGTTGGTCAAAGCTTCTGATTAATGCTACATTCTCAGGCCTTGGCACAGTTGTGGGTGGCACATTCGGTGCAGTGTCAGAAAACAAGGCAGCAAGAAAGGTTGCTATCCGCTGCATGAAGGAATGTATTGATGTCGGTCACGCTGCAGGTGCTGAATTTGTACCCGTGCAGGGCAAGGATATCACAAAGCTCTTCTATTATAAGAACCCTCTCAAGCGTGCTTTTGCAACAATGCTTATCCCCGTTGCAATGAAAAAGCACCGTTCAATTGAGCCCTCTATGCTTCAGGATATCAAAAAGGGTAAGGCTTGCGAAATTGATGCAATCAACGGTGTTGTTTGCGAATGGGGCAGAAAATGCGGTGTTCCTACTCCCATCAACGACCGCATTGTTGAAATCATCAAGAAGGAGCAGGCAGGGGAGCTGAAGAAGGTTCCTGCAAACATCCGCCTGTTTGATGACTTGCTGTAAGCTTAATCGGATTATCGATAAAACTGAAAGCTCCCGGAATCGAATTCCGGGAGCTTTCAGTATATTTTGATTTGAATGAAGTTTTATTCAGCTTCTGCAATTTCTTTGACGCTTTCTTCCATAAGCTCAAAGAATCTTTCAGCGACTTCTGCATCCTTATCCGAGCCTTCTATAGACATGGAAACAGTAAACTTTCCGTTGATTGTAAGAGCAGTGACTGCTGCGCAGTTTTTCTTTTTCGCTCCGCCGCCGACCATTGCATCAACAGGCTCATGACCTTCAAAGGCATAGGCCTTTGTGTCAACAGGGCCTACATTGCTGACGGCAAGGTTGGCATTGTTATAAAAGAGCTTGACAGTGAATTCTGCCTGGGCATAAATCATTTTAGTGAAAGCGAAGTTAAGAAGAGGTAATCCGTAGAGGCCGAGAAATTCATCCTTCTTGGACTGCCTTGTGCTTTCTGCCACCGCCTTAAGTGTGTCAAGCGCAGTGTCACCCTTGCGCTCAAGGGTACAGGGCATAAAGGTTGTGTGGTTGGTGTAGCCGAGCCTTGAAGCATCATTGATGTATCTTCTGAGGTCCACGGCGCAGGAAAGAGTCATGGGCTCATTTTCGCAGCCGATAAGCTTATATGCTGCTTCGATGTATGCTGCAGAAATCAGGTCGTTAACAGTTGCTCCGTTCTTCTTTGCTGCTTTGATTGCTGCAGTGAAAACCTCTGCAGGAATGCTTCTGACAACGAGAATGTTGTGATCACTGTCACTTTTCGGGGTGAAGGGCAGATGCTTCTTTTCACCTGAGGTCTTGTTTGCAAACTTGCCTTGTGCCTGCTTTCTGATATCTTCGGGCAAATCAGCATAAACCTCACTGAAATGGCGTGAGCCTGTTCTGAAGTCTGTCGGTGTTATTCCCTTTCTGACTTCATTATATGCTCTGAAAAGGTCATCGGCAAATTGCTTGAAGCCGCCTCCGTCCATAATCATGTGATTCCATCTCAGACACAAAGCACACTTGTTGCCGTTGATGAAAAGACCGATTTTCATCTGAACGTTTTCTTTAAGGTCAACGCCCTTTGTCAGAAATTCATAAGCACTTTTGTCGATGTCCTGTGTGTTTTCAACTGTCAGTGAATCTTCAATCACATAATCGCACACCTTCCAGTAGGGGGCAATGTGATTGTCAACAGGTCTTGCATGAAAAATGGGAGCAAATTCATAAAGGCAGATGAGAGCTGTTTTCAGAGAGTCGATATCCGGCACGAAATCATAGTCAAGTCTGAAGCGTGCAATTCTGTCCATATAACAGCGGCACATATAGTTGACCTTGTCATAAAGCTCCATAGGGAGCTTCTTTTTTTGTTCTGCTTTTTTCAGAAGAGCAACAGCAAGCTCTGCTGCAATTTTTTTGTCAGAGATACCTTTTTTCTGAAGCGTGCTCACAAATTCCTTTGCCTTTTCAAAGGCTAAAGCCTGCTCACTTTCGGGCAGGCTTTCGGTATATTGTTTTAAAATAGTGTTCTGCATAATGACACCCTCTTAAAATGCAACATGGTTGAAGAAGAAATCTCTTCTTTCTTCAGAATTGATAACCTTGATGGGTTTGATCTGATTGAGGTTTGCACCGTTGTCCTTGAGCATCTGACGGTAATCGTCATAGGTGCCTTTCTTGAGGAATTTCACTTCACAGTGACCGAGTGCACCGCTCTTGATGAGGGGACCGACAGAAACATTGCCGGCGCAAAGGCACTTTTCAAATTCCTCTGCATAAACCTTTTCCTCTTCCTTGGTATGCTCCTTTGTGCCCTCAACAAGAAGAATGTAATGACCGGGGGAGGTGCTGCGGTCGGGATAGATACTGTAGCCGACAAACATTTCATCCATCTTGTCAGAGAAGTTGCCGACAATTTCATCGAATGCAAGCTGGTTGATTTTTTCACCGCTGATGTTTGCAATCTGGTTAAGACGGTAGCAGAAAGTAACCTTGGGTGACTGATGGTAGTAGCCTGTGACTTTGATAACATCTTCGATGCGGTAACGGTAAAATCCGCTCATGTTTGTCAGAATCAGCTCATATTCCTTGCCGACTTCAAGCTCTCCTATCGTAAGAGGGGTTGTGCCTTCGGGTGCATCAACGGGAAGGAACTCATAAAAGCCGTTCTGGGGAAGCATAACATATTCATAGGAGTTCATCTCAATGGGAACTGCCATGAGAGCTTCTGTTGCAGCATAGCCCACATAGTAGATAGCCATATCTTCACCCATGTAGCGGCGGAGTCTCTGCTGATAATGTGAAAGTGAGCCTGTGCCCATGCCGTACATCCATTCGCATTTAGGCCATATTCTCGGCACGATGGGACTTACGTCAAAGCCTTTTTCAAACTCTGCACGAAGCTGTGCAGCTCTCTTGGGCTGAGGCTTTATCTTTTTCTGAAGACTTGCTCTGATGTGGTCGGGAATTCTCACATTTTCGTTAAGAGTACCCTTTTCAATGTCATCACAGATCATCTGCCAGTTTTCTTCAAGATAGAAGAACATGGATTCAAGAGTAGTGATGAAAACTGTTCCGAGATAGCTGATGTCGCGGTGCTGCAAAGCAAAACGGAGCTTTACATAGTGCATATCCATATCAACATCGGGGTCAGGGAACATAACCTCCTTCGGTGAGCAGGTATAGAACTTAACGATAGGCTCCATGTTGATGAAGGGTATTGATGAAAGACATGAAACTGTCTGTCCGCCGGGGAGTCTTCTATAGTTGACTTCAGCAGTCAGAAGACCCTTCTGGGGTGGGAGAGGTCTGTGCTTTCGTGCAAAATATTTAACTGCACAGCCCATAGGGGCAGTGACGTTGAAGCACATAAGTGTCCATTCAGAAAAGCCTGAAAGGGGAATCAGCTTGCTTCTTCCCGTGCTGCCTGATGACTCTGTGAAACGGCGGATAAGTCTGTTGGTGATAAGACCTTTTTCGCCGTTTGCCATGCGCATTATGTAGTCTTCATAATCGAGATAGCTTGAAAAGGGAACAATTTTCTGATAATCCTCAACGCTGTGAACCTTATCGAAATTATTCGCCTTGCCGTAGACAGTAGTCTTGTTGTCCCTCATAAGATGCCTGAGAACTTTTTCCTGCTTTTTAACAGCATTTTTAGAATAAAGATAGAGCTTGATATGCTCGCAGCTGCCCACAAATCCACCGTAAGCAGAAATCAATGCACTGAGAAGTTTTGACATTTCTTAATTCTCCCTTTGTATACTTCGTTTTCTCTTATATCATATTATCTAGACATAACAGACTAATTATATAACATTTCTTGTAATATTACAATCACTAATTATAAAAAAATATTAATTTTATGCCTGACATCGGTGTAAAGCTGATTCTTTTCACGAAATATAACTTTTTCTTTCAGGTGTGTAATTATATCAGAATAAATTGGAATAGTAAAATAGAAAGGTTATATTGCTTAAAGGAGTTTTCTGATGTATAGAATAGCATATAAAAAGCAGCTGAACAAGGGAACAATGCTTATGGAAATTGAACACCCTGATATAGCAAAAAAGGCACAGCCGGGACAGTTCATTATTCTTCGTGTTGATGAAGAACACGCGGAAAGAATTCCATTGACTATTGCAGGAACAGACAGAGAAAAGGGTACTGTAAAAATTATATTCCAGATTGTGGGAGCCACAACAAAACTGCTTTCTCACAAAGAGCAGGGGGAGTATATAAAAGACTTTGTCGGGCCTTTGGGCGAGCCGTCAAAGCTTGATAATCTTAAAAAAGTGCTTGTTGTGGGTGGAGGTGTAGGCTGTGCAATTGCTTTGCCGATTGCAGAAAAGCTATATGAAAACGGTGCTGAAGTGACATCGGTTATCGGCTTTCGGAATAAGGATGCGGTTATACTTGAGGATGAATTCAGAAAAGCATCTGAAAGGCTTTTTGTTGTGACCGATGACGGCTCATACGGTGAAAAGGGCAATGTGGTATCACCCGTAAGCGAACTGCTTGAAAAGGGAGAAAGCTTTGACCATGTTTTTGCCATAGGTCCTCTTATCATGATGAAATCTGTTGCCGAAAAGCTACGCCCGACGAAAATACCCTGCACAGTGTCAATGAACCCGATTATGATTGACGGAACGGGAATGTGTGGCGGATGCAGACTTACCTTGAACAGAAATGGCGAAAAAATCACGAAATTTGCCTGCGTTGACGGCCCTGATTTCAACGGCTATGAGGTAGACTTTGACGAAGCAATTTCAAGAGGAAATATGTATTCGGAATTTGAAAAGCACGCCTTTGACAGCACCTGCAGGCTTTTCGGGAGGGAAAAGGCAAATGGAGAAAAGCAGGATAATGAAAAAAAGAAAAGCAGATTCACTCCTCACAAGAAGGTTGAAATGCCAACACAAAGGGCAGAAGAAAGAACAGGCAATTTTGATGAGGTAGCACTGGGATATACCGACGAAATGGCAATCAAAGAGGCTACAGCCTGCCTTAATTGCAAAAGCAAGCCCTGTGTAAAAGGCTGCCCTGTCAATGTGAATATACCCGAATTTATCAGAAATGTGAAAGAGGGTGAGTTTGAAAAAGCCTATGATGTGATTCAGAGCGCCTATTCACTGTCTGCTGTGTGCAGCAGAGTATGCCCGCAGGAGCTGCAGTGTGAAAGCAAATGTGTATGCGGCATCAAGGGTGAACCTATCGCTATCGGCAGACTCGAAAGGTTCGTTGCAGACCGTCACAACAGGAATGAAAATAAAAAAGCAAAAACTCCTGAAAAGAACGGAATAAAGGTGGCTGTTATAGGTTCGGGTCCTGCAGGTCTTGCATGCTCAGGTGAGCTTGCAAAAAGAGGATATGATGTCACAGTCTATGAAGCGCTTCACAGAATGGGAGGTGTTCTTGTTTACGGCATACCCGAATTCAGGCTTCCTAAATCCATTGTTGAAACAGAGGTCGAAAGGCTTCGTGAGATGGGTGTAAGATTTGAGCCTAATACAGTTATAGGAAAGCTTTTCACAATTGATGAGCTTTTCCAAAAAGGCTTCAGGGCAGTTTTTATCGGCTCCGGTGCAGGTCTTCCGAATTTTATGGGCATAAAAGGCGAATCGCTTAAGGGTGTATATTCGGCAAATGAATTTCTCACAAGAATCAATCTTATGAATGCACACGGGGATAAAACCTCAACGCCTGTTATGAAAGGGGGAGTGGTTGCCGTTGTGGGTGGAGGAAATGTCGCCATGGATGCGGCAAGAACTGCAGTAAGGCTCGGCGCAAGAAAGGTGTATGTTGTGTACCGACGCTCAATGGAAGAAATCCCTGCAAGGCATGAAGAGGTTGAACACGCGCTGGAGGAAGGCGTTGAGTTTCTCACGCTTAATAATCCTGTTGAAATAATCGGAAACAATAACCCCAATGACCCTAAAAACGGCTTTGTCAGTATGTTAAGATGTGTCAGAATGAAGCTGGGTAAGCCTGATGAAAAGGGACGCAAAAGACCTGTTCCGATTCCCGACAGTGAATATAACCTTCAGGTTGATACTGTTATCATTGCAATCGGAACATCACCCAATCCTCTGATAAAAACCACAACCGAGGATCTTGAAACTAACAGATACGGCGGTATTGTTGTTCATGAAAACACTTGTGAAACCACTAAAGAAGGTGTTTTTGCAGGCGGTGATGTTGTGACTGGCGGAGCAACTGTCATATCTGCAATGGGAGCAGGCAAAAAGGCTGCCGAATCCATTGACAGAATGATTAGAGAAAAAAGAAATGAATAAAAAAATGTCAGAGCCGAGGGTAATGCTTTTGTGTTACCTTCAGCTTTTTTGTTTTTTAATGGCTGTGCATATCCCACCGTAAGTGCGAATATATATAACCGAAAGCCCATAAAGAAAAAGGAGATGTACATAATGAGTTTTGAAATGAAGAAAGATAAGATATCGTCATGTGAGGTGGCGTCAAAGGCAAAAGGTGAACAGAGCATAGAAACAGAAATCAGCCTCCCTGATTATTGCAGCGAAATAAAAAGAATTCTCAAATGCACAGTGACACCGGGTATACATTCCGTCAGCCGCACAGGTGACAGAGTCGGTGCTGTCGGCACAATTATGATCCGTGTTATCTATCAGGGGGAAAAGGACAGAATTGACTGCTATGAAAAGAGTCTTGAGCTCAATGTCGCATGTCAGATGAAGGACATAACGGACAGCATGATTCTTAAAGGGAAAGCGATGACAAGCTATGTTAACTGCCGTGCTGTAAATCAGAGGAAAATAAGCGTCGGCGGAAGCGTAAGCGTGGAATTCACCGCTTTTGAGGTTAAGGTTCGGGAGCTGCCCTGTGAAATTGACTACGGATGTATTCAGGTCAGGAAGGAGAAGGTCACAAGCGAAAATGTAATATGCGTGGGAGAAAAAATCTTTGATTTGTCGGAAACTGCAATTCTACCCAAGGAAAAGGCTCAGGCTGAAAAGCTGATACGCTATAACTCATATATCACAATTGAAAGCAAAAAAGCTGTTTCTGACAAAATTCTCATCAAGGGAGAATTTATAACAAATATGTTTTACTGCTCGGGTGACAGCAACAAGCTTCATATGTTTACCCACAGTATGCCCATAAGTCAGATTGTAGACGTACCCGGTATCGATGAGGACATGGATTGTGAGGTTATCTGCAAAACCTCTTTGCTTGCCGTGAATGTCAAGGCGGACAGTGACGGAGAACAAAGACTTGTTGAAATTGCAGCAAGGGTATCTGCTTTCATAAAGGGTTGCAAGGAAAAAGAGTGTGAGCTGATTGCTGACTGCTATTCCACAGAGGGAGAAATTGAAGGTGAATATCTGAATGTGGAAATGCTTCTGCCGGTGGGAGGCTTTGATAAAACAGAAAGCTTCAGGCAGAGCATTGACCTTGGCGCAGCTGCTAAAGAAATCTGTGATGTGAGAATAAGTGACCTGTCGGGTGATATCAGATATAATGACGACAAGTCTGAGGCTGTTTGCAGAGCGACGGCATGTGTTCTGTTTGTCGACGAAAACGGTGCACCCTCATACACTGAAAGGGCCGTTGAATTCACCTGTCCTGTGCCCTTGAAGGAAAGGTGTGAGGGCATAAAAAAAGAAATTGAGGTGTGTGAGGTAAAAACGGAGTTTTCACCCTGTGAAAACGGAAAAACCGAACTAAAAACCGAATTGCAGCTTCACTGCAAGGTGTGTAAGGTTATAAGCTGCCGTTATCTTTCAGATGTAAAGCCCTGTGAGGGAGTTTTGATAGAAAAGCCTGCTCTGACTCTCTATTTCTGCACAAAGGGAGAAAAACTGTGGGATATCGCAAAGAAATATAAAACAACAGAAAAAGCAGTTATGGAAGAAAACTCCATAAAAGAAAAAACAGCACCGGAAGACCGTATGCTGCTTATACCTTGTGGATAATATTATAAAAACTGATGCGTGGAGGCTTTTGCTTTCACGCAGAATGTGTTTATTTAAGAAAATGAAATTTGTTGAACTGTTATATAATTTGTGATAAAATAAACACGAAAGCAATAAGCTGAAAGATTATGATAACAGGCAGACCTATCATAAACCTTTTGTGCAGTGTTTTGTGACGGATAAGGCGCATAACAGCATATTCGCTCACACTGCCGCCCAAAAAGGCGAGAATGAAAAGTGTTGATTCAGGCACTCTTCTGCGGTTTCTTTTTGCATTTCTTTTGTCGATGAAGGTAAAAAGAGCTGTTACAACCGAAATAACAGCAAAATAGAAAAGAAAAGCAATCAGAAAATATTTCATTGCCCTTTTACCACAATTTTAAGGTCTTCCTTTGTCATTGTGACGAAGGTGCCTGCATTTCTTTCTTTGAGATAGTTTTTGTTGACAGAGAAAACTGTTGCACATGAGGGACACACTGCAACACGCAGGTCTTTATCCTCTTTCAGAAGTGAAACAACAATTGAGCTGTCTGATGTTGAGAAAAGGCGCAGAGCCACATTGTGCCCGCAGACAGGGCAGTCAAGGGGAGTTGAAAAGCCCTCGTCATTTGTTTTTACTTTATTTATAGTGCTTATAGCCATATCATTATCCTCCAAAGAATCTACTGCCTTTATTTTAATTTGTTTTTGTTCAGTTGTCAAGGGGGAGGAACAGGAGTTGTGACTGTGAAAAGAATTATTGTGTTGACTCTGGTGTTATTATTTGCTTTTTCGGGGTGTACTCTTATGCCTGATAAAGAGAATGCGGCAGGTGGTGAAGGAACAACAGCCGCACCGATTTCTGACGGTAATGACAGTGACACCTTTTTTCAGGGCGCATGGATATCCTATATTGAGCTGAAAAAGCTTGACAGAAGCGAATCGGAATATGAAAAATATATCGAAGGACTTTTCAGCAATCTCAGCAAAGTGGGCACTACAGATGTTTTTGTTCATGTCAGAGCCTTCAGTGACGCTCTTTACCCTTCGGATATCTTTACCTATGCAGAATATATGGGTGAGGGAGAAAAAACTGACGTGCTGAAATTAGCTCTTTCCATGGGCGAAAAATACGGCATGGCTATTCACCCCTGGATAAACCCTTACCGTGCCTTGTATTTTTCCGATGCGAAAAAAAACAGTGAGAGCAAAATCAAGTCATGGGTGAAGGAAAACAGCCCGAATGTTATGTGTGTTGACGGAAAATATTATCTTAATCCTGCAAGTGATGAGGTGCGCACGCTCATAATTGACGGAGTCAGAGAGCTTCTGACAAAATATCCCGCAGTAAAGGGAATACACATTGATGATTATTTTTATCCCGAAAATATCGGCGATGCCGACAGTGAGGACTACACTGCTTACCTCATGTCAGGAGGGAAGCTGTCACTTGAATCATGGAGATGTGAAAATGTCAGCAGCCTCATCAGTTCTCTTTATTCAGCTGTAAAAAGCTTTTCCGAAGACAAAATATTTTCAATAAGTCCTTGCGGTAATATCGAAAAAAACGTGAATACACTTTATGCCGATGTGGAGCTGTGGGCATCACAGAAGGGATACTGCGATATGCTTATTCCTCAGGTATATTTCGGCTTTGAAAACGAAAGTCAGCCCTTTTGCAGCACTGTTGACGAGTGGGCAAGGCTCACCGCAGGAAGTGACGTGAGGCTTGTTATAGGTCTTGCACTTTATAAATGCGGTCAGGAGGATATCTATGCAGGAAAGGGCAGTCAGGAATGGATAGAGAATAATGACATTATTTCAAGGCAGGCCGAATATGTAAGAGAAAAGAAGCTTGACGGCTATTCTCTTTACAGTGCTTCATTTGTTAATTTTTCTGAAAGTTTTTTGTCAAAAGAGCTTGATATGCTGAAAAGTGTGATATAATACAGGATAATCATTTTAAGAAAGTGGACGTGCATGAAAAAGATACGACGTATAATTATAATAATTTCTCTTTTGCTGGTGCTTCTCTCTCTCGGCCTTGTGGGATATCATTTTTACGAGCAGTCGCAAAAAGAGCCTGAGGTGCCGATTGTGGCAAGTGTCATAGGTGAAGATGCTGAGCTTATGAAAAACAGCAACGAAAAATTCCGCGCAACGGAAAAAAGCGTTTTCATAAAGGAAGGCACCGACGGTAAATTCACCGAAGGTGACAAGAGCTTTGAAAAAAGCATTTCGTATATCAGAAAGAGCTTTTTCGATAGGGTATATATCGAAAGTGAATATTTCACATCGGGCAAGAACAATGCCGACACGGATATGACGGCCGTTTCTTATGCTGTTTCACGCATTCGGCAGGAGGGCAGAAAAGCAGTTGTTGCCATCAATATTTCTGCTTCATCGGAGGACATTCTGAAAATTCTTTCTGTTGCAGACGGTGTGCTGCTTAAAAGTGACAGTGCACTTACAGAAGAGGCAGTGGGAGCGATAAAGCAAATCAGAGAAAAGGCTGAAGAAAAGATATTTGTTCTCGACATACCCACTGACAGCGAGAGCCTTAAAAAGCTTGACAAAGACCTTACTGAGTCTGTTTGTGTCAGAGTCAGCGATGAAGAGGATGTCAAAAGTATTATTGCACTGGAAAAAGAGCTCACTGAAATGGAAATTAAGCTCACTGCCGTTCTTGACTTCACAGCTGTTGACGGCGAAAAGGTGTCTGTGGGCACTCCGCTCAAAAGCCTTTATGAAATGAAAAACTGCAAAAGCATAAACGAGATAGGCTTTTCTTATCTCAAAAACATAAGAAAAAATCTTCACAACTCATTTTCTGCTGTGAAGACATATATGACAAAGGGCATCTGCCCTGAAATTGCTTTTCGTGAGGTCGGTGTGGACTGCTATGCAGGTGATGTGAAAACGGCAGAGCTTTTCACTGCTGAATTCACGGTTTACGGCTCCAATCTTTTTCCTGTTATCATTGACGGAAAAAACTACGGTGTTCCCGCATCAGGCAGTATGACAATAAAACACGACCTTTCAGCTGAAGAAAACATTCTTAACATAAGTCAGAATGAAAGTAAGGCAGAGTATAAGGTCAACTGTGCCTTCAATGAAAACATTGTCAGATACATAATGCCGGACAGTGTTATTTCTGCTCAGCCTAATGAAAAGGTTCCCCTTATGATAGTGGCGCATTGCAAGGCTGAAATCACTGTCAGACTCGGAACGGAACGCTTTGAGGCTGTCTGTGATAAGGATGCCGACGGCTACACAGCCTTTGTCTGTCAGATTACAATGCCCTCCAGCGAGGAGGAGGTTGCCTCTTTAGGCAAGGTTACTGTTCTTGTGTCCTTTGCAGGCAAGACAATTCAGCTTGAAGGACCGTCGGTTTCTGCAGAAAAAGAGCAGACAACGGCAGAAAACGGTCAGACTCTCACAACACAGCCTGCCCCCTCAACAAGGTATGAAATCGGAAACTATCTTCAGGAGCTTCAGAGTGATGCTTTTGAAATAAGCCAGAAAATCACCACAACAAGAACCTATACACCGACCACAACCTATACATATACACCCTTTACCGGCAATCAGATGTGCGTTGTCACTGCGGCTTATGCCGACACAAAGCCCATTGCCGCAGAGGATAACCTTGTGCCCTATTACACTGTGTTGCCAAACGGTACAATGGACTATGTTGTGGGCGAAAGTGAAGGCTACAATATCGATGACGAAGAAACGGAGTATTACTACAATCTTCAGTCGGGCCGAAAGATAAAAAGAGAAGCCGTTCAGCTTATCCCGAAAACGGAAATGGGCGACAACAGCCTTCAGGTTATTTCCTGCTCATCAAGTGGGGGAAAGGTGAGAATTGTTCTTTCCACCCGTTGGAAAGTGCCCTACGACCTTCACTATACACCGCAGAATTATTATTATAACTACAGCAAGCACTACAACGTAACATCCTTCACTGCCTCAACAATTGAATTCACCTTCCATTACACAAGCTCTGCTGCAGGTGAAATTGACACAAGCGGCTCTGATGTTATATCTTCAGCCTACTGGAGTGTGAATGAAAGTGCAAAAACTGCAAAGCTGATAATGCCCCTTAAGGCTCAGGGCAGATATTACGGCACGAGCATAGAATATGATTCAGCGGGCAACATGGTTATCACGGTTAACCGCAAGCCGACCGGTGCAACAGGTGCAGTTGTTGTTCTCGATGCAGGCCACGGCGGCAGAGATCCGGGTGCAGTGGGAATAAACGATCAGGTCAGAGAATGCGATGTGAATATTCTTGTCACATACGCTGCAATGCAGGAGCTTCAGGCAAGAGGTGTCACTGTATATCTGACAAGATACGGCGATGATTACATGCTTCTTGAAGAAAGAAAGGCCATAACAAGAAGCATCAAGCCGGACCTGTTTGTCAGTATCCATTCCAACGGCTCGCTCAAGAAAACCAACATAGGCACCTCCACATATTATTTCAAGCCCTTCTCATATCCGCTTGCAACCAACATATATAATGAACTGTTATCCGTTCACAGAAACTATTTCTATCCGGGACAGCAGGAGCTGTACGGTGAGCTTGCTGACGGCGTGCAGTATTATCCCTTCGGCGTGACGAGAATCGAAGACTGTCCGTCAACACTTATTGAGATAGGCTATCTGACAAATGATGCGGAGTGCTACAAGCTTATTGACACAAACAATCAGAAGCTTCTTGGCAAGGCAATTGCTGACGGTATTATTAATACATTGTCTTAATAAGAGAGAATCAGAAAATCATAACAGCCTTACCACCAGCAGAGCAATGACTCCCGAAAGCCCGGAAAGGGCAGAGAAGGCAAGACTTGCAGCGTTGACACCGAGGCTTACTCCGGTAACGGCAGACAGAATGTTGACAAGAAATATTCCGCCGACGCCGGATACGCAGGAGAGAAGAAGTGAACGGAAAAAATGCCCGCTTCTTTTCATAACATACAAAACGCACAAGGCGCTTAAAAAACAAAACACAATCAGAAAAATATCTGCAGAATTCATAAACAACACCCTATCCGAATCTTCTATAATAAAGAATATTCCGAAAGGGGCAGAATAAGAATAACAGGAGTGAAATAAATTGAAAATACTCAAGCTGACACCGGCAATCAAGGATTATATCTGGGGAGGCACCAGACTTTCAAAGGAATTTGATATGTTATCCTTTGCAGACAGACAGGCAGAGGCATGGGTGCTTTCTTGCCACAAGGACGGAGAAAGCATCGTTGAAAACGGTGAATTCAAGGGAAGAACTCTTTCAGATGTTCTGAAGAATGAGGGTAAAAATTATCTCGGAACAAACTGCGAAAAATTTGAGGAATTCCCCATTCTCATAAAGCTTATTGACGCCAAGGACAACCTTTCCGTTCAGGTGCATCCCGACGATGAATATGCAATGCGTGTTGAGGGCGAATACGGCAAAACCGAAGCATGGTATATCGTTGACTGTGATGAGGATGCAGAAATTATCTACGGCTTTAAAAAGGACATATCAAAGGAAGAATTCAGACAGAGCATTGAAAATAATACTCTTCTTGATTATGTCAACCGTGTCAAGGTTAAAAAGGGTGACATTTTCTTCATTGAAGCAGGCACTCTTCATGCAATCTGCAAGGGCATTCTGCTTGCCGAGGTTCAGCAGAACTCCAACACAACCTATCGTGTTTATGACTACGGCAGACTTCAGAACGGCAAGCCCAGAGAGCTTCACATTGACAAGGCAGTTGATGTGACAAGCACAAAGGCTCTCGATTGCTCGGGCGCTCCCATGGGTGAGACAATCGACCATGAATCATTCAGTGAAACACTTCTGACAAAGTGCGGACTTTTCACAGTCAGACGCCTTGAAATCACTGAAAAGGCAACTGTTACGGCAGATGAGACCTCCTTTGTTTCTCTTGTCTGCCTTGACGGCAACGGTGTTGTTATGCACGGTGACAGCTGTGTCACACTTTATAAGGGCGAAAGTCTTTTTGTGCCGGCAGGCTACGGTGAGTTTGAAATTTTAGGAAATCTTACTGTCATTGAGTCGAGAGTGTAAAAACATATTGACAAACTGATACAGCGGTGCTATTATAAACATGCAAAATATCTTCAGGGCGAGGTGCAATTCCTCACCGGTGGTAACAGCCCACGAGCCGAAGCGACAGCTTCGAGCAGATTCGGTGCAACTCCGAAGCCGACGGTAAGACGGAGAAATCCGTTCAAGTCCGGATGAAAGAAGAAAAATACCAATTCAGTATTTTTAAGCCTGTGGAGTTATTTCCGCAGGCTTTTTGTGTTAATCACTGCCGGATATTTTGTAATCAAATGATTTACAAAAGGAGAAATCACCATGGAAAAGAAAACCAGAAACAGCACAAAAGAACTTGTCAGACTTGCAACAACAGCCATGCTCAGCGCAGTTGCATTTGTTTTGTTCCTTTATGAGCTTCCGCCTCTCGTGCCTGCAATTGCACATCTGAAGCTGGATTTAAGTGACATTCCCGCTTTGTTCGCCTCCATTGTTTTCGGCCCGCTATACGGTGTGATAATTGAGCTTATCAAGAATGTGCTTGAGCTTATCTTCAAGGGCGTCGGTACACAGATGGGCTTCGGAAATCTTATGAACTTCATTGTAGGCTGTGCCTATGTTGTGCCCTTCTCCCTCGTTTACAGAAAAATGAAAAGCACAAAGGGCATGCTTCTTGCAGCAGCTGTCGGCCTTTTGTCCATTCTTGTTATCGGCATCGGTGCAAACTATTTTGTAACTCCCTTGTTTTTTAAATTCTTTCTGAAAACAGATCTTGATTCGACAACTCTTTGGGCAGCAATCGGTGCGGCAACACTCACCAATCTTATTAAGGGTGCAATGTTGTCTGTTGTTTCAATTCCTCTTATCAAGGTGCTGACAGAGAGACTCAGAAAGTATCTTAATTAACTTTTTTTCAACAGTGTTAAGTTTTATGAAAACTATTGACTAACGTCAACGGTGCTGTTATAATATACCCGTAAAAAAGAATATTACCTTATTAAGAGTAGTGGAGGGAACAGGCCCGTTGAAGCTCGGCAACCTGCGTTTGCAAGGTGCCAAATCCTGCGGTATGACCGAAAGATGAGGATTTTCAGCGGTCGTACTACGGCCGCTTTTTTAATCAGAAAATGAAAAAAACATGGCGAAAAACACAGCCTCTTTCCACACACTCAAGGTGAATTGAATTATTGTACGGACCGGCATATATGACGGTCAAAAAACAGAAAAAAGCAAAGGAGCAATTAAAATGGCAAGACATCTTTTTACATCAGAATCAGTAACAGAAGGACATCCCGACAAAATCTGCGACCAGATTTCAGACGCAGTTTTAGACGATATTTATGCTCATGACCCTATGGCAAGAGTAGCCTGCGAAACAGCAGTTACCACAGGTCAGGTGCTTGTTATGGGTGAAATCAGCTCAACTCATAAGCCCGATGTTGCAAAAATCGCAAGAAAGGTAATCAATGAAATCGGCTATGATGACGGTTCAAAGGGCTTTGACGGCAATCTCTGCTCTGTTCTTGTGGCTCTCGACGAGCAGTCAGCTGACATCGCAATGGGCGTTGACAAGTCCCTCGAGCTCAAAGACGGTGAGGATGACGTATACAATCTTCACGGTGCAGGTGACCAGGGCATGATGTTCGGCTTCGCCTGTGACGAAACAGAAGAGCTTATGCCTCTTCCCATTTCTCTCGCACACAAGCTCGCAAAGCAGCTGACAAAGGTGAGAAAAGACGGCACACTCGGCTATCTGCGTGCTGACGGTAAGAGTCAGGTTACAGTTGAATATGACGAAAACGGAAAACCCGAAAGTGTAACAGCAGTTGTTGTGTCATCACAGCACAGTGCTGATGTTGAGCTTTCAAAAATCCGTGAGGACATCACAGAGCTTGTAATCAAGCCTATCATCCCTGCAGAGCTTATGACAGAAAAGACAAAGATTTTTGTTAATCCCACAGGTCGCTTTGTAACAGGCGGTCCTCAGGGCGACAGCGGTCTTACAGGCAGAAAGATCATTGTTGACACCTACGGCGGATACTCACGTCACGGCGGCGGTGCATTCTCCGGTAAGGACCCCACAAAGGTTGACAGAAGTGCTGCTTATGCCGCAAGATATGTTGCAAAGAACATTGTTGCTGCAGGTCTTGCTTCAAAGTGTGAGGTTCAGCTTGCATATGCAATCGGTGTTGCAAAGCCCGTTTCTGTTATGGTGGAAACCTTCGGTACCGGTAAGCTTTCAGATGACAAGATTTCAGAAATCGTCAACAAGGTGTTTGACCTTCGTCCTGCAGCTATTATTGACACACTTAAGCTTCGTGCGCCAATTTACCGTCAGCTTGCTGCTTACGGTCATGTGGGCAGAGAAGACCTTGATGTTCAGTGGGAAAAGACTGACAAGGCAGAAGAAATCAAGGCTCTTGCAAATATATAAAACAGAATCGGAGGGGCAATTCATTTTGCCCCCTTATGTCATTTTTACGGAAAGAAGGAAAACATATGGAATTTATTGCTGACATTTATAATGCGGTTCCGGGCTTTGTCTGGACAATACTGTCATGGGCGTCAACGGCCTGCGCAATTTTGTTTATCCATTTTTCATCGAGATACCGCAACACAAAGCTTCCGTTCTGGTGGTATGTTTTTGCGTTTTTTATGCCTCTGATTGCTATTCTCGTCTACTTTTTCAGAGAGCGCAAACTGCACAAAAAAATTGAGGTCAAGGTTTGTGAAAACTGCGGCAAGATGTATCCCACGAACTTTCAGTACTGCAGTGAATGTCTTGCAGAGCTGCCCGAATATCAGCCTCAGAAGAAAAAGCAGCAGAAAATCCTTGCAACGGTTTTTCTGTGCCTTTATGTAGCTCTTTATCTGTTTAATGCAGTTTCAAGTGTTCATGTTATATCAAGCGGACTCAAGGGCTTTAACAGCAAGGACGCAGCCGAAAGCAGAATCTGCCTTAAGGACACTGACGGAGCTGATGTTTATTACGACAGAAACGGCGAAAAGTATTATGACGAGCTTGAAGTGCTTTTGTATGACCGTGAGGGTAATATGTATTATTACACCTATGCAGGCGGCGACTGCTTCCATAAGGATGACGGAACAGTATCTCTCTGGGAAGAAGACAAGGACATTGATGCAGAATACTGCTATGTTGACGAAGAAGGCTACTTCGTTGACATGAGCTATCAGGGCGACCTTGTAAAAATTGTTGAAAAGGAAGATATCGCATATTATTTCGAAACACCCTACACCGACGGCGAGGGAAATCTCTATTATCCGGCAATGTATGCAAGCTGGAACAAGCAAGGTCAGCTGATTACGTCAGAGGATAAGATTTATTAAAAATATGATAAGCAAAAGACAGCAGACCGGGAGTTTGCTGTCTTTTCTCTTTGTCACCACAAATTATCAGATGAATATTATGATATTGAATAGTTGCGGTCAGGGGGACACTCTGTCTGCAGCTATCAAAATCATAAAAGGGGAGATACCATTGAATAACAACAATTATCGTGGTTATCCGCAGCAAAGAAGAGCTGTACAGACGGCGAGAAATGAAGATAATTGCCTCAACTGCTGCAATTACAGCGACAGAGAAAAATCTTCTTTTCCCGAATGCTACGCTCTTGCAATGGCATATGTGCCTTTTCAGCAGTGGGGCGAGGTTTATCCCTGCGAAAAGGCTCTCATGAGGGGAACAGTGTTTCCGTGCCTTGACAAACCGTTTCTGATGGGGTGCTGCAAATGATAAACACAAATAATCTTAAGCACAGACTTATGGCTGTGAAATTCGCAATCTGGGATCTGCATCTTTATTGCGACACACACCCGGGGGATTATGAAGTAAAAAGGCTGATAAAAGAATACAAGGAAAAATATATGGCGCTTCTTGATGAGTATGAGTGCAAATACGGAGCGATTACGTCAAAGGATGACGAAAACTGCACATGGACAACAGTACCCTTTCCTTGGGTAAACGGGAGTGATTGCTGATGTTTCAATATGAAAAGCTGCTGCAGTACCCGATAAATATCAAAAACCCGAATCCGAAGGCTGCAAAAATCATAATCACACAGTACGGCGGACCCGACGGTGAGCTTGGTGCTTCACTTCGTTATCTCAGTCAGCGCTTCGCAATGCCTGATCCGAGACTTCAGGGACTTCTGACGGATATAGGTGTTGAAGAGCTCGGGCATCTTGAAATGATAGGCACACTTGTTTATCAGCTGACAAGAAACCTTTCCAATGAAGATGTCAGAAAAGGCGGCTTTGACGCTTATTTCGTTGACCACACAACAGGTGTTTATCCCTCAAGTGCGGCGGGTGTACCCTTCACAGCGGCATATCTGCAGTCTAAGGGCGACATAATCACCGACCTTCATGAGAACATGGCGGCAGAGCAGAAGGCAAGAACAACCTATGACAATATTCTGCGCCTCGTGGATGATCCCGACGTATGCGATGTAATCAGGTTCCTTCGTGCAAGAGAGGTTGTGCACTATCAGCGCTTTGGTGAAGGTCTCAGAATTGCAACCGATAAGCTGAACGAAAAGAACTTCTATGCCTTCAACCCTGCATTTGACAAAGAGTGCAAATAAATAAAAAGTGTGCGAAGAATTGTCTTCGCACACTTTTTATTTTAACTCAAACGCAATTCTGCGTTCTGCTTTTATTTAAGCATACCGTGATATCTTCCCATCCAGTAGGGGAGAGTATAGGTTGTTGAGCCCTCCATTGCATAGGGGGAGTGGTCGCTGTTGAGCTTATAGGTCGAGTTGTTGAACTTGTGCAGTGCACGTTCGTCGGGAGCAGCGACCTTCCACTTCAGCTTTGAACAGGATAATACAATTCCTATAAGTCTGATTGTTCCGTTGTCAACGCTGTGGAACAAAGGCTTTCTGACTGTGGGATCATAGGAAAGCTCTCTTGTGCCGTCAATGCCGCACTCCTCCTCAAGGTCAAGCTCTCTGACATCGTCACGGTTTTCGTTTGATGCAAGATACTTTCTTGTGTCAATGGGATGGCGTGAAAGTGACCATGCAGCAGTGTCAAGAATATTGTTGCCGTAATAGTCGGTTTTCACCTCGTCAGGATATGCAAGCTGATAGATGTAGTACCAG
Source organism: Acutalibacteraceae bacterium (assembly GCA_045533205.1). Taxonomy (GTDB): domain Bacteria; phylum Bacillota; class Clostridia; order Oscillospirales; family Acutalibacteraceae; genus UBA6857. The sequence continues at coordinate 29,202 of JAZSHL010000081.1, read as the reverse complement.
AGGGGATTTTCACTGAAGCTGATGGAGTACCACCAGTCCTCAAGACCTTCTCTGTAATATGAAAGCAACTCTTCATCCTCCTCCATCTGGAACAGCAGATAGTAGGCGAGCATTGCCATTTCTTCGTCGGAATAGTTGAGAATCATGCGGTAAACAACCTTGACGGTTTCAGTTTCCATAATAGGTCTTATCAGGAAGGAAAGGGCAGGGGTTACGCTTGCGGCAAACTCAAGAATAGCCATCTTGTAGCGCTCCCAGTCCTGAGTCATGATTTTTGCGTATTCATATGCAGGGTCAAGAGCTGCCATACGGTATTCGTCTTCCCATTTCTGCTCACCTGTGACATAAGCGGCAAGCTTGAACACTGAAAGCAGAACTGCAGACTGTAAGGGGCCACCACCTACATTCTGACCGTTGTGGAAATATGTTCTGTTGAATTTACCCCATGTTGTAGGCTGACCGGTTGCCTCACAAAGTGAGTATCCGTTGTCCACAAGATGCTGTGCGAACCTTGCCATTGTGGTTTCGATGAGCTCTTTTATTTCAGGATCCTCAGGACCGAGAATGTCGTAGGCGAGCTTGTAAATGAACAGATGGCCGATGATTTCGTCAGCACTTGTGTCACCCTTGTAAACAACATCTGTGATGTCATATCCGCTTCCGATAAGGTCGTCCCAGAGCCTTTGAGGCATAACACCTGAAGCATCGGTTACAACGCCTCTGTAGTTTTCGCCGTGAAGAAGATATTCGCTTTCGTGGGGCTCTTTTGTTGAAACACCTGTTGCAGTGCCGTCACCGTTGTGCACCCAGTAAATATTTCCGTCGACGGGATTGTTCTCTTGCTTGAGTGAATATGTTCTTGCCCAGAAGCCTTCAAGCTGACGGGTTCTTTTTGCATATGTGCCGTCTGTGCTGACAGAGGGATCTGCCCAGTCATCGGGGCTAAAAAGTGCAAGGTTATTGCTGTCCATGATGTATGAGCGTTTACCAAGGAGCATATAGCAGCTGTTCATTCTTGCAAAGGCTTCAGCAGGGGATACACCGGGAATATTCTGCGAATAGTTTCCGCCTTCAAGCAGAGCTTCATTTGTGTAATATTTACCGAGATCGAGGTCTGTTACATTGCCGTTTCGCTGAGCTCTTATGTAGCTTTCTGTGGTGCCCTGACGCATTGAAACATAGGTCAGGAAAAGAACTGCCTCTGTTGAAAGGGTGGCAGTTTTTCTTGCTGCTTCAATTTCCTCGGCTGTTGCAGTCGGATCATCTCTGAGCACTGCATAGCGCATAAGCTCGCCTGCACCGTACATAGCAGTCCATAAGCCGTCGTTGTCGGTTTCGCTGGGGACCCATTGTGCAAGTGCCTCGTTATAATAGGCGTTAGCAACCATGCCTCGTCTTGCGACATACTGCTGTGTGTTGTCACTCATGAGAGCAGCCTTGTCAGTGCCGTTCATTTCCACCATTTCAATATGTGTGTAGCCTTCGGCCATAACAGTCCAGATACCGTTTTCACCGTCGGGGAAAATTGCAAGAACATTGCCGTTGCCTGAGTCAGCAGAATAAAAATATCTGTCACCCATAAAGCGCTGCTGTCTGTCACGCTCATTTGCTGCCTTTTCATCTGTGCGAAGAACGCCGTAGTCAGTGATTCCCCATACTGCGCCGTCCTTTGTTGTTGCTGACTTTGCATCGGTGTAAGAGCTTTCGTCCTTGACAAAACCGGGGACATCGCTGCTGTCAGCTTTTGCATAACGGGTAACAAGCTTCTGAAGCACAACATTTTCTTCGATGGCTTCACCGTTGTAGTCATGCTTTTCTTTGTTAGCCTTCTGAATTTTGGTTGAGCTTTCCATAACATTGAGAGTTACGGTGCTTATCAGACCGTCACTGTTTGTGGCGGTAACAGCTGCAGTGCCTTCCTTGAGAGCAGTAACTCTGCCCCATTGGTCAACAGATGCAACCTCTTTGTTATCAACATTCCATGTGAGAACACGGTTTGTGATGTCCGATGAGAAAACTGCCTCAACAGTTCTTGAGTCACCCACATTCATCTCCCAGCTTTCGGGAACGACGAGGCGTAAAAAGCTTTTGTCGATATCCTGTGCAGCTGCAGCAGCCAGGGGCAGACAAAGTGAACTTATCATAAGAACAGTGAGAATGAGAGCAATGATTTTTTTCATATTGGTCCCTCCTTATCATTATGAATTTATAATATCACTTGAAACAAGACATTGCAAGCATACATCGGTATTATAATTATATTTAAGAAAAAGAAAAAACGTATCTTTGCAACACCGTTTACAACCTATTAACAAAATGATGTTAATTAATTAACAAAAGTGTTTTTATATATGCTATAATTATAATTACGACATTATAGATAATTTTGTCGTTTTGATTTAATATGAAGAATATTTAAACAAAGGAGAGCACACTATGTTACCCGCACCAAATAATTACAACTGTTATGAGTATCTCGAGTATTGCACAAGCCGTTTTGACGATGTATATATGATGCAGCATTTCGGTGTCAAGTATCTTCGTTCAGAGGTTTTAAGAGACGTCAACCGTCTTGCAGCTTATTTCCAGAAGGAACTCGGTCTTAAAAAGGGCGATGTTTACACAATTTTCATGCCCACAACCGTTCAGAGCATTACTGCCTTTTATGCTCTTAACAGAATCGGTGTTATCACATCATTCGTACATCCTCTTATGGGTACAGATTATCTTAAGGAGCAGCTTGAATTCGTAAACGCAAAGGGCGTTATGGTGCTTGATATTCTTCTTGCTAAGGGCAAGACACATATCGATGCAATCAACGAGCTCGGAATTCCCTGCCTTGTATGCTCATCATCTGACTATTCAGAGGGCTTCAAGAAGGCAGGCTGTAAGTTCGGTGAAGGTATTGTTAAAAAGCTCCTTGTTGACAAGTTCAACAACTATACCTGCTATAAGGATGCAATTAAGATGCACTGGAATCCTGAGCTTGCAGTGAACAATGCAGACGATGTTGCTGTTTATCTTAACGGCGGCGGCACAACCGGCAAGAGCAAGACAATCAAGCTTACCAACAGAGCAATCAACGAGCTTGCATGGCGTGTTTCCGATATCGACGAAATTCACGATCCCGGTAACGAATGCGAAGTTATTGTTCTTCCTCTTTTCCATTGCTTCGGTCTTTGCGTTGCAGTGCATATGGCAATGTGTAACAGTGCATGTATCATCCCCATGATGCAGTTTGATGCTAAGATTTTCACCCGTCTTATGAGACAGAACAACGTTGTCGGCTTCGGTGGTATTCCTCTTATGTTCCAGAAGCTCATGAAGGATAAGCACTTCGACGGTCCTCACCTTAAGAATGTTCGTCTTATGTTCTGCGGCGGTGACGATATTTCCGACGGATTTATTGATGAATATAACTCATATTTTGAAAAATGGGGTGCAACAGGACGTCTTCGTCAGGGCTACGGTCTTACAGAAATCGGTTCAGTTTGCACAACAAACACAAATGCTGACTTCAGACGTGGCTCAATCGGTAAGGCTATCCGCGGCGTAACAGTTCAGATCTGGGACGATGATCACAAGCAGGTTCCCAACGGAACAGTCGGTGAATTTGCAATTTCAGGCCCCACAATCATGCAGGGCTATTTCATGGAAGGCGAAGCAGAGGATTGCGGCCTTTATACAGATGAAAACGGTGAAAAATGGGTCCTTTCAGGTGACCTCGGTTATCAGGATGACGACGGCTTCTTCTACTTCTCCGGCAGAAAGAAGAGACTTATCATCATTTCCGGTTATAATGTATATCCCACAGACATTGAAAGAGTAGTCGGTGAATTCGCTGAAATTCACGAATGCTGTGCAGTTCAGGGCTGGGACAACGGCAGATCAATGGTTCGTCTTTATGCTTCACTTCACAATAAGGACATTGATAAGGAAGCGCTCAAGACAAAGATCTGTGAAACACTTGAAAATGAGTTCTCAAAGTTCTATGTTCCCAGAGACATCATCTTCATGGACGAGCTCCCCCAGACTCCGCTTATGAAGATTGACTTCATGAAGCTTACTGAGGCTGATCCCGAAAAGGCAAGAGCAGAAGGTAAAGTTTCATAAAATAGTTACATATAGCCTGAATTTGTATATTTACAAGTTCAGGCTTCTGTGATATAATTATAATGTTATGATAAAATTTCCTCAAGAGGAATTGAAAAGGAGATATTTCCAATGATTACCATTAACTCATTGATGTGCAAGGGCTGCGGATACTGCATTAAGTTCTGCCCGAAGCATATCCTCGAAATGGGTAAGGAAAGATCTGAAAAAGGTCATTTCTATCCCGTGCAAATTGACGAAAGCGCATGCAACGGCTGCGGAATCTGCGCACTTATGTGCCCTGAAGCAGCAATTGAGGTTGCTGCCAAGAAAGCTTAAGAAGGGGGGAACAGCATAATGGAAAAAAGATTTATGAAGGGCTGTGAAGCTATTGCAGAAGCTGCTGTGCGTGGCGGATGCCGTTTCTTTGCAGGTTACCCCATCACACCGCAGAATGAAATTCCCGAATATCTTTCATGGCGTCTTCCCGAGGTTGGCGGCGCATTTGTTCAGGGTGAAAGTGAAGTTGCTTCAATCAACATGGTTTACGGTGCTGCAGCAACAGGCACAAGATCAATGACAAGCTCATCAGGCCCGGGTATCAGTCTTAAGGCAGAGGGTATTTCTTACCTTGCAGCTGCTCAGCTTCCCGCTGTTATTGTAAATATTTCAAGAGGCGGCCCCGGTCTCGGCTCAATTCAGCCTGCACAGTCTGACTATCTTCAGGCAACAAAGGCTCTCGGCCACGGCGGCTTCCGCACAATGGTTTTCGCTCCTGCAACACTTCAGGAAGCCGTTGACCTTACATACAACGCATGGGAATATGCTGAAAGAGACAGAAACCCCGTTCTCATTCTTATGGACGGCTCTCTCGGTGCAATTATGGAAGAGGTTGTTCTTCCCGAGCCCAAGGAGCTTAACTATCAGGTTACAGAGGATTGGGACCTTTCAAAGAGAAACGGCAGAACCGATTCTCACATGATTACCCCCATTCTTCCCGAAATGGCTCTTGAAATGCTCAACAAGTTCAAGGGCATGACCTACAAGATGTGGGAAATGAATGACGTCAAGGTTGAAGAATACCTTGTTGAAGATGCTGAATATGTTGTTGTTGCATACGGTATTGCAGCAAGAGTTGCAAAGGAAGCAATCAACACTCTTCGTGAGGAAGGCTACAAGGTTGGTATGATCCGTCCTATCACAGTTTATCCCTTCCCCAAGGCAAGCCTTGATAATCTTGATTACAGCAAGGTTAAGGGTATCATCGACATCGAGCTTACAATTCCTGCTCAGATGAGAGACGATATCGAGCTTCAGGTCAAGGGCCGCTGCCCCGTTCATGAATACGGCAGATCAGGCGGTATGCTTCTTGACGACGAAGGCGTTTACAGCGCAATTTCAGAAATCGTGAAGGGAGGAGAATAATCATGGCTGAATACAAGAGACCTTCATCACTTATGCCTATGGCTACAGGCTATTGCCCCGGCTGTATGCACGCTCTTGCAACAAGACTTGTTGCTGATGTAATTGACGAGCTTAATCAGAAGGATAACGCAATCAATGTTGTTTCCGTTGGTTGTTCTGCTCTTAACCTTTATTCATGGGCAGGCGACGTTATCGGTTCAGCTCACGGACGTGCTCCCGCTGTCGCAACAGGCGTCAAGAGAAGTATGCCCGACAGACTTGTTTTCACCTATCAGGGTGACGGTGACCTTGCTGCTATCGGTCTTGCAGAAATTATGTCTGCAGCAAACAGAGGTGAAAACTTCACTGTTGTTTTCGCAAACAACCAGACCTACGGTATGACAGGCGGTCAGATGGCTCCCACAACACTTATCGGTCAGAAGACAACCACAACACGCTTCGGCCGTGATGCTGCCACAACAGGCTATCCTCTTCAGATGTGTGAGCTTATCTCCGTTCTCAAGGCTCCTGTGTTTGTTGCAAGATATGCACTGAACACACCCAAGGGTGTTATGGATGCAAAGAAGGGTATCAAGAAGGCTTTCCAGCTGCAGCTTGAGGGCAAGGGCTTTACATTTATTGAGCTTCTCACAAACTGCCCCACAAACTGGGGTATGAGCCCTCTTGACACACTTGATTATATGAACACCAATACTATTCCCTATTTCAAGCCGGGTATTTTCAAGGATGAGGAGGCTGACGCATAATGAAAAAATCATTTGTATTTTCAGGTTCAGGCGGTCAGGGCATTATGTCAGCAGGCATCATGCTCGCTCATGCTGCCATTGATATGACAAAGCACGCTACCTTCCTTCCCGAATACGGCCCGGAACAGCGTGGCGGCAGTGCGAAGTGTACTGTTATCATCAGTGATGATGAAATCATTTCTCCCCTCACCAAAAAGTGTGACAACCTTGTTGCAATGAATGAGCAGGCTTATAACAAGTTCCAGGATTCCATTAAGGAAGGCGGAATTCTTGTTGTTAACTCAAGCCGTATCACAAATCCCATCGACAGAACTGATGTTAAGGTTATCGCAGTTCCCGTTGACGATATCGCTCTTGAGGTTGGTAACATCAAGGTTGCAAACATCGTTATCATCGGTGCTCTTATCGGTGCAACCGATATCGTAAGTAAGGATATCTTTGTTGCTTCACTTGAAGAAAAGTTCAAGGCAAAGAAGCCTGAAATTCTTGAAATGAACATGAAGGCACTCGAAAAGGGTATCGCTTTCGGTCAGAAAATCAAATAAAAACCGGAGAGGTTTTAAATAATTATAAAAGGAGATATAACTATGTCAAAGTATTCTTTCGACACAAAATTCAGCGTACTTATGAAGGATCCCCAGGTTATGGAAATCGTTAATGACCTTTGTCCTGAAATCATGAATCACCCCATGAAGAACATGGCTCTTGCAATGGGCTTCACACCCAACATGGGCATGGTTGTTCTCTCCAAGCTTTACAGCAAGGAAAAGATCGAAGAGTTCAGACAGAGACTCGAAGCTATTGAATAATAACTACTGCATAAAAAGCGTTGTGCCAATCGGCACAATGCTTTTTTAATCTATATGTTTTTTATTCGAGAAAACTTTAAAATTGTTTTTTTCATTCTGAGAATTGATTTTATCAAGAAGAATTCTGAAACTGGCGGACATAATAACAGAAGAACTTTCTTTATACCATTTATAAAAATTAAGATACAGCCTATAGCTGTTTTCAAAAGAAAAATCAAAACATTTTATATTTTTTATCTCTTGTATTTCAAAGTTGGAGAAACCATACAGCGTTTTATGGTTATCGTTCCTATTTGTTATAAAAAAACAAAGCTTAAACGATTTAATTCGCAATTGTCAAGCCATTTTAAAAACTCAGCAAATTCGCTGTTAGGCATAGTCACTTCGTATATATATTTGAAGCTTCCGAAATCCCTGTATTCAGTGCATTTTTCAATACAAGTTTCAAATTCGTTTGGTAATAATTTTGTTTCTATCATTTTATCATCCCTCAACATTTAATGACCAATATAACGGTCAATATTTTGCTTGATTATATCATAAAATACTTATAGTTGCAACCCCATATAGGTCAAAATAATTATAAGGTGATGAAAATGGAACAAAAAATCAGATGTGATATAAACATTGGTGACAATTTAAGAAGACTAAGACATGATAAGGGCTTTTCTCAGGAAAAGCTGTGTGCTGAGCTTCAGCTTATGGGTTGTGATATAGGAAGAACAACATATGCTAAATATGAGTACGGTGAGCTTAATGTTAAAGTTTCTGTTCTTGCCAAGCTTACCAAAATATATGATTGTACATTTGATGATTTTTTTGAAGGAATTGAATAAAAAGAGCCTCCTGCAATTTTTGCAGGAGGTTGAATTTTTATGACAATAATTCCGAATTCCGAATTCCGAATTCCGAATTTCACTTGCCAAATTTCTTAAACAGTACAGGCATCCATAAGCCGGCCTGAACAGTTCTGTGGTCAAAGCCGCACTGCTTCGGTTCTTTTGTGTCAGGCCAGTCTGTGAAGCAGTTTCTGTCCTTGGTGTCGGCAAGATAACGGCAGATGCGTTCTGAGAATATCGCAACGTTTTCCTTGGTTTCGTCAAGGCAGGCTGCCCAAAGCTCCCAGTCGGTTTTTGTGAATGAACGGCGGTGGTCAAGGGGTACACCGTAAGCGTTGAGCTCTGTGCGATACTTCTCCGTTTCAGCCTTATAGATATTCTTGTCGAAAAGTCCGAAATCAAAGAGAATATCCCAGACAAGGTTATATTTAAGGCTCCATGTTCCCTGCGAGCCAATGCTGAAGGGCATATAGCCCTCTTCGGAAATTGTGCATTTTTCTGTCAGCTCATCGGCATATTCCTTTGCACACTGCATCCAGTTGCCGGTAAGACCGAGAGCCTGTGTGATTTTTCCGAAGCAGGCCATGCCCATAACAGCCTTGATGGCAAGGTTAACGTTTTTCTTGCTGTGACCTGCAAAGTCATCGGTGCAAAGCTGCTTGTCAAGAACAACGCCCTTTTTCTTAAGATAATTTGCCCAAAGGCTCAGAGTGTAATAGTTCTCTGAAAGGAAGGCCTTGTCCTTTGTCATCATGTAGTAGGCATAGGTGAGAATGAGCATATTGCCGCATTCCTCAACGGGCATCTGGAATTCGGGCATGTAAATGCTTGTGCTCTTTGCCTTATAAATTCTCTTGTAGGAATAAGCATGGGGAACAAGGTGATTGTGTGGCTTAAGAGCGTAAACCTGACCGCAGGCGAGGGGATAGCGTCCTATATCGTGAGGAGCAAAGTCTGCTGTCCAGATCGGCATATTGGCAAATTCCAAAATACCAACAAGCATTGCCTTGATAAGCTCGGGTGTGTAAAGAAGATACATAGGTGCTGCAGGATATGAAACGTCAACGGTGTTGATGCAGCCGTTGGAGTGACATTCCTTTGACATGTAAAGCAGCTGTCCCTTGCCGTTTCTGACAAGCTTGTGTGCAGCGAGCACCTGCCTTGCGGCAGCAGAAAGGATATCCTGATAGCTCTTGCCGAAGGGCTTTGAATCATCCAATATAAGCTTTTCCTGATTTCTGATTCTTCTGAAAAGGCTGTCCCTGTTGTCAAGGCAGAACTTCATTGCTTTTCCGATGTCAGGAAATCTTTCAGCCCACAGGCCCCTCAGCTTTTCACCGAAGTAGTTGATTGAATACACATCATCATATGCAAGCACTGATGTGAAACTTGCTTTCTTCACATTTTTATGCTCACTTCTGATGCTGATATATTTCTTATCAGCTGCAATTTCTCCGCCCATTGCGCAGACATATCCCCAGTCAGCAGCAAAGGTGTCACCTGAATCGTGCAGGGGCTCCTGGTCGGTTTTGCCCATGATTATATATCTCACGCCGTCACATGAATCGGTGTATTTGGTGATTTTGTCATTTTTCTTTTCACCCGTAAGCTCATTGTCAAAACGGTAGCTTACTGAAACCTCATGTCTTTCACCGTCAAGAGAGGTGATAACAGTGTCGAAATAAGCGCAGGGAGCGCTTAAAAGGTGGAAGTCATCAAAAAGGAAGGGGGACCATGTGAAAAACTGAAGCTTTACCTTTTCGTTTTCAAAAATGTATTCACTGACATAAGGCGTGATTTTAACATCCTTCTGCTCTATAACAGCTTCATCGCCCTTGCCGAGAAAACGGTAGGTTTCTCCGTCAAGCTGCAGAAGGCCGTCAATTTTCATTCTTATGCCGCACCAGAGATAGGTGTCATCATCAGTCAGCCTGTCAGCACGTGACCAGATGCTGAAATGAGGGTCAATTGTTGCTATGGGGTATGAGGGAAGTTTCATTTTTTTATCTCCTTATCAGATGCTGACGGTAAAAACGCAGTCAGCTGAAATTTTTAATGGTTTATCAGAAAGGCTATTCTGCCTTGCTTTCTGAAGAAACAGTTGCACGGTACTGAAGCAGAGCTTCATGCATATCGTTCTTTGTTTTGCCTGTAAGCTTATATCTGAGATAGGGCAGACCTGCAAGCAGCATCATAATACCGTGAATAATTGTGTAGAAGAACAGAAGCTTGATTTTGGTTTCATAGCTCTGTGCGGGCCATGGGTCAGCTTCAGTACCCTTGATATACTGGATGATTGAATGGTCACCGTAGAGAATAATCGGAGCGAGTGAGCTGGCGATTGTTCCGCTGATTGTGGTGCCAAGACCTATAACAAAGGGCAGGGCAGCATCAAGTCTTTTGCCTGTTTTCAGTTCAAGGTCGTCAAGTGCATCTGCCTGGAACATTGAGGGAAGAAGGTTTGATGCACCAAACTGAATACCGGTAAGGAACAGACATGCAACAAAAACATACTGCAATATGCCGGGGTCCTTGCCGTTATGCTCAAGAGTAAACTGGGTATAGCCCACGATGAAAGCAATGATGTTGATTGTCACCGAGTATATACCTGAAGCTATGTAAAGCTGCTTTGAGTTAAATCTTTTGAGAAGTGCCTTGACGATGAACATACCTACAAAGGTACCGATGCCTACGGGAAGAACAAAAATAATCTTTCTTGTTGCAGAGCCAAGCACAGCAACGGCAAGGAATGATTCCATATATGTGGAAACGTTTCTGAAGGACTTGAGAGTTTCACTCAGAACAATAGTTCTTGCGTGGGGGCTTCTGATAACATCCTTGAAGCCGAGAAGGGGATTCTGACGGGTGTTTTTATAAACAGTACGCTCCTTGACGGCTCTCATACCGATGAGCATTGTAACGGTGCCGACAGCGCCGCAAAGAATTGAAGAGAGAAGGTAGTTAAGGGCAGGATCGTTCTGACCTTTTTTGAGCTTGATAATTTCACCTATGACAAGAACAACAACCATGGGAGCAGAGTTGCCGACTGCAGAAGAAATACCTCTGAAGGAGAGAATAGATTCTCTTTCCTTCTGATTCGGGGACATAACCATTGCAACCATGTTGATGGTGTTACCGAAATAGAAGCAGCAGCCCTGAACGAGAGCAATGAAGATGAGATATACAAGAAGAACGGTGGGGTTCTGTCTTAAGAAATCGGGCACAACGAACATAAGAACAGTCATAAGTCCGCAGGGCACTGCGAGAGCGATGCCGATAGGCTTGAACTTTTCACCCTTTTTGATTTTCTTGTTGTCAAGAATCAGAGCGTAAAGGAAGGACAGAAGAAAGCCTGCAACACCTGTAACACCGTTATAAATTGCAGTGTATTCCTCCGGCAGAGAAAGCACGTTAACGATAAAGTCGTTTTTGTTGCCGTTGACAACACCTGTCATCATGGTGTAAAAGAAAATCGCGACGGTGAACAGAAGAAATTCTGACCTGCCAACGTATTTTTCCTGCGATTGTGCATTGGAAATATTGTTTTTACTCATCATTTTTCTCCTTTGATTGAGTTATATTTATACTAATGATATCACTTTATTACATTTCATGTCAATGCACCATTTGACGAATATTTGCACTGATATTTGTTGATTATTTTTTATTAAAGAAAAAAGAAAAAAACAGACGAAAAATATGCCGACAGCCGGTAAGGAAGTATTTCTTTAAAATGTGAACTAAGCACACAATAATTCGTTAAAAATCACCGATATGCGTCAGCATTATCGGTGATTTTCGCCTTTTCTTGAATACTTATTTCGCATTTTAAAGTGCTTCGCAGTTTCGTAAGAACTGAAAATTTCTTCTATTGAAGCCATAAAACACAGCAAGGCTGTCGCCTTGCGAGGCTTTCCCGCAATAATACAGGGAATTTTGTTCGAGAAACAAATACTGCCTTATCGGCTGTCGGCATATGACTGCAGGGTGATGTGTGCAAATCAGAAATTGAAGCCGCTGTAGCCCCAGTGGTCAATTTCACTGTATTTGACATAAATTCTGCCTTTCGGTATTCCGAGCTCTTTTTCAACAATCTCAGTCAGCTTTTCTGTCAGAGCATCATATCCGCTGTCGGATGCCTTGCCGAAAAGGTCAACCTCAAGCATTGCTGCGGGAGCATCGTCACCCTTGAAATAAAGGCGGCAATTATCCTGAAATTCCACCATGAGCCAGCTTTCGCTTTTTCCGATAAGCTCAATGGCAGTGCCGAACTGTGACTTGAGAGAAATCTCTTTTTCTTTTGTAATATCTGTCGATACCTTTGCTGTGATAAGAGGCATATTTGTTTCTCCTTTTCTGTCTTTTTAAGATTATTTCATCGCAGTGGAGTTCATTGCAAAGTTAAGAACATTCATTGCACATCTCTGCATTTCACCAAGGGTGATGCCGTCTTCTTTGCCGTAGGTCTTGAGAAGAGTGCCGTCAGGCTTTTTAAGCCCTGTTCTTCCTCCGCCGGGCATTAGCACGTCAATCTGTGCTCTGACACGGTATGCCTGATCGCACATTTCGGGAAACTCCTGACTCTTTGAGCTCTTCATCCACCAGTCGGTCATAACATTGCCCTTGTATCCCCATTCACCACGGAGAATTCTTGTGCAGAGCTCGTAGTTGTAGTGACCCCAGACACCGTTGATAAGATTATATGAAGTCATGATATTTTTCGGCTGAGCTTCCTTGACGCAGATTTCAAAGCCCTTGAGATAAATTTCACGAAGTGCTCTTTCTGAAAGGCGTGAATCGTTTCTTGCTCTGTTATATTCCTGATTGTTGCAGGCAAAATGCTTCGGGCAGGCTGAACGTCCGCTATTCTGGATACCTCTGACATAGGAAGCGGCAATCTTTCCGCAAAGGTGGGGATCTTCAGAGAAATATTCGAAGTTTCTGCCGCAAAGAGGGCTTCTTAAAATATTCATACCCGGCGCAAGAAGAATGTCTGTTCCCTTTTCAGCCATTTCGGCGCTTTCCTTTGTCATCAGCTCATATACCATCTCTGTGTCAAAGCTGCTTGCAAGAAGGGTACCGATGGGCATAAGTGAACAGCAGGCTGAAAGTCTGATGCCTGAAGGGCCGTCAGAGGTTGTCACTGCGGGAATACCCTTGGCACGAAGCGATGGAAGAACACCTGCAAAGCAGCCTGCATTGCCGGGAACACCAAGCTTGCTGCCCATGATATAGTCACCTCTTGTGATTGCTTCAAGCTCCTCGAGATTCAGCTGTGCAACAAATTCTTCCATGCTGTTTCTGCCGTCTCTGACATCAGAGAGCATAATCTGACGGTCACCTGTCATTTCAATATCTGCGGGAAGATTTTCCTTTATGATATCCTTGAGATTATACTGTCTTGTCTGAACCTTTTCCATCTGAACGAAATATTTTCCGTTCTTCTGAACTGCAGACATTTTTGAAAATTCCTTCTGTGGTGCAGAGGTCTGCTGAAGCTGAAGATAAACCTCGGTTTCTGCCTTTTCGGTTGTGAAAGCAGTTTTTGCTTCACGCACATTGTCACCAATAGCAATGCCGTAGGTGCCTTTTTCGATAATATAAGCTGACATGTGTCCGCTCTTTCCGCTGTCATCGTAGGAGCTGAAAGCGCTCACGGGAACGAAAAGAGAAATTTCACAGTCTTCACCGGGCATAAGCTCCTTTGTTTTGCCGAATGCAGCAAGCTCTCTGATGGGGTTGCCAAGTGTGCCGCAGGGCTTTTCCATATAGGCGCAGACAACCTGCTTGCCCTTGTAGTCGCCTGTGTTTGTGACCTTGCATTCAATTGTTACGCCATCTGCATTTTCTGTTGCTGAAAGCACCTGTGTGTCAAAGCTTGTGTATGAAAGGCCGTAGCCGAAGGGATAGATAACATCCTTTTTGCTGAAGGTCTCGAAATAACGGTAGCCTACATAGATGTCTTCAACATAGTTGTTGTAATCCTTGCCGCCGAAGTCGTGGGCGCAGGGATACTTGTCATAAGATGTGGCAACTGTTGCCGAAAGCTTACCCGAGGGAGTCTGTCTGCCGCAGAGAAGATCAGCCACTGCGTTACCGCTTTCCATACCGCCCTGCCAGACAATCATCATGGCAGAAATTCTGCCCTCAAAGCTCTTTGCCCATGAAAAATCAATAAGTGAGCCGATGTTGAAAAGGATAATTGTTTTATCAAATCTGCCTGTGACAAGCTTGATCATTTTCATTTCATCATCAGTCATGAAATAGCTGCCCTTTTCGAGTGCGTTTTCTCTGTCCTCACCTGAGGAACGGCCGATCACGATAACTGCACAGTCTGAGTTTTCTTTTGCCTTTTTCACGATATCGTCGCCAAGGGGCATATCGGGATAAAACCTCGGCCAATGTCCCCAAAAACCGTGGTCAACGGGGTTTTCCTCACACCACTTTTCATAGGTTGAAGCAAGCTCTTCATTGAGAACGAGCTCATCACAGTTTCTGATGCCTTCGATAAGGTTCACTGCATAGGGCTTGTTAACATCGCCGCCTGAGCCGTAGCCGGTGTAGAACCAGTCATTCTGCACTCTGCCGAAAACAGATACTCTGCTTCCCTTTTTAAGCGGCAGCACGCCGTCATTTTCAAGAAGCACTGCGCCCTGGGTTGCAGCATAGCGAAGCATTTCGGGCATACCCTCGGTTACAACCTTTTCTGCTTTATCACGGCCCTGTTCTGACTGTGAAAGGGAGTTTGCAATTTTTCCGATAAGCTTGTTGATTTTTTGTTTGATGTCAGCCATTGTTTTTCTCCTTTATATTTGTTCAATTTCTATATCCGTACTGTGCTCAGTCTGATGTGCTGCTTTTATGTTGCTCATTCCACATCAATAATCTGCTTGAATTTGTGCCTGTTGATTTCGTGCACCACAACGGAGATGCAGATGATACCAACAGCAAGTCCGCATGCAATACGAAGAAGCTCAAAGAAGGTGCCTCTGAACATTTCCATTTCACCGATAACGAAATAGTAGGTGGTGTAATAAAGCTTACCTCCCGGCACGAGAGGAATTATGGAGCAGGCGAGAATAGGCGTTGCAGGAGCCTTGACGAATCTTGCCATAACCTCGGCATAAACCGTTGCTGCAATGGCAGGGAAGAAGTTCTGAAAGAATTCGTTGTCAAGCTTGTCACAGCAAAGAACATAAACAAGACTTGTGAGCATACCGCCCATTGCGTTGAGGAAAACTCTTCTTTTCGGCGCCTTGAATAAAAGTGAGAAGCCGACGGTGCCGAGCATACCTGTTATAACTGTTATTAATCCTTGTTTAAAATCCATATCCGTCACCTCACAGCACAAAACCGACAGCGAGAATTGCAGCAGCAAAGCCACAGGCAATGGCAAGTGCAATAATCACCGATTCGAGCAGTCTTAAAAGACCTGACATAATGTCACCGCAGAGCATTTCTCGAACTGAGTTTATAAGCATCAGTCCCGGAATTATCAGCATGACAGAGCCTATCTTGATCATATCCGCATTGTCGCCGAAGCCGACATGCACAAAAAGCTCTGAAAGAAAACCGATTATGAGCGATGAAAGCGCTGTGAAAAACAGAAAGTTTGCTCCCTTAGCCTTGATGTATACGCTCATAAGATAGAGTATAACGGCTATAGGTGCCGAAGCGAGAGAGTCAAGCAGAGTTCCGCCGAAAAAGGCGGTGAAGCTTATTGCCGCTACAATATAACCCAGACAGATGAAAACATCAAATTTTCTTGAATCGGAAAGAATCTGCTCAAGCTCCGTTCTTGCTTCATCAATATCAGGCTTTTCACTGCAGATTTTTCTTGAAAGCGCATTGAGGTTTTCAAGCCGACGGAAATTAACCGCATTTGAATAGATTCTTCTCATCTGTGTGTGGGTTTTCCCGTCGTCGGAAATAACCGTGGCATAAACCATGGATATGACAGAAAAAACCTCTGTTTTTTTGATGTTATAGGCATAGCAGATTCTCAGAACCGTTTCTTCAACACGGTTGATTTCAGCTCCGCACCTAACCATGCCTTTTCCGAGATCCAGAGCGAGTGAGAGCACCTTTTCCAGATCGACTTCTTTTTTTTCTTCCATATTATTTCCTCTTGAATCAAGATTTATATATACTCTGTAATTATAATACCCACTGCTTATAAAAGTCAATACATCCATCTGATTCCGATCACAAAAAAGACACATCATCAACCGTAAAGGAAAATGATGTGTCTGTCTTTTGTCAGTTATGCAAAAGCTTTTGTGTTTGTTATCAGCTTTTATGCGGTGGGGTTAGTTAAAAAATGGATAAATGTTTTGAAAAGTGCAGTCATCCATCTGAAAAGAGCAGCAAGCTTTGTCCAGATTGTGCTGTCTTCGCTTTCAACCGGAGTATCCTCCCAGATGTCCTCACCGCTGTCTTCTTCTGTCATTGCATAAAGAATAACATTTTCGTTTTCATCTTCACCGGCACAAACCAGGAAGCGTGCAAAGGTATCATCATTGAGTGTTGTCAGACCTGTGCTGCGGAAGAAATTATGCACAATAGCTTTTTCGTGTGACCAATGGTCATGGCTGCAGTTTTTGATAACCCATGTGGTATCCTTGAACAGTGATGTTGAAAGGTCAACCTTTTTATCTGCAGAAATGTAATCACCGTAGCCGAGAGCAACTCTTTCATCGATATATGACTGTGAAAGCTGACCTCTTGTGGTGGAGCAGGTTGCACCGAAGGTTGCGGCGCTGACAGATACGAGTCTGTCAGAAACCTCATCCTGTCTTTCGATGAAGGGCATCGGATGAGTGCCGTATTTAGCAATATTACCGATATGAACACCGTTCTGCTGAGCTGTGAGAACGATTTCTTCTGTTCTTGATGAAACCTGATTGTAATATGCGTCAAGCTTTTCGATAAGGCCTGCATATTCCTGTCTCATTTCAGGGTCTGCAAAAACGAAATCTCTTGCTTCTTCGTAATAATCAGCATCAATACTTGCCCAATAGCCGGGGAATGTTGCATAACCTGCAATTGCAAGCTTCGGAACAAGGCCTTCATAAATTACTTCATAAAACTCTTCAACACTGTCAAAAACCTGTCCTGCTACGCCTGTTTCTCTTAAAAGATCATAGGTGGTGAAAACAATTTCATTGAGGAAGGGAAGAGTTTCACCAAGGGCACCGAAGGTGTTTTCATCAGCATCAACAAATTCATCAAGGAAACGCTGTAAGCCGTCGGGATCAAGGTCAAGCTTGCCTCTGAAGGCATCAGTGAAAATAAGGCAGTCGTTTGCAACGGATGCATCATACATAACGTTCTTGATATAAGGCTCTGCACCGTTTGCAAGCTCCTCGTTGTAGCTGTCAAGAAGAGTTGTTACAACAGTACCGCCAAGGCAGACACCGTGAATGTTAACCTTTTTTGCACCTGTTATTCTCATAACATCTTTGATATACTGCTTGAACTGGGTAACTGTTTCAAGAGGAGACAGACGCCAGTCATATACAAAGGTATAGTCGCCACTCTCATAAAGTCCGTTACTGTGCCAATACTTTTTATCCCAGCGGTTCTGAATTTCATTGACATTGTCCAGCTTTTTCTGAGGGTCAATCTGTGTGCCGTTTGAAGCTTCACCGTTGCAGTCAAGTGCAGCATCATCAAACAAAGGCAGAACTGCTTCATAAAAAGCATCATAGTAGCCTTCGTAATTGCCTGTGAGAAGACCTGTTACAAGGTGGGGGAAAATAACATCGATAACTGAATCAATAAGCTGGTCCTTGTCGCCTTCTTCATCGCCAAGGGAAACAGGCCAGACAATATTTTCACCTGAAGCGTCATAAATGTCGTTACCGTCACCACGGATAGAAATGATGGGAATGTTCTCAACAGGCTCAACAACAGCAGCACAAGGGAGTGAAACTGCAAAGAGCATGATCAGAACAAGTCCTAATGCCATAAACTTCTTCATAAATAATACCTCCAAAGATTTATATTGACATTATAGCACTAAAAAACCTGTTTTTCAATAGTGTATTAACAAATTATTAATTTATTTTCAATAGGACAAACTGCAATAAAAATATCCGTCAGGATAAAAATTTCTGAAGCTCTGCAGGATAGTCGGGAAGAATTATATCATATTTTCTTTCATAGTGTCCGTTTTCCTTTTTCACAACGGTTGCACGGTTCTGCATCAGCAGCTTTACAAGGTTATACATGTTAATCCATATCTGATTTGTGCCCTCCTTCTGACTCTCGTCAAAAATCAGCTGCATGCCGAAATGCAGATGAGGTGCCTTCATGCCGTTGACATTTTCCGTCTGTGAATAGCCTGTCATACCCATATAGCCGATGACCTGACCTGCCTTTACCCTGCTGCCCTGCTTTATTCCCTCGGCATAAGGGCTGTCTTTTTTCAGATGAGCATAATAGTAGCTGCGTTTTCCGTCAAAGCTTCTTATGCCGAGCCGCCAGCCTCCGTATCTGTTCCAGCCGATACATTCCACCGTTCCGCCCTCGACAGACACAATCGGTGTGCCCACATATCCCATAAGGTCGTTGCCCTGATGGCTGCGGCGGTAGCCATAGCTTCTGCCGACACCGAAGTCATCATAGTGGGAGTAAGAAAATCCTTCTGCAACAGGGCTGTATGCCACAAGCCCGTAGCCTTTTTTTACGGTTTTTCCGCCCTTTCCGTCGGGTATCTGCTTTTCGTATTCGGAAAGAAAGCCGCCAAGCATAGCCTCAAAGGTTTCTTTGTAATAGCTGAAATATTTGTTATCACTCATAAGGTCGTCAATTGTATATATGTCCCCTAATTCCTCAAGCATATTATCAAGCTGACTCTTTTTGTATCCGGACCAGCTGTTGCCGTTTTTGCAGGCGAGATAAGACAGTGAGTCGGTCCATCTGATGTGATAAAGCCGGTCATAGGTTTCAATGTCGAGCTGCATTGTGTCCTTCAGAGCGCTTAAGGGCACATTCATTTCAGCCCACCTGATGTATTCTTTTTCATCAGTGTTGCGTGCAGTCACACCAATCCACAAAGCAACAGACAGACATATTGCGCCAAAGAAGGCTGCCACGGCAAAAAGCCGCCGTTTTTTCAGCCGTATAATCATGAAATCACTTCCCCTATTCAGATATCATATAATTTTATGAAAGGATTTTTCCGATTATCACGGCGGGCTTTTTTATTGACAAAATCCAACTATTCAGTTAAGATAAAAGGGACAGAACGGGCTTAAATAAAGCATTCATTTCATAAAAAGCGGGAGAGTATTATATGGCAGAAAAGAGGATTGCAAATTTTTTCCGTAGTGAAAAAAGGCAAAAGCATATCGTTACGGTTGCTGCTGTGCTGTTTTTCTGCACTGCTGTTGAAATTCTGTTTTCGTCAATAACTGCGGTGTATGAATTTGGTCAGGTCAGCTTTGATTTTCATCTGACAGCCACAAAGCTTATGTGTGTTCTTGTGTATGTGTCTGTCGCTGTGCTTATCGCATTAAGAGTTAATTATAAATACCTTCTTATCCCTGACTTTTTTCTTCTTTGTGTAAAGCTCTGGCATGTTTTCACAGACATAAACATGCTTCTCAATCTTCAGATCGTCGGCGGTGCAGCAAGCTTTACCATGTGGGAAAATCTTACAGAAAGTGCTCTTTTCAGTGTTTTTCTTCTGACGGTTTTCGCTTCAAAGCTTTTACATATTCCCCACAGACTTCATGCAAGGCTTCCCTTTTTCTGCCTTTTCGCATTGTCACTGTGCTTTCCCTTCACACTTATGTTTGAAATAATGAAGGTTGTGAGTGATGCTGCCTTGCATGCCTTGCCGCCGTCAGTGTCATTTTTTAACTTTGCCGTGGGTATTCTCACCGAAGCATTTTTTGACCTTCCCTATGTGCTGATGATTTTCATTGTTTTCTTTGTTCCGCAGAAAAGAGGCAAGGGAGCAGTAAAAAGCAGCAAGGAATAAGCAGACAGGACGCCCGATAAGCGTCCTTTTTTGTTCCGGATCAGATGTTATGAATTGCCTTTTATGATGAATTGCTTTCAACATGAAATGTCTTGCTGTCATGAATTGCAGTCAGACATCCTTTGCACTTGTCTCTCAGCTCTAAAAAATTTGGCTTTTTTGCAAAAACCCTTGATTTTATTCTGAGTTTATATTATAATATCAAGGCTATGTAAAAATAGATATATGAAAAGAGTAAGATACTTTGTTTTGGTCATACAGCCGTGGGTCCTGTGCGACAGTACGCCGCGAACCATGTCAGGCGGGGAACCGAGCAGCATTAAGTGGAATGTCTGTGCGACACAGTCAAAGCCTGCTGCTGTATGACCAAGATAATGTGTCTTATTTCTTTTTTCAGGGCCTGTTGGTCAGGATGAGTAATGAAGGAGATTTCGTGCTTCTTTTTTTCTGATTGTCGGCTGCTGATTCTGTCTTTTATATTTTTCATTAAAAAGGAGGAGAGTTATGTATCAGGTTTTATACAGAAAATACAGACCTAAGGTGTTTTCCGACGTAGTAGGTCAGAATCATATCACATCAACACTTTCAAAAGAGATTGAAACAGGCAAGCTCTCCCATGCCTATCTTTTCACAGGCTCAAGAGGAACGGGTAAAACAACCTGCGCAAAGATTCTGTCAAAGGCTGTCAACTGTCTGAATCCGAAGGATGGCAACCCCTGCAACGAATGTGAAATCTGTCAGGGACTTGATTCGGGTGCGATTCTTGATGTTGTTGAAATTGACGCAGCAAGTAACAACGGCGTTGAAAACATCAGAGATATCCGTGAGGAAATCAACTTCACACCTGCCTCATGCAAATACAGAGTGTATATCATCGACGAGGTTCATATGCTTTCAATCGGTGCCTTCAATGCACTGCTGAAAACCCTTGAGGAACCTCCCGCACACGTTAAATTTATTCTTGCAACAACGGAGGTGCATAAGCTGCCCGTCACCATTCTTTCACGCTGTCAGCGCTTTGATTTCAAGCGCGTGACTCCCGAAGCAATGACAGAAAGAATGAATTACATCGCACAGCAGGAAGGTTTCACAATTGACGAAGAGGCTTCTGCCCTCATTTCGAGAATTGCCGACGGCGGCATGCGAGATGCACTTTCACTTCTTGACCAGTGCACAGGTCACGGAAAAAATATCACTGCAGAGCTTGTGGCATCTGTTGCAGGCATGACAGGCAAGGATCATCTTTTCTCCCTTGCCGACACTGTCAGAAACAAGGATTCTGCAGCGGCACTGAAGCTTATCAGTGACTTGTATCAGGACTCCTGCGACATGGAAAGGCTTTGTGCTGACATGATAAACCATTTCAGAAGCCTTATGATAACAAAAACCGTCAGAAGCTGTGACGGTCTCATTGTCTGCACCGATGAGGAGCTTGAGGGCTATAAAAAGCAGAGTGCAGGCTTTACACTTGAGAGTATTCTCAACTGCATCGGTCTTTTGCAGGAATGTCAGGCTAACATCAAAAGAGGTGTTAACCGCCGTATCGAAACGGAAATGACCTTCATAAAAATGGCAAATCCTGCCCTTTGCACCGATACCGATGCGATAATAAGCAGAATATCAGACATCGAATTTAAGCTTAAAACAGGCAGCTTCACTGTCAGTGAAAAGCCGACGGAGCAAAAGATCACTGAGCCTGAAAAGCAGAGTGAGGAGGCTCCGAAGCAGAGCGCTGCTGCAATTTTCAGCACTGCCTTTAATCTGCCCGAAAACAGCTATGCAGATGATAACTATGCCGACTCTTCCTTCATGCCTGAAGCATCAGCAGACCTGACAGCTGAGGAAAGCACCGCCTGCGCTACAAGCGATTCACCCGCAGCCGAAGAAAATGCAGCAGAGCAGACAATTCAGTGGGCAGAGGTTCTCTCGGAGCTCATGAAAACGAATATGCCCCTGTGGGGTGTGCTTGTCAATTCTCAGGCAGTTATCAACGGTGACTATGTGCTGATAAAGAGCGATAATCCGACGTTGAGTGAGTTTATCAAAAAGGACGGAAACTCAAGAAGCGTCAAGGAAGCAATTCTCCGTGTTACGGGTAAACGCTACAGATTAGGCCTTTATAAGCACACATCGGCACAGGGTGACACTGCACAGAAAAAGGTGTATAAAGACCCCTTGCAGGATCTTATCAGCAACGCAAGAACAATGGGCATAAATGTTGACGTGAAGCCCTGACATATGTATAATCAGAAATGATATAAATCTATAATATAAAGGAGACTAAAACCATGAAAGCAAGAATTCCCGGCCAGCAGCAGGGCGGCCAGATGGCTATGATGAAAAAAATTCAGGAAATGCAGGCTCAGATGGAGCAGAAGCAGGCAGAAATTGAAGCTTCTGAATTCACAGCATCAGCAGGCGGCGGAGCAGTTGAAGTAACTGTTTCAGGCGCACACGAAGTAAAGTCCATTATCATGCAGCCCGACGTTATCGATCCCGATGATGCAGAGATGCTCGCAGACCTTATCATTGCAGCAACAAACGAAGCAATGAGAAAAGCTGATGACGCTATGGAGCAGGCAATGAACGCCGCCAAGGGCGGACTTAACCTTCCCTTCTGATGGCAGGATATAACGTAGCTTCACTGGCACGTCTTGTGGAGCAGTTTGAACGTATGCCGGGCATAGGACATAAGAGCGCGCAAAGACTCGCCTTTTATGTGCTGAACCTTAAAAAAGAGGAAGCAGAGGCTTTTTCCAAAGCCATTCTCACTGCCCATGAAAAAATCAGGCAGTGCTCATGCTGCTGCAACCTTGCAGAGGATGAGCTTTGCCCTATCTGCAAAAGCGGCAGACGTGATGAAAGCGTAATTTGTGTTGTTGAGGATCCGAGAGATGTTATGGCTTTTGAGAGAACTCACGAGTTTGAAGGCACTTATCATGTGCTTCACGGTGTTATCTCACCCATGAACGGAATCGGGCCTGAGGACATTACGGTCAAGGAGCTTCTGAAAAGAATGGGCGACGGCACAGTGCAGGAGGTTATCATGGCAACGAATCCCACCGTTGAGGGTGAGGCAACCGCCATGTATATTTCAAGACTTCTGAAGCCTATGGGTATCAAGGTCAGCCGTCTTGCCTACGGTGTACCTGTCGGTGCAGACCTTGAGTATGCTGATGAAGTGACGCTTTCAAAGGCACTTGAGGGAAGAAGAATTCTGTGAATTCAAAGCCTTACGGCATAAAGCAGCTATGGAGGCAACATATATGCTGATTGATATAACTCTGAAAATTACCGAAAAAATGTTATCTGATGCGAAAAGCAACGAAAACAAAGCTCTTGAAGGGCATCTTGGTACACACTTTGACGTTATGAACAAGATATTTCCCCTTGAATATACCGAAAGAAAGGGTATTATCTTTGATGTGAGAAATGTGGCTGACCGTGACATTGACATATCGGACATTGACATTGCCAAGGTAGAAAAGGATATGTTTGTCACATTCTGCACAGGCTACATCGAAAAGGTTGCCTATGGCGAAAAGGGTTATTTCAGTGACCATCCCCAGCTGTCAATGGAGCTGATCGACGCACTTGTGGATAAAGGAGTTTCTATTATCGGCCTTGATTTTGCAGGAGTAAGACGCAGCAAGGAGCATATCCCCACAGACCAGAAATGTGCTGACAAGGGTGTGTTTATTATAGAAAATCTGTGCAATCTGGATGAAATAATCAATGCGGGCGGAGAATTCACAGCCTGCACATATCCCATGAATTGCGAGTGCATAACAGGCTTACCTTGCCGTGTGATTGCAAAAATCTGAAGTAGTTTTGGGAAATAAAGGTTTCTGTAATACGAATAGTTCCCTGTAAAAACATAATAATTCAGCGGGAAACACATTGAAGTTTGCACCCTTGCGGTGCGCAATTCTGCATTTTGCATTTATTAAGAAAGGTGGTGTCTTGATTGGCTGTATCGGCTCAGGACGAAAGACAAATAGTGGCACAGAACAAAAAAGCAAGACACGACTATTTTGTTCTTGAAACCTACGAAGCAGGTATCGAGCTTTTCGGTACGGAAGTAAAATCAATAAGAAAAGGAAGAGTGAATCTCAAGGATTCATGGTGCAGCATCGACGGCGGAGAGATTTTTGCCAACGGTATGCACATAAGCCCTTATGAGCAGGGAAACATTTTCAACCGTGATCCCATGCGTGTGAAAAGACTTCTTATGCACAAAAAAGAAATCAACCGTCTGTACGGAACGGTAAAGCAGCAGGGTCTGACTCTTGTACCTCTGAGCATATATTTTCTCAAGGGCAGAGTAAAGCTTGAAATCGGTCTTTGCAAGGGCAAGAAAAACTATGACAAGCGTGAGGTTGCCGCCGAAAAGGATGCAAAAAGAAGCATTGAGCGCAATATGAAAGAGCGCTATTGACAGAAGAATTTACCTGTTGATTTTTTAAATAAAAAGCATATAATAAAAAATGTGGAATAAAATCCGTCACGAAGTGACCCACGGCATTTGCCGAAGTCAGATATATCACTGCAACACCGAAGGTATTGCCTATATGGGGATGAAAGGATTTCGACGGGGATTTTGAAGCATGATAAGCGGGTAGTGGAGTGGCACCACTTTAAAAGTCACAAACTTAAAAATAACTGACAATAATACAGTTTTAAAGGCTGCTTAATGCGGCCCGTCTAAGCTGAGAGTACTGCGACTCAGCCAAAGGCGTCGACTTAGCAGTGAACGTGAACATCAGAGCAGACTCGTATGATGTCACGCACCAGAGCCTACTGAATCTGTAAGCCTGTCAATCGGCGTGCAGATGAGGGAATGTTAAAAGACTGACTGCACCCGGAGAAAGTTATGGGGATAGATTTTCGGACGCGGTTTCGATTACCGCCATCTCCACCAAACGAAAGTCAGACGAACACCTACTACTTCTTCACAGGCGGCTTCGCCGTGAGAGTGGACATCTGACAAAAAGACAAGAACCAAGGTTAGAAATAGCCTTGGTTCTTTAATTATATAATTACTTTATATATTGTTCGTATAATTCATCTAAATATCTTGACAAAACAAAAGGTAATTCTTTGATTATCATCATAGATTTTTTGCTTTTCATAAATCCGTCGCGCATAATCGGATGACTATAAGAAAAATCCATCATTTCTCTAAAGTCCCGAAAAGCTTTTTCCTTTTCCGAAGATTTTGCATTTGATTTTATAATATCTAGTAATTCTTTTCCCATATCATAAATCCAAGGAAAATCATCTTTGGTCAAACTTAATGTCATTAAAAAACCATAAGAACTCCTTCCATAATTCATATGCATAATTTCTTCTAAGATCATTGAACTGTATTTGCTACTTCTCCTCTTTTCTTCGTAAGCTATATTGTTTTGCATAGAAACTTCTTCTATAGTATTTTTCAGTGATTTGATGCTATCATAAAGCTGAGTATCGGGTGTTCTTAATAACTTTTGATTATCTCTAGATAATTCTAAAATTTCCTCTAATATTTCAGAAGAGTGGTTGTTTTCTTCAGCTTTATTATCAACGATTTCTTCGGTATTGGTTGCTTTTAGTTGATTTAAATCATTTTCTAATGACGGATACCAAACTTCAAAAGACTTTTCAAGACGAGCATCCGTCATTCCGTCATCTCCGCAAGCTTTGTTTAGTGTCTTAACAAGCTTCTTTATATCATCTTTTTGAAAAATAGTAGATTGAAATTGCAGTATAGGCCCTTTAACTTCAGAACGTTTTATGTCAAACAAAAAAGGAGTAACATAAGATTTGTCTATTGTACGAGAAAGTGCACCTGCTTCAAAGGATAGCCAAGGAGCCTCTAAGTTTTCTTTTGTAACGCAAAGTATCCCAAAGGTTGAATCTTCCAATTCCTTGGCAATATCAGAACTCCATCTAGCGCCTTTATCTATATCTTCCGAAGATACATATGGAGTAATTGTTTGTATAACAGACGGCAACCATTCTCTTAGAATTAATGCAACTTTTGAACTTGTCTCTCCTGACCAGCTTATAAAAACTTTCATTTTGTTAAAACCTACTTTCATTTTCTTCACCCCAAAAAAATAATATATCAGTATATTTTATAGATAATATAATATATTATTCTTTTTTGGAGCGTATTTTTACGTTATTTTCTTTTTAATACTTTTTTGAATTTTTGACATATTTCTTTTCGTTTTTCTTCTTTGATGTTAATGAAACTAATATAAGATATGCATAAAAATGAAATTATCAAATATATAGCAATATCAAATATAAGATAAAGATCAAAGTTTAAAGAAAAAATTTCAATTATAATTCTCACAGAATTTATTATAAAAAACAGTCCCGGAGAAAACCATTTATAGAAAAAACTTATAAATTTAAGAACAAGAGGTCTGTTAGACAGATAATTAAAACTTTCTCTGTTAAAGTCAAATTCCGTCGTTTCTTTAGAAATTCTTTTTTCAAGTTTATGTATATATTTGTATTGTCGTTCAACGTAAATAGTATTTTGACAATATCTGATGGAAACATACAATATGAATATCCAAAGCAAAGGTCGAAGTATAGAGTCACTCAATTCAACTGGATTTGCATTGTTCATGTTAATAAAAGACTCTAATATTTCGTATGCCTTGCTGGAATTGAAAAGAATGAAAAAGGATAAAGCTTCTAAAACACAAAGAATAACGAAGTTCTTATTTCTTTTTTCTTGTTCTTTCATACTGCGTTCGTATGAATCTTTATAATGATCATATAACAATTCTAATGGTTCCATTTAATAACCCCTTATTGCTTTAATAATTGCATCTTGAGTAAAACTGTATACACGTTTTGCATTAGAATATGTTAATTCTTCCGGATATGTATATTGAGAGTTTATCTGTACTGCAATTAATGTTTTTCCTAACTGTTTAGCTTTAGCTACCTCGTAGTTTTGCCAATTTCTGTATCCTATTTCTTTGTAATGACGATGTAGTTTATTAGCTTCTTTTCCAATGATTACTATAACGGTTGATGCTTCGTTTATTTTTCGGGAAAGAACATTTTTTACAACACTTACAGAATCACTTTGAATTTCACTTGCAGATCGATCATCGAAAGTGAATTCAAAACTTGAATTACTACTCCAAGAATTTAATAAGTACTTATAATGCCTGTCATTCTCGAAATCAAAAGAGACAAATATTTTTTCTTTTTTCATAATGTATACACCTTTCTTGAATAATGCTTTAATGCTTCTTATTTATATAGTTACTTAACATATAAAAAGTAACACTATTTTTAATAAAAACATCTAAATTTGTCGAAAACTACAAATTAATGTTGTCACATTTAGGCAATATGATATCATGGATATATTTTCTCTTTAACTTTTGCATAACAAATTGCAAGATTTATCAAATTTGTAAAAGTTTTAAGGATATATTAAAATAGAAATGATATATTGTATCAAATTGATATTGAATTACATTTGATTATAAATAGTATCAAGGAGGAAAGTCATTGTATAAATTAATATTTGAATTCCTAACAGAGCCTTTGGGGTTACCTGTTCAGTGGTATTGGGAATACATAATTCTTGCAATTATTGGTACTATCGCTTTTAAGATCGCTTGGGAAATCTCACCAGGTGGAAGATTTGGTTCCGAGATTCATTGGGCTGTTCGTATTGTTGCTTTTGTTGTTTTATGGGCAATTGCGAGAGGTACGATTGTTACCATCAAATGGCTAATATCAAATTGGATTTTAGCTTCAGTTATTGCTATTACTTTAGTTGCATCAACCATATGTACCATTTTAATTGTAAGGAAACATAAACAAAAAACTAAGAAAACAGTCTAAAGTCCTTTCATAAAATTTAATATTAGATAATTAGATAACATTTATAAGTTTTATATCCTACACATTCACCAAACTACGGATCCTCCTTGTACAATGGTCTTACCAAAATACAAGGAGGATTTTTCTATGAATTTACCCAAACACATAACAAACGAACAAACAGGCATCCATTACACCCTTCACGGCGACTACTACTTACCCGACCTAAAACTGCCTGAAATCAAAGACAACCGCCCCCTCGGCAAATGGGATCAGCTTCATCTCAACCACCTTAAAAAGCACTGCAAATCAACATATTACACCTATCTTATGAACGGCACGCTTCACGATTACCTTTGCAGTATCAATGACCAAGCAGAAGAGATGTTCAATCGCATAGTGTCACATATGGCAGAGACAGACGGTATCGACGAGAATTTGAAAGCTATCAACCAAATGAAATGGGTAGGCCTTATGAACAACTACCGCCACTGTGCTGAAGAAGTTGTTTTTGACTCTATTATTTACACCTAACAACACTGTAAAATATTGACTTTTAATATTGTCAGTGCTATACTGATAAAAACATTTGAAAGGCAGGTGGACAAAATGACAATGAATCTTAATCTTATGACTTGGAGAGCCGTTTTGTCCGTTTGCGATTGATGTAAAATATCTTTCTAAACTTATAGGC
The DNA here is from genome assembly GCA_045533205.1 of Acutalibacteraceae bacterium. Taxonomy (GTDB): domain Bacteria; phylum Bacillota; class Clostridia; order Oscillospirales; family Acutalibacteraceae; genus UBA6857. Next base: position 763 of record JAZSHL010000081.1, on the reverse strand, counting down.
ATCTCCGTATTCTCGGAGGTGCTTTTTATTCTACTTGGAGATGAGATTATGATTGAAGTAATGAGAGACAGAACAATAGCGTTAATTGATGATTTCAGAAGAACGATATTAACTTCAACTTGGGATTACAAATTATATAATCAACCTTTATGGAAGCACATATATCACGCTCTTTATTGGTTTGATTATTGGTATTGCACACCTGAAAATTTTATCGAAGCAGATTTTCACGCAGAAAATTTACACTCTTTAGATATTGACAGTGATGTTCAGATTTCAAAAGAAGAGATGTTTTCTTATCTTGATAAAGTCAAAAATAAAACAATAGTGTATTTAGATAATTTTGATGAAACAATGTTTGAAGAAATCTGTGACGGGTGTGAGGATAAAACAAGATTTGCTTGTATGCTCGGACAGTTTCCGCATGTTGCGTTTCATCTTGGTAATGTAAATTCCATAACAATAAAAGAAACAGGCAAATGGGTTTACATCCCTTGCAGAGAAAGAGATACAGATAACGGATTGTTTGATGAGTAAGGATTAGTATTGCATTTAGACAATTTGAAAATTGTGTTCCAAAAGATATTTCAGCAATCCACTTGCACTCTCAAGTGTGATTTGATATAATAAATCCACCACACAAACTTAATATGGACAGATTTTGCGGAGTCGTGTTTTTATTTCGGTAAAAATGCAGGCTTCTATTTTGGCGTTCTCTGTGAGATTTGTCCGAAAGTTTGTGTGGTAGCAAAACGAAGCTTTG